>DASSBC010000065.1:0-17445 GCA_035699125.1 Anaerolineales bacterium
CGACCGACTCGAGAAGCGACTTCGATGCAGATGGATATACCGATCTGGAAGAATATTTGAACGAAACAGATCCTACCGCACGGTAATCGTCTCCTCGCCAACTACACAGGTAGCTGCCGCACTACCCGCCGCAGCTACCTGCTTAATTTAATTGTATATGTACATAGTTGTTTCCCGTCACAACAGTCCCAAGGGCGAGAACGTAGTTTAGTCCGAACTACATACTCTTACGTGAGCAGCTATAGCTGAGATTTTATTTGATCCCAATGGCTTCGACGCAGTTTTGAAAAGATGAGCGAAAGCGAAAAGGAGAAGGTCGCGCCATTGAAGACGCGATATCCGAAGCTCAGGTGAATATGGGTTGGCTGTACAAACGAGCTTTGTCAGGAAGGAGAGATGAGCGTCTGCATCATGCCGCGCACAAAATCAACCTCATCCTGATTCACAATGTGACCCATGTTTGGATAAAAGCGTTTGGTGACATCTCCGCCCAGGCGCCGCATTACTTCAGCGGTCTCATCGACGCGTTCTTGTGGCACGTGAAAATCCACATCGCTGCATCCCAGAAAGACAGGAGTTCCCGCCAGCGAACCTTTGTAATCACGCGGCGTATCATCAGGGCCGATCAGTGCACCACTTAGTCCCGCAATTCCCCCGTAGCGCCGCGCGTTTCGCGCGGCAAACTCGAGCGCGAGACAAGCACCCTGTGAGAACCCCAGAAGGATGATTCGCTCAGAAGGAATTCCTGCGTTGATGACTTCCCTTAGGACGTCCTCCACAAGCTTCAGGGCGGAAGAAAGCCAGGGCTCGTTCGCGGTCAGTGGGACCAAAAAACGATTTGGATACCAGGTGTTACCCGATGCCTGCGGAGCGAAGTAGGCGAACCCGGGTTGATCGAATTCATTTGCCAGAGATAAGATGTCCTCCGCGCTGGCTCCGCGCCCGTGGATCATCAACATGGCAGCTCGAGCGCGGCTCACAGGCTCACCCGCCATCCGAACGGGCTGCCCCTGGTGCGGTCCTTGCGCAGACGGATTCGTGTCAGTCAAAGTTGTCCTCTTAATCGACGATATACCTTGTGATTCATTCAAGAAACAAATCGTTCGCGATTTTGTATCGTTCCTTCTCAATGGGCGGGTAGGCACGCATAAATTCTTCTTTCTCGCCAAAGAGACGCGTGAGGAAACCAGAGACTCCCTGGCGCATCCCCACTCCTCCCTGGGAGGCATGTTGTGCTCCTGCTTGTTTTTTGATCTCAGAAACAGAACTGACGTCCAACCGTGCATGAACCGGGAAGTCTACTTCGGCGAGCTCCTTTAAGTTGATATCTGCATTCTGCCCAAATCTTGTTGGGTCCTTTCCAAACAGGGGCATGAGTCGTACCGTCCATCGCAGAATCCGGCGTGAGAAGACCTGATAATAAAGGGCTCGCGGCTTAAAGGGCGCTCCTGCTTCAGGATGGAAGGAGGCATCATCCGCTTTCTCGAAGGCAAGCACCGTTGCTTTCTGGATATGAATATGGTCCGGATGTTTATAGCCACCGATCGGGTCGAAGGTAATAACAATATCGGGCTTGAGCTCACGGATATATTTGACGACCTTTCCGGCGACCTCCTCAACCGGATGGTTAATCTGCGCCTCAGGATGCAGATTCTCCTGCGAGCCAACCATTCCTGAATCGCGATATCCCAGAAAGAAAACATCCCTTAAGCCTAAAATTTTTGCCGCGCGTAGAAGCTCCCCGGTGCGAAGCTCTGCCGTATCTTTGAAGCCGTTAAGATAGGACGCGTCTACCGTCCCTGCTTCGCCGCGGGTAGCGCAGACTAAATATGTGTCATAGCCTTTTTGTGCATACAGCGCCAGCGTGCCCCCCAGCCCAAAGGATTCATCGTCCGGGTGGGCAAGCACAGCCAAGATTGTCTTTGTCATCTTTCCTCGTTCGTAGCGCGAAGTGCCGCTTCACTTGTCCACAGGACCGCTACGCTTGTATAATGATTTATGATTTTCAGACAACTCATCTTAACGAAAAATTACAGGAGAGCGAATGAAATTTGAAACGCTTGCAATCCACGCCGGGCAGGAACCGGATCCCAACAACGGCGCGGTCATGACGCCTGTGTATTTTACTTCCACGTATATGCAGGATGGCGTTGCCAAACCGCGTCAGGGCTATGAATATTCCCGCACGCAGAATCCGACCCGCAAGGCGCTTCAGGATTGCCTCGCCGCGTTGGAAGGAGGCAAGTATGGATTTGCCTTCGCCTCGGGACTTGCCGCAACGGATACTGTTCTGCGTCTGCTGGATTCCGGTGACCATGTGCTGGCAGGCAATGACGTTTACGGCGGTACGTTCCGCCTTTTTGACAAAGTGCTGCGGCGCTTCCAGCTGGAATTTACGTTTTCCGATACCACCGATCCCGAATCGGTCGCCGACGCTATGACTCCGTCCACCCGGCTTGTGTGGCTGGAGACTCCTACCAATCCATTCCTGCGCATCACCGATATTCGTGCGGTCGCGGAAATCGTGCACGCTCACGAAAACCGTCCATTGCTGGTCGTCGATAATACGTTTGCCACTCCCTATCTGCAGCGCCCCCTGGAACTCGGCGCGGATATCGTCGTGCACTCCATGACGAAGTATCTCGGAGGTCATTCGGATGTGGTTGGTGGCGCGGTGATCGTAAAAGAAAAAAGATTGGCGGAAACACTCGCTTTCCTGCAAAACGCGGTGGGGGCGGTGCCAGGACCGATGGACTGCTTCCTCGTCCTGCGCGGCATCAAGACGCTGCCCATCCGCATGGACAGGCATTATGAAAATGCCAGTGCGATTGTTGAGTTTCTGGAGGAACACCCAAAGGTGGAAAAGATTTTTTATCCATTCCAGGACAGTCATCCTCAGCAGAAAATTGCCCGACAGCAAATGAGGAACGGCGGTGGGATGATTTCGTTCCTCCTGAAAGGAGGGCAAGAGGCAGCGATTCGAGCCGCGGAGAGCACAAAGATTTTTACCCTGGCCGAGTCGCTTGGCGGCGTGGAATCGCTGATCGAGGTCCCTGCTGCCATGACTCATCTTTCGGTCGCAGGCTCACAACTGGACGTTGACCCAGGACTGGTGCGCCTCTCGGTGGGAATCGAAAATAAGGACGATCTGGTGGAGGACATCAGGCAGGCGCTGGAACAGGCTTAGAGCTTTGTCGCGCTACGGAAAGCAAGAGACCGAGTTTGAACTCGGTCTCTTTATTTCGCATGTACCGCCACCAGTGTAACATCATCATCCTGCTTCGAGCCGCTTTGATACATCATCAGGGTATCGAACAGTTGATCGCAGCTGGATTGCGCCGAGGTGTTCCATAGCTCCGCCATCGTCAGACGGATACGCTCTAACCCAAAGGGCTCGCCTTTGGGGTTGCGGCAGTCCGTCATCCCATCGGTGAACATGACGAGCAGAGACCCCTTGGGCAGGAACAAACTGTACTCATCCAGCGCGATATTTTCCCATAATCCCAGCGCCATACCGGGCTTATGAGGCAGGCGGTGGACGTCTCCATGTTCGTGCATTAGCAGAGGGGGTTCGTGACCGGCGCGGGCATAGGAGAACTCACCTGTTTCTGTGTCAAGGACGCCATACAAAGCTGTGACAAATTGCGTGGATTTTTCGAGGCGGGTGATATGCTTATTCGCCTTCCGTAAGACCACGCCCGGTGAGCTCACACTATCTGCCTCGGCAATGATCAGCGCGTGGGCGCGAGCCATGAAAATTGCAGAAGGAACGCCCTTATCCGCGACATCTCCGATCAGGACGCCGATCTTGTTGTCTCCAAGAGGGAACACGTCATAGAAGTCGCCTCCCACTTGTCGAGCCGGGAGAATGCGGCCACCGAAATCAAACCTGTCGTGCACCGGCAAAACATCCGGCAAAATGGACATCTGAATATCGGCAGCCACCTTGAGCTCCCGTTCGAGGCGTTCTTTCTCAATCAGCTGCTCCTGCGCTTCCTTGAGCTCGTCGAAAGCTTTCTGCAACTGACGGTTCTTTTCCGTGAGATCGCGGAACGTGGCAGCATTGGTGTTATCCAGGCGCTGGCTGAGCACACTGACCATGGCAGTGGACAGGCGGGGATTGCGTTCGAGCAGGTTTTTGAACTGGTCGCGATTTAAGCTCAGCAGGACGACATTGCCACGCGCCCGCGCGCTCGCCGTGCGGACTCCGCCGGGCTGAAGCAGGCTCATTTCCCCGATATATTCCCCTGCATGAACCATATTGAGGATCAGCTCATTGTCCGTATCCGGCGCGAGCAAGATTTCCAGATCTCCCTCGACCACCACATAGAGGTGTTCCCCGGGATCGCCTTCATGGAACAGGATGTCGCCCGAATTCAAATTGACAACATCCATTTCTTGCATCAGCCGGTCAAGTTCCTCCGCTGGGAGGCTGGTAAAAAATGGAATGCGGGCTAGAAGATTTACAGACATTCGACCAAATTTTTGTTGATCTTACAACGGGTGTTTGTCAACCTATTTTACACGAATACAGGACTTTTACGCGACCCACATATCAAGCGCAAAAAGCGCTGCCAGCGCGCCCATCCACAAGATCGAAAAGAGAGTCCAGGCTCTATCGAAAACAGGGTTCCTGCCCAGTCTTGCCAGGTATATGAATATGACAGGTATGGTCAAAATATAGCGATGAATCCCGGAGGGTGGACCGCTGCCAACAGATATAAGGATGACTGCCAGGCTGAACCATGCCGCTTCGGGGTAATCTTTTATTGTCTTAAAACATGCTATGAGCCCCAGAGCAAAAAGAAAAAAGATCAAAACGTAGTTTGCGATACGCGGAGGGATCCCCATAAACATCGACCGCCACGCTTCCTTCCAGGCAAAGAATGCCCTGTCTAAATTCATGAAGCTGCTTCCAAAAAATTCCCTCTCCACAAAATCAAAAGCAATGCCATAATACGAAAATTTCCAAATTAAAAATGTAACGAGGGGAGCGAAGACAAGTAAGGCACGCCTAAGAGGTTGTAAGGAAATGCCCTGATGGAGGACCTGTCGCCATTCTAGGTCAAAATCCAGCCAATCACCGGTACGCAGCCAGTTAACAATCATCGGGATAAAAATGGCTATGCCAACAGGCCGGGTCAGCACTGTACAACCTGCCAGGGTCGCGGCCATGAGCCAGTTCTTACGGCGGAGCATAGCGAGGCAACCAAAGGCAAGTCCCACAAAAATACCCTCGGTGTACACTTGCACGAGGAAGAACCCTGTCGGAAAAATAATGAAATAAAATGCACTTCGCAGGGCGCCATCCTCCCCTAGAGAATCGTATGTCAAATCATACAACGCTACCATTCCTCCCAGCGCTCCCAGGGCAGAGACGATCACGCCAGCGAGGGTGGCAGTTGCGATCGGATTCAACCCCAATAAACTTAAGGGAATGGCGAAGAAACGAATGAGCAACGGATAAAAGGGCAGGAACGCGTAACTTAATGTAACTTGATGATCTGGAGGACCTATTAAGTCTGTAGCCGGATCGTCATAGCCGCCCACGGCAATCGCCAGATAATATTCCGAGTCCCAAGCCACCTGATTGTTCATGAAGGGCTCAACAAGATATTTCTGCCCTTGCTGGTAATTTGGAACTGTAACTTCTGTGGTCCAGCTTAATGCTCGATCGGGCCACTGGGGCATAATACGGGCATGCATCCACGCTTGAAAGGCAATCAAAAGGATTACCCAGGCGAGCCAGATGAGGGCGATCCTCCGTGTTGGCTGCATGCTGCTACTTCTCGATCTGCGTGACGATCATATCCTGCATGAAGAACCGCTGCGAAAGGAATAAGACGATCACAGGCACAATCATTACGACCAGCGCACCGACCATCAGTACCTCGGGGGTGAAGAAGTAGGTTTGATTGCGCTGCACCGCAAACGAGATCATTTGTCGATGAGGAGCGATTCCCAGATACAGACTCGAGAGCCGCGTTTCATTCCAGATATAAAAGAAGTGCAGCAGCGCCACGGTCACCACCACGGGAATCGACTGCGGCAAAATCACCGAAATGAGGATTCGCAAGGGCCCCGCGCCGTCCAACATCGCCGCCTCATCCAGGTCACGCGGGATGCTCTTGAAATTTTGACGGAGTAGAAAAATCAAAATGGCGCTTCCGAAAAAGTGCGGAACGATCAAAGGCAGCCAGGTGCCAATCCAGTTCAGCATGTGCCCGCTATACAAATAATAGGTAGGGACGAGCGTGATGTTGCTGGGGATCATGATGGTGGCAATCAGCAGGAAAAAGATATATTTCAAGCCGGGAATACGAAACCGCGATAATCCATACGCCACCGCTATGGAGGACGCCAGCACGCCGATCTCACTGATGATCGCGACGACAATGGTATTTTTCAGATATAGCGGAATATCTGCCACGGCAAAAAAATCCTTGAAATTATCCAGCGTGGGCGCAAACGTGTAGTCCGCTTTTAGCGTCCGCCAGGCGCCTTCCCAAAGGATAGGACCCGCCTCCGGGTTTTCGGGGTCGATGAATTGACTGGACCGCCGGGATGGCTTATACAAAGCCCAATGTTTGATCCCTTCCTCTGTCGGTACCTGATAAACGATCAGGTCTTTTCCCTCGTAATGGAACTTTATACGTTTTGATGGCAAGATCGGCGCGTTCGAATCAAGGAACTGGTCATGCGGAGTCAGGGAAGAGATAATCATAAAAGGCAACGGAGACAGATAAGCAACCAGGAATAGAATTACAAACAGGTTGAGCAGCGCCGTCCCGGTAAAATCCCAGAGGCGCAAGGTGAGTTGGGATGCTTCCTGATCAGGAGACGTCGTGCGATTAAATCTCATTGAGATCCTCCTCCGGGAAATACACCCAGCGCTTTGCCGACCAGAACAGAAGCAGCGTGAGCGTCATCATCACAGCAAATGTGACCCATGCCAGCGCGCTGGCATAGCCTAACTCCGTTTGGCGGAACATCGTCTCATTGATATAGCTTTCCATCGGAGACAGACTAAAACTCAAGATATAGCCCCTGTCTAACAGAACCGCGCCGCCGAATGCACCGGTCAGATTAATGACCAGTGTAAAAAAGATTGCGGGAGAAATCATTGGCAGCGTGATAAAGAAAAAACGTGCAAGAGGACCTGCTCCATCCACGCGCGCCGCCTCATAGATTTCTTTCGACACGCTTACCATAGCGCTGTACAGGATCAAAAACCCCGGACCAATACTCCACAGGCTCATGAATGGCAGGAGCAGATCAAATCCCTGGATAGGCGGCAAATGCAGCGGAGTCAGTATTAGCCGTTCTGCATATTGCAGCGACCCAAGGAAAATGAAGAAAACGGACGTGGCAGGAATGATGCTGGTCATGAAAATCAGGGTCTGTGAAAAGCGCTTATTCTTCAGTCGGTCACTTGTGAAAACGGCAGCCAGCACTAGTGCCACAACCAGTTCCAATGGAATGGTCAGCAAGAAATAACGTATGGATGCAAATAGATTTGCACCCGCCACGGGGTCACGCAATACACGAAGGTAATTTTCCAAACCAATGAATTGGGTCGCTTCCGGCGTAAGCATCTTAAAATCGGTGAGAGATAATCCGAAGGCGGCGAGAATCGGCAGAGCCTTCAGCAAAACAAACCCGATCAGCCAGGGCGCAATAAATAGCAGTCCGATGCGCGCTTCTTGCTGTTGGCGGGTCGGTTTGGCAGGTTTGATCCTGGACCATAGCTGGCTTTGGTTGGCAATATCCATACAATGCTCCTATGAAGTCGAGACGTCGTTAGACTCTGAATGATACCCTTACACGCAGATGTAAAAGAAATTTGCCTGGAAGGTTATTGCCGTTCCTCACATTACGGTCGATACAGAATTTTCCTGGCTCAGGGAGAATGCTTCGAAACGTAACCCTAAAACTCCATCACTTCCTTGCCGGTCAGCTTTTCCTGGATGCGCTCAATGACCGTGTCGAGATGATTGGATTGGTGAACATAGTCAAGGTCGTCGGTTCGAATGGTTAGCACCGGGCACAGGTCGAAGGCGCTCAGCCAGTCATCATAGAATGAGTCGAGCAACGTCAGATACTCCGGCGTAATGCCTGTTTCCATATTACGTGCCCGGCGGCGGATGCGGTCCATCAAAATCTGCACGGGCGCTTTCAGATAGATCAACAAGTTCGGTCGCGGCGTACTGTTCACCACGAGCTCAAATAAGCGGCGATAGGCAAGGTAATCACGCTCTGCCATATCCCCCATTTGATGGAGGGCGCGCGCAAAAATATGAAAATCCTCATAGATACTGCGGTCCAGGATCGCGGAGCGCTGGTCACGGGCGGCTTCCATGTATTGGTCAGCGCGGTGCCCGAGGAAAAAGACTTGCAAATGGAACGCCCAGGCATGCATATCGGAATAAAAATCCGCCAGATACGGGTTATCCGCAACGGATTCATAACCCGTCCACCAGCCCAGCCGCGCGCCGATCCGTTCCGTCAACGAAGTCTTTCCCACGCCAATATTCCCCGCTACAACCACGAGATGCTTTGTCATGTGCGCCTCATACTTCCATTCGTGATGTAAGCAAACAGCGGTAGTATAGGCGCGCCAAATCAATTTGTCGAGACCATCAGGGACTACTCGTGGCTGCCTGTAGCATGCCATTCAATAGAAACGCTAGCTTCAATGCCGCTAAAAATCGTCTGGTCCAAGATTAACACTTTCCTATAAGACTCCCGGGTGCTTCGCACTCTCGGCGTTCTACTTTATAATCACAACGGTATTATTCTTTGAGGAGGAGTCGTTTATGCTCTACAAGATCGGTTTCGGTACGGATGGTTGGCGCGGTGTGATTGCAGAGAACTATACGTTCGACAATGTTCGCCGCGCGGCGCAGGGCTTTGCAAGCTATCTGCTTGAGCAGGGGAGAACCGGTGAATGGGTAGTCGTCGGACACGATAAACGCTTTGCATCCGAAGATTTTGCAGCAACCACAGCAGAAGTGCTGGCGGGAAATGGGCTTAACGTGTACCTGACAGACGGTGCAACGCCCACACCTGTCATTTCTTTTTCTGTCGTTCATAAGAAGGCTTGTGGCGCAGTGAATATCACTGCATCACACAACCCACCCACCGACAACGGATTCAAAGTGCGCGATGAGAATGGCGGCGCGATCGATCCGGATGGCTTGAGAAGAATCGAGGCGTTGATCCCCGACTCGGTCGACGAGGTGAAGCACCTCCCATTCAAGGAGGGAACGGGCGGGGGCAAGATCGTGATATTCGATGCCTCGGAAGCCTACATTGAAAATCTCAAGCGATTGGTGGACCTCCAAAGGATCAGGGACGCCGGATTCACTGTGATGGTCGACGCGATGTGGGGAAACGGCGCTGGCTGGTTCCCGCGCTTGCTGGAAGGCGGAAAGACACATGTGATCGAGATCCATAATGTGCGTAATCCATCCTTCCCGGAAATGAAACGCCCCGAACCGATCCGCCCGAACATTGACGTGGGACTTGAGGCAACCGTGAAGAACAATGCGGACGTATTGCTCATCACCGATGGCGATGCTGACCGCTGCGGCGTTGGCGACGAAAACGGAGAGTTCATCAACCAGCTGCGTGTCTACGCGCTGTTAGCGCTATATCTGCTCGAGGTGCGCGGAGAGCGCGGTGCAATCGTTAAGACCCTTTCCACCACAACAATGCTTAACAAGCTGGGCAAGATGTACGATGTGCCGGTGTACGAAACCGGAGTGGGATTCAAATATGTGGCGCCCAAGATGATCGAAACGAATGCCATGATCGGCGGCGAAGAAAGCGGTGGATATGCGTTCCGCGGCAATGTCCCCGAGCGTGACGGCATTCTTGCCAACCTGTACATTCTGGACTTTATGGTGCAAACGGGCAAAAAGCCCACGGAATTGCTCCAGATGCTCTTTGAAAAAGTCGGCGAGCATTATTACGACCGGATCGACACGCCTTTCAGTGGCGATCGCAAAGCGCGCGAACAGCTCATCCTGAACGCAAAACCGGAGACCCTCGGTGGATTAAAGGTGAGGGAACTTTCCACGATCGATGGCTTCCAATTCAAGCTGGAAGATGGCGGATGGTTATTGATCCGCTTTAGCGGTACTGAGCCGATCATGCGCGTCTACTGTGAAACCACCCACCAGGATAAGGTACAGGCGATCCTTCAGGATGGGTTGAAAATTGCGGGAATTGCATCGGAGTAACATGCAGATGCGCAAAAAGTCCTGCCAGGCTGGCAGGGCTTTTTGATATATGACAATTCGCCTCTAATATGTTATAATTTTCACAATCGGAATGCTTACGGATACGCACTGCCATTTGGATTTCAATACATTTGACGAAGATCGCGAGTCTGTAATTCAGCGCGCATTCCAGGCAGGTGTAACCCGGATTCTCATCCCGGCACTCGACCTCGAATCGAGTCGTTCTGCGATCCATCTGGCGGAGACGTATCCGAACGTCTACGCAGCGGTAGGCTTCCATCCCACAGACCTGGATAAATTTTCCGAGAAGAACTTTGAAGACGTGCAACAATTAGCCGGTCACGAGAAAGTTGTCGCCATTGGCGAGATCGGGATCGATTACTACTGGGTGAAAGAACGTGAGGCGCGCGCCTTCCAGATCGAAGTTCTGAAGAGACAGCTCCATTGGGCAGCATCTATCCACAAACCGGTTGTCGTGCATATGCGCGAGGAAGAGGATGCCTGGCTGGGTCAGGCATCGGAAGATCTGCTCAACATCTTAAGCGAATGGCACAGGGAATTAACGGCGGTGAAGAATCCACTGGCGGAAAAACCGGGAGTTCTTCACTCCTTCAATGGAAATCTTGAGGCAGCGCGCAAAGCTATTGCCATAAACTTTTGTCTTGGCGTCACGGGCCCGGTCACCTATAAAAACGCTGAAGAAAAGCGAACCATCATCAAACAATTACCACTGACAAAGTTGTTGATCGAGACTGATGCGCCGTTCCTTACGCCGGTCCCGCACCGCGGGAAACGCAATGAGCCCGAATTCGTTATTTACATTGCTGATAAAATTGCAGAACTTCATGGGACAACCCGAGAGCAGGT
The DNA here is from genome assembly GCA_035699125.1 of Anaerolineales bacterium. Taxonomy (GTDB): domain Bacteria; phylum Chloroflexota; class Anaerolineae; order Anaerolineales; family Villigracilaceae; genus Defluviilinea. The sequence continues at coordinate 11,112 of DASSBC010000065.1, forward strand.
CGCGGATCGTACTGCTACGAACGCAGCGCACCTGTTCGGCTGGGAGGCTGACGATTGAGTTCAATCACCTTTTTCACATCGGTAGAGGACCAACTTCGATTCGTGGAACAGCGCATTCGGGAACAGGCGGGGGAAGATCAGCATCCGGATTTACGATCGGCACTGGAGCATCTCTTATCGGCAGGAGGCAAGCGTATCAGACCTACCCTGGGCTTGCTGGTCGGCAATATGCTGGGCGCGCCCGAAGAGAAATTGATCATGCTTGGTGCTTCCGTGGAATTGCTTCACACTGCCACGCTTGTTCATGACGACCTGATCGATGGCGCCCTTTTGCGCCGCGGATTGCCCACCTTGAACGCGCGCTGGTCCCCCGCTGCTACCGTATTGACGGGTGACTTCCTCTTCGCTCGCGCGGCTAAACTAGCCGCCCAAACAGACTATCTGCCGCTGATGACACTCTTTGCCGAAACTCTGGCGGTCATCGTCAACGGCGAATTGACTCAGTTGTTCTCCGCACGCGGGATGGCAGAGCGCGATAACTATTACCAGCGCATCTACGCCAAGACGGCCTCCCTGTTCGAAATGGCTGCCCTGGCTGCTGCGATGATCGCCACGGAAGATGAGGAGACGCGCGGGGCGATGAAAGTCTTTGGATATGAAGTTGGCATGGCATTTCAGATCGTGGATGATATCCTGGATTTCACGGGCGACCCCGCTATGGTTGGCAAGCCGATTGGGTCTGATCTCCTTCATGGGCTTGTTACCTTACCTGCTATTTATTATGCAGAAGCCAATCCGAAACATCCTGACGTTCTGTCCCTGTCCCTGGGCGGCTGGAAGGACCCGGACCGAGTCCAGCGGTTGGTGGAAGATATCCGTCGAAGCTTAGCTATCCAGCAGGCAATGGAGGAAGCGCAGCAGGCCGTCGATCGTGCCTTAAAATCGTTGAGCGACGCGCCGATTTCCCCCGAGCGGGAAGCGCTGGAAAACCTAGCGAAGTTCATCGTCGATCGAAAAATCTAATTCAAGCGGCTGCCACTTTGTCCTTCGAGCATCTTCACGGATACTTAATGGAAGTGACTGTCCCCTAAAGAGAAATCCTATGCCTAATCCCCGTAAACCCTTTCGAATTAATGTCGGTTTTATTATTCACGAAGAAGTTGGTTACAGCCACGAGATCCCATTTGAGATCGAGAAGGTCATACTCGAAGATTTTGAACTGCGGAATTTCGCAGGTAAGATAGACATTGGTCGCACACCACAGGGGCTGGTGGTGCAGGGCAAGTTTTCAGGGGAAACAACGCTTGAATGTGTGAGATGCTTGAAGGAGTTCAATTATCCACTGCAATGGGAGATTACCGAGCTGTATGCCTTCAATAAAAAATCGGTGAGCGAATCGGAATTGCTCGTGCCTGATGACGCGCATATCGACCTCGCTCCTCTTATCCGCGAATATGCACTGCTAGAAATCCCGATCAAGCCCTTGCATGACCCTGATTGCAAAGGTCTTTGCATTGAATGTGGTCAGGATCTGAACATAAAGGATTGCGGTCATAGCCAGGAGGGCGATGACTCTCCGTTTGCAACACTTAAGGACCTGCTCGATGAATAGAAACGAATGGACCTCCTTGCCACATGACACAGTACATAGTAAACTTGGCGCTATGAATACACGAGCGGCTTTCCCAGGGGTGACCATGTCCATGCCTATGGAGATGTTATAGCGCGCCTGGGAAGCAGTGTACTCTTCGCTTGACAAAGTTAAGGCTGTCCCAGTCATGCGGGCAGCTTTTTTGTTTCTATGAGGAAATACTCGATATTCAAGACTCGAAAGAACCGAATATCGACTTACGAATATGGGAGTTCGATCATGGCTGAAAACATCTTAATCGCCATTGCCTGGCCGTACGCAAACGCCGAGATCCATGTCGGCAACATTACCGGTTCGCATCTGCCCGGTGATATCGTCGCGCGCTATCATAGACTAAAAGGAAACAACGTGCTGATGGTCAGCGGCACCGATTCGCATGGGACGCCCGTCACGCTGGCAGCGGATAAAATAGGTAGACCTGTTGAGGAAGTCTATAAGCAGTACCATGATAGTTTCCTCGAACTGTTCAAGGGTTGGGGAATCACCTACGATCTGTTCACCACCACCCATACCGAGAATCACTTCAAGGTCTCGCAAGCCATGTTTCTGGCGTTGAAGCAAAACGGATTTCTGTTCACGCAGAAGTCCTTACAGTGGTACTCGCCCTCGTCCAAGAGATTTCTTCCGGATCGCTACGTGGAAGGGACGTGTTATATCTGCGGCTTTGAAGGTGCGCGCTCCGATCAATGTGACAATTGCGGCAACGTGCTCGAGCCGGAAAAGCTGATCAACCCGCGCTCGAAGGAAGGGGGCGCGCTGGAGCTCCGTGAGACCGAGCATTTCTATCTGGACCTTTCGAAGCTCGAACCCGACGTCAAGAAGTTCCTGCAGGAACGCGCCGACCATCTGCGTGAACCGGTCATCGGCGAGTCGCTGGGGAAGATCGAAGCAGAAGGACTCAAGCCGCGCCCGATCACGCGCGACCTCGATTGGGGCGTACCCATCCCCATCGAGGGCTGGACGGAAGCCGGAAAGCGTATCTACGTCTGGTTCGAGGCAGTCATTGGCTATCTCTCCGCGCCGATCGAGTGGAGCCTGATCTCGGGGCAGCCGGATGCGTGGCGCGAGTGGTGGGTCGACCCGGAGGCGAAACAATTTCACTTCATCGGCAAGGACAATATCTTCTTCCACACATCCCTGTGGCCCGCCGAATTAATGGGCGCAGGTGTTGAGTTCCTGAAGATCTTTGCAAAGGACGAGAAGCCACTCACGCTTCCTTACGATGTTCCCGCCAACCAGTTTATGAACCTGGAAGGGCAGAAGATCAGCGGCTCACGCAATTGGGCAGTCTGGGGACGTGATGCCCTCACCCGCTACGACCCCGATGCGCTGCGTTACTACCTGACGGTCAACATGCCCGAGTTAAAAGACAGCGATTGGGACTGGGCAGATTTCGTGGCGCGTAACAACAACGAGCTGGTCGCAACCTGGGGCAATCTTGTGAACCGGGTGCTGTCCTTTGCCTACAAACATTGGGAAGGGCACGTACCCGATCCTGGAAACCTCCGCCCCATTGATCAAAATCTGCTGAGTACAGTCGAAGCGGGGTTCGATACAGTTGGTAAAGAACTGGAAACCGTACGTTTGCGCGCTGCGATTGGCGAGGCAATGAAACTGGCGACAGCGGTCAACCAGTACCTTGACCAGACGTCCCCCTGGTCGGAGATCAAAAAGGATAAAGCCGAAGCCGCTAAGACCATCTACACTGCATTACGGGCCATCGATTCGCTGAAAGTGATCTTCGCGCCGTTCCTGCCGTTCACATCGGAGAGGCTGCATCATTTTCTAGGATATGACACAACGCTCTTCGGCGAGCAATACATCGAAGAAGTAAAAGATTCGCTCGGCACACATAATGTAATCCGTTACCGAGATGGACATCAGACTGACAAGCAGACCCAGTGGCAATCCAGCAAGCTGGAACCTAACAAGCTGTTGAGACAGCCAACTCCGTTGTTCAAGAAGCTGGAAGAGAGTGTGATCGAGGAAGAACGAGCGCGCTTAGGGAAATAGTAGACAAAGGCGACCTGATAACAGGTCGCCTTTGTGATTCACGAGCAGACATGAACGATACAATCTTAAACACACAGACAGGTTATGATCAAGTTGCGACCGAATACGCTGAGCGGTTCAAGGACGAAATGGACGACAAGCCCTTTGACCGCGCTTGCCTGGATCGACTTGCGCAAGCAGTGGGAAATTTGGGTCCGGTCTGCGACTTGGGCTGCGGACCCGGTCAGATTGCGCGCTATTTACACCGTCAGGGTGTGAACACCTTAGGCGTAGACCTGTCGCCGCGCATGGTTGCTGAAGCACAGCGGCTGAACCCGGATATCCATTTTCATCGGGGCGATATGCTGGCCCTGCCAGACCCAGATCATTCCTGGGGCGGGATCGCTGCCTTCTATTGCATCATCCATGTGCCACGCGGGCAGGTCGTCGATGCGTTGCGCGAGATGAAACGCGTGCTCAAGCCAAGAGGCATGCTCCTCGTCACGTTCCACATCGGACATGAAGTCGAGCACATTGACGAATGGTGGGGAAAGCCTGTCCATTTGGATTTCGCGTTTTATCAACCCGAGGAGATGGAGGGGTGGTTGAAAGAAACTGGTTATACGTTGGAAGAAACCCTGGTGCGCGATCCCAACCCCGAAGTGGAGGTTGCGACGAAGCGGGCGTATGTATTTGCACGAAAACCTGGCACCTAAAGTTTTTCTTGCCAAGCGTGACAAAGAAAGACGCGTAATTTGCTGTCAGTTGTAAGCAGGAAAGCTCTTCGACAATGAATCATCAGATCATATAATTGAAACCTGCGTCAAGCCGCTGCGGAGCCTCTGCCTGTCAGCAAGCCTTTTAGTGCTTCCATCATCCCTAAATGGCGGCAGTGATGCATTAAGTAGTAATACAAGTTCCAGCGAATCGTCGATATCGTTTTAAGCAATTCATCGTCTGCTATGGACTCGGAATCCGGGTAGCGCGCATCGAATTTCTCAATGAATTCTTCTGTCCGCGCAAAGGTCTTTCGCAGGTAGGCAAGCATCTCTTCTTTGACGGGGAACTTTAAGCCATCGGCGTCTTCATCACTTAATCCGGTTCCGCCAGGGTAAAGGACAGGAGGAAGTCCCCAGTGCTGTGCAAGGGACTCTTGCTCCCATATCTCCGTTGCATCCCCCAGGTCAATATCCAACTGGGGAAATTTCTTTCGGATCTCCGCGATCAGATTGTCGGACCAGCGTGCAATATGCCAGAGGTTGAACCCGATGGAGTTGTTATACCCGTCAGGTTTCCATAAGATCTGCTCATCACTCAAACCTTCTACGAGACCCAGAATCAATTTGTGATTGACTTTATAAGCGCGGAAAGTGTCATAAGGAGCATACGAGTTCATGGTGTATTACCTCACTAACGTATATACAACATCTACGATCATACCTTAGTACATCCTGCTATTTCACTTTGAATCCCCATAAGATTTCTTTCCACAATCTCGAAGAGAATGATATCTGGAGAAAATTGTTCAATCGTTTTCCAGTTCAAGAATGCAGGTGCGGAATTGCGGTGTATGTAGTGAACCTTACTAAAGCTCAATCCCAAGAAATTGTTCAATCCAACATCGCCAAATGAATCGTGGTATATCAACAGAGAAGGTAGCCGACTATCCGGGATCCAGGAGACACGATGGTAGCTATACGTTGTGTTGGCGTTCGGGAAATCGATTGTAGAATACACTTCCCCTAAGTTGCGAGTGAAGAACAAAGTGGGCTCCAGGGACAAGTGGTTTAATTGAAGTATTCTTGCGGTGTCTATATCGCCTCTCCAAAGCAACTCCGCAGGGTTGCGGCGAAACCGAAGGAATTTGGCAGAGTAAGGCTCCAGGTCAGGATAGTCTTTTGCAAGAGTATGGATGATCGTATCGTAAGCAATATATGCTCCGTACTCATTCCAGTGCGTGCCTAGTTTGTAATAAACGTCCTGCTGCTGACGAGCCTCCCGCAAAGCGGGCCGCAAATCGACGACTTCTGGAATGTTGTGCGTTCTGAGATAGTTATTGAGCTGATCAATTCGGGATAGATCGACAACAGGCTGCATTTGTTCGGGCATCTTATCCGGGTAAATACTTGCTTTATTGGGCGGAACCACGATTAAGAAGGTCATATTCCGCTCTCGAGCATATTGATGACAAGCCTGAATCGTGGCAGCGACAGTTCTTAACTCCGCAGCTGAAAAATTCAGCGCATTTTGGTAGTCATCCAGGTTGTGATCCCCGGTGAACTGCAGCCATCCATCTTTTCCCACGAGCACATTATTGAAAACACGGTCGCCGATCTTCATCCGCAGACGATTAAAGCTTCCAAGCAGAAAATTCTTTTGGAAAAAGTCTTCATCCAATGTTCCCAATCCTTGCAGTCTAACACTCATGAACATGACCGAAACAAACATCGTGGTCAAGAACCCTACAAAGCACAGATGATATCGCTGAAGGGCTGGCAAATAGAAATGATCAGGTTTCATGAGCCTCAGAATTGTGCATAGATGTTGGGGAAAAAAGTCCCGCTGAGATGAGCAGCCATCGATAAGACAAAAAATGCGAGTACAACCAAATCCTCAGCCATTTGAGGGAGGAAGGAATACCTCGCGCTCGAGTTCTCGAAGCGATGCCGGATGTTCTGCCAAAGGGATGTA
>DASSBC010000066.1:0-44815 GCA_035699125.1 Anaerolineales bacterium
GCGAAGTAGAGGATTTGCAGTGGCGGCTGGACGATGATGGACTTCACGTTCACCTGCTTGCTACGAAAAATATTCCATTTGTAGAGATGAAAGCCAACTTCGAGGCGAAGCCATGGCAAAAGGTCGAGGAATGGTCCACCGGATTGCTCCCGAATGGCGTCTGGCAGGTGGAGCTGACCGCCGATGACTTTGTGCAGAGGGGGGTGCTGCGCTCGGTGGCAGAGGCGGAATGGGCAGGAACTTACACACTCACGCTGAAAGATGGCAAATCCATAGGGGTCTGGCAGGGATTGCAGGGACAAACTGGTAAGTGCCAGGCGAATTATGATGTGATCAAAGACTTTGTACGCTTCACGTATTACACAGAGACCAACGAGTGTCTTGGCGAAGTGGATGACCTGCAGTGGCGGCTGGACGAGGAAGGATTACACTTTCATGTTCTTGACGTGAAGAATGCTCCCTTCACAGAGATCAAAGCTTACCTCGAAGCGAAGCCCTGGCAGAAAGTTGCAGACTCATAGCCTACTGAACTACGAAATGAAAAGCCTCGCGGACTTTTGTCCGCGAGGCTTCCTGTTTTACTGATATCTTATTTTCGGTATTCTTACGTGTGGGCAGTTTGCGTCGGAATCACATACTTTTCAGGGTTTTGGTCGAACTCCTCCTTGCAGCCCAGAGAGCAGAAGTAATAGGTTTGCCCGTTATATTCCGAGCGGGCTTGTGCTGTTTCGTAAGTGATGTCCATACCACAGACGGGATCTTTTAATGTTTCCATGGGTAGCTCCTTTCGCACTATGCTTAACGTTTCGGCGTTTAGACTGTTATCTTTCTTAAAATATCTTGTGTTTTTGCAGTGTCTCCAAATAAACAGCCTGTTTCTTTCCAACCAGCCGACTGAGCCGCGGCGGCTCGAAAATCAGATGTTTGATCTTCCGTAATGGATAGACTACGCATTCGTAGCCCGGCTTTTTATCCTCATAAACCACCAGGCAAACCCAGGCTTCAGGCATGGAGAGGATGGGGTCGCGGCGTTTCGGCGAATCCTGAAAGGTCCAGGAGAGACCGTAACGGTTGGCAGCGGAACGCCGCTGTGTTTTAACGGCGACGTCCAAAGCGTTGATCTTCAGGTCCGCAGACCAGGACTTTTGCCTGCTTTCGTAAATCGAATAGTCCGGACCCTCCACGGTGCAATGACGAGATTCGAATACCAGCCGCACTGCTTCTTCCCCCAGCTTGCTGACGAAATGATCGTCGTGAATTTTTCTCCTCTTTGTTTGATGGCTATCTTCGTAATTCACTGTGTCTGCAACAGCTTGCGCGAAGGCTTTCGCGCGCTGTATCGCTTGCGCGGGAAGGTGAACGGTTTGCGATGTTCGGAAGGTAGGCATTCGAATTCAAGTTTTTCGCTGTGCTGTATAGAGATAGATCAAAAGTGCGCCAAGCAGCAGGGCTGGCACCACAATTAAACCTGCCTCAGGACCAAAAGCGCCGCCTGTCCAAATCTCGGGTCCGTGAACCTGAATTCTAAGCAGTTTGTAGATGTCCTCGAGCCCAGAGACAGGAAACCCGAACCCAACGCCCTCGAAGAAATTCCAGCCGATGTGCAGCCCGATTGGAAGCCAAAGCTGTCTTGTGCGGATGTAACCATATGCCAGAAATAGGCCGGCAAGGAAGATTCCCGCCGCGCTGACCCAGGTGGCATTCGGGTTGGCAAGGTGGAGAAGACCAAATACGGCAGAAGAAAGGACGACAGCCCAGAACAGATTGAGTCCGCCGGCGAGCGTTTGTAGATGATAACCGCGTGAAAGTAATTCCTCATCCCAGCCGACGAAGATGAAGATGACAAAGAAGAAGAAAACATTGCTAATGACAATACCTAGAGGGTCTATTTCCCAGGCAAACCCTTCAAAGGTCAGCCAGCCAAGCCCCAGCATCGCTACATAGATGAATCCCATTTGTATCAGGCTAATAGCGATACCTGCCAGAATATCCAGCCAGGTGTGAGCATCGAGTTTCAAGCCCAGGCTTTCAATGGAACGTTTGTCCAGCCAGCGGCGGGCGACAAAGACGGAAATCGTTGTTGCCAGAAAATTGAGAATCTGAAGGGGAATGGATCGAGTCGATTGCCCAATGGGACCGAATAACAGTATAAGCACCAGGAAGAATAAGACTTGTAATCCGAGATAGAGAACGGTTTGTATGAGCAACCGCCAGCCTGCGCGTAAGCGAGGCTCATCGGGAGAAAGGAAGATCCGAGTGAGTGTGGATCGTTCTCGGGTGGGTTGGATTTCAGACATGTTACCCACCCCCTTTGAGATAAATCCCGATGGGGTCGAGTTCATCGCGCAAAATCCTCAATTCGCTTTCCGTCACCCATTGGGTTGTCTGTAATGCATCCGCCACTTTTAAGTCCCAGCCTGTGTTTTCTTTGGCTTGTTCTACCGTCTTACCGGGATGCAGGGCTGTGAGGATCATTTCGCTGGTTTCGTCAGGTTCCATCATCCCGATGTCCGTCACAACAGCCAGCATCCCTCCGCCACGCAAGCCTGCTTTTTCGCGATCACCTTTACCGCTAATAAATCCTGCAGAGGTCATGAACTCTACTTTTTCGGGGAAGCGACGTTTTTGGTGGGGCGTCATGATATAGCAGCGGTTTGCCCAGGCGGCAATCTCCTGCGACCCACCCGAGCCGGGCAGCCGGACTTTAGGATGGTCGTAGCCACCGATCACCGTCGCGTTGATGTTGCCGTATTTGTCAATCTGCGCGCCGCCCATGAAACCCACGTCCACGTTGCCGCGCTGGAGGTAGTTGGCAAATATATCGTACATGCTGACGACTGACAACGATCCGCTGACTAGGGTGGGGTCGCCGATGGAAAGCGGGAGGCGCGCGGGTTCCGCACCGATCACACCTGCTTCGTAGATCATAACCAGGTTTGGCGCGTGCGTCCGCTTGGCAAGATTGCAGGCGAGATTGGGCTGCCCGACACCGACAAAGACCACATCGCCGTCGCGCAACAGGCGTGCAGCATTGATAATCATGAGTTCGGCGGATGAATATTGAGTTGCGTTCATAAATTCCTTTTCAAACCCTAACTGTCCTCTCGAGATATCTCCTAATGCTATGAAGTGCTCGAGACCTGTGGGGTTTCTTTGAGAAATGATTGCATACTTTCATGGAACGGCTGACCTACACCGCCAAAATCAAAGTTCATCACGTGGTTATTAATATTTCCCATAATTAATCGGCTGGCTCATCTGCTGGGGAACTTTGAGTCGCTGGTGGGTCTCTCTGCCAAGTTTCTCCCAATATTCACCACAATCCTTTACACCATAGACCCATTCATCGAGGTATTCTTTTGTCGACTCTCCAGATGCGCTGATCTTGTCCCACGCCAGGTAAAACTCATTGTCGCGGTCGTAATACCCCTGTGCATACGAAGGATGACACGCAAACGGCACATGGCAGACTGCGCTGACCACGATTCCGGGAATCATCGTGCGGTTCGGGTCCGAGCGGATAACCGATTCGTCCACGATCTCCTCTGCGGTGAGAATCACTTTTTTGGCGGCGAACGCGGCTTCCTTTTGTTCGCCGATGATGCCCCATAAGTGGGCATTGCCGTTTGCGTCGGCGCGCTGTACATGGACAATCGCTACGTCCGGGTTCAAGGCAGGGACCACGATTACGTCCTTGCCCCCGAACGGGTCGGGGATGCGCTTGATATTTGGATTGGCATTCTCCAGGTCGATGGCGCCAGTCTGCTTCATCGGCAGGAATGGCAGCCCTGAAGCCCCCGCCTGCAAACGAGTGATCATCCCGAAGTGGGAATATTCTTCCCATTCCAGTTTCCCCTGCTCAATTGCTGAACGTACGATGCGCAGCGATCCCACTCCAGGGTTGCCCATGTATGAAAATATCACCTTGCGAGCGCAGCCCGCCGCGACCATCTGGTCGTAGATCAGGTCCGGTGTGGCGCGGGCGAGTGTCAGATTCTTCTTTGCCTGGCGGATGATTTCGTGCCCGGCGGCAAAGGGAATGAGATGTGTGAATCCTGCCGCGTAAAGCACGTCACCATCGTTCACATGGGCTGCAATGGCGTCTGAGAGCGGAACGAGCTTCGTCATTTCTTTTTATCCTTGGCTTCCTGTTTTGCCTTTGGCATCAGTCGTTTTACGAGGCTAAATCTTCCGCTCGGTGTCACCGATCGTTTGAAGCGACCGCGAAATAAAAAGCCGACGACGAGTAGAAGGACGCTCCAGCAAAAATATTCGAACGAGACCTGCCGGGCGGCTTCCGAAAGTAAAAAGAAGGCAAGCAAGCCTATCCCTAAGATGATAAAGAACGTTCCGATGCGATGAACGACTTCCTTGCGGTTAAATCCTTGAGGGGAACTCATAGGTCTCTCCAGCCCTCACAAGTCTATAAGAGAATCAAGCGGATCATGACTCTGGTTTTCCATACCAGGTCAGGATAACCGTCTTAATTGTGAGGCCTGTCCGGTCTATTAGGTGATGGGTTTTCTAGCCGAAAATAAGGTTCTACGGAATGGATAAAAAACGGGACTCTCAGGCAGTGCAGCCTTCATTTTTATACGGATCGCATTTGCAAACATTTCTCTATGCTCGCCTAACCGCTCAAAGTAGGGGATGAGCGCCGTGCCTGAAATCCATTCTACCACCGCCTCCGAGTCTTCCAACACGTGGGCATAGATTTTTTCGAAGACGTTGATATCTTCTGCGCCACATCTGAAGAATAACTGTGCATACTCATCGATCGACAGTACGGGAGCGTATCGTTGAAAGCCGTTCAAGGTTGTCTTGAAGGACTCTTCACTTGCTACCTCGCGGTAGATTTGATGGGAGATATGGTTATGGTTGGAGGGCACCTGTACGGCAATTTGCCCCCCCGGTAACAATCTCTCATAGAGTTGGGGAATCAATTCGCTATGATTCTCTGACCATTGTAGGGCTGCGTTGCTAAAGATGAGGTCCCACTCGCCAGTCAACTGGGCTTGATCTCCCCGCTCAAAGCGCAGACGCGGACTTGCATATGCCGCAGCCTTTTCGAGCATTTGTGACGAGGAATCGACACCAGTCACATCGCTGCCCGGCAGGGCATCTGCCAAGTGACGCGTCAGTTCTCCGGTGCCACAGCCCAAGTCGACCACTTTTAGATGAGGGCGTAACTCTACCAATGCGAGTAGGTCGAAGAACGGTGCCGAACGCTCGGCTTGAAACTTATGATACTGGTTTGGGTTCCAAGGCATATTGGTGTCAATAAAGACCCTTCCCCGACGAGGGGAAGGGTCAGATGTTTACTTGCGTACAGCCTTCGCGACTTTCTTCACAGCCTTCTTCACGGTCTTTCTCACGGACGATTTCCTGGTGCTGACTTTCCCATTTGCTTTGACAGCGCGAACGCGGGTGCGGATCTGCTCGTGCATGTAAAGCTGCACGTAATAATACCCGCCGCCGTTTTTGCCTGTGGCGCCCGAGCCCTTCCAGCCGCCGAAGGGTTGGAAGCCAGGCCAGGCACCGGTGGTAGCGCCCTGCGGACGGTTGGCATAGGTCACGCCGGATTCGATATTTTCGAAGAACCACTCAACCTCTTTGCCGGAACCGTAGAAGCCTGCGGTAAGCCCATAGTTCACACTGTTGGCGATCTGCATCGCCTCTTCCAGGTTGTTGACCTTTCCAATCGTCGTGATGGGCAGGAACATCTCGTACTGCCAGAGACGATGCTCATAGGGCAGGTCTGTCACGAATGTTGGTTCGCAGTAATAGCCCTTGTCGAAAATGCCACCAGTCTTCACATGACCGCCGGTGAGGAAGGTGCCGCCAGCCTGATCAATCTCTTCGGTGAAGTTCTTGAAGTCACTGTAGGAGCCCTGGTTAATCACCGGTCCCAGATAGGTAGAACGCTCCGTGGGATCGCCGATGACCAGGGCTTCGGTCTTGGCTTTTAGCTTGCCGAGCAGATCTTCATAGACAGGCTCTTCCACAAGGATGCGGGAAGCCGCCGAACACTTTTGCCCTTGTAAGCCAAACGCCGAGCGGACGATTCCGGTCGCTGCATCTTCGAGATTGGCATTGCGGGAGACGATTGCAGGATTCTTACCGCCCAGCTCAAGAATGATCGGGCGGACGTAATTGCGCTGGGCAAAGTCGCGATACATCTTCATGCCTACATCGAAGGAGCCAGTGAACGTGGCGCCATCCACTTCTTTATTATCCACCAGCGCCTGTCCGACTGTGGATCCGCCACCGGTGACGAAGTTCACCACGCCGTCCGGGAAGCCCGCGTCGCGTAGGCATTCTGCGTAAAGCCGTACGATCCAGGCGGTGTCGCTTGCAGGCTTGATGACGACTGTGTTGCCCGCCACGAGCGCCGCGCCGGTTGGTCCGCCTGTCAGGGCGAAGGGGAAATTGAACGGGCTGATAATCAGCCAGACGCCATAGGGACGCAGGACCGAAACGTTGGTGGAGTCAAAGCCAACGAGCGGATCTTTCCCCATTGGCTTGATGAAACCGTCGTTCTCTTCCATCATCTTGGCGGAATAATACATAAGGTCGGCGGTCTCCTGCACATCGCCGAGCGATTCCATGCGGTTCTTGCCGACTTCCAGCGCCATGGCTGCGCCAAGCTCGAAAATCCGTTTCTCGATCAGCGAAGCCGCCTTGCGCACCAACTGGACGCGCTTCTTCCAGGGTGTGCGGCTCCAGTCCGGGTAGGCTTTGCGAGCCGCCTCGATCGCCATATTGGCATGGGTAGCGTTGCCCTTTTGCAGGGTTGCCAGGACCCAATCCGTATTAACAGGAGAACGGTCTTCAAATTTTTCCTTGGTAAAAACATCCTTGCCGCCGATGAACATCCCATATTCCTTGCCGAGGTTCGTCTTAAGCTTGGTAACTGCCTTGTCGAAGCCTTTGTGCAGTTCTTCCGGAGGGTTGAACATCGTGGAATAGGTCAGCTTAAAATCAGCCATACAGCCTCCTCTATTTAGTTGGATAATTTGGTAATCTTGTAGTCAGGTAGTTTCTTGGTTCGCCAGTTATGTCGTCGAAAGTAAGAAAACTGCCGAATGATCCAAACCGATAACGAACGAACTAAATACAGTATAGCGTAGGATTTCACGAACGTCAAAGATGAGTACGTGTTCTATCTGTAATATTTGCTTAAGGATTTTATGCTATAACGTTCATAAGAAACTTGATGAAACAGTCGCTCTTTCTCTCTTTATGTATGGTCCTGCTGGCAGCATGCGCGTCGCCATCGACTGCTACAAATCTGCCCGCGGTAGCGACCGAGCCGCCAACTCTTGCCGCGCCGACGGATGATTCAGCAGTCCAGCCTGCTACAAGCCAAGAGGCGACGCCTCTTCCCATCGCCACTTCCCGCGGACCAGAACTCCACGCCACTGATCCCACGACGGTCAGCCTGGCATCTGGCGGGTTGCAGTTTGTGGAATTCTTCCGCTTTACTTGAAGTACCTGCCGCGCCATGGCGCCCATGGTTCATGGGCTTGAAGCAGAGTATTTCGGTAAAATCCAGTTTACGTATTTGGATGCCGATGATCCAGGTACGTTTGACTTCCAGCAGGCGCTTGGGTTTTATTATCAGCCAGAAATTTATTTGCTCGATGCAGACGGGAACCTGCTGAAGAAATGGGTGGGTTATACTTCAGAGGAAGAATTCGAGTCGGTATTTGCGCAATATTTGCAGTAGAAAAGCTCCGCAGTTGTCAGAACTGCGGAGTTTTTGTTTGTGCCAACGGCTCCGCTCAGCGCGATAGATTTGTTATATAATGTGCCAAACTTCGCCCCAGGAAAACCCATGTCTGAATCCCCGTTGGTGATCGAAAACCTGTCGTTTCAATATCGCACTCGACCTGAACCAGCCATACAAAACATCTCATTGGAGCTCAAACCCGGGGAAATGCTGCTGATCGCAGGCTCCAGTGGCTGCGGTAAGACCACACTGGCGCGCTGTATCAACGGCTTGATTCCGCGTTCCTACCGGGGGAAACGAGAAGGCAAAGTGCTGCTCCACGGAACTGATGTGTCTGACATGCAGATCGCCGATATAGCGCAAATCGTGGGCACGCTGTTACAGGACCCCGAACGCCAGATCGTCGCCAGCAACGTCTTCAATGAGGTTGCCTTCGGACCGGAAAATTTAGGTTTGCCACGCGCCGAGATCGTAGCACGTGTCGATCAAGCCATGGAGCGCCTCCGGATCGAACATCTCCGTGACCGCGAGACGTTCAATCTTTCCGGCGGCGAAAAGCAAAAAGTGGCTCTTGCCGGCCTGCTGGCAATGAACCCGTCTGTTCTGCTGCTCGATGAACCGCTTGCCTCGCTCGACCCTGCCTCCGCCTACGAGGCGCTGGAGGTGTTCCGCAGCCTGGCAGATGAGGGGAAGACTGTCGTGCTGATCGAACACCGCGTCGAGGACGCCATCGCGGCGCGACCAGACCGCCTGATGTATATGGAGGCGGGACAGGTAAAATACCTCGGTCCTATTGAAGACCTGCCTGTAGAGATCAACCATCGCGAAGTAAAACTCCCTGCAGACTGGGTGGTGAAACGGGTCCGGCAAATGGGGGAGAAGATCGATAAACCTGATTTCTCTCCAAACACTCTGCAAGGCGATCCTTTAATTGTTTTCGAAAACGTGGATTTCCGCTACAGCGAGGAGACGCCGCTCGTCCTGCAGGATGTCAACCTCACCATCCGTCACGGGGACCTGATCGCCGTGCTCGGACCGAACGGCTCGGGCAAATCGACGCTGGTCAAACATACCATCGGGTTATTGAAACCGACGAACGGTCGTGTGCTGATAGACGGCAAAGACACGCGTACCGTCAGCATCGCCCAGATCGCGCGTGTGCTGGGTTTTGTGTTCCAGAGCCCCACGCACATGCTCTTCGCACCGACGGTGCGGGAAGAGCTGGAGTTCGGACCAAAAAACCTGGAGTTCAAAAAAGATGCGATGGAAAAGGCAGTGGCAGAAAGTCTTTCCACTGTGAATTTGAAAGGGCTGGAAGAATACCCGCCGCTGGGACTCTCGTTCGGCCAGCAAAAACGGACGACGATTGCGGCGGTGCTAGCCATGCGGTCGCAGGTCATTATCATGGATGAGCCGACTGCCGGGCAGGATTATGCCAATTACACGCACTTCATGGACGAGATGTGCCGCCCGGTTGCCGATGGTTCGCAATCCCTGGTAGCAGCAAATTTTGCGGCGACGATGTTTATCACGCATGATCTGGACCTGGCGATCACCTATGCCAACCGCGTTTTGCTCGTCGGTGATAAGCATATCGTTGCCGACGGCCCGCCCGAAGAAGTGCTCAAGGATTTCGATTTGCTCATGCGCTACCGGGTTCGCCCAACCTCGCTGCTGCGTCTTAATGTAGAGATGCTTCCCCAAACTAAGCGCTTCCTTGCCGCCGAGGAACTGGCGGCGTATAGTTAGCCGCACTGAACGGAACGACGAGTGCCTTTCGAGAAGTGCAGTCAAAGCGCGATCGCATAGGCAAAACCTGCGCCTCGACCACGGGACAGAAGAACGCTGTCTCTCCGCTCACGCAGTCCTGGTGCTCGCGTGGGAACGAGAAATAGTGCAACGTATACCCTCATACAGGGTTATTTAGAATGGGTCAGCCCGTATTCAAACTTTTGAAAAGGAGAGAGAGATGAACGAAAGAGCTAATACATGGGAGTTCGGTACACGTCAGGTGGTGTACGGCGCCATTGGGGCGGCGCTCTACGGGGTGTTCTCGTGGGCGACGAATATCTTCCCGCTTCCGGCGGCAGGCAATGTCACCTTCCGCCCGGCAGTCGCCGTGCTGATCTTCTTCGGCGCTGCATACGGTCCGTGGGTCGGCTTGCTAGCCGGAATCATCGGCAACACGCTGGGCGACATGCTGACGGGCTGGGGCGTCTTTTGGAACTGGAGTGTGGGCAGCGGCCTGATGGGCATGATCCCGGGGCTGATCATGGCTGCCATCAATGACTTCCGCGCCCGCAACGATATTATGAAGGCAGTCGGCTGGGGCACACTGGGTATCATCGTGGGCATGTTGTTTGCCTCGCTGACAGAGATGTTCGTAGGCGGCATCGACTTGAATACTGCGCTCCTCGGCTACTTCGTCCCGGCATTCCTCGGCAATCTGATTGTCACAGTCATCCTGCTTCCCATCCTCATGATCGCCTTTGCCGCCGTGGCAGCACGACGAGGCCGCTAACCAATGCTTGTCACCTGGAAGTACCGTCTGCGCAACACCTTCATCCAACGCCTGGATCCACGCACCAGATTTATCTACATGGCATGTGTCATCGCTGCACTGACCATTCCGGAGATCTGGGATTACCGCATTATCCTTCCGCTGTTCGTGATTTCGCTGACCCTGTATTTGATGGCACGGATCGAGTGGAAGGATGTCCGGCGCACGTGGACTTACATTATCGTCCTGGTCTTCTTTATCGTTGGCTTGAATGGGATGCTTTCCGGGCGCGGCGGTCCTTCCTCGGTGACCAGTATTGACTCGCCTGTAGTGTTTATGGTTGGATGGGTGCCAGTCACGATATCGAAGATCTGGTTTGCGCTGATCCAAATCATGCGCATGTTAACGATGGCAATCCCTGCAATCATGATCCCCTATACAACTGACCCCAATATTTTTGGGACAGCGTTCCGGCGAATGGGCATTTCAGATAAAGTATCTTTCACGATGGACCTTGCATTCCGCTTCATGCCCACCTTTGCACGTGACCTGACCATCACGATGGACGCCCAGCGCGCTCGCGGCTACGAAATGGATAAGCTGAAGGGCGGCATTGTGGCGCGCATCCAGCGGCTTGCGCCCCTCGTTATTCCTGTCGTAATGCAGTCTACTGTCACGGGGGAAGAGGTGATCGACGCGATGGATCTGCGAGCGTTCGGGACAAAACCGCGTACGTGGCTAAAAGAGCTGCATTATCAGCCACGCGATTACTTCATGATCGGTTTAGGTGTGGCGATCTTCCTTACCTGTTGTATTCTAAAATGGGGATTTGGAGTCGGCGGGTACTTTGTGCCGGAATGGTTCAGCCGGCTCTTCGCCTAACGTTTTAAGGCAATGCAAAAAGCCGACTCGCTGTGAGTCGGCTTTTGTTTAGATACTTCGCGCTGCCTGCTACGCAATCGAAGTGCCGGCAACGAACGGGTATCTAGTGTTGCTCCGGGTAAATCTCGCCCGCTTCGATGGCGATATCCAGGTGGTTTTCCTGGGGCGGGAAGGTGCAGGTGGCGAACTCTGTAAAGGCACAGGGCGGGCTATAGGCTTTGTTAAAGTCAACATAGACGTTTCCATTTGTGTGCGCGTCCGTGTAATGATACCGTCCGGAAGGATACGTCGGGTTGCCATTGGTCAGGTCCATGAATTGGATGAAAAGGCGATGGTCTGGCAATTCTTCCACTATCAATTCGTGATTCTTTCCTCCAAGCTCAAAGGAGACAAACCCCTGCATCGGTTCATCCAGAATGGCGCCGAGGATATCGGGCATCTTCACGATCTTCGGTGTCTCGTAACGGGTATATGTGGCAGAGACGCGATACTCTTCTTTAACGGGATACCACTCCCGGCTGGGAAACGTGCGGCGCGCCTCGCGCGCATTATCCCAGACGCGGATCCCCACTCCTTTCGAGCGGCGCAGGACTACCATCCGTATCTCCTCGAACGTGATAAAGCTGGGCACATCCTCTTGGTCGGCATCCAGCAGCGCAGATTGAGCCACGACGCCATTGACCTCTACCGGCAGATCGGCCTCGACATACAATGTCACATTGTTTCCGTCGAACTCAAACGTGCCAAGCCGGGCGGGTGCACGTGGCGGCAGCAAAATATCGCTTTCCCGGTCGGAGCCAATGAGATTGGCGCCCATGCGAAGCCAGAACAGACCTGCCAGCGCCAACCAGCCGTTTTCGCGACGGATATTGTGATCTACTTCCTGCCGCCATTTCAGGATGCTCGCTTCGTACTCATTGTTTGTCATGTGGTGATTATCCTCTATAAATCTCCCCTGCTTCCACCCGGAAAGGAAGATGGTTTTGCTGAGGTGCATAGACACAGGTAGCAAATTCTGTAAACGCACATGGTGGGCTGTAGGCATAATTGAAATCAACAATCACCTTGCCATCTTTCATCGGCTCGGTGTAGTGATAACGGCTTGGGGGATAAGTCTCTTTGCTACTGGTCATATCCCTGAATTTGATAAATAACTTTTGATCCTTGACTTCGGTTGCATCGAGCTTATACGTTTTCCCCTCGAAATGGAATGAGACATACCCGTCCAGACGATCTTCGACCATTTCGCCATATGTATCTGGCTGCTCCGAAATTTTAGGCTGCGGGTAGCGTGTGTACCGCGCGTTCAAGCGAAAGCGTTTGTTGACTGGAAACCATTTCAACAAAGGGAGGGTAAAGCGCTCCCTTCTCTGATTGTCCCAGATACGAATGGCGTATTTTCCGGCATGTTCGTGTAGAACCATTCGAATATCATTCCAGGTAATGTAGCTGGGTTTTGGATCTTTGCCGGACTTAAGAATTGTCTTCTTTGCTGGTTTCCCATTGATGAGCACTGGAACGCCGTCCGCCGCCTGAAAACGGACTGTTTTTCCACTCACTTCGATGAGCCCCATAAACGTCGGCGCGCGGTCTGGCAAAGTGACCTCGCACATCGTGTTCGAGCCCACCAAGTTCCTGCCGGGTTTTAGCCAGCTTAGCCCTGCTAGAGCCATCCAGCCGTTTTCACCAACGCGCTCGTTGTACTTCAGGGCGCGCCAGCGGAGGAGCTGCGCTTCATACTCACTGGTTGCGGTTGCCATGCTCGTAATTATAATCAAAACAGACCTGCCTTTTGGGCAGGTCTGTTCCGCAATTGTCCAAATTCTAGGCGGTTATCGTGGGCACACCAAGATAAGAAATTAATCCAAACACCAACATGATGACAGCAAGAGCCGAGAAGAACAGGCGCATATTGCTCTCTGAACTGAGCAGGGATGCCCAGGCGGCGAATGCCAGACCCAGCGCCATAATCAGCATGACAAGCTGGAGCCCATCACCCCGGTTATCCCATTGACCGGCTGCTCCAAAGGCGGCATCCGATTCCGTCCAGTAATCATTGGCAGAGGCGTACATGGCATCGTAGTACGCCTCACTGAATGGGTCATCCGCATTGGCAGCAATGGACTCTTGAAGCTCCGGGGAATAGCTGGTTTGATAATATTCTTCCTTATCGGCTGTGTCTGCCGTGTACCAGCCATCATACATGTTGTAATCATAGACGATGAACTGGTTGGCGCTCAAGTATTCCGCATTGCCGTCGTTCAGGCTCTGCATGCCTTTGACCTCGTTCTCATTTTGCTTCGAGTCCGCAATGGAGCCCTGGTAGCTGGCGACGGCCGTGAATACGCTCAGAACCGCGATCAGCGTGCCGAGTAAGATTTCATTTCCAAGAAAACGCAACGATTTCATAGTGATTTTCCTCGATAGGGTATAGTGTTCGCCCGATTATAGTTTGCGTTTTCTCAAACCGAGTTTCCAAAAGTGCAAGAAAATGATTCCCAATAAAACAGACTGAAGATCGCGTCCTCAGCCTGTTTTACGCTCGTTTTGCAATCAATCTTTTGGAGTTGTTTTTTTAATACCGTTTCCCCACCGATAAGTGAGTAGACAGATCTTTTTAGGCTGTACTCTCCAGCCCGGCATGGTTCCACCACGTTACCAGATCCTGTTTGGTGCGTGCCTGGAATTCGGCTAGCAGATCCATAGTTTCCAGCGCCTGCCCATAGGCAATATCCGCGATGCCTTTCACATTCACTTCACAGAATTCGACCAGATCACCGCGCATGGAATAGGGAAGCTTGCCGATGTCCTTGATCACTTCACTTGTACCGATACCTAGCTCCTTGATCGTCTGCCAGTTGCTCTTGATATACTCCCAGGCTGCGATCTGCGAATGATGGGAGTCGAGCATCTGATACAGGACCGGCAGAGTTGCCTCCCTTGGGAGGACGCCTTCCTCCAGGAGGCTCAGTGTTTGCTTCACCAGCTCTGGCAGCCGGAAAGCCGCAAAACTGTAAAGATAACGATTGACTGTTTGCGGCGGGGCGCCATTGGTTTTGCGCTGCTGGTAAATATCCACGTAGCGCTTGAATAACTCATCATTGCCGAATTGAGCGTGAGCTTCTACAAGTATGGCAGCGAGATTGGGATCCACACTCTGGGCGTCGGCAGCCTCACGCTCTGCCAGGACGCGTGCCTGGGCAACTGCCTCAGGATCATGTGCCAGGATGGTCATGGCTTTGATGACCGAGATGCGCTGCTGTGAGACCTCCATAGACTCGCCCGGTTGTGGCTCAAAGCCGAAGGACTTCAGCCTTGCCTCGAACAGACTCTTGACCCACAACCGGTATCGCTGTAGGACCATCGTATTCCCAAGATCTTCCACCATTTGCTCGAGAGTTTTCAGGTCCTGAACGATGTCGGACAACACGTTGTGATGCTCCGTGTGTGCAGACATGGCTGTCAGGACGTTCAGGAAGGTGGTGATGGATTGCTGCCCGCTACGGGTCAGCGCCCATTGATCGCTCAGGAAGCCGATTTGTTCCGCCGCACTGAGCTGATCAAGGTGCAGCAGGGTCTTGTCTAATAAGGTAGGGGAAAGACTTTGTCGGTAAAAGCCAATCTGCTCGGTGTTCGGGTAACACCATTGTAGTTCTCCCTGTATTGGCAAATGGACAGCAGCCGTCGCCTCGGAGAGGAGGTAGTGATGTTCATGAGTCCCTGCGTCATCTTGATATCGGATGAGCAGCGGGATGTGCCAGAGCTGGGGTTGATCCTGCGCAGATTGCGGTTTCGCAAAGAAGCGCCTCTGACTGAATTGAAGCTGCGGCCCTTCGGGAGTCACAGTGACGCATGGATAGCCGCCCTGCAAAATCCAGCTTTCCATGATCTGTGTCACGGGTTGTTGCGAGGCAGCCTGTAAATGCCTCCACAGATCGGCGCCGCAGGCATTCCGTTCGGCAAATTCCTGCATGTACGTTCGTAGACCGCTTCGAAAGGTGTCCGATCCCAGGAATGTCTCCAACATCCGGAGCACAGCGCAGCCTTTCAGGTAGGTAATCGCATCAAATAACTCTTCCGCCTGCGCGGGAGTTTCCACCTGTGAGTAGATGGGATGTGTGTTCGCGAGAGCATCTTCCGTCAGCGCGTAATTCTTAACTTCCTCGAAATCGTTCCAGATGTGGTACTCCGGTGAAATTTCGGAGATGACGCGCAGGCTCATCCAATCTGCAAACGCCTCGTTGAGCCAAAGGTCGTCCCACCATTGCATGGTCACGAGATTGCCGAACCACATGTGGGCAAACTCATGCGCGATCACATGCGCCATTGCCTTCTCCTGTTTCCAGGAGCTGGTCTCTGGCTCCATGAGCAGCAGATTCTGGCGAAAGACCACCAGTCCGCTATTTTCCATGGCGCCCGCTGCAAAGCCGGGAACTGCCGCCTGATCGTATTTATCGAAATGATAGGGTGTGCCAAAATATTCTTCATACCAGGGTAGGAGCCGGGCTGTGTAATCCAGCGCAAAAGTACCCATGTGTTCTTTGCCGCGCATCGCCCAGACTCGTAAAGGGATGCCATTCACAACCTTCTCAGCCGTACTAGCCACATCGCCGATCACCAGCGCCACCAGATACGACGACATGGTTTTTGTCGGCGCGAACTTCCATGTCTTCGTCCCATGATTGTCAGTCACGGACAGCAGTGGTGTATTGGCGAGCACCACCGGATCTGGCGTCGTGACTTCCAGGGCGAATTGGGCTTTGAACGCGGGCTCGTCAAAACAGGGAAAGATAGCGCGTGCATCTGTGGCTTCACATTGCGTGCAGAGCAACTGCTCCGGTCGATCTTGTGCCAGGTAGAGTCCTTTGAGAGTCTGGCTGACCTTTCCACGGAAGGTCAGAGCCAGAGAGGCTTCACCCGCCGGGAAAGTCTGTGGAAACTGCAGGACCATTCTCTCATTGTCGGGATCCAGCGTGACTGCGGCGGGACAGGTCTGCCCATTCACGATCAGATTTGCATCCAGAATAGCGAGCTCCCTGGCGTGCAGATCAATGGTGTCCGTTGCCTGATGGAGACGGAGAGTGATTACCACCTGGCCGGAGAAGTCCTCACGGCCGAGCTGCGCATCGAGCCAGAGATCATACCGGCGCGGCGTTACATGAAGGGGTAAGCGATAGGTAGAAGTGCTCATGTTCTTATTTCCTCCCGTTAAGAAGCTTAACTACACGTTTAGCAGGCTGAAAGTCTCATAAACCTGCTTAGTACAGCGACTCTTATGGCTTGCAAAAGGTTCTGCACACCTTCAGTATACGCTGATCCATATCAATTGCAATTTTGGGAATTCCTTCACAAAAAATCTCCGATGTCTTTTCCATGGACCTCGAAAAGACATCGGAGGCTTCCCCAGGCTTTTCTTACTCTTCCAGCGTACTAATATCACCCTCGGGTAATCCCTGTGCTCTGGCTTTCAACACACGGCGCATGATTTTGCCGGAACGTGTCTTCGGAAGCTTATCAATGATCTTGACCTCTTCCGGGCGGGCGATTGGTCCCATGTGCGTGGCGACGTGCTGGCGCAGTTCCTCGGCTAAATCGGAGGATGGCGAGTAGCCTGTTCGCAGGATCACAAAGGCGTGAATGCCCTGTCCCTTGACCTCGTGCGGCAAGCCGATCGCCGCAGCTTCGGCAACCGCCGGGTGGCTGACCAGCGCCGACTCAACCTCCGCCGTCCCTAGCCGATGCCCGCTGACTTTGATCACATCATCCACACGGCCGATGATCCAGTAGTAGCCGTCCTTGTCGCGCTTCGCAGAGTCGCCGGTGGTGTATTTGCCAGGGTTCTTCGACCAGTACTGGCTCACGTAGCGGTCCGGGTCGCCGTAGATCGTGCGCAGCATGGCGGGCCACGGATTCTTCAACACAAGATAGCCTTCGGTATCGTCGGGGACGGGGCTGCCCTGCTCGTCGACGATCTCGGCTTCCTGTCCGAAGAACGGCCGTGTGCCAGAGCCCGGCTTGAGTGGCACTGTGGGCGTCGGGGTAATCATGAACATGCCGGTTTCGGTTTGCCACCAGGTGTCCATAATTGGGCAGCGCTCCTTGCCTATGACGCGGTAGTACCACTTCCAGGCTTCGGGGTTGATCGGCTCGCCCACGGAGCCCAGCAGCCGCAGCGACGAGAGATCGTGCTTGTTGGGCCAGGCTTCGCCAAAGCGCATCAAACCACGGATTGCAGTCGGAGCCGTATATAGAATCGTGATCCCATAGCGTTCCACGCATTGCCACCAGCGGTTGGGGTAGGGGAACATCGGTCCGCCTTCGAACATGAAGGAGGTCGCTCCGGTGAGCAGCGGACCGTATACGATGTAGGAGTGGCCCGTTACCCAGCCCGGGTCTGCCGCGCACCAATAGCGGTCTTCCTCCTTGATGTCGAAGACATACTTGAGTGTGGTGTAGGTGCCCACCATGTATCCCCCGTGCGTGTGGACGATCGCTTTCGGCTTGCCCGTAGAACCGGATGTGTACAGGATATACAGCGGGTCTTCCGCATCCATCACTTCGGTAGGGCATTTACTGTTAGCGATGGGCAGCGCCAGCAGCTCATGATACCAGTGGTCACGCCCGCCCTGCATCGCTACGTCGTGCCCGATGCGCTTGACGACGATCACGTTCTCCACTGAGGGACAGCGCTTGAGTGCCTCATCCACTGTGCGCTTGAGCTCGACCACTTTGCCGTTGTTGTAGCTGCCGTCCATGGTGATGACCAGCTTGGACTGGCTGTCATCGATGCGACCCTGGAGCGAGTCCACCGAGAAGCCGCCGAACACCACGGAATGGATCGCGCCGATCTTGGCGCATGCCAGCATCGCAAAGACGATTTCCGGCACGCGCCCCATGTAGATGGTGACGCGGTCGCCTTTGGTCACGCCCATGGCTTTGATGAGGTTCGCCATATGGCTGACCTCGCGGTCCATGGCGAAATAGGAATAGCTCTGGTGTAGCTTGCCGTCTTCGCTCTCCCAGATCAGGGCAATCTTGTTCTTGCGATACGTTTTAAGATGGCGGTCGATGCAGTTGTGAACGATGTTAACTTTCGCCCCCGTGAACCATTTGAAGAATGGCTTATTGGAGTCGTCCAGCACTTTATCCCACGTCTGGAACCATTCCAGCTCCTCGGCTTCGGCTGCCCAGAAGGCTTGCGGGTCTTTCCGAGCTTGCTCGGCGGTCGCCTCCCAATCCTTCAGCCTCGCCTGTTTGATCACGTCCTCTGATGGGTAATAGACTTCACCATCCATCACTTTACTGCCGTTGGTCTTTTCACTGGTCACCATATCGTTCTCTCCTCGTGGATAGATATTATGAAATGGATTATGCGTGTTGCGCAATTGGAATGGTCATGTGTTCCCATATGAGACTGTGTTTTGAAGTGTTTTGCCTATTCTACCCCTCCTTGGAAAATTGTGAATGTGTTTGTAACTGACTCGACTCCCACCACTTATCAAATTGATAATTCAAATTCTTAGGTGGAAAACTCGGCGTTCCCCGGCGACAGACCTGCAGCGCTACGTGGATATCGGTCACCAGCGCAAATAATGAAGCTTTGGAGCGCAGCGCATCCTGAAGACCGATCACAACCGTGTCGCAGACCTAAGCGCTCGCGTATACTTTCCCTAATAAAAAACCGGTCCCAGAGGGACCGGTTTTGCCATTTCGTTTTACACTGGAAAGTGCGGCAAATCAACTGCCATCAGGCTTTTACTTGCGTTTATCGAGCAGGGAACTGATCTCTGCCATGGCTTCAGCTTGGGTGGTGTCTCCCACGATCGCCCATTCCTGGCAAAGCACGCGCAGCATGGATTCCAGGAAGGACGTGAGAATCCCATAGGTTGGCTTGTGCGCCACAAAGGCGGAGAGATCGCGCACCACCTCACATTGTGCGGCAAGTGTGCCCTGCCTGAGATGCTCCACCAATGCGGACTGCCGGATACGTCCATCCTGCATCAAAGGCGACGGGTTTGCCTGAAGGATCGTTCTGCATTGCGCAAGCTCCTTCTTTTGTGCCAGCCTGCGTAGTCCCGAGTTTGTCAGGTCCACCGGCACCCAAACGGTGCCGTCCGGGATGTGGATCTCATAATAGGTACGGATGTCGCCGCGTTCAAATTCCCGATCTTCCAGCCTGACGACTTTCCCCACGCCGTGCTGTGGATGAACGACCCTTTCGCCAACCTCGAACATCGGGAGCACTGCCTGGCTAATAGCGCCGCCTATTGTTGTTCCCGCTACGGTTTTGATGGAAACCACCGCCACTGCGTTCTTCACGCGGGCGGGCAACGTTCACGGTCAACTGGCGCTCGTCCAAAGTATAACCATTGAACATACTGATTGCTTTTTGCACATCGCTCGGCGAACCCATCTCCACAAAGGCAAAACCTTTAGAGCGCTGGGTGCCAGGCTCCTTGATCAATGCTACCGAGTTGACGCTCCCGGCTTGCATGAACAGCTCGCGCAGGCTTTGTTCGGTAGTCTGGTAGGACAAGTTTCCAACATACAATTTTGCTTCCATACGATTCTCCTGGGGTGATAAAGCCGCGAGCGATTAAGCAAGAGCCGCCAACCCAGATAGCGGGTTGACGGCATGAGAAGCGCACTCGACCTTTTATGAGATATTTTGATTATAACACACAGGCTCTATTGCCCTGGATTGAGTTGCTCGGTGTGGGTCTCAGATGCCGCTGATGGTCTCACTCATACCTTGCGAGGAGCAGAGCTTTGTGGACGGGATGCAAGGTCAAAGGTTTCAAATCCATGTTGTGTTGTTAGCGATCTGTAAAGTCAGCCTAAGCCCGCTCGACGTACAATGAAACGGCTAGTTGTTCGAAACCTTAGTCGGGATCATGAACAAACCAAAACCATTGCAGAAGAAAGATAATTACGATGAGCGCGACCAAACGAGCCGAAACAAGCAAGATCTCCTGTGAATGTGGCAAAGGGGAATTTGTCTTTTATGCCTGTGAAGCCGACCGCTGGCTATATATTGAGAGCCCACTGGAAAGATGGTTCGAGATGCACATATTTTGTGATACATGCCCTGTGCTGTTTCGAAAGCATAAACTGACAGCAGCTTCACAGGACGGCAGCGAATCGCATTGGAAACTAAAAATCCCCGTGGCGGATCAAATTCCATATCATCTTTAAAAGACCGGACAGGTCTCATCCATAGAAACCCCGCCATCGCCCGTGCATTCCACCGTGACGATTGGCAGTGTGTTCGTGGAAACCGTTCAAGTCTACGCCAGCACCTGCCGTCCATGCTCTCGCAGCCATCTACGGTGTTCCTGATACTCGGGCAGGATCGTTCGCACCCTGTGCCAGAATTGTTGGGAATGGTTGTGGACCAGAGTATGCACCAGCTCATGGACAACTACATAATCGACCACGGCCGACGGAGTCAGGATGAGCCGCCACGAGAAGCTCAGCGCGCCGGTGACGCTGCAAGATCCCCAGCGTGTGCGGGCAGCTGTGATGCGAATCCCCTGGTAATGAAACTTATGCTGGCGGGCAAAGAATTCCACGCGTGCGGATAACAACTGCCGGGCTTGTTCCCGATACCAGCGTTCAAACACCCGGGCTGCTTCGCTCCGATGGGAGGCAGCCAACTCGAATCTCTTATTGAGCCTTAAGGGCTCCTTTTGCCCCTCTCTGATCTCAAGGGGATACGCCGTTCCCAGGTACAGGAAGGTTTCCCCGTTCACATATTGCTTCGGTGGCGGGGGCAGAGTGGCAATCGCTTTTGCCCGATGTTTTTCAATCCATCCCCTGTTCTTTTCAAGGAACTCTTCGATCACGCTTTTGGACGTTCGTAGGGGAGCGCGAACAAGAAGCGAACCATCAGGCTTGATCATTAAGGCCAGCGTTTTTCGCTTACTGCGAATTAGTTCGTGTGCGGGAGTTGTCATATCCTTCTCGTATGTCACGTAGTAATGTACTGGAACGAGCCATTATAATGAAATCTGGTAGTTCCTGATGCTACAACCGGAAGGATGGCCGCTTGAAGAGAGAAGAGACATATCTGGAAACGGGGAAGGCGCTGGCAAACCTGAGCCTGCTCTACCCACCGGGCGCCGCCCCGGACACCCTGTCCTTTCTGGAGATCAGCCCTGCCACTGCACATGACCTGGGTCTTGATGAAATCATCGCTGCCTTTGTTCCAGATCGCGGTCATCAGCACGAAATCCGGGCTATTTTCTCTCGATTGCCGCGTGACTCTGAAGTAATCACCTATCGTCAGGCTGTGCTGCAGGATTTACTCTCCATCCCTGCGCTGGCGGAGAGGTTTGCCTCCCTTTTACCGTTGATGGATTCACTCTTTGAATCATCCCATCGCCTGGAGCGGGAGATGCCCTGGCTACATGAGGTCGTCTGGCGGGCAGGGGAGCTTCAAACCATCATAGAATGCTTCGAGGGGATGGGTGATGCCCTGATCTCGGTGGAGGACAGGATTCAATCTGAAGCGCTGCGTCTATTGCATGCGGAAATTCGTACGGCGCGGAATGACCCAACGTATCAGCGCCTGGTGGAAGAACTACCTGGGTTGGTTGCGAGGCTGCGCGGGGGCGCCAGCATTACCATCGGCGTGAATCTTGACCCCAGCCTGCGCCCGGTCCAGGCGACGCTGCTTACGGTGAACGAAAAACCATTTACCGACCAATCATTGTTGAACCGCCTGTTTGGGGTGCGAGGAGAGCAGGAAGGAATTGCGCCGCTGCACTCTGTTCCCAAAGGCAGAGCGGAAGGGCATCTACGAGACCCGATTGACCCCCTGATGGTCCCACTGTTTGCGGACCTCGCAAAGGTGTTGGAACAAACCGCGCTCCCTATTGCCGACCAGCTCCGCCAGTATGCCGGTATGCATGGGCAGCTGTTCACAAACCTTCGACAGGGACTCATCTTTTACCTGGGCGCCGTACGCTTGATCAGGCGTTTGCAGAAATTAGGTTTGTCGATGTGCCGCCCGCAGATTGCTTCCGCCGAAGAGAGGTGGTGTGAGGTGCAAGACTCCTACAACCTGCACCTTCCCCTCAGAGAGTCCGGATCCGAAAAAGAGACAGGCTCGGCTATCGTACAGAACGACATTCGTATGGGAACCGAGGGACGTATCCTCCTCCTGACTGGACCTAACAGCGGCGGCAAAACGACCTATATGCAGGGTGTCGGCGTGGTACAGATCCTGACTCAACTGGGCTGTTACGTGCCTGGAGTACAAGCGGTCGTCAGTCCGGTGGACCACCTCTTTACACACTTCCCACTAGAGGAAAAGCTCCAAACCGACACAGGGCGTTTCGGCGAGGAAGCCAGGCGGTTGGGGAAAATTTTTGAGCAGGTCACCCGCAACAGCCTGGTCCTGCTGAATGAGACATTCTCCAGCACCAGCTTCAGCGAAAGCCTGTATCTGGCAGAGGATATCGTACGAATATTGCGCCGGGTGGGAGCGCGCGCCATTTATGCCACTCACTTGCACGAACTGGCAGGTCGCGCCGATGCGCTGAATCACTCGGTGCCCGGAGAGAGCAAAATTATCAGTGTGGTATCGTCCCCAATAGAAGCAAGTGGCGCTGAGATGGGATCCACATACAAGCTGGAGATTCGCCCTCCACTGGGTCAAAGCTATGCCCGGGAAATTGCCACGCGCTACGGCATTAGTTACGAGCAGTTGGAAAACGTTTTGTCTGAACGCGGCGTGTTGAAGTCCTAACCCCTTGCAATCACTTAATCTCTAGTCTCTAATCTCTGCTCTTTTTTACTCCACCCAATCTAAAATCCTATGCCAGGCACCCGCAAAGGGAAGGAACCAGGGGAAGCCGTTGTAGAGTCCGAAAGGGGCAAGGGGAAAAGGAATCTGAGCAAAGGGATGTTCTTTGATCTTCCCTTTCACCATCGCTTCGGCGACTGTTTTGCCTAAATAGGTTGCCATGGCTACGCCATGACCCGCGTACCCCAATGAATAATAGATTCCGTCGATCTCACCCACATGCGGCATCCTATCGAAAGCAAAGTCGAGGGTGCCACCCCAGACGTATCCAACCTTCACGTCTTTCAATTGTGGATAAACGTGGATCATTTCGCGGCGAAGAATCTCTGCGCTGCGCTGGATGGTGCGGGATGTCTCTGGGAAGAAAGCGGCACGTCCGCCGAAGAGCAGGCGGTTCTCCCACAGGCGGAAGTAATTCAGATAGTGCCGGGAATCGAAGATCATCCGGTTATTGGGGATGATTTCTTTCACAAGATGCTCGGACAATCTTTCGGTCGCGATGATAAAAGAACCAATCGGGATAATCTTTCGCTGGAGTCTCTTTGTGACCTTCCCTGTGTAGCCTGAAGTCCCCACCAGAACCGACTCGGCGCTGAGAGAGCCTCGTTCTGTCGCGACGAGGAAGCGTCCCCCGTTGCGCTCCAGCCGGAGGACGCTGGCACGGGCGTGGAGCGTTGCCCCAGCTCTTTCTACCGCCCTCGCCAGACCTGTTACATATTGCGCGGGGTTCAAGCCGCCGCTGCATTCGTCCAGTAATGCCCCAAAGTAAATATTCGAGCCGACCTCCGAACGCTGCTGGTCGCGTGGAATAAGGCGTAGGTGGTGATCGAATTCCCTTTCCATAAATTCCACTTCTTCTTTTAGGGCATCGTAATGCCCAGGTTTATTGGCTGTTAGCAGATGACCATAGCGCGCAAAGCAGCAATCGATACCTTCCTCCCTCACAATTCGTTCGACCGTGTCGATGGCGTCGAGAGAGCACTGGAATAATCTCTTCGCGATCTCCCGCCCATATTGTTTCATCAGCGTCTGCATCCCGAGCTTGAGACCGGTCAGGACCATCCCGCCGTTGCGCGAACTTGCACCCCAGCCAATCGTGTTGGCTTCGAGCACAGCGACTCGAACGCCCTGTTTGGCTAACATCCGTGCCGCGCTTAGACCCGTGTACCCGCCACCGATCACCGCAACATCGACCTTTTCAGGGAGCGGCGCTAAATTTGAGTCATCAGGCATTTGGATGGTTGTATGCCAGTAAATCTGTTGAGTGGGCATGATTTCTTCCGTAATTAATCCCCGACGGTCGCAGCTCTATCACGGCGGAGGGTAAAGCCCTGGATCAGAACACCCAGAATAAAAAGCACAATAAATAGGATTCCCCCTAACGCGCCTTGTGGAAAAAATGCCTGGACAATTAGGGACGCCCCTGCGAGAGAGGACAGCGTGATCAGCGCCCAATCGAAGAGGAAGCTGACCAGGAGTAGTCCGATCACACCTCCCACACCATACACGATCCAGGTCGCGATTCCCGTCACTTCGATCCCAAGCATGGCTGCCAGCGCGGTAAAAATATAGCCACCGATCAGAAAACCGGCAATCCCAATGACCAATGCCTGAAGGAAAATTGCCAGCACGGCAAAAATAATGCCCACCACTAAGCCAATCAGAATAGCCCCCAGGTCGGATCCCTGCCAGAAGCGCGACGCCAACTCGATGCCTGTGACAAACCCGGCTGCTCCCACAAATAACCAGAACAACTTTCGCCCTGCAACGACCAAGGCGAACCCGAGAATGAGATTAATTAAATTCAGCATGCTGGCATCCTTCTACAGCTATCTTGGCTTTGTCTTCACCTGGCGAAGCATTTCTCGCAGGCTCACCTGAAGCTCCTGCGGCAACTCGGGCGACATCCGGCGCAATGCGATCGCCGGCAACGGACTCCTGGTTTGTTTCAAGATTTGCTGAAGGAAGTACGTCGTTTCATCCGGCGAGGCTTCGAATAATACAACGATCAATTCCTGTAAATCGTATTGCAACGTCGCCGGTGAGGCTTTGAGGATTGGTTCGATGATTTCAAAGATCGGAGGCAGGTTATCGAAATCCGGCGTTGAGATGAGCGGAACAAGCGCCTGGATTCCATTCGACCACATGCGCTGACGCGCAGGATGCAGCCATTCCTTCACCAGAATCAAAAACAGGTCAGGCGTTTCCTGGCGTAGACGGGTGAGACTTGTCGTCAGCAGCGCGGCGCGGACTTCCGGGTCGCGTACCGCCTGAGTCCAGGCAGTGAGGCGCGCCAGCAACCGCTCTTCCTGCGGCGGGATACGCCCAAGCAAAAATGCGGCGAGCCGTTTGGTTTCGAGCCAGCCTTCATCCCAGAGGGCATCTGCCAGCTCCAACGCCTGGATTGGTTGTCGTTCGGCGATCGGCCCCAGCTCCTTTTCGATCTGCCGGAGCACAACAACCGGTGTGCGATAGGTTGGAAGTACTGAAGAAGGAGCCACGCTTTGACTGCGCAGTGTCCGGTTGACGTAAAACTCCAGTACCTCGCGCAGTTCGCGCAAAAAAGCTGTTGGCTGGTCAAAGGTATCAGCCAATTGGGCGGTCTGTTTTTTGAGGCGAGCGAGGTCAATAGCGGGCATAAAATTACCAATTACCAATTACGCTTTGCGTAATTGGTAATTGGTTCGATTAATACGCTCTTGCAAAATACACTTTACGCTTGGCAGGCTTGCCGCAGACGACGCATGTGCCTTCCCGCTCAGGCTGGTTCACAGGAATGTTGCGAGTGGTGGCTTTTGTATCTTCCTTGACCTTTGTTTCGCATTCCGTGGATTCGCACCAGTAGGCAAATGCCCAGCCGTCCTGCACGATGCGCTTCAGGTCTTCGTAATCTTTAGGCTCATGGATGTTCGCATCGCGGTAATCGGTGGCGCGCTGGAGGAGGGATGCCTGGATCTCTGCCAGCAGACTATTTACGGTGGCAGCGAGACCATCCTGCGAGACGAAGGATTTCCCTTCGCGCCCGGGGCGGTCACGGCGGGCGAGGGCGACGCTTCCTTTCTCCACATCCTTGGGGCCGATCTCCACCCGGACGGGCACGCCGCGCATCTCCCAATCGTTGAACTTGAATCCCGAGCTGACGTTATCGCGGTCGTCCATTTTGAGGCGAATTCCTGCATCCTTAAGTTCCTCGAAGACGCGGTTGGCAACTTCCATCACTCTGGCTTTCTCGGCATCGTTCCTGTAAATGGGAACAATGACTGCCTGAATGGGCGCCAGGCGGGGAGGCAGAACCAGCCCCTGATCGTCACCATGGACCATGATAATCGCACCGATGATGCGGCTGGAGATCGCCCAGGAGGTCGTCTCGCAATATTGCTGCGTGTTGTTCTGCGCCAGGTATTTGATATCGAACGCCTTGGCAAAGTTCTGCCCGAAGTAATGAGATGTGCCGGACTGTAGCGCACGCTTGTCCCACATCATGGCTTCGATGGATGTGGTGATCTGCGCGCCGGGGAACTTCTCCGATTCGCTCTTGGGTCCCTTGAATACGGGTATTGCCGCCTCGTTCAGGCAGAACTCCTCGTAGATATCGAGAATTCGATACATTTCGTCCATGGCTTCTTCTGCAGAGGCGTGCGCGGTGTGCCCCTCGTGCCAGTAAAATTCTGCCGTGCGCAGGAAGAGTTTTGTGCGGATCTCCCAGCGCAGCACCGATCCCCACTGCACGATCAGGACAGGAAGATCGCGCCAGGATTTGATCCATTTGGAGTACATGTACCCGATGATGGTCTCAGAGGTGGGGCGGACCACATAAGGTTCCTCAAGTTTTTCGCCACCGCCGTGCGTGACGACTGCAAGCTGAGGCGAAAACCCCTCTACATGTTCTTTTTCCTTTTCGAAGAAGGAAAGCGGGATGAGGGTGGGGAACGCCGCGTTCACATGACCGGTTTTTTTGAACTCCGCGTCCAGCCAGGATTTGATGTTCTCCCACAGCGCCCAGCCATAGGGTTTGACTACCATGCAGCCGCGCACGGGCGCGTAATCTGCCAGGTCAGCTTTGATCACGAGCTGGTTATACCATTCTGCAAAGTCTTCTGTTCTTGTTGGTAATTTGTCTTCAGCCATTCTTCCTCTTTAGTTTCAGGTTCAAGGTTTAAACATCGGATGTTCAACCTGGTAACTTTCTAACATCTTCACGGCAGTTTGCACATCTTCGGCGAACTTTAGGATCTCACGTTGATGCGCGGACACGTAGGCATCCAGCCTCTGGAAGAACTGATCGAAGACGGACTGCCAGCCGTCCCCGATCAGTATGAGCGGCCTCCGGTGCAGGGACTCCACGACCATTAGGTTCCACATCAGCGAGATTTCGGTCAGCGTACCGGTGCCACCGGGGAGGGCAAGTGCTGCATCCGATTCGTGGATGAGAGCGTGCAGACGCTCCTCGAGCGTTTTCTTACGAATCTCCTCCATCACCCAGCTATTGGCTTTGACCTTCCGCCAGGTTTCGATATCTTCGCACGTTACGCCGATCACGTGTCCGCCTGCTTCTTTGGCGCCACGCGAGACGGCTTCCATCGTGCCGATGTAGCCGCCGGTCAGCACGATATGTCCGCGTTCCGCCAGCAGCCTTCCCAGCTCCATAGCTTCGTTATAGGTTGTATCGCCTTCTTTGGGTTGTGATCCACCAAATACACTAATTCTCATGTTTGATCCCATTCGCGCCTTTTGTTGATTTCGATTTTATCCAAAATTGCTCTTTCCAAATCAATACCTGTGACAGATGCCAGTTGTAATAAGTACAGTGCCACGTCTGCCAGTTCGCCTGCAAGCTCTCCCATATCTTTGGCGCTCTCGCGAAACTGGAAGTGTTCCAAAATTTCAGCCGCTTCGACGGAAAGCGAGATTGCCAGGTTGCGCGGCGTCTGCGGGCGCTTGCTATCCTCCGCGTACCAGCCTTTTGAGCGGACCAAATCGTTCATTCTGTCGGTGAGTTCTTGGATATCCATAATTTCGTGCCTGTAGCGAAAGAAATAAAAAACGACTCGCCAGAGTCTGGGAGCCGTTCGGGGCGTGATGAACTGAACCTTATCCAGACCAGGCAGGTTTACACACGAAGGGGGACGGCAACGGGTTCAACATCGTAAGGGCATTATACCTGAATTTATTCTTCATGAGCGATAAAGTTAGCGGGTAAAATTGGCACGGAGTTTCATCATGCCCCCATTTCTGCAATTTGTCATCCGTCGCTTCTTAGTTATCCCCGTATCCCTCTTGATCATCACCATGATTCTATATGGCGGAGTGATGCTCACCCCACCGGAAGCGCGAGCGACTTTGTATTATCCCCCAAAAATGAATCCGAATATGACAGAAGAGCAGATGCTTCATTTCCAGGAAATGATCATCAAGCGTTATCACCTGCGTGATCCGTTCATCGTGCAGTATGGATACTGGGTGGGGTCTCTTTTGGATGGAAGCTGGGGGTACAGCCCGACCATGAACCAGGATGTTTTACCTGCGCTCCTCCAACAGACTCCGATCACGGTGGAGCTTGCACTCTACTCACTTCTGTTTTTAATCCCGCTTGGGCTGGTGAGCGGCGTGATGTCTGGGTGGCGGCGGTCAAGCGTCTTTGACAGGCTTTTTCGGGGTACTGCGTTTTTGAGCACCTCTACCCCTTCCTTTATTCTGGCTTTGGTCCTGCTCTCCGTGTTTTATGTCCAGCTGGACTGGTTTGCCCCGGGTCGCATTAGCTTCCGTTACAGTATGGAAATTTCAGAAGAGACGTTCACCAAGCTAACGGGGATGCTGACCATTGACAGCCTTCTCAATGGCAGACTCGATATTTTCTGGGATGCCTGCAAGCATCTCGCCATGCCTGTCTTCACGCTCAGCCTGTATCACTGGGCAACACTCGGTCGGATCGCTCGTACAAGCATGATCGATGAGCGTGGCAAGGAATACATCGTCTCTGCGCGTGCCCGTGGTCTTCCCGAGCGGCGCGTCGTCTGGCGTCATGCGTTTCAGAACATGCTTTCACCCGCCCTGACAAGCATTGCTCTATCTGCCACCTCGATCATCACGGGTGTTTTCGTGGTAGAGATTATCTTCAACTTCAACGGTGTCTCCAGAGTTATCCTGAGCGCGATGAGCGGTGTACCGGATGCGCCGGCTGCATTGGGGTTTGCGGTTTACAGCGTACTCATGGTCCTGATCCTGATGTTCGTGCTGGATATTTTGCAGGCAATTCTGGATCCGCGCATCCGGGAGGGGATGTTGACATCATGAGCCGGTCGAAACAGTTCTTCTCCCGCTGGCAAAACTGGATTGGTTTGCTGCTGGTCCTTGGTTATGCGGGAGTTGCGGTGTTTGCGCCCTACCTGTCCCCTCATGATCCAGCCAAACCGGGTCCTTTCCTCCAGGTAGGCAAAGTATTCCTGGGAGAACCCCAACCGCCTGATGAGAAGGCGCTGCTTGGAATGCTGCCTTTTGGAATTGACGTTTACCATGCACTGGTCTGGGGTTCGCGCGATGCATTGCTCTTTGGCTTGATTGTAACGATCAGTACGTCGTTGTTTGGGGTACTGTACGGCTCAATCTCCGGGTTTGCAGAAAACCGTCTAGGCAGCCTGATGCTGCGAGTGACGGATGCGTTTCTTGCGTTCCCGCCGCTCGCGGGCGTTGTCTTTCTGCAGCAGCTCTTCATCTCTTCAATCGGGGCGATGGGAGGTTATATGTTCGACGGGCAGATCTATACATTTTCAGGTACGCCACTGGGTGTAACGCCTATCCAGGTGCTTCTTGAGCGTATTGACCCGCTGATGCTCAGCCTGATCGTGTTCTCATGGATGCCTTACGCCAGACTGATCCATGCTATCGTGCTGACCCTGAAACAGACCGAGTTCGTCCAGGCGGCGCATGCGCTGGGAGGTGGTCCATTCTGGATCATCCGCAAACATCTGCTGCGTAACTCCGTCGGTCCCGCGATTGTGCTCGCGGCACGTGATATTGGCGGTGTTGTCCTTCTGCAGGCGACGTTAACGTTTATTCAGATCGGAGGCGGTTCGGTCTGGGGCGAAATGCTCGCTCAGGGGCGTAACTGGATCATTGGTCCGGGAGGCAGTGTGCTTCGCTACTGGTGGGTATTCCTCCCGCCGACGATCGCTGTGATGCTGTTCGGCATTACCTGGAACCTCATCGGCGACGGTCTCAACGATGCCCTGGAATCCACCTCCCAGCGCGGGTTTGGCAGACGTCCATTTTGGAGAAGGAAGGCTCAGGTTGCTGAATCTCCTGTGCAGCCTACCCTAGAAGCAGGACACGCTGCGCGCAGGCCGCACAGAACACGTGAATCAATCCTATGAACAAGCTCGTAAATTGAGACAATGAGTCATGGATAGCCAAAATCTTGCAGAACTTTTGAAACGCTCTCTCGGGGAAGACCAGCTTCAGTTGCTTAATCTGGTGGTGGATGAGGCGACCGAGCAGGGTAAATTTCTTTATATCGTCGGCGGCAGTGTGCGGGACCTCATCTTGGGTCGCCCTTTAAACGACCTCGATCTCACTGTAGAAGGGGATGCGATCTCGCTGGCGCGCGCGCTTGCCCGCAAACACGGTGGCGGCGTCACGGCGCATGTCAAATTCGGCACCGCAAAATGGTTCCTGCCCGAAATTCTCAAAAACGAGCACAAGACTTTAGACTTAATCTCCGCCCGTTCTGAAGCCTACCTGAATCCTGCGGCCTTGCCCACCGTTCAATTGGGCACGATCGAAGACGATCTGCACCGCCGCGACTTCACCATCAACGCGATGGCGATCCGACTGGACGGCGATCACTTCGGTGAACTTCGCGACCCTCTCCATGGCAGGGACGATCTGCAAAATGGCTTGATTCGTGTTCTGCACCCACGTTCCTTCATCGACGACCCCACCCGCATGTACCGCGCCGTCCGTTACGAGGTCCGTTATGGATTACGCCTCGCAGAGAATACGCTGGCTCTCATCCCCGAAGCGCGCACATATGTAGCAACGCTCTCTCCGCAGCGGATTCGACACGAACTGGATCTCATCCTGGATGAGCCAAATGCCGTCCCGATGCTGAAACGGCTGGACGAATTGGATTTGCTTACTTGCATCCATCCTGCGCTTGGAAACTTCAGCCGATCCACTCTCGCTACCGCGAAGCTGGATAATCCTGTTTTACAAGCCCGGAACTCGCGCTGGCTCCTGTGGCTGATGCACCTCACGGACCAGGAGATTGAATTCATCAACGACCGCCTGCACTTTAAGTCCGACCTGTTAAAGATGCTGCACTCCGCTGCCTTACTTGAGACGAACTTGCCTGCACTGATCGGTTTGAAGCCTAGCGAGATCGTGGAACTGTTGGAAGGCTACTCGATCAAGGTTGTGGAAGTATTTTCCATTGCCTTGCAGGATAAACAGCAAAAGAACAGTTTGAATCGCTATCTATCTGAGTGGTGGGGAATGAAGCCCAAAATCACCGGGCACGACTTGAAAAAACTCGGGATTCCTCCCGGGCCAAGATACAATGAAATTCTCCGCCGCCTGCGCGCTGCCTGGCTGGATGGAGAGGTGAAAACGGAAGAGGAAGAAAAAAAACTACTGAACAGCTTGCTTGAATAAGGTTTAACTTAAAACACAATGAACCTCCAACCCTACCTCAACTTTGCACGCCAGCTTGCCTACCGCGCCGGGCGGATTACGCTAAGCCATTACAACAAGGGAATCCAGCATAATCTGAAACAGGATGAGTCCCCGGTGACGGCGGCGGACCAGGCGACAGAAGAATTTATCCGTGGAGAGATCGAAAAAACGTATCCCTCTCATGCCATCGTCGGAGAGGAGTATGGGGAGAAAGCGGGGGAGGGAAACCCCTTTCGCTGGTTCGTCGATCCGATTGATGGCACCAAATCCTTTATGAAGGCTGTCCCGTTTTATTCCGTGTTGATCGCGTTGGAGGTCGAGGGTGTCTCGCGTGTCGGTGCGGTCTGTTTTCCCGCGTTGGATGAAATTTTGTATGCTGCTGATGGACTTGGATGCTGGTGGAACGGTAAACGGACGCGCGTTTCGGAAGTCAGCGAGCTGAAGCAAGCCGTCTTTTCATATACAAGCTGGTCTGGTTTCCGCACGACCAAACGCCTGAAAGTGTTCGAGCGCCTCCACAAAGAATTTTTCTACGGGCGCGGCTGGGGCGATGCCTACGGCTATTACTTAGTGGCGACCGGACGCGCCGAAGCAATGTTTGACACGGCGATCAGTATCTGGGATGTAGCTCCGCATGCACCCATCCTTCGCGAGGCAGGCGGATACTTTGGGTCCTGGAATGGAGAAGAGGGACACACCCACGGCGAGGCTATGGCATGTAATGCCGCTCTCAAACCCAAAATTCTTGAATTGATACAAAGCTCACAAAAAAAGGATAAGTAGTGCGGACACCTGCCCCGGACGCAGGTAGGGTGTTGGTAATCCGCCTTTATAAAAATCTTGCTCTCAAGTTTTCGGTGGGGATCATGCAAAGATTTCGTTTTCCAAACCACCGATAGGGATGCATGGCGATCTGCTTATAAACCCAATCCCGTATCAACCTGGGGACAATCATTCCTATGCATGCAACGCATGATCAGGGAGACCGGAGCTGCTGCCCGATTTTCAGCGCGGCGGTTGAGCCGAGATAAATGTTTCCTTG
This sequence comes from Anaerolineales bacterium, assembly GCA_035699125.1. GTDB lineage: Bacteria > Chloroflexota > Anaerolineae > Anaerolineales > Villigracilaceae > Defluviilinea. The sequence continues at coordinate 32,636 of DASSBC010000066.1, forward strand.
TTGGATGAGCACAAGCGCCTCGCTATAATTTTCAGGCAGCCTGCACCACTCCAACAATTTCTGCCCTGCTTCCGATTGGATGGAAGCGAAGCGGAAGACTGGCTCTTTCTCTCGCTGTAATACAAAGATCACCGACCCGTTGCATAGATTGCATACACCGTCGAAGAGAATGATCGTTTGCTGTTGGATTCCTTCATTCATAAAGCAATGTCGCTGCGAGCGCTCTTCGCGATTGCGAAGCATCCTGTAAGGAAGCGGTCTCTTGTTTTATCAATGACCCTTGTTAGGGGGAGATTGCTTCGTCGGGCTTCGCCCTCCTCGCAATGACATCAAAGTTGTAATGCTTCTCTATCTCGGAAGCATACTTGGCGCCCACCTGATTCTTATCCTTTTCCAGCCAGTCTGCCAAACGGATCTTCCCGCGCGGAGGCTCTTTGGACACCAGTAAGCCAGCCATCAAGCCATCCACCTCTTCCGGAGTCAGAATCACGTCCCGGACGAAGAGACTCACGAACTGCGCCGCCAGCAGCGCCAGACGCGGCGGGACAGGGATAAGAGGACGCCTGGCGCCGATCGTTTTTCCAACTAGCTGCACCAGCTCTTTGAACGTGAAGATGTCGGGTCCCACCGCGTCGATGATATAGCAATCCGTGCGGTAGACAGCCTCGGCAGCCAGGGTTGCCAGGTCGTCTACATGGACGGGCTGCAGCTTGTACGAGCCATCTCCGGGCAGCAGGAAGAACGGGAAATGCCGGAGCAGATAGGCGATATTGTTTACCAGAATGTCCTCGTAGCCCACAAGCACAGTGGGGCGCAGGATGGCGTAGCTCATGCCTGATTCGGTGACAGCCTTTTCATTCGCGGCTTTGCCCCAGAAGTAAGGCAGAGGGGAATCGGCAGAGGGATTGGTAATACTGATATGAACCATCCGTTTCACGCCCGCGGCTTTGGCGGCGCGGACGAGCTTGCGCGTATTCTCTACGGCGCGCGGCTGGGTATTTTCGCCTTTGTCAAAACGCACCCAATAGGTATTCACGAGAACTTCCACGCCCTGCAAACTGCGTGCCATGCTTGTCTCATCAAAATCCAAGGGATAAACTTTGACCTTCCCGCCGAACGGGTCGGGGCGGTCTGGATGGCCCGTCAGTGTAATCACTTCTTCACCACGTTCCAGAAGGCGCTTTGTAATGAATTTCCCGGAATAACTGAATGCACCGGTGACTGCAATTTTCATTTTGGACTCCTAATCATCTTGCTCCTGTCGCCGTGCCCGGTGCTCGGAGCGCAGTTTATTTCAACACACTCAATATTTTGGTTACGTTCGAAAACCCCAGTTTTTCCAGTTTCACCACAGCCTTGGTGAGATTGTCAATCGCATCGAAAAATTCCTGTAATGCCTGTACACGCTCATACACAAAATTCCACTCTTCGTCCTCCACCCAGTTTGCCTCCATTGCTTCCAGCGTCCCCTGCACGGAGCGGATGGCGCGGTCGAACTCACTGTTCTGCCTTTCCTTCAAAATGGAACGGATCGCGGCATAAAAATCGGCTTCCGCTTCGTAGTAATCCTTACGATCGCCAAGCCTTGAAGAACGATGCACCAATCCCATGCGCGCCAGTGCACGGATCTCCGTACTGATCGCACCTTTGGTGAGCCCTGTTTCCCGAACGATCTCATTGAGAGAGAGCGGCGTGGGGGAGAGATACAGGACAGCAAAGATCGCGCCCATGCCTTTCGGAAATCCCCAAAAGCGGCTGATCTGACTTAATCCTTGTGTGAAGTCTTTCTTGATTCTGGTAAGGGATGCACTCATTCTTAGGTTTGTTATGAACGTTTAGTATTTACTAAACGTAGTATAAGATTTTTGTACCTTTTTGTCAAGAATAAAAAGCCACCGTTCTACAAAACGATGGCTACAGGATGCATCTTATGTTTTATTGTGGCATCTGTAATGTCTGGAAAATTTCAGCTGTGCTCAAGCCCGAAGGTAATCCTCGATACTGGTCGATGTAGAAATTAACGATCTTTTGTTCTGCACCAGCCTGGAAGGTCATATTGACTCGCCCCGGACGTGGGCCCATAATTTGTTCTTGCGGGATTGCTGCGATCACCTGCATCACTTTTACGATCCATTCCCCCAGATCAGCTTCGTTGTTTAAGTCACTTACCTGTAAAGTGATGCTGAAATCCGTTTCCATGGGCAGGAAACCACCGATGCTTCCATCGGGAAGAATACAATTTTCACCAAACGCAAAAGCCGCCCCTTGTGCTTCTGGCTGAAGCGTCTGCAGGGATTGCTGGAAGCTGCTCGAGAGCTCGGGTAAGTCCTGATTCGCCCACTGGTATCCGCAGTTCTGTGTATCGGGCGGAACGGTGTTTGCGCCATCCGGTCCCTGATCAATGTGAGGTGTAGCTAAAGTGGAGATGGGTCTGGAATCAGGGACCTCTGTTGTAGGGAGGGGAGATAGAGTCCCCGCTATTGCCGGCAATATGGGGACGGTCGTGGCTGTGGGAACCGTGAAGGTTTCTGATGGCGAAACAGGGGAAATGCTCGGAGGCACGGCGCTTTGCGACGCAGTAAGAGTAGGAATTGCCGAACATGAGGTCAGAATGAGGGTCAAGAAAAGAACGCTACGAACTATGCCTAGCATATGGAATCTCCAATTGCACTTCATCTACCTGGGTAACGCTCGGGAGCCTGCGAATGTTCCAAACACCTGAGTTAGCTTCGACCGAGAATATCCATCGCTGCAGCAGCCATCAGTGCGGAGGCGCGAATCAATGCTTCTTCATGGAAATCGAACTTTGGGTGATGATGTCCAAAGTCCAGTTGACGGGCTTTGTCGTTAGAGCCTACAAAGAAATAGCAACCGGGCACCTTTTCCTGCATAAATGCCATATCCTCGGCGGTCATCGTTTGATAGTCTGAATCGAGACGAGATTCAGACAAAAGACGCTGTGCCGTCTTTTGCACTTCGGAGGTGATTTTCTCATTGTTAACCAGAGCGGGTGTAATTCGTTTGACGGCCACGTCCACCTGACATCCCATCCCTTCACCTACTCTGCGTGCAATTTGCTCGAAGCGTTCTACGACCCTCCGCCTCACCTCAGAATCGAACGTGCGGATCGTTCCTTCCAGCTTGACTTCCGGTGGGATCACGTTGAAGGCTGTCCCACCATGAATATTGGTCACGCTGACGACCGCCGTATGCAGAGGAGCCACATTGCGCGAAACGATCGTCTGAAGGGCATTGACGATTTGCGCGGCGGCGACGATTGGGTCTACCGCAGCATCCGGGATGGCGCCATGCCCGCCCCTGCCTATGACGCGAACGTTGAATATATCCGCGCCCGCCATGATCGGACCGTTTGATACACCCAGCCAGCCGAGCGGTTTTTCATTCCACAGATGCAGGGAAAGGCTCATATCCACTTTTGGACCATCGAGCACGCCATCGCGCATCATCATTTCCGCGCCGCCCACTTCCTCGCCGTTGTTGCCTTCCTCGGAGGGTTGGAAGCAGAATTTGATCGTGCCAGCCAACTGGTCGCGTTGCGCGTGCAACATTTTTGCCACGGTGAGTCCGATGGCGGTATGTCCATCGTGCCCACAGGCGTGCATGACGCCCGGGTTTTGTGATGTATATTCCGCGCCGGTCTCTTCGACGATGGGAAGGGCATCCATATCGAATCGCAGCAACAGCGTGGGTCCCGGCTTCGTCCCTTCCAGCAGACCAACAACGCCTGTTTTGCCAACACCCTTTGTCACTTCCATACCGAGCGATTCCAATTCCTTTGCCACGATCCCGCCCGTGCGGACTTCGCGGAAACCCAGCTCAGGGTGCCTGTGGAAGTCACGGCGTAGCGATTGGGTGTATGGGAAGAGCTCTTTGGCATGGGTGAGGAAGTCGGGCATAGGGGGACCTTTTGGATGGAGGAGTAAAGAGGTGTAATCGGTACTTAGTAATTGGTGGCAGTTGATCCGCCGTGGCCTGGGAAGATTTGGGTGATCTTGTGCTGGTTGATTTTATCCCAACTCGCGCGTGTGGCGGCGTCCTCGATGTTCATGAAGCTGGGATGTAAATCTCCGGTGAACGCCAAGCCTTCATCGAGGACCAAGGTAACGCTGTCCTCGCTGTGACCGGGCGTGTGGAGGATTTCTCCGTTCAATCCAATACTGGCAAGAAACTTTCGGCTGTCTTCCAATTTCAACACGAGGTTATCGTTCGAGGAAATAAGGACATAAGGGTAGTCCTTGCCTTTGAAGTAGCTGGCAAAGGGAGAGATGAAGTCCAGTTGACACTCCGGGAGGATGAGCTTTATACCCTGGTTTTTAAGGTCCTGCGTGAGACCTGCATGGTCCGGATGAAAATGGGTGACGAGCAGATATTTGATCTCTTGGAAAGGAACCCCTTTGCGCTTCAGCACACCCATGAACTTGTGAAGCGTTCCGGGCCAGCCACAGTCCAGCAATAGTTTTCCGCTTCTGGTTTCGATGATGTAGTAATTCGTTGAGTCGTAACCAACGTTGACGATATTCATTTGTTCTCAAAGTGAGATGACTTCAATCTCCGTCATCCATTTTACCCAATGCCAGCCGCGCCTCGAAGGGACAACTGCTCGCAGCGGGAAGCCGTGTATGTGGTTCAAGACCTCTCCGCTCACGTACGTGGCTAACAGGATTTCTTCTGCCTGCGCAAGCGTAAACGGCGCGGTGTAATCGGCAACGCCTCGCAATATAATGCCTGCCGCGTTAGGTTGGGTTTGCGCCTGCGACACCAAGTCCATAAGCCGAACGCCGCGCCATGTCTGCACAGTGTACCAGCCGCCGGTGCAATCGAGGGTGGAAGTCACTTCAGAGATCGAGAAGGCGAGAACATTTGCATAGGTGAGGCGAAGCGGGTTTTCTACAGCACCCCTCACTTGCAAACTCCATGTCTCCGGATCGAGTTTAATCTTACCTTCGCCGGGCGCAGTCGTCACGGGATGAGCATTCCCGCGGAACGATCCCTCCTCACGCGAGCCTGTGAAGCGGCGCGGTGCCTGGTTGCGTTCAATCACATTCGCCAGAGACTCTGCGGCGCCCCAACTGACCAGCGCGGCAGCTCCGAATCCTATTAATTTCAAAACTTGCTTTCTCCCGGAGAAATCCACCTGTTTAGGGCGGGGCCAGCGCCGCCAGGCGTGAAGAATAAAGAACGGTATCATGCCGAGTGCAATTCCCCAGTGCCATCCAATTCCGGAGTAAGCATAGGGTCCGATCCATACATAATAGTCACCGATCTGCCATTTCCATAGCAAGACTAAGAGCAGTATGGTGATCGTTGCGAGCGTAAGCAGGATCGAGACAAGAAGCATCACGTTGCGGCTGAGACGGCGATCTATGCCGCGGCGCAACGAGCGCAATGCAATCGCACTCTTCCATGGAATCAAAATAATGAGCGCCCAGCCAGCAATGCGATGGATTTCAAAGAGGGAGGAGGGGAAGGGCCACACCAGTCCATAGAGGCCTGTGAGACCGAGGACAAGAAACAAAATCAGGATGAGAGCATTGATGAACCGTACATTTGTGCTGTGTATCAAACGCTCCTTCTTACTTATACTTCACCACACGGAAGCGTTCTTCGTATTTCGGATCTTCATCCGTGCTGTCTTCGGTGCGGCGGGACCGCATCCGTTCCAGGAATGTATCCACGTCGCCGACCTGCGATTGGTGCTGGAGGATTGCCTCGAGCTTGACCGGCCACATGTCCGTAACATCCAGTACCACGTTCGGCTGCATGGTCAGCGAGCACCAGACTTCGCTTGGCATGTGCGGCGGAAGTCCTTCGATCAGCAGTTCGGGGAAAAACACGGGGTTGCCCGCTGCCGGGAAGACCGCATCCATGGTGGCTTGCCCGGCGGCGCGATGGTCGGGGTGATTGATCCCATAGACCGTGAACAGCGTCTGAGGATCACAGGTGACAAGGATATCCGGCTTGAACTTACGAATCACGCGGACGATGTCACGGCGCAAGTCCAGGTCCGGGACGAGGTAGCCGTCGGGGCAATCCATGAAGTGGATTGCGTCCGCCTCCACGCCGATCACCTTTGCGGCAGCGATCTGCTCTTCGTGGCGGATGGCACATAACGCGTCGGGGGTCATCTCGGCGGATGTCGAGTCGTTGAAACCTTTATCGCCGCAGGTCAGCAACTGGTAGGTGATGCGATGACCCGCGCGTGCCCAACGCGCGAGAGTTGCGCCACAAAAGAATTCCGGGTCATCGGGATGGGCGAGAACGACGAGAATGTTTTGAGGGGAGTCCCAGACGTCTGGAAGGGTCATGTGTCACTGCCTCTTTTTTTCAAGGCGTCCAAGTGTCAGGAATCACTTAAACAGGATTGCAGGTTTGCTTCGTAAAAGCCTTGCGTCTACGTGTTCTGAAGGCGGTTAGTTCTTACGTCCTTTGCTTTTTCCGCAGGTGCATCCACCGCTGTTATGACGGTCGCAAGGCGCCTGCGATTTTCGACGCAGGGCTTCGAGCTCATCCCAGGGCTGGAGATCCTGATGGTCGAAGATCTCGGTAAAGCGTTTTCCTTCCTCATTCTCGAGCAGGACCATCACTTTATTGCTCATCGGGAGGACATCCAGCACCTTACCTTCGCCTTTGGGTGTGACAACCCGCTTATTCCGTTTGGGCAGGCTTTTGCGGGCTTCTACGTACTGCTCATATTCGTAGATCAGGCAGCAGCGCAAGCGTCCGCACATCCCGGTGATCTCGTTCGGTGTGAGCGAGATTCCCTGCTCTTTGGCCATTTTGATGGAGATCGGGGAGAAATCCGTGAGGAATTTGGAGCAGCAGCGGGTTTCGAGACCACAGGCACCCATGCCACCCAGGATCTTCGCCACATCACGCGGACCGATCTGCCGCATCTCGATGTGGGTGCTCGGATAAAGCTCGTGCATGTCCTTTTTGAGGGACTTTAGATCGACCTTTTCCTCGCCCTCGGTGCTGAAGAGAAACGTCAGGCGCGAGCCGTCGTAGTTGTATTCTGCCGCCACGATCTTCACCTCTTTGAGCCCAAGCTCGGAAGCGCGGGCGCGGCAGTTGATCATGGCTTCGGTCTGCCTGGATTGCCAGGATTGAAGAAGGAGCAGGTCGCGCGGGGTGGCGCGCCGTTCCACAGACCGCCAGCCGCCCTCCGGTTTTGGAGGCACTTCCTTCACAAGCTGAACAACTTCGCCCAAATGGCGTCCGCGCGAGGTATCTACAATGACGTGCTCGCCAATTCCCACGTCAGGAACGGCGGAAGTATCGAAATGGTAAATTTTGCCAACTTTTGTGAAACGTACACCGATAATATTTGGTTGCATAGGATTAATTATACCGTATTGAAGTTCGTGCGCATGCCGCTGTTCACTGCTGCGCAGTCTTTCAGGCGGTGCGACCGCGGTTTCCGGCGGTTTGAATCATTCTTATAATTATTCTTTGCAGAATTTCCTATACACTTGGAGTTCAGATGAACTGACCGGATCGCCAGATGTTGAACTCTTCCGGTGAGAAGCTAAAGGACTGATCTATGAATGATCGCAGACAAGAATCACGCAAACGATTTACGGCGTTTACGCCGGTATATGACCTGTATCCTAGAACATTGTTGGGCTATCTCGGGGATCTGAACATGCGCGGAGCGCTGGTGATCGGCAAGAATCTAACAACCATCAACAAAGAGACAGTATTGGAGATCATCTTTCCGGGAGAACTCGCGGATATCACCGTAGTCCCCATCACCATTCCTGCCAGGATTGCCTGGTGCCGGTTAGACGAGCCATCGCAAGCGTACAGTATTGGGGTCGAATTCACCGAACTGACACCCCTGCATGAAGACCTCTTCCAGCAGATTCTGGAACGATATCACTTCCGCTATAACCTTTCGGACGCCGACTTCGATCAAACGCGTTAGAAACATGATCAACGTCTGAAGCTGCAGATCCTCAAAGGGGCGCATTGTGGTTATTATCTCCACACAGCAATTAAGTAATCAGATGATCAGGCAAATGGTCTGTCCGGTTGATATAGGCAATGAAGAGCTCATCGTTAAAAATGTCAAACCGGCTGATCGAACAATTGTTAAGTACGAACCATGATCTTAGCCCGTGTGCGGCTTGACGCCAGGGCAATTTCAGCATCGCACACATCAGCCGCATGAAAAAGCCGCCATGACTGACAAACGCGACCCGATGCTCGGGCTGTCCCTTCTGATCTTTGTGGCGCGCCAGAAGCTCTGCAAGGACCTGCTCTGCGCGCGGCTGGCGTTCATCTTCTGTCTCATACGGGCGATTCCACCAGCCAGTTTCATCCAGGTCATCGGGAAGAGTGATGGTGCGGAAGTTCTGCATGAAAAAGGATCGTGGCCTCCCAGGTAAATTTTCTGCCTTTGCGGCATCGCTGCGACCGTAAATGCCCCCTTCTTCATGGATCTCTTTCCAGGCGATCAGGGGAATGTCCAGCGCTTCCGCAATGGGGGCAGCAGTAAATGCCGCACGTTCCATGAGGCTGGTGTAAATATGGGTCAGACCAAAACCATAGCGGTTTTGAATGTTCCACTCCGCGTCTCTCGTAACTGTTTGATTCTTTTTCAAAAATTCTGCCACGAGCCGGGCTTGCTCGTGTCCATGTTCTGTCAGAGAAGGATCGGGATTTTCCTTGTACTCGGGGTTATTCCAGTTGGCATTGTTTTGGGATTGCCCGTGGCGGATGAAATACAGTTCCATAATGATTTGTAAGCACCTCTTCTTGTAGTTTGTGTCGATTATATCCAGAGGGAGTTCTTGAACCGTCCAGAATTCTTCCCCTTAAGAAACAAAGGCCCCAAAAGAGGAATACCAAACACCCAGGGGACAGTCATGAGGGTCATAATCGTCCAATAATTCCAATATGGTTTCAGGGGGCCATTCAACCCCCACTCCCAAGAGTCGAGCTTCCAGCGCCAGACAATCAGGTACATGAGGATACTTAACTCCGCGGTAAGGCTGAATAGAAAGACGCGCCAGCAGTCTCGCGATTTCAATCCCAGCGCCGCGAACGGAATCAACCAGAGCGGATACCAGATTCGAAACGTCGTCCCGAGCAGAAGCTGGCTGAAATAAGCTAAGAATCCAGCCTGGATTAACGTCATCTTGCGCTGAGCGACTCGAGCCAATAGATATGTAAAGTAAAGCGCAAACAGGAAGTGCGTTGCGCTCGCAATATCTTCTGCCAATACTTCTTCGTTCTGATAGATTTCGCGTCCGATCACGCGAAGAGCATACGCTGGCGTATAGCCCCAGCGGTCGAATAGTGCATGTCTGGCTCCCATAAACACTTCGGGAAAGGGTCCCATGACGCGATAGGCAATGACCGTTGTGAAAACAAAAATCGCGGCAACCCCCAGACCGCGTTTTATCCGCGTCCGCCAATCCGGTGCGGCAACCAGCACAGCCATACCAAACAACGGCAGCAGGAGGAATCCGCTGATTTTTACGAGTGTTGCCAGGGTGAGCGCAAACGCTGCCCACGCCCATCGACCTCGCTGCCATAAAACAAGACCAAGCGTCAGCAACGCCAGCATGACCATGTCATTGTGCCCGTTCCCCATTCCCTCCAGTAACACGAGCGGGTTGAGGACAAAGAAGGTCATGGCAGTCAGACTGCTGACTTTATACCGCGGTGTCTCCTGGCGGGCATACCAGCCTATCAGGATTGCGATGGCAATATAAGAAATTAGAGCAATCAATTTCATCGCGAGGATTCCGCTGGCAATATCGAGAATGCCAAGCCGAATGGGAATCTGCGCGATCAGTTCCCAAAGAGGACCGTACGGTGACGGCTCCCTGTCAAATTCCCCGGCAAACTGGATGTACAGGTCTTGTGGATAGTGTATCGGGAGAGCGAGCATGGGGCTTGCGCCATACATTGCCCAGAGGCGAGCGCGCACGACATACAGGACAACGTCTAAGGCGGTGATGGGATACAGACCAATCAACGGTGCTGCACATAGAGTCCCAATGCCAAGGACCCATCCCCGCAGGGACTTTGCCGCTGCAGAGTCCTCTTTCGAGAGGGTATGGACCGCCTGTAGCACACGCCAGAAGGCATAGAACAGCGTTAGAAGCCCCAGCGTATACAAGGGAGCGAACCACTTTCTGCCTTGACGGAGCATTTGCTCGATCTCAAGCACGTGATCGTGCTGGTAAATTGTGGGGGTAAGCGGAAAGACAAGCAAATAAATCACATAAATAGACAGCATCAACGCACCCCACTGGACGAGAGCAGCTTGCGCAGCCTGGTAGGGAGTCACCCGTATTTGTGATCGAGTTGCTATCCTGGAAATCATAAAACCTCTAAAGCACGACTACAATGCCCACTGCATGATTGTCGAGTATCTGACCGGCAAAGTGCCAATCACTATGAGATTAACGAAGAGATCAGGAAAAAATGACGCTTACCGCAGAGCAATCTCTGGAAGGAAAGATCGAACTTCCCACCTTCTCTTGCAGCTTACATTAATCTCGTTCTTAAGAATTCGAGGATATCCTCTGGTTTTTCTGAGATGTCGATGGCAATAATGTCCCCTCCCAGGGTGATTTCATCTGCCATACGCCCGGTGCCGCGCATGACGAATGCAGGGCGACTCTCCAGGAGACTGTATTGGACATCTGTCTTTGAGATATTTCCGCCGTTGACCAGGATGGTGATCGATTTCTGATCGCCAGCGATGACAGTGGCGATCTTCGAAATCCACGCCGATTCATCGCCCCAATTCTCACCGGGAATCAGGAAGAAGTGGGTGTGATTCGCATCCAAAATGGACTCTGGTTCCTGCTGCATGAGCAGGCTGTCGAACACAACACCGATCAGCGGAAAGGAAAACTTATTCCGCTTTCGTTGTTTGCCAATCTCGGTCATAATGCCTGCCTGCGTGCCGCCGTCAATGATGATCGAACCCGTCTCCTCTGCCAATTGCGCAATCATCCGAATGGCTTTGCGCATCGGAAACTTATCCCAAAATCCTATTCCTCCTGCCCCGCCAACGAGGACGATCACCCTGTTCGGATAGGGGATTTCCAGCTCTGGCAGCGCTTTTTGAATATCGTTGTTCTCGGTGATGTTGGCAGCTCTTACATTGGTACCCCGTTTTAGCGGTATTTGCCTGGTAAGCATTTTTCTCTCCTGCATTTCGAGCGAAAGATTATATTGTTTAACGAAAAAGACCTGATCGCCGTACTGATCAGGTCTTATCATTTTTCTGTAGTCCCCAACCTTTATTTTGCCTATTCCACAATATTGATTGGTAGTTCGTTCTGGGTGCTTAGTGCCGCGACGCTGATCTGCGCGGCGATCTTTTGCGAAATCTCGCGCAGTGCATTCGCTGCGGGCGACTCAGGATGAGACACCAGGATAGGCTTGCCACTATCGCCGCCGATACGCACGTTCTGGTCTATCGGCACTTTGCCCAGGAAGTTGGCTTGCGTGGCTTGGGCGAGCTGCTCGCCGCCACCGGAACCGAAGATGTCCATACGTGTGCCGTCAGGCAGGTCGAGATAGGACATATTTTCGATAATGCCCAGGATCGGTACTTCCAGGGTGCGGAACATATTCAAGCCGCGGCTGGCGTCTTCCAGGGAAACCAGTTGGGGGAGGGTCACGATCACCGCGCCGCTCAGCGGCAGAGACTGCGCCAGCGAAAGGGAGGCATCACCGGTACCGGGAGGCAGGTCCACAATCAGGTAATCGAGCTCACCCCACTCTACATCCCCCAAAAATTGGCGGATCGCAGAATTAAGCATTGGTCCACGCCAGATGAGGGGCTGCCCAGGCTTGACGAGCAGTCCCATGGAGATCATCTTCATCCCATACGCCTGTGCAGGAATCAGGCGCTTTCCCTGAGGGGGAGGGAGCTTTTCGACGCCGAGCATGGTGGGGACGTTCGGGCCGTAGATATCCGCGTCCATCAACCCGACGCGCGCGCCGCTTTGCGCCAGCGCCACCGCGATGTTCACGGCAACGGTTGATTTACCGACGCCGCCTTTGCCCGACCCGACCGCAATCGCGTTGCGGATAGGCGTTTTTACAAGACCACGCATGCGCCCGTCGTTGGGCACATCCGAGTCGAATCTGATGTTTACAGACTTCACATTCCCAACAGACAGGACCGCC
>DASSBC010000067.1:0-11354 GCA_035699125.1 Anaerolineales bacterium
GCTTGCAGACGATCCTGCCCTCCCCAACTCTCATCAGCTGTTCGTCGAACTCACCATAGGCACTGACCATTTCAGGGTGCGTCGTCATGGCGGAGGTAATTTTCCGGCAAGCCGAGGCACGCTCCGTAGAAAGCTCGCGCGGGTCACACAGCCGCGCCATCGCCAGCGCCGCGTTGTAAAGTGGGACGGCAAAGTTCGGCGCGGAACAGCCGTCGGTGCCAAGCTTTATCTCGCCGACTGGTAACCGGCTCATCGCAGCGAATGAAGCCAGGATATCCTGCTGGATTGGGTGATTTCGGTCCAGGTAATTCTCCACCGGGAGGCTCCGCATCTTGGCATAAGCCAACATGGCTGTATGTTTTCCGGAACAGTTATTTTGATTGGGAGTTGGATGCCCGCCATTGGCGACCAGAGATTTGAAGGCAGCTACATCACCGGGCATGTGAACGCCACACTGCAAAAACGTTTCGTCTACCCCGATCTTTTTTTGAAAGCTTTCGACAGTCTGCACGTGCAGATCGCTACCTTCATGCGAAGCACAGGCGATCGCAAGCTCGCGCGGGGTAAGCCCGTAATACTCCACCCCACCGCCCTCCACGAAAGGAAGCACCTGAAATGGCTTGGCGCTGGAGCGTAAAAAAGCGACTACTTGCGGGTCGCCAAAGGATGCGATTAACGTGCCGTTTGAATCCACGACAGCCAGCGAACCGTAGTGGACTGACTCCACTAGGTCTCCGCGTGTGACCTCAAACAGAGGCTGAGCTGTCATTGCTCGTCCAGGACATAGCGTGAGGCGGTATGAAAGTGCCGGGCAAAATAGTGGTTCAACCCATAGCGCAGGCGGTGTAAGTACTGCTTTTGGCGGGCAGCAGGAACTTTGAAATCCTTGAGGATCTGATCTGCCAGTTTATCGATAGCAATGGTAGGCGACTTCTTGCTCCCAATTTTCTCAATTTTGTCATTGATACGCTTGAGAACCTCGGCTTGGGTCTTTACGATCTGCGCCGTGACAACGCCGCCGCGACCGCTGATGATCGTAAAGCCTTTGTATTCTGGTTCCTGCAGTATCCTTAACGTTTCAATCCATTCGGGCAGGTTGGCATGCGCCAGGAATGGCGGCTGCGCCTTTGTTACCGCATCGCCCACAAAGATAACTTTTTCCTCCGGCACAATCACCCAGATCGCCCCGGAAGCAGGTCCTGGATGGCTCTCGAGCAGAATCGGCGAATCCCCCCAGTGCAGCGTCATTGTATCCACAAACGAGATTTCGGGCGGCGCCCAGCGGACACTTCCCAGCCCAGGAATAGCTTCCCAGTTTGCACCAGTCTCATCCCCCTGCGCTTTGAATGTATTAGGGCGGTTGCGAAACGCCAGCGCCGTTTTCTCATGCGCAATGACTGTGCAATCCATGGCGCGGACGCCCAGAGTGCGGTCGGGGTGCGCGTCCAAATTAACGAGCACACGTTCGGGACCGTTGCCCATGCCCATCAAAGAGGCGCGCCAGGTGCGTCCATCATCCGGAGAAGGCGGCGCGTCGATCTGAATCAATCCGCGCGGTTGCGTAATTACCCCTAAGGTTACACCTACATATTTGTCCTCAATATAGATATTTTCGGTAATTGCTTCCATTAATGACGGACTCCTCTTCGCTTCCTTTTACAGGTGGCAGTTACTTTGGATAACCTTTTTTGAGCAAAAACAGCCAGAAACGTGGCTGTCACCCTGGTTTCTCTTATTCTGGCATGGCAACAATCTGCTCTTGCGTTGCGACCGGGAGCGTAAAGTGAAAGATCGAGCCCTTGCCCGGCTCACTCTCCACCCAGATTCTCCCGCCATGCCCGAGCACAGCCAGGCGGACAAATGCCAGTCCGATTCCTAATCCGCTTGATTTACTACTGCCACGCAAGCGTGTAAATTTATCGAAAATACGCTCCTGTTCTGCCGGTGGAATCCCAGGTCCGTTATCCTTCACCCAGAGATGCACCCATTCCTCTTCCTGCACTGCTCCCGTTTCAATGTGCCCGCCCGTTGGTGTGAATTTGACGGCGTTCTCCATCAAGTTGATGAGGACGCGGCGCGCCATATCTTCATCTACCCAGATATGCGGGAGTTGCTGCGGCAGGTTTGCAGAGACAGTTTGGCGGCGTCCCTTAGCAACAGGCTCAACATCCCGCACGGCTCGCTGGATCAATGCCATGCTGTCTACCACCTTCTGGTCTGCCACCGGCTGACCCGACTCCAGCCGGTTTACATCAAGCAGAGAACTGACCAGGCGTTGAATACGGTCCGTGGAATTCTCGGCAATCTTCAGAATGGATTGCACCATCTCTTTGTCATTCTCAGGCACCATGCTAAATAGGACATCCAGACTCGAGACAATGTTCGCCAGTGGAGAGCGCAAATCGTGATAGATCATGGCGGTCAGGTCTTCCCGCAGATTATCAAGCTCTTTGCGCTCGGTAATGTCGCGCAGAATCCACTGGATCGCATCGTTCTCATCGAACTCCACACGTCGGGCGTGAACTTCGATGGGCGTATGCGATTCATCGTCCCGGTGCAGAGATGATTCATAGGAACTCGTTCGATCCTGACGCAGGCTTTCGAACTCCATTCCGATTCGGTTCCAGTTTACTTCGTGGAGCTGGTCAATCGTCAGCGTATGCAGTTTCTCACTGGTATAGCCACTGAGTAAAACCGCCTGGCGGTTGGCTTCCTGAATGCGTCCTTCCCAGTCCGTGATCAGCATTGGTTCGATGCTGTCCTCGAACAGGTCGCGGTAGCGCTGGTGGGCTGCCTGCAGCCGCTCGAACAATTGAGCATTCTGGATGGTGGAACCTGCTAACCCGCCGATCCCATTCATGACCAGCAGAGCGTCCGGGTCAAAGGACTTGGCGATGGGGTTAATCGCTTCGATGATCCCGATCACCCGTCCCTGCGATTGAATGGGTGCAACCACCACGCCTCGCACCTCCACGCCCCCAAACCGGTCTGTCTCTCCATAATGTTTATCCTGGCTGACGTCTGGAACCACAACTCCGTGCCCCTCCAGAGCCGCCGTACCTGCGATGCCTTCGCCGACCGGGGTCTTTCGCCCGAGGATATTGCCAGCGTTTTGTCCTGCCGCCGCGCGATAGACGATCTGTTCCCCTTCCACCATCCCGAGCGCCACCGTCTCGACTTGCAGCGCCTGCATCGTTTGGATCAGGATGCGCTGGTACACATCCTCCATACGTAGGGAGGCGTTCATTGCCGCGGCGCCCTCTGCCAACGCCGTCATCACGCGTGCTTGACGCTGACTCTCCGTGTACAGCCGGGCATTCAACACGGCAATCCCTGCCTGGTCTGCGATGGCTTGCATGAGACTGAGTTGCTCTTCCGAAAAGAATTTCGGCGCCGGGTGGACAAGTGTCAGCACTCCGACCAACTGCTCACGTGCCAGCAACGGAACACAAATTACAGACTTAATTCCAGACTTGTCCATGGCATCGTCTGGACGCATCAGCCAGCGTTCGTCTTTGCTTGTATCGAGAATCAGGGCAGCTTTCCGATTGCGAATGACCCATCCTGCCAGGCCGCGCTCCACCGTGTCACGCAGTTGTTGGGTAGTATGCTCATGCACTTCAGTGCCATACACAATGGTTGCATCGACAGCTTTCCCTGCATCATCGAGCACGACAATGCTGCATCGCTCACCGCCTACATTTCGGATGACTTCATGCAATACGCGTTGAAGCACGGTACGCAGATCGAGCGCAGTTGCGACCTCACGACTGACGTTATAGAGAAGTTCCAGCAAGGCTTTTGTTCGATCTTGTTCTGGCGATAGCGACATAGCATCCAACTTGATTCTGCCTGAATGTCATTAATACCACACTTGATAGGCAAAGTATAGGCACGTCAAGTACGGTACAATCATGCGCATGACGCTCGATATTCCTCGCATAAAAGCACTGTGTTTTGACGTAGATGGCACATTGAGCGACACAGATGATTATTACGCGCAAAAGATCGTAAGGTTTTTCCCGCAGGCACTATTCCGCGACCCGGCGCATGCGGCGCGGCGGCTGGTGATGTGGGTGGAATCGCCGGGCAATGCCCTGCTGGGCTTCGCCGACCGAATCGGGATCGACGATGAGATGGTGGCATTCATCGACTGGATGAACCGTCATCGTCAGGGTCCGCTCAAAAAGTATTTGATCGTGCCGGGCGTGGAAGACATGTTCAAGCTGCTGGAAGGACGGTACTCGATGTCCGTAGTCAGCGCGCGGGATGAAAAGAGCACGATGCGGTTCTTGACGCAGTTCGATCTGTGCAAGTATTTCAATGCAATTATTACCGGTCTTTCTGCGCCGCATACGAAGCCCTACCCTGACCCTATTTTTCTCGCTGCGGAAGCCATGGGCGTGAAACCCGAGGAATGCCTCATGATCGGCGACACCACGGTGGACATGCGCGCCGGAAAGGCTGCAGGCGCGCAAACTGTGGGGGTTCTGTGCGGATTCGGCGAAGAAGACGAGTTGCGGCGGCTGGGGGCAGATCTCATCCTGAAGAGTACAGCGGATTTGCCTGCATTATTTGAAACAAAAACGCCACTGACTTGAATGTAGCGAAATTCCTTTTTATTGTGCAGACTTCAACCGCAATGCCACAACCACACTCCACGTCAGGATCGTCAGCAGGAACACGTAAAAAAACACCCCTTTCAGCCAGAATGTGGGAACAATTAGCGCAAGCGTGATCCAGGTATAGATCGACAAACTCTTCCACTGCTCGTGCTTTTGAAAGATACGTCCGAGCAATAACATGCCAGGCATGAGAGTAAGGCCAAGGACTGCAAAAAAAGAGTCGTGCAAAATACCATGCCATGTCTTTGGCGTGGACCGGATTGTGGGATCGGTCGTGAAGATTAATGCCATCATCGCAAAGCCTGCGACCATCAAAAGCGTAGTGGCGAGCTTTTCATTCAGTGCAATCTTGAGGCCATAAGCAAAGAATGCCATCATCGCCCCGCAGACAAAAAAAGTGATCGTCATCACCCAGCCATAGGGACCCAACGCCAGCCCGCTCGGCCAGTCGATCACGGGTCCGGTAGGATTCCATCCCAGAGTGCGCATGAAATCCTCTTGGACAATGGTCAAGCCGGTTACAACCAAGGCAAACAGCAGGGGTCCAAAGATGCCAGCCAGCGAAGCCAGGCGAATAAGGCGTGACTGACTCATGGAATTACGCGGATCCATACAGCAAAATCAAACCCAATAGCGCAGGCAGCGCCTGGACATAAAGAATCGAACGTTTTGCCGTAAAGCCCCCAAAGACTCCTGCAATGAGCACACAGACAAGGAAGAATACCTTCACGGAAAACTCCCCGGAGAGCAGCCCCCAGAGCAAACCCGCCGCGAGAAACCCATTGTACAGTCCCTGGTTTGCCGCCAGCGTGGCTGATGATTCGGACACTTCTTTTGTCATCTTGAACGTTTTTCGACCAAATGGATGATTCCACAGAAACATTTCCAAGACGAGAAAGCCAACATGCAGGACGACTACAATAGCAATCACGATATTCGTAAGGGTTGCCATATGATTCTCCTCCAGCGGATGGTTCCGGCAATAGTAGCATAATTTCTGTTCTCGTGTAGAATCTGTTTGCATGTCGTTGCGAGAATGTTTCGCGGCCCGTCCCGACGAAGCAATCTCCTCACTGGCTAAAGATTGTTTTACCCGCTTCGACTTCGGCGGAAGGCATACCTCTGCGGAGCGCAAACGAATCACCATGACATAAGGAGAACTTATGCTCTACGAAATGATCCTGACCGAAACACGCGGGCAAGTTGGCTTGATCACCCTCAACCGTCCCCAGGCGATGAACGCCCTCAACAATCAACTGATGCGCGAACTCATGGATGCGCTGGAAGCCTTCGATAAAAACGATGCCATCGGCACGATGGTCATCACGGGAAATGAAAAAGCTTTCGCAGCCGGAGCAGACATTAAAGAAATGGCTGGCAAATCCATCCAGCAAATGATGGACACGGATCATATTGCGGTGTTTGGCAGGATTCGCACGATTCGAAAACCTGTCATTGCTGCGGTCTCCGGTTGGGCGCTGGGCGGCGGGTGTGAGGTCGCCCTTTCTTGCGACATGATTGTCGCCTCGGAATCGGCGACGTTCGGTCAACCGGAGATCAGCATCGGCGTGATCCCCGGCGCAGGCGGGACACAGCGCCTGACACGCGCTGTCGGCAAAGCTATCGCCATGGAAATAATTCTCAACGACCGCCGTCTGACCGCGCAGGAGGCATACCAGTTCGGGATGGTCAACCGCGTTGTCCCGGTGGAGTCCTATTTGGATGAGGCGCTAACGCTGGCGGAAGAGGTCGCCGCGCGCGCGCCCGTCGCGGTCCGCGCCGCGAAGAAGATGATCAACCAGGCATTCGAGCGCACCCTCTCGGATGGTCTCGCGGTCGAAAAACAGGAATTCTATAACCTGTTTGCCACCGAAGATCAAAGAGAAGGGATGCAAGCTTTCATCGATAAACGCAAGCCGCAATGGAAAGGAAAGTAATTGCCTGATTACAAGGATTTGTATGCCGCCTTTCAGGCGCTTTGTCTTCAGGAGGTGCCAGTCATTGCGCACGCATCGCTAAAACCGTTCGGCTACATCGAAGGTGGACCTGGAGCAGTATTGAAAGCCATGCTAGCTTGCTTTGCCGGGGTTATCATGCCGACCCACACCTACAAAACCAAGATCATCCCCGAGGTCGGTCCTCCCAATAACGGCATCGTGTACGGCAATGGGATTTATAAGAACAAGATGGCACAGCCTTTTCACCCGGAGATGAAAGCCGACTCGATGATGGGGGCTCTGCCCGAAACCTTGCGTTGCCACCCCTCCGCCACGCGAACAGCGCATCCCATCCTATCGTTTGCAGGCATCAACGCCGATTTCGCACTGTTTAGGCAAACCCTGTACGAACCCCTTGCGCCCATCGGCGTGCTCGCGGAGCAGAACGGATGGGCTGTGCTGATCAATGTGGACCATACCGTCAATACGAGTATTCATTATGCAGAAAAACTTGCAGGGAGGAAACAATTTGTCCGCTGGGCGCTGGTGGATGAGCGCGTCGTGGAATGTCCGAACTACCCGGGGGATTCGATGGGGTTTCAAGCCATTGAAGAGCACATCCGACCCGACATACGCCGCGTCGATATCGGGGAGGCCTTTATCGACGCGGTTCCGTTGAAACGGTTGTTTGAGGTAGTACAGAAATTGATAAGAAAGAATCCGCTCGCCTTACTTTGTGAGAACACAGATTGCGAGCGGTGTGCAGCTGTGAGGATTACTGGAAAGTAATCTCCTCCACCCGCCAGTTTTCCTCCCCCATTAACTTTCTCAGACGATCAAGCACTTCGGTACAAACCCGCGTGGTGTCGTTGGGAAAATCGATCAGATGTCCCTTACCGTTTTCGTAAATCTGAAAACTAAATCGATCCTTCCCATGGAAAGAGATTAGTGTGCCGTAGAGCGTTTTGATACGGCGCTTGTCACGTTCCTTATCGCCGGTAGCGCGCAGCATCACGGTAATCTGCTGCGGTGGATGTTCCTTGTCTTTGTCCTCCTGGGCAAGAGGAATGTACAGGGAGGGCAGAAAATCCGAAGGCGGTAGCCTGGCAGGCTCGAGGGGTTGGACAGCTAACTGTTCACGCGCAGCCGGTATATTTTTCGGCAAATCCGATTTGATCTCTGTCTCATTCGACTCCGTTCGCGGGCGGGGCTCACCGATGGTTGACTTCAGGGTAGGTTTGCGCTCTGCCTCCGGGTGGGCAGCGATCGTCGCCTGCTCAAAGGATGGCTGCCATTCGTTCTCCCAGTCGTCTGGGAAGTTATCTGGCGGGGGCGGCATATCATCCCAGTCATCTGCATTTCCGACATGGGAGGCTGGTTTGGGTGCCCCATAAGCAACTGGTGTTTCCGAAACCTGACGCATGGGAGGCGGAATACTCGGCTTGACCGGGATGTTCTTCTGCAAGGAAGCATTCTGTCGGGGATGCTGCTCCAGCGGAAGGATGGGACCCGGCTCATCCAGCAGATCATCGAAGAATGGCGACTCGGACGGATCGGAAAACGAGGAAGGCTGGGTGGCGGCGCTCAACGGCTCGAGGATTTTGATCTCGGTCCGGATCTCATCCACCAGAATTTTAGGCGGCGTGCTTCCCGTATCGGCTTTGCCTTCGACAATCACGATCTGCCCCACCTTGAGCATATCCTGTGTCTTCTGCCAGGTCTTTGGGAAGAGCACCAGCTCGATGTTCCCCTGCACATCTTCCATCGTGACAAAGCCCATTGGCTTGTTGGTCTTGGTCATGTAGGGACGTACGACAGTAATCAACCCTGCCACGCGTACCTTCTCCTCATGCTGTGCCTGATGGAGCTGCCCCGAAAAATAGCTGACGATCTGTGCAAACGTCTGCTGATATGGCGTGAGGGGATGGTCGGAGATGTACAACCCGATCAGTTCGCGCTCCCAATTGAGCATCTCACGCTTATCGACATTGCTCACTTCGGGCAGCTGAATATCCTCGACAACGCCGGTCACCTCGCCAAACAGGGACATCTGTCCCGACTCCGCCGCCCGGAAATGATTGCTGCTGATCGACACAATCCGCTCGAGGGAAGCCAGCAGCGCAGACCGGCTCCCGAATATGTCCATTGCGCCGACCTTGATGAGGCATTCGAGAGCCCGTTTGCCTACGGCTCTCAAATCTACACGGCGGGCAAATTCATTCAGGTTTTTGAACCCACCATTCTGGTCGCGTTCCTTGATAATCAGTTCCACCGCAGCTTGCCCAACGTTCTTGACCGCGCCAAGTCCAAAGCGGATGTTCGGTTTTCCGTCAAGGTCCTCGATCGCGAAATCCCAACTGGACGCGTTGATCTCCGGCGCCAGCACCGGCACCCCCATGCTGCGCGCTTCCGCCACATACAAGGCAACCTGCTCAGTCTTCCCTGCGTTGGCAGAGAGTAACGCCGCCATGTATTCGGCTGAATAATGCGCCTTGAGATATGCCGTCTGGACCGAGATGACACCGTAATCAGCCGCATGGCTCTTATTGAAGCCATACCTCGCAAATTCTTCCCAATCGCTGTAGATGGCTTCGGCGATGTCCTTCGCCATACCATTCTTTACGGCGCCGGCAACAAATTTATTACGATGTTTCTCGATCTCTTCCTTATTCTTCTTCGAGATGGCTTTACGCAGTTCATCCGACTCAGAAGGTGAATACCCTGCCAGTTCCACCGCGGCGCGCATCAGTTGTTCCTGATAGACCGGAATGCCGTAGGTGTCCTGGAAGATCGGTTCCAGCGCGGGATGGCGATACTCGACTTCTGCTTCCCCATGCATACGCGCGATGTAATCGGGAATGAACGCCATTGGTCCGGGACGATACAACGCGACCATGGCGATAATGTTATCCAGCGTCTTGGGCTTCATTTGCACCAGGTAGCGCGTCATCCCCGTGCCTTCCACCTGGAAGATGCCGGCGGTATGTCCGCTACCCATCAGCTCAAAGGATTTCGGATCATCCAGCGGAATGTTATCCAGGTCGAACTTGATCCCATGCCGCTTCTCGATCATGTCGCAGGCTTTTGCCATCACACTCAACGTAATGAGACCGAGGAAGTCCACCTTGAGCATTCCCAGCTTATCGAGAATTCCCATTTCGAACTGCGTCACCGTCTTGATAGGTGTCTCTTCCGAATTCGAGGTGGGGCGATGCAGCGGCAGATACTCTATGATGGGTTTATCGGAGATCACGACCCCGGCGGCATGAGTCCCGGCATTACGGACCGTGCCTTCCATTTTTGCGGCGGTGTCAATTAATTCACGCAGATGGGGTTGCGAATCGTAGATTTTCTTGAAATCCGGCACAGCCAGGGCATCTTGCATCGTGACCTGTCTGCCCGAAATAAATGGCACCAGTTTCGCTACCCGGTCTACTTCCGGCAGAGGAATGTCATTGACGCGGGCGACGTCACGCAAGGCAGCCTTTGTTCCCATCGTGCCAAAGGTGATGATCTGCGCCACCTTGTCGGTTCCGTATTTACGAACGCAGTAGTCGAGCATCTCCCCACGACGGTCGTCGCGGAAGTCGAGGTCGATATCGGGCATCGAGATGCGCCCGGGATTGAGGAAGCGCTCGAACAGAAGATTGTGCTCGAGCGGATCCACCAGGGCAATCCCCAGCACATACGCAACGATCGACCCCGCCGCCGAACCACGAGCGTTATACCAGATGTTGTTGTCGCGCGCGTGGCGGCACAAATCCCACACGATCAGGAAGTACGCCGCGAAGCCCATTTTGTTGATCACACCCAGCTCGTAATCCAGCCGTTCCTGCACCTGCTCGCTGGTCGCTCGGCTGGCGTAGCGTTTCCTCGCTCCCTCATCACACAAATAACGAAGATACGTCTCGGCTGTGAATCCTTCAGGGACGGGGAAGTCGGGCAAATGATAGCCTTTAAATCCCAGATCCACGTTGCAGCGTTCGGCGATGAGCAGCGTATTGCTCAACGCCTCCGGCACTTCAGCGAAAAGATGACTCATTTCATCCGGCGTGCGCAGATAGTAGGAGTCGTCTGACATCCGCATACGGTCAGGGTCGCTGAGCAGTGTGTTGGTCTGAATGGCGAGCAGGATGTCCTGTAAGCGCGAGTCGCTCTGGTTGATGTAATGGACGTCGTTCGTCGCGACATACTTTGCCGAGTAACGAGCCCCCATTTCCACCAGTTTGCGGTTCAGATCTGTGATCTCTTTGATGTTATGCTGCTGTAATTCGACAAAAAAACGGTCGGGACCGAAAACATCGTAGTACCAGTTCATGCGCCTGACCGCTTCTTCGGGGTTATCGTTCAGCAGCGCACGTGGGATCTCTGCCGACATACACCCGGAGGTACAAATGATCCCTTCCGAATGTGCCGCTAAAAAGTCATGGTCGATGCGGGGATAGTAGTAAAACCCATCGAGCTGCGCCGCGGACGAAATCTGGAGCAGGTTCTTGTAACCTATTTCGTTTTCTGCCAGGAGAAGTAAATGGAAAGAGGAGCGGTCCAGCTTGGGGTCGCGGTCCGCCATGCCGCGGGCTGCCATGTACGCTTCCACCCCGATAATCGGCTTGACCCCGGCATCCTTCGCCGCCTTATAAAAATCGATCACCCCGAACATCGTGCCGTGGTCGGTGATCGCCACGGCTGGCATGTTCAACTCCTGCACACGCTTGACGAGCTTCTTAATGTTCGAGAAGCCATCGAGCATGGAGTATTCCGTGTGGACGTGGAGGTGGGCAAAGGACATATT
>DASSBC010000068.1:0-97530 GCA_035699125.1 Anaerolineales bacterium
ACCGGTGGAACCTCCCCCATCCAGGTTGATCGCAATATCCAGGTTGAGATCCGATTGCGTCAAATAGAGGCTTAACTGGTGCAATGTGAAATGTCCCTGTGGAGCAACCATCAAAAGGATTCGACCGGCGCGATCCTGCGCGATCACAGTCCGCCGTGCCTGGGCATGGCTTTCCTTGTCCGCGCCGTAGCCAAGCTGCCCGCCCGGCTGGACGAGAACCGGAAACGACTGTAAAGCAGCCCGCAGCGACTCGGAGGGGTTGTATGGCTCCTGCGCGAGCCATCTTAGTTCTGCCCGGTCATCCAGGATCGCCAGCATCCCTCCAGACCGATTAAAGCTACGACCCGAAGCCTGCCCATTGACAATGGTGAGCCCGTCTGGAAAATATTTCTCGTTTGCTATGCTATAGTAGCCGCCATTAATGACCATGGCAGCATTCGTCTTGCTTTGCCATGCGTCCAGAGTCTTTGGTGAAGAGTCATACGCGACGTCCAGGCGAAAGGATGTTTGATCGAGGCGCCAGATGTGTAACGACTCAACCAACTGGTTATGCTCGTTGTAGATATCCATCACGCGCCGCTCCAGCCCGGGTTGGATCAGGGACCAGCCTACCTCGGGTATAGACTCGACGGTGTCGGAAACTGTCGGGACAGGTGTCGGTGTAACGATTATAGAGGGGACAATCAGGGCAGGTGCTGCGCTTACATGGGGTTCATTCCTGATGTAATACACGATGCTCGTGAAGGTCCCTATCAAAACGAGTAAAAGAAACGAGTGAAGTAAGTGTGAGATAGGTTTTAACATAACCGTGAATTGTATCTGGTTAATCGAAATAGAATTCAGCTTCCAAAACTCTTAGCCGTGCTTAAGGATTTGCACATAGAACAGTCCTGCTATGATGATTTTCATCGCAGATAGAGGGGAAATTACGCTATGAATGCAGATGCTTTTCGTCATTTCTACCAGTATCACTTTGCCGAAAACCGCAAGATTTAGGAGCGGTACATTACACAACTTTCTGATGAACAGTTCACAGAGCCTGGGGATTATTCTCGCGGATCCGTCCGAGATCAAATCCTTCATCTGATTAGCTGTGACACGGCATGGTTCAGCAGGTTGCGAGGCGTCGAAATCCCGGGCGATCTAAATCCGGCAGACTTTCCGGATCGGGAAAGCATTCGTACACACTGGGACAAGGTGGAGCAAATGAATGCGTTGCTATCTTGCAGAGCTGCGTGACGAGATGCTGTTCGATCAGCCGTTAGCAGGAGAGGACAAAGATCTTATCCTCTGGCAGGTGCTTCTCCATGTGGCGAATCATGGCACAGATCATCGTGCACAGCTTCTCAGGCAGCTCAATGACCTGGGGGTCAAGACAGAGTATCAAGATTACATTTTCTATGTGTATGAAAACTTGTACAGCGAGCGTGGTTAGATTCGCTGTCTGATATACTCGAACGCGGCATTATTACCCGCCGGATATCAGGAAAGGAATACGAAGATGCTGACACAGGAACAGTGCAATTTTTACAAGGAAAATGGTTATCTGCTTGTCGAGGGGCAGTTTACAGCGGAGGAAGCCAGAGCATTTCGCCAGGAAGCTCATGCCCTGATCGAGCGGCTCTCACAACACGCTGATATCAACCCCACCTGGGGCAGCGCCAAGCAGCTTGCGGAAGGCACCAAACTTCTTCATTGTCATAATGTGCAGTTCTACTCGGCAGTCTTTACCAGCCTGCTGGTGGATGAGCGCCTGACCGGAGCAGTCGCCGACCTGATCGACAGCCCGAACGTGCAGCTCCACCATAACAAGCTGTTCATCAAGCCGCCTGAGAAGGGCTCTCCCTTTCCCATGCACCAGGACTATCCCTATTTTCCACACGAGCGCCACAGCATGCTGGCGGCAGTCATTCACTTCGACGATGCGCCCCTGGAGAAGGGTTGTATCCGTGTCGTGTCAGGGAGCCACAAGCGCGGGGCAATCGAGCATAATCCGCAGGGCGGCTTCCATCTGCCTTTCGATCAATATCCGCTCGAATCCAGCGTACCCTGCCCGGCGAAAGCAGGCGACGTGTTGTTTTTCAATTACCTGACCATCCACGGCTCGGGCGTGAACATCAGCCAGGAAGCGCGCACGACTCTCCTTGTGCAGATGCGTGATCCCGAAGATAAGCCCACAGAGGATACACATCAGTCACGTGGTCAGGGTATGATGCTGCGCGGGTACGACCCGACCGCGCTGCCTCCTGAGGCAAAGCCGCGCTCTATGTAGGAAGATTTCGCGCTGCCTACCATAGCCTGAATCAGCAATCACCTCTCATGCATCCTTCATACCGTGATCTTCCCGGGATTCATCCCTCTCCCAACATTCAAACATCCCCGGACGTCTACGAACTGGAAAACCGTGCGGCGGACCCGGACCAACGCATTGAGCAGGCTATGCAAGCCATTGCGACCTGGGACGGAAAAATTGTCCTCGATTTGGGCGCAGGAACGGGTTTTCATATCCCGCGCTTTCAACAGGCAGCTCATGTGTTCGCCGTGGAGCCACATGATGATTCGCGACTGCTGGCAATGCAGCGTATTTCGGATCTCGGTTTGCGGAATGTATCGATCCTCAAAGGCTCTGCCGAATACATTCCGCTACGGGACCAAAGCGTGGATATCTGCCATTCACGCTTTGCCTATTTCTTCGCCCCGGATTGCCTGCCTGGTCTACAGGAACTCGAGCGAGTGATGGGGCCAGGCGGTACGGCATTTATCATCGACAACGATCTGGTGGAGGGAACCTTTGCCGAGTGGCTCCAGTGCACCCCCTACTACAAGAAGGCAACGGCAGCCAAGGTTGCGCATTTCTGGCGCGAGCAGGGGTTTATTGAGCAATCGATCCCGAGTGAGTGGCGGTTTGCGCGGCGGGAAGATCTCGAAAAGGTCGTCCGGCTGGAGTTTGGGGATGACCTCGCCGGAACACTTCTTGCGCAACATGAGGGTCTGCGCATTACCTATCATTACAAGTTATATTATCGCTCCTATTAAGGAATAGAAAATCTATGATTAGAGACATCCGCTATCAGGCAGCGATACTCCATAACGGTCAGGTCCTCCTCATCCAACATAAGGAGCATGGCAACGGGCACAGCTACTGGCTCTTGCCAGGAGGCGGGCGCGAAGCCGACGAGACGCCGGAACAATGTCTCACCCGAGAAGTTCACGAAGAAACAGGTCTTACGATCACGGTCGAACGGCTGTTGCTGGACGACCCCGCCCCGGCTGGCGATGTATACCAGCGCTTCCATACGTATCTGTGTCATCCATCTACATTCACGGCGAGCCCCGGCATGGAACCGGAACCCGAAGCCTCTGCTGTCTACAGCATCGCTACGGTCGGCTGGTTTGCGCTGGAGGATGAGACGCAGTGGAACAAGCAGATCGCGGCGGACCCACTCACCGCGCCGCTGCTGCGCCGGATCCGGGCTGCCCTGAGAGACGAATGATCGAGCCTGCTAAATTTGCCCTATTCATCGGCATCTCCTGGGCACTGATCCTTGCACCGGGTCCGGACCTGATCTATGTGATTACGAGGGGAATAGCACATGGACGGAAAGCTGGTGTATTGTCTGCGATCGGTGTCGTTTGCGGGATTCTCGTCCATACCACCGCGGCTGCCTTTGGACTGACTCTTATCCTGCGAACCTCTGTCTTCGCGTTTCAGTTCGTCAAGTTTGCGGGGGCAGCTTATCTGCTTTACCTTGGTATCAAAGCTTGGCGAGATAAAACTACCTTTCAGCTCCAACCAACTGTTCATGTTGCGAAATCCAGCACCCTCTTCTGGCAAGGCGTTTTATCAAACGTCCTCAATCCAAAGATCGCCGTTTTCTTTTTGGCGTTCCTGCCGCAGTTTGTAAACCGAGGACGTGCTGACATCGCATTGCAAATGGTTATCCTGGGGCTTACGTTTGCCGGCTTCGGGCTATGTTTCCTGCTGGTCGTTGGATATTCGTCTGGGTCGATGGGGAAATGGCTTACCCATCGACCACATTATGCCCAATTCTTTCAACGCCTCGCCGGCAGTATCCTGATCGGATTGGGAGTACGACTGGCGTTGACAGAGAAATAACAAAATGAGCAAAATGTGCGTAAACTCATTCACACTCGCACATGGCAAGGCTCGGGAAATATCCTGGTATGCTATCGAATGGTCATAATCATTGGTGATAAGTGGTATGAACAAATTGAACATGATCGTTTTGGATGATTACGAAGGCGAGCTGGCAAATGCCCCCGCCATGCAGCGCTTGCGCCAGCTTGCGGATGTGCAGGTTCTGAATCGCCCAATCCATCCGGAAGAATATGACACTCTGAAGGATTCCCAAGTTCTTCTGGCGCTGCGCGAACGGACAAAACTGAACGCACCATTCTTTTCCGCCTGCCCGAATCTCGAGCTTGTTCTACAAACCGGGGGACATGCCTATCACGTCGACCAGACTGCAGCGACCCAAAGAGGCATAGTGATTGCACTGGGACGACGGGTGTCCAAACCAACTGTTGTCATTCCCGAGTTGGTCTTTAGCCTCCTGCTCGGCCTCGTCCGGCAGATTTATCCGCTTACCACAGAGATGCGCCAGGGAGGCTGGCCCGGGCTGATCGGAGGCTCGTTATCAGGGCGTACTCTGGGCATTCTCGGCTACGGGCGGCTCGGTCATCCCGTTGCGCGGTTGGCGGAGGCGTTCGGCATGAAGGTCGTTGCGTGGGATCGAACAAGCTCCTCGTCAGGCACCGATTCGTTCGGCGTCGAGCGTCTCCCCCTTGATGACCTGCTCGCCATTTCAGACGTGGTCTCCATCCATCTCCGTTTGTCAGAGCATTCGCGCGGTCTTTTGAATCGAGAGAAATTGTGGAAGATGAAACAAGGTGCCATCCTGATTAACACATCACGCGGCGCGATTGTCGATGAGGCAGCGCTGATCGAAGCATTGCGCGAAAACAGACTGGCTGGTGCAGGACTCGATGTGTTCTCCACCGAGCCGCTTCCTCCGACTAGTGAGTTGAGAACCTTGCCCAACGTATTACTAACGCCGCACGTTGGCTGGAAGGTTCGAGACGTGCTGCATGAGTTCGTTGAGATCGCGGCGGATCAACTGGAAGCCTGGCTGACAGCTGGGCTTTC
This sequence comes from Anaerolineales bacterium, assembly GCA_035699125.1. Taxonomy (GTDB): domain Bacteria; phylum Chloroflexota; class Anaerolineae; order Anaerolineales; family Villigracilaceae; genus Defluviilinea. Next base: position 5,168 of record DASSBC010000068.1, read on the forward strand.
CAAGAGTGACGTTCTGAATCCAGCTGCTATCGAGGTAGAAAGAGCGCGCCGCGGCACTCTCATTCCGTGACTCAGGAGCCTTTGATCAACATTAGAAATCTTGTTAGCAGACTTGCCAAAAGTATAATCTGTAGCTATGACAAGGGCTCAAAAAATCACCCTTGGCGTGTTGTCCGTCGTCGCGTGTAGCATCTGGCTAGTCATTCTCTTTGCCGGGTCACAAGCCTATCAATCCTGGAGTCAACAACCGCTGGGGCCTACGCTGGGATATCCGACACAGTTACAACTTCCCGCCACATGGACGGCGTCACCTGCCGCGACACATCCTGCAGGGACCGCCACCTCTGTTCCCACGCTAACTCTTGAAACCGAAACATCCCCTTCCCCTTTCGTAGCCTGCAATGGCCTACCCACGATGACTATTTTAGGGATCGGGACCGATGTACGTCCGGGTGAGCATCGCTACGGCTTGACCGATGTGATGCGTGCGGTGCGCGTGGATTTCCAGCAGCAGCGCGTAACGGCATTGGAGTTTCCGCGCGACCTGTGGGTGCAGATTCCCGAAATCAGGGAAAACCTGAAGACCGAGTATCAAAAGCTCAATACTGCCTACGCCTATGGGAGTCCTGATTTCGGACCCAGTCTCCTGGCGCGCACACTCGACAGGAATTTTGGCTTGCAGGTGGACCATTACATTGTTGCCAATATGAACGTCTTTGCAGAGGTCGTCGACGCGCTCGGCGGATTGGACGTCACGATTCCCGAAGGCGGAATCGACGGACGGACATCCACGGATCGCAGCGCCCGGCTGGTCTTCCTGGCAGGTCTGCAGCATCTTAGCGGCGAGCAGGCTCTGACTCTAGCGCGCATGCGCAAGGGGAGCATCTTCGAGCGCGCTGACCATCAAAATATGGTCATGTGCGCCCTGCGAAAAAAGATCGAGAGTCCCGAGACGATCCTCCGGCTGCCAGCAGTCATCGATTCCTTCATGGATAATATCCAGACCGACCTTTCGCCGCAGCAGATCAGCCAGCTTGCTTGCCTGGGCACACAGATGCCGCGCAGCAACATTACATTTACTTCGTTTCCCCTCGAACTATTCACGGCGGATGAGGTCTATGACCCGGTGCTCGACCAGAATGTCTCTGTCTATAAGGCAGACTTTCGCATCCTGCGCAGCTACGTCGCAGAATTTCATGCGGGGACGTGGCCTTCTACCTCACCCGGCGGCGCTCCCGGACCAGAAACGAGCAGTTGCGAATGAGGAAGAGTCTCCGCACGCAGGACCCGCCCGAGGGATTCCGCTATCAGGCAGAGATTCTGCCGCCTGAGGAAGAGCAAGAGCTTGTGGCGCGAATTCGTGAGCTTCCGCTGAAAGAATTCGAATTCCACGGCTATGTGGGCAAACGACGCACCCTTTCCTATGGCTGGCATTATGACTTCGGTCAGGAGAGACTTCAGCCAACCGACGAGATTCCTGTTTTTCTCCAGAAGCTGCGCGAGCGTGCGGCTGCCTTCTCTGGTCTGACAGAGGCAGACCTGCCTCACGCGCTGGTGACGGAATACAGCCCCGGAACCACAATTGGCTGGCACCGCGATAAAGGAGTCTTCACAGATGTGGTGGGCATTTCACTTCTCTCGTCGTGTACGTTCCGGCTCCGGCGGAGAATTGTTTCCGGCTGGGAGCGATACTCACAAACCGTCGATGCGCGCGCCGCATACCTGCTGCGCGGAGCCTCGCGAACCGAGTGGGAGCACAGCATTCCCGCTGTGGAAACGCTCCGTTATTCAGTGACGTTTCGCAGTTTGCGGTCAAGACACTAATGCGACTCTGGACGCTCCACCCCCGCTATCTGGATACCAAGGGTCTGCTCGCCGTGTGGAGAGAGGCGCTGCTTGGTCAAAAAGTATTGCAAAATGAAACGGTGGGATATCGAAATCATCCTCAGCTGCGAAGATTTCGCGCCTCTGCAGATCCTGTCGCCGCGATTGGTGTGTATCTTGAGGGAATATGTCAGGAAGCTATTCAGCGCGGCTATCAATTTGACCAAACCAAGATTGTTGGAGGGGAATTCAAGCACCAGATTCCCTGTACGCGCGGTCAGCTCCTCCACGAGTGGGGACACTTGCGAGAAAAGCTGAAGCAAAGAGATGTTAATCGTTATTTAGCTATGAAGAGCATAACTGAGCCTGAACCTCACCCCTTGTTTCACATCCTCGAGGGAGATGTGGAAGATTGGGAAATCCGCGTGGTAAGCAAAAAGGCGGCAAAATGAAAATTTTAGTCTTTTGTGGAGACCACTGGCATCACCCACAGATCGCAAAAGCGGGATTGGAAGCGTTGGCAGGGACAGAATTTTCGTTTGATTGGATCGAAGATGCCCGAGACTGGTCACCGGAAATCATGAAAGCATACGCTGTGGTCATCCTGACAAAGTCAGACAATGTCTCCCACACTGATCAAGCGGCTTGGATGACAGATGCCGTCCAGGAAGCCCTCGTAGAATATGTGCACAGGAGGAACGGATTGCTTGCCATCCACTCCGGCACAGCCGGATACGCAGAAAAGCCTGTGCTGCGTAATTTGTTAGGTGGTGTTTTCGTGCATCATCCTGAACAATGCCCGGTCACGATGGTATTCCGCGCAGAACATCCACTTTGCACAGGGATTGCGCCATTCACGCTGAACGATGAGCATTACTTCATGGCGCTGGATGATTCGCAGGCGGATGTATTTATGACCACAAGATCGGAGCACGGCGAACAGCCTGGCGCCTGGAGGCGGAAGGATGGCAGCGGACGCGTGGCGGTCGTGACGCCGGGACACAATCTGAAGGTCTGGCAGCATCCCTCCTTCCAGACCTTATTGCGCAATTCCCTGCACTGGTGTGCAGGGTCGCTCTAAACCAACGAAGCGTCCCCTGTATGTTAAACTTATCCCTCGATGCTGACTGATGAATTGCTCTGCTACCTCTTCGATGGACAGTCACACAGCCTCGCTCCACCCATGGCGGCATGGCTGGGTTCTTCACGCCGGTTCACAGTCTTTGTCAACACCTTTCGCGATAAGATCCGCAAGAAACTGCGCGTGACCCGCGATCAGGAAACACTGTATGATTTGCGACTGGAATTGGAAACTGCCTACTTGCTGCTCCAGGAACGAAATCTGAGTCTAGCATATGAGCCTGAGCAGGCAGGACCCGGACGCAGCCCCGATTTCGCAGTGACGTTTACCACCAGCCTGACCTTTATGGTGGAGGTCACACGGCTTCGAGGAGGAGCGAAGGGCTCCCTGCCGATTTCGGATCACGGCTTCGCACCAGGCGATGAACGCTTCGCGGATGCCATCTACAGCAAGCTTAGGCAACTGCTGCCCCAACGGAGCAATGTGCTCATTATTGGCGTGGACGTCCTGCTGTTGCGTCAAGAGGACTTGCAAAACATGATGCTTCGCCTCCAGCAGCGCGCCGAGGCGCGGGATTCTATTCTCTGGCAGCGATATGGATTTCGAGACCGATCCGATATCATTCGCAACTTTCAGCGACTCAGTGAGGTCCTAGTGCGCGGGTCCCGAGGGCAAGCAGATCATCCGTCTGTCGTGTGGGTGAATCCACAGGCGAAACATCCATTGCCGTCGAAGGTACGTACTTCCCTGTATCGCAGCCATGCCATCAAAGCATAAAGTTGTCTCGCGGGCTCCAAGGAGGAACAATGAAGGTACGAATCATTCAGATTCCGTATGACTCGGGAAACCGAAATCTGCGCATGGGACGCGGACCGGAACACCTGATCGAAAACGGTCTTCCGCAGGCATTGCAGGCGGAGGGACACGAGGTGTCTATGGAGACCATCGAGACGCCCGCGGAATTTCGCGCCGAAGTCCAAACGCAGTTTGCGCTCTATCGATCCTTAGCGACAAACGTGGACTCGGCAAAACAGGATGATCAATTTCCGCTGGTGCTCTCCGGAAATTGCGGCGCTACGGTGGGCGTGATTGCCGGCGCGCGAACAAAACGGCTTGGCGTCATTTGGTTCGACGCGCATGGAGAATTCAATACGCCAGAAACGACGACCAGCGGCTTTCTGGATGGCATGGGGCTGGCGATCGCTACCGGACAGTGCTGGAAGAGGCTGGCGCTATCCCTGCCTGGGTTCAGCCCAATTCCTGGTACGAACATTTTACACATTGGGGGACGCGATTTCGATGAGGGAGAACGAGAAATGCTTCAGGAGACGGGCGCAACCGTGCTGGATTCTGCTTCCATTGAGTCCAGAGGGATGCGGGCAGCTTTGGATTCAGTCATGCCCGATTTCCTGCGCCAGGTGGATGAAGCACATGTTCATATTGATTTAGATGCGCTGAATCCAAAAGAGACGCCCGCCAACGGGTGGCTTACAGAGGGCGGACTCCATGTAGACGATATAAGCGAGGCGATTCAATATATCAAGGAGCATCTGAAAGTTACGTCGGCAACCGTTGCCTCCTTTGACCCCGATTACGATATACAGGGGAAAACACTGCAAGCCAGCTTCACGCTCACCAAGCAAATCCTCGACTCGGCTTAAGAGGCCTGAGCACAGGTTCCCTATTTCGCACCGGCTTAACTGCTTGCGTATAATGCATGAATTCTCCCGCTCTAAGGAGTTGCGTCCCATGTCCAATTCGAACCAACCTGTCCTTGAATTACGCGTCGCCCTTACCACCCGTGATTATGAGCACCTGGTTAAGTTTTATAGTGAGGGTTTAGGAATTAAACCCGCTGCCATTTGGAATAACGATGGCGGCAAGGCGCTCATTCTCGACATGGGAAAAGCCACACTCGAGCTTTTTGACGAGCGCCAGGCAGAGGTCATCGATCAGTTGGAAGCCGGGCGCCGTGTGAGTGAGAAGGTCCGCTTTGCGCTGCAAGTACCAGACTTGAAGGCGGCGATGGAGCGCTTGCTCGCGCACGGCGCGTCGCTGGTTCATGAACCGGTCCAAACACCATGGGGCGACTACAATGTGAGGCTGCAAGGACCGGACGGGATGCAGATCACACTATTCCAGGCAGCCGAGAGCTCGGTCAAAGAGGAGTAATACACAATCGGTGTCTAGGCAAGCCTTTTTCACCTCTGATACACACTTCGACAATAAATATGATTGAGATTATCGATCTGAGCCAGGAAATTTTTACAGGCATGCCGGTATTCCCAGATATGCCTCCCGTGACCGTCACGATGCATGTGTCTCATGAAGAATGGGATGGCATTGTGGGCTCTGACGTTGTTTCCCCTGCCGTGAACCGCCTGGACTTGGGCGAACATATCGGGACACACGTAGACGCCATCAGCCACATGGCGCGCCAGTATCGAGGTCAATCGATTGACACGATGCCCCTGACAATGTTTTACACGGAAGGCATTTGTTTGGACTTATCGCAGAAAGGGCTGCGCGAGTTGATCGAGGTGGAGGATCTGGAACATGCGCTCACGCAAGCTAGTCTTCAAATCAAACCCGATGATACCGTCCTGCTGTATACGGATCACTACCGGCGCGCCTTCGGCACGGAGAACTGGCATCACGGTCCTGGCATCAGCGCAGACGCGGCACGTTGGCTTGGGGGGCAAAAGATTGCAGCCTTCGGCGTTGAAACGATGGCACCGGGGGTTCTCAAAGTTTCCAATAAACACGTCCATCATATTTGTGGGGAGATGGGATTCACCCACTACGAGAACATGATCAATCTGCATCTGTTGCTCAGCCGCGGCCGCTTTCGCTTTATCGGGCTGCCGCTAAAGATCCGTGGCGGAACGGGCTCCCCTGTGCGAGCCGTTGCCATATTCGAGCATTAAAACGGAATACCCTGGGATTATGCGCCTCATTCACAGGCTGCGATATATCTATCACGAGTATCCGCGCCAGTACTGGCTAATGATTCTCGGGATTGTCCTGGCGACGGCAGGCAGCAGTATGATCTGGCCCTTTTTATTGATCTATGCCAGTGGCAAACTGGAGCTGCCCCTCAGCACTGTCGCCACACTGATCTCCATTAACGCCGGAACGGGAATCTTTGCCTCGCTCATCGCCGGAACTCTCGCCGATAAGGTAGGACGCAAAGTCGTGATGAACTTTAGCCTGACGGTGAATGGTATTGCCTACTTTCTATTGATGCGGGCAGAGACGTATCCGCAGTTTGTCGGGCTGATGATCATGGTCGGATTATCGAACCCACTCTATCAAGTGGGTGCCGATGCCATGCTCGCAGACATGGTTTCCTCTGAAAAGCGGACTGACGCTTATGCAATCAACCGCATTGCCCATAATGCCGCGTTCGCTATGGGACCCGCGATCGGTGGATTTCTTGCGACCCGTTCTTACGACCTTGCATTTATCTGCGCAGGAATTGGCTTCCTGAGTTACAGCGGCTTGCTCTTCTTTCTGGCACGCGAAACCCTGGTGAAGTCAAGCGCGCAAAGCAGCATTCCTCAGGCTCCTGCCGAGGGGTATAGCCGTGTATTGCGCGATAAGAATTACATGGTGTTCGTAGCAATGATCAGCCTCGGGCTCATCGCGCCGACCATGTTATGGATTCTTATGCCGGTCTACACCAAGACCAATTTCGGAATCCCGGAAGCGATGTATGGCTGGATTCCCACAACCAATGCTATCCTGTGTGTCTTTGTGCAGTACTGGGTCACGAATATTACCCGGCACCATCGCACGCTGCCCGTACTCAGTGCCGCGATGGTGATCTATGCGCTGGGCGTAGGCAGTGTTGCACTGATGAATCACTTCTGGGGCTTCTGGCTGAGTATGGTGATCCTTACGTTTGGCGAGCTTACGCTCGTCCCAACTGCCAGCACCTTCGTAGCAGACATCGCACCTCCGTATTTGCGCGGCAGGTATATGTCCATGCACTGGCTGGGCTGGGGCATGGCGCGGACCCTTGCGCCCATCATTGGCGGTTTCCTCAACGACAATATCGCGCCGCGCGCCATCTGGATCGGAGGCCTGCTGATCGGTCTCACCAGCGCGCTTGGGATCTTCCTTCTCCACCGCGTTTCTGCCCCTCGAACATCGACGCTGATAGAGTCTTAGAAGAGGATGGGTTCTTGGCAAACATCCCGTATAATCTGCCAGGAAAGAGATCCTACTCCTATGCCCGATGAAATCCGACTCCGCGAGGTTATGGAAGCTGATCTTCCCATCTTTTATGAGCAGCAGCTCGATCCCGAGGCGACTCAAATGGCAGACTTCCCATCTCGTACCCGAGAAGCCTTCATGGCGCATTGGAGCAAGGTCATGGCGGATGAGTCTATCCAGCTCAAGGCCATTCTCTTCAACGGAGAAGTTGCCGGAAATATCGTTTGTTTTGAACAACTTGGCGAACGGGAGGTGGGATATTGGCTTGGAAAGGAATATTGGGGAAAAGGCATTGCGACGAGGGCACTTGAGGAGTTTCTAAAAGAGATTAAGACGCGCCCGTTGTATGCTCACGTTGCCAAGCACAATATTGGGTCAAGGCGCGTTCTGGAAAAATGTGGCTTTACCATTAAGGCGGAAGACCGGTTTTTCTCTGAGCTTTTCGGCAGGAATATTGACGAGTACATTTTGACGCTTGATTCAAGATAGCCTTGCAAAGGCTGGGGAAACAAAATCCTCAGTTGTGAAAACCCTTCGCAAGGCTTAGAACTTCACAAGGAGATACCTATGCCCGCTCTCAATCCCGGTGAAAAAGCCTCACGTACCACCACAATTACGGACGAGATGATCCGCGCCTTTGCTGCTCTCAGCGGCGACAACAATCCCGTCCATCTCGATGATACCTACGCACGGACAACGCGCTTCGGGCGCCGGATCGCGCATGGAATGATCGCGGCAGGGTTGATTTCCGCGACCCTGGCAAACGACCTGCCCGGTCCGGGAACTGTATATCTCAGCCAGACGCTGCAATTCAAAGCGCCTGTGTTCCCTGGCGAGACCCTCACAACGACGGTTGAGGTAAAAAGCGTACGCGCAGACAAACCAATTGCCACCCTGGCAACATCCTGTAAAAATCAAGACGGCAAAGTCGTATTAGAAGGCGAGGCAGTGGTTTTGGTCAGTTCGTGAGGTGGTCGAGGTAACCCGTGATGAGTCATCATTTCATTACAAGCACGGAACGTCTGATTCTGCGTTACTTCCATATTCTGGATGCGGAAGCAATGTATCAGGTCTTTTGTGACCCGGAGGTCATGCGTTTTAGTGATGGTCTACAAACAAAGGAGTGGGTCCACGAATGGCTGCACACCTGCCTGGAACGCTATTATCAGACGTGGGGATTTGGGCCGTATGCTGTCGTTGAAAAGCAAAATTCAGAGGTGGTTGGGTATTGCGGTTTGTTCTATTTTTCAGATATAAACGGCCAGCCCGAAGTGGAGATTGGGTACCGGCTTGTCCGTTCCGCCTGGAGGAAAGGCTATGCCACCGAAGCAGCCCGGGCAGTACGTGACTTCGCCTTCATGACACTGTCGCTCAATCGTCTAATCGCGATCATTGATCCATCCAATACAGGATCGATTCGTGTGGCGGAAAAGATTGGCATGCTCCAGGAAGCGGAAGTCATGCTCGAGGGATATACCCACCCCGATCACGTCTACGCCATCCAGCGTAAATAAAACTCAAGTACGTTGAGAGATAGAAGGAGTACAGAAAATATGCAGATCGACTTTGCCACTTCAGGCGGCGTTGCCAATGTAGAACTGGCTTATCGCGCCGATACAAGTACGATGCCGGAAGATCAGGCAGAGGAACTCAAAGCGCTGGTGGAAAGCTCGGGTGTCTTTGACCTCAAGCAAGACGATACAAATTCGAATACGGCGATCGGCCGCGCGGATGTAATTTCTTACCGCCTGACTCTCTCTGAAGGAACCAGGGAAACCACGTTATGGATGAATGATATTTCTGCTCCAGCTTCCGTCCGGCCTCTGCTGGCATATTTGCGGAAGTTGGCATTGGAACAAAAACGAAAAAACCAATAAGCGTTACCTTCCCATCATCCCTTCCAGCCGTTTCTTCACACCGGGCCACTCCGTATCCAGAATACTGTAGAACACCGAATGACGATAACGTCCATCGGGCAAGATCATGTGATTGCGAAGCACGCCTTCCTTCACCGCTCCAAGCCGCTCGATGGCTTTTTGCGATCGCTCATTCCGCAGGTCAGTTTTTAGCTGCACGCGGATGCACTGCAACGTCTCAAAGGCGTGGCGTAGCAACAGATACTTGCACTCCGTGTTGACCACTGTCCTTTGGAACTCTGATCCATACCATGTCCCGCCGATTTCCAGCCCTCGATGTTGGGGCTCGATGTTCAAATAACGCGTCGCCCCGGCTACCCGCCCAGACGCAAGGTGAATAACAACAAAAGGCAGATCCGTTCCCTTCCTGCTGCGCGCCAGAATATCTTTCACCCAGTTGCGCATATCATCAATCGTCGTAATATCTCCGTAAAGCATAAAATTCCAAAAGGATTGACCCAAACCGATCTCCGCCAGGCCGGCGACGTGTTCTTCGGTCAGCGGCTCCAAACGCACATACTTACCTGTCAACACAACAGGTTTCACTTCCATGTCAGCCATTCCTCTTCCTTGGTGTCCTGCGTAGGAAGGTAAGGCATCGCCGGCCCTTCCACACTGAGTAATTCACTCAGCGCGGCGCGCATCGCTGTGCGGTCGTCCCACAGATGTTCGCGCCCGCCGAAGCACATCGATTGCTCATGCCCCTTTCCACACGAGAGGACGATGTCCCCCTCGTGCGCGAGACTCAGCGCAAAACGGATGGCTTCGCCGCGATCGGGCACACGCCAGAACGTCTCGCCCTCGCGTCCGCCCCTGGACCTTGCACCGTCTGCCATTTCCTCGAGAATTCCATCCAGCGACTCTGTACGGGGATCTTCTGCCGTCAGAACAGAGAGATCCGCGAGCTCCGCAGAGATCTCTGCCATCATCCGGCGCTTGGCTTTGTCGCGCAATCCGGCTGAGCCAAACACAGCAATCACGCGTGGTTTGTCGAACACGGAGCCATTATTAAGAGTAGCTTTGCTCTCCGTGGCGAGCATTGTCCTTGCAGCCTCCAGGGAAACTTTTAACGCGTTCGGCGTATGTGCAAAATCGACAATCGCAGTGAAATTCTGCCCCAGGTCGATGCGCTCCATGCGCCCAGGGATTCCCTCCAGGGCGGCGATTCCCTGCGCGGCAACCTCCGGCTTAATTTTCAAACCGTAAACGGTCGCTGTTAGTGCAGCGAGACAATTTGATACATTGTATGCGCCGACCAGTTTGCTCGAAACACGAATGTAAAAATCGCGACTCTGCGCCGTAAAATGGATGTCAGAAGGACTGTAGACCACATCCTCGGCGCGAACATCAGCCTCTTTACTTAACCCGTAGTTCAACTTCCGCACCTTGATAAAGTCGTTCAGGAAATCAAATGATTTCAGATCATCACGATTGATCACACCCACACGCGGGTTGCCCTGCGGCTTTTCGGAAGTGATCTCCAGGCTGGAGAACAGCCTGGCTTTCGCAGCCCGGTAGTCGCCATAGGAGCCGTGCTCGTCCATGTGTTCATGAGTGATGTTTGTGACGACACCAATGTCGAACTCACAGGCGTCCACCCTGTATTGAGACCAGCCGTGGGAAGTTGTCTCTAATACGACATGGGTCAGCCCGGCTGTGACCATCTGTGCCAGATAGCGCTGCACATCATGCGCATCGGGTGTCGTCACGTGGAAGCCTGTATCCAGCACTTCATCGCCGATCACCGCATTGACGGTCGAGATCATCCCTGCTTTGAACCCTGCGGCAAGCAAAATCTGATAGATGAGATTCGTCGTGGTTGTCTTGCCGTCTGTGCCAGTCACGCCGATGACGGTCAGCTTGCGGCCGGGCCAATCGTAGAACGAAGCGGCAATCCAGGAGAGGGCGCGGCGCGGGTTTTCCAATCCAATGTATATGTAGGTCGGATTGTCAATCCGATTTACCTCTCCCACAATCGCCACAGCCCCATGTTCGATTGCTTTCGGGATGTAATCGTGTCCATCGCTGGAGCCGCCTTTCATAGCCACGAACAGGTCACCGGGTTTGACCGCGCGGCTGTCGATGGCGATCCCCGTGATTGGAATGTCAGGGACGTTTACCATACAAAAAGGCAACGGCAGTTCCGCAAAGATATGTTGGAGCGATTTTTGATGCGTCATATTAAGTAAAAAGGGTCCTGACGATTGTATCGCCAAAACCCTCCTCCCTGCAACGTCGTCCGCAGCTGAACTGCGAGCGGAATGAGAGCGGACTAAAACAAATTCAGCGCCGCCGCATCCGACCAGCTAAACCATGGGGCGAAGATCGTACCAATCAGAATCACCCCGATCGTCAGCACCACCAGTGCAATGGCATAGGGGCGGGTCATTGGCACAGGATGGTTTTCTTCATCCTGGTCTGGCATCCGATACAAGTAAACATATTTCAGCGCATTGAGATAGTAGTAGACACCGATGATGGAGTTAAGGATCGCCACAATGACGAGCCAGATGTAGCCAGCCTGAATACCGGCCGCGAAGACAAAGACCTTCGCTACAAATCCGGCGAACGGCGGCATGCCTGCCAGAGACAAAAAGGCAGAGAGCATCATCAGTCCCAGCCAGGGCGAGCGGCGGCTCATCCCGGCATAATCCTTCAAATCTTCGAGCCCGGTCACACGGCTGAACGCCATGACAATCCCAAAAGCGAGAAGGTTGGTCGCGATATAAGCAGCCAGATAGAACACAACGCTCGCCGCACCCAGCCGGGTTAGAGCCACGACACCAATCAACGCATATCCGGCATGGGACACAGACGAGAACGCGATCAAGCGCTTAATATTGGTCTGCGGCAGCGCCAGCAGATTACCGACCGTCATCGTGATCGCGGAAATGACCGCGAGCGTCATCGCCCAATCGTGCGCAAGGTCCAGTTGGGGTTCAGGGAAGAGCACAAAGAATAAACGAACGAGGACTGCAAAGCCCGCCGCCTTCGACGCGGTGGATAAAAACCCTGCCACCGGAGTCGGCGCGCCTTCGTAGACATCGGGCGCCCAGAAATGGAGCGGCACCACAGATGCCTTGAAACCCAGCCCCACGAGAATGAGCGCCAGCACACCAAACGCAACGAAAGGAGACAACGCTCCTGTATTAAACAGGTCAACCAGTTGGTAGAGATTTGTCGTCCCGGCGAAGCCGAAAAGCAGGCTGAAGCCGTAGAGCATGACCGCCGAGGTCAGAGCGCCGAAGAGTAGATATTTGAAGCCAGCTTCGGTCGATTTCTCATCCGCCAGCATGAAACCAGAGAGCACGTAGAGCGGGATGGAAGTCGTCTCGATCGCCAGGTAGAGCATGATCAGGTCTGAAGAAGCCGCCATCAGGTTCATCCCGATCAGCGAAGCGAGGAGCAGGAGATAGGCTTCCCCGCGGTCTCCCACCTTTTCATTGTCCATCAGGAGGAGTGCTGTCGCTGCGCCGGCAAACATGAAGAGAAGCTTGAAGAAGAATCCCAGCCAGTCAAAACGGACCATACCTCCGAGCGTCGTGACCGGCTCGCCCGGCTGCCCGAACAGCAGGCTGATAATCATAGCGAGCAACAATCCTCCTGCCGTCAGCCAGCCGGCGTTGCGGCGCTGTTCTTCCTTCCAGAACGGTTCTACAATCAGCAGCAGCATTCCAACGAGCAGGATTAGGATCTCAGGCAGAATGGAGGCGATCGCTGTCGATGTAAACATTAGGCGCCTCCCTGAAGCAGTCGAAGGACGTTTTTCACGCCTTCTTCCACCATCGGAACCATAAAGTTGGGGAATAAGCCGATCACGATCATAAACAAACATAGGGTCGCAATAGCAACCTTATCCAGCACCGTCACATCTGTGAGATGACCTTCGTACTTCTCGGGCAAATCACCAAAGAAGACCTGGCGGATGTTGCGCAAGATATACGCTGCCGTGATCACAATCGAGATACTGGCGATGATCGCCACCAGCCATTGCTCATTCCATACACCCATGAAGATCGGGAATTCCGCCACAAAACCGGAAAAAAGAGGCATGCCCATCGAGACGAGACCGCCGATGATAAACCCGACCGTCGCGAACGGCATGATTTTGCTCATCCCGCCCAACTCCGGGATCTGCCGCGTATGCGCCCGATCATAGATCATCCCGACCACTGCAAAGAAGAGAGCAGTCATCACGCCATGTGAGAACATTTGCAAGCCCGCGCCGAGCAACCCTTGCCGGTTCAAGGTGGAAAAGCCCAGAATCACCAATCCCATATGCGATACGGACGAAAACCCGACCATGTATTTAAAGTCCACCTGCACGAAGGCAATGTACGCGCCATAAACGACCGCCACTGCTGCGATGAACATGATCAGCCATTGCCAGGTCTGCGCGCCCTGCGGCAGTAACATTATGCCTACCCGCAAAGCCGCGAACGCGCCGAGCTTCATCAGCACCCCTGCATGGAACATCGAGACCGCGGTCGGTGCGGCGACGTGCCCATCCGGCGACCAGTTATGGAAGGGCCAGATGCCCGCCAGTACCGCGAAACCGAGGAAGACTGGCAGAAACCAGATATCCTGAAAAGTTTTTGAGAACCCGGCGCTCTCCATTGCAAGCATGTCGAAGCTGAGAAGACCCGTGTTCTGGTATTGCACCCAATACATTGCCAGCACACCCACCAGCGCAATGACCGAGCCCACGAATAAATAAAGAGTGAGCTTCATCGCGGCATATTCGCGCGTCACTGCCCAGCCCCAGATGACTATAAGCAGGTACATGGGGAACACTGCAATCTCATAAAAGAAAAACAACATGAACAAATCCAGCGAGACAAACACCCCAAACACGCCCCAGGCAAGTATGAACAAAAACGCAAAGAATTCGCGCGGGCGGTCCTGGATGCCCGCCATCACGTGCGGGTGGTCATCCCCCCACGAGATCAGCACACCTGTGAACATGACCACGCCCGTCAGCAAAACGAGAGGTGCGCTGATGCCATCCACGCCGAAGTACAGGCTAATGCCTAAGGCAGGCAACCAGTTGTATCGTTCGATAAACTGGTATCCGCCTGTTGCCTGGTCGTACCCGAAATACACCCAGCAGGAGAGGATCAGTGCAAAGACCGCCGCGGCGAGCGCCACCGCGCGGGTTTCGTTCCTTCGATGGACCGGGATCAATAAGATCAAGACCGCCGCCACGATCGGAGTAAATGTGATGACACTCAGAACAGGAAATTTCATCCTTTGCCTCTTAGAACAGCATGACCACAGCTTTGTTGATTACATCCAGGATCCATGCCGGCCAGATGCCGATCCATACGATGAGTGCCATCAACGGGACCATGACAAGGATTTCGCGCGTGTTGATTTCCGCCAGACGATGTTCACCACGCTGTACGGCCCAGTGTTCATTCAGGGGTCCGTGTAAAACTTTCTTGATTCCTTTCAAAATATAGGCACCGGTGAAAAGTAAACCAAGCATTGAGATTGCCGTATAAATTGTCAAAATGGGCCATGATCCTCGCACCACGAGGAATTCTGAGATAAATCCATTGAGCCCGGGTAAGCCAAGCGACGCCATACTGGTGAAAATCAGGATACCCCCATAGACGGGCACAAGCGGGAATAAACCACCATACTTTTCGAGATCGCGGGTGTGCGTCCGGTCGTAGATCACACCGACGAGGAAAAACATCCCTGCAGCAGATAACCCGTGATTGAACATCTGGAGAATCGCGCCGTTAAGAGCGATCGTCGCGTCAGGCGTCCCTGCTGCGAGAGCGGCTGCCGCAATGCCAAGCACCACAAATCCCATATGATTCACTGAGGAGTAGGCAACGAGCCGTTTGAAATCAGTCTGGGCGTAGGAAGCTAGGGCACCAAAGACGATCGCTGAGGTCGCGAGCAAAGCCAGCGCGCCGGCAAAAATCTGTGCTTCATTCGGATATAGAGGAAGAATGAGACGCAGGAAGCCATAGGCACCGAGCTTGAGCAACACGCCCGCCAGGAGCATCGAACCGGCAGTCGGCGCTTCCGTATGCGCGTCGGGCAGCCAGGTGTGGAAGGGCCACACGGGCACTTTGATCGCGAAGGCAATCACGAACGCCCAGAATGCAATCGTTTTCACGGTGCCAACCGACATTCCAAGCCATGGCTCGGCAGGGTCAAGGGCATTCCATTGAGTATATAGATCCAGCAAGTCGAAGGTCCCAAAACGAACACCTAGCAATTGCACCGCGAGTAACAGTCCCAGTGATCCCCCCATCGTGTAAATTAGAAATTTGAGCGAGGCGTAATTCCGGTTGGCGCTGCCCCACTGATTGATGAGGAAGTACATGGGTACCAGTCCCACTTCCCAGAAGACGAAGAAAATCAAAAGGTCGAGCGCCAGGAACACACCGAGCATCCCCGTCTCGAGGAAGAGGAAGAGGATCATGTACGCCTTTACACGATCGTGGATGGTGAACGAAGCAAGGATGGCGAGCGGTGTGAGCAACGTCGTCAGCAGGACCATCGTGAGAGAAAGTCCATCCACGCCGAGATGGAGGGATGAGCCGATCGCTTCGTACCAGACGTATACCTCTTCGAATTGAAACCCGGGCTGGCTCGCATCAAAACGGAACCAGACGATGAGCGACAACACGAACGGGATCAAACTCGCGCCGAATGCAAACCAGCGAATCAACCTGTGTTCTCCACTGGGCAGGAATAAAAGAATGAGACCAGCGATGGATGGGATGAAAAGGATGAGCGAGAGAAGATGAGCGTCGATGAAGTTCATCACTGCCTCCCTAAGCCATCATCAGGAAGTAGAGAACTGCGCCAATGGCGAGAAACAACACCAGCGCCAGCATCAGATATTGCTGGATGCGCCCGGTCTGGAGGAAACGCAGTTTTTCGCCTGCCGTATAGGTGACCTCTGCCGAGCCATCTCCGAAGAAGCGGTTGATCACAGGCAAGTCAAAGTAATTGCGGATAAAGGAGCCAAACCTGTCGGTGAATGGACCAAAGAGATGTAAGATGCCATCAATCACGCCCTGATCCATAAACTTGTAGACGACGTTCTCTGCAAACCAGTAAGCAGGCTTGACGAACACACGATCGTAGAATTCGTCAACGTAATACTTGTTCTTGAGAAGCGGAATTTGAAAACGATCCTGCGCCAGCGAGCGGACATTGCGATACGTAACCCAGCCAAGATAAAGACCACCGAGCGCCACCACCAGGGATGTTAGCAGTGGAATAATATTGAACTCGACGGCTTCGGGATGTTCTGAAAGTGTCCCTCCAACAAACTCATGCAGCCAGCTCGGCACGAGGCCGCCGAGCAACGGGAAATGCTCCGGGATCCCCACCCAGCCATAGCCGACAGCAAACACGGAGAGGACGATTAGAGGAAGCGTCATTGTCCACGGGGTCTCGCGGGCATGTTCGGCTTCCGGCGTGCGGGGCTCGCCGAGAAAGGTCAACGTGATCTGGCGCATCGTATAAAATGCGGTCATGAAAGCAGCAACCGCTAACGTGATAAAAACTGTCGAGTGACCGTGACTGAAGGCATCTGCCAAAATTTCATCCTTCGACCAGAATCCTGCTGTGATCAACGGGAAGCCAGAAAGTGCAAACCCGCCGATGAGGAACGTCCAGAATGTGATCGGCATTTTCCTGCGCAAACCGCCCATGTTGAACATATCCTGCGGGTCCACATGGTGGTTGCCTGTGTGCAGAACGCCGTGCTCCATACCATGAATGACCGAACCTGAGCCAAGGAAAAGAAGTGCTTTAAAGAAAGCATGTGTAATCAAATGGAAGACCGCTGCGACATACGCACCGATGCCCAGTGCCGCGATCATAAAACCCAGTTGTGAGATCGTGGAGTAAGCAAGAACACGCTTGATATCATTCTGTGCCACGGCAATCGTCGCGGCGAAGATCGCCGTGAACGCGCCGATGAATGCGATGATGGTCATCGTCTGCGCATCGAGGCTAATGAGCGGGAACATGCGCACGACGGCGTACACACCCGCCGAGACCATCGTCGCCGCATGAATCATCGCGCTGACCGGAGTCGGACCTTCCATTGCATCCGGCAGCCAGACGTGCAGGGGGAACTGGGCAGACTTACCCACCGTACCGACGAAGAGCAGTAAACCAATCAAACCCGCTGCCGAAAAACCTAGAAATCCACTAGGTATTGTTTGAAGCGCATGCAATGTATCTGGAACGAAGATTGCGCGAAATGAAAGCGTGCCCGTTGAGGAATAAAGATAGGCAATGCCAAGCAGCATGAACACATCGCCGATGCGCGTGGTCATAAATGCCTTGACTGCGGCATCCCGCGCAGACGGTTTGGCATACCAGAATCCGATCAGCAGATACGAGCACAAGCCCATAATCTCCCAACCGACGAACAGGGTCAGGAGATTATCGGACAGCACGAGCACATACATGCCGAAGGCAAACAATCCGATGAAGGCGAAGAAGCGCGAATACATCGGCTCGACGGATGGCACTACATGCTTGTCCACACTGCCACTGTGCGGCGTGTTTCGCTGGCGCCCAGGTTCTTCAACGGTCGCACCGTGGGGTGGCAATCCCTTGTGATCGTGATGGCCTTCCGGCTGACCGAAGTTGTGATAACCCACGCTATAGAGGAAAATCATCAATACCGTCCACGCAACAAAAAACAGCACGACGGCAGTAAGTGGATCTACAAGCACGCCAACCTGGAAATATGTCTCCACCGACTCGCCCAACGGCAGCCAGTTTACTGAGGACTCAAAGGGATTCTCACCCAGATGCTCCACGCCGAGAGCACGCACAAACACGATCATGCTCCCCAGCCATGAAAGCAACGCCGCACTGATAGCAATCGTGTGGCTCAACGCCTTGCTGCGATTGGCAAACAACACAATCAAAACAAATGCTAAAAAAGGAGGAAGAGGGATCAGCCACATCAATGCTTCAGTCGTCATTTTATCCTTACCACTTCATCATATTGATGTCATCGGCGATCACCGTGTTGCGACGGCGATAAACAGAGATCACCAGCGCAAGTCCCACAGCCACTTCCGCAGCCGCCACGGCGAAAACGATGATCGCGAAGACCTGTCCCGCCATTTGCGTGACATCACCGTAGCGCCAGAACGCTGCCAGGTTGATGTTGACAGAGTTGAGCATCAGCTCAATACCGAGCAGGATCGCCACCGCGTTCCGCCGTGAGAGAACGCCAAACATCCCAATACTGAAAAGCAATGCAGCAAAGATGAGGTACCATGAAAGGGGGACCATCGCTTCGCATCTCCTATTTTCGATTGAAGGCAACGTAGACAGCGCCGATCAACGCTGCGACCAAAAGCACAGAGGCAACTTCAAATGGCAGGACATAGGCATCCGGTGAAACCAGCACATTTCCTAATTCGGAGATCGCGTCGAAATCGGAGGGCATCGCAGAGGCTGTAGTCGATAGTCCACTCCAGCCTTGAAGCAGGAAAACTAACCCAAGGAAGACCAACACCGAGATCAACGCGCCAAACCACCAGCCCGGGTTCATCTGCGGCCCCTGATCACGCATGTCCTTACGGGTGAGCATCACCGCAAAGATGAATAAGATTGCGATGGCGCCGATATAGACAACGACCTGGACGACGGCGAGAAAAGAGGCATTCAGCAAGGCAAACACCACTGCCACACCGAAAAGCGTGGATACCAGCCAGAACGCCGCATGGACAAGATTACGCGTCGTCACGACCATAAAGCCGGAACCGAGTGTAAAGAAAGCTACTACGAGGAAGATAATTTGTTCACCGGTCATTGAATACCCAATCTCTAGTCTCTAATCTCGGCCTTTAGTGTCGCGCCTCCACAACTTGCCTGACCCCTTCCACCTTCTCACGTTCCTTGCGACTGTACGATCGCGCGATTTCCAGAGCGATCAAGCCGAGGATCACATTCGACAGGAACATCGCAGCAACATACAACCAGGCGGGCGTTCCTGCAAGGAGTGCATTCAAGAGTGCAACCACCATCAACAACACAAAACCCAGCGGTGTGAGAAACTTCCAGTTGAAGCCGAGCATGTGGTCGATGCGGATACGCAATAACGTGTACCGGACCCACATGATAATCCAGTACCCAATAAACGCTTTGAACAAGATCACGGCAACAGCCAGAAACGCGCTCACCTGCTCCAGCCCAAAAAAGCGATACCCGCCAAAAAACAGAATCGCCCAGAAGCCGCCAAAGGTAAAGGCATGCAAAAGCTCACCCGCATAAAACATGCCGAATTTCATTCCGGAATATTCCGTGTTGTACCCCGCCACCAGTTCGGACTCGCCCTCCGCCATGTCGAACGGGGCGCGCCCCAATTCGGCAATCGCTGCGATGAGGAAGATCAGCGCTGCTAGTGGAGCCAGCCACACAAACCAGACATCCTGCGCTTCGGTGATGGCGTTGAATCCCATCGAACCAGCAAAGATCGTCGGGATGAGCAGCATGGTCAGCATAGGAATCTCAAACGCGACCATCACCGCCACCTGGCGGAAGGCTCCGATCAACGCATATTTATTGTTCGATGCCCAGCCGGCCATAATGATCGACAGCGTGCCAATCGCTCCGGCAGCGATGATATACAGCGCTCCGATGTTCAGATCCACGCCGATCATGCGCGGCGCAAGCGGCATCACAGCCCACAGGATCAACACAGACATCATCGAAAGCAGCGGAGCCAAGTTATACACCACCTTGTCTGCCCCGTCGGGAGTGATATCTTCTTTAATGAGCAGCTTGATGATATCCGCGAAGGGCTGAATCAAGCCAAAAGGTCCCACGCGGTTCGGACCAATGCGGTCCTGAAAGCGCGATACCACCTTCCGCTCCACCCAGACCAGGAAAATATCCAGCACCATCAAGAGGCTGAGGAGAAACAGAATCCCGAGGAAGCCGATTAAGATCTGTGCAGCGATCCCGGGCATTCCCCAACCGGTGAAAATCCCCATCAACCAATCCGCGGCGACTTTGAGAGGATCGTTCCAAAAACTCATGCCCGTCTCCATCTCGTTGGAAGCGGAGTAGGATGAGAAACAAACAAAAGGCTGAATGGACACTTCCAATCAGCCTCTCTTTCGTGTGCCTGCACAGGGGCTACGCCCATTCCAGCATTCCTTTGCGCCAGGTATACATGAGTCCTACAATGAGAATAAGGATGAAGATGATGCCTTCGATCACAGCGAACATCCCAAGCTGCCCAAGCTTCACCGCCCAGGGAAACAGGAAAACGGTTTCGACATCGAAGATCAGGAAGACCAGGGCAAAGATGTAATACTGCGCCTTGAACTGTACCCAGCTGTCCCCTACCGTTTCGATACCGCACTCGTATGTTGATTGTTTAATGGGATTAGCTTTCTTGGGTCCCAGAATCCACGCGACTGTAATCGCCCCCACGGGAATGATCAGACCTACGATCATAAACAAACCAATGTAAATCCACTGACTCATAGATTCTCCATGGCGAATATTACATTAAGAGCAAAACTTGAATTCCAAGCGGCGAAATTGTACCATGAAGGACAAACGCCTGGCATGCAAAGCGAATGAGCTTTCAAAAGATTTTTCTCACCGGATCATGGTTTGATTTTGTTTCGTCGCTTGAGGGCGAACTTAACCATATCTTCAAAGAAGGGAAACCCCAGGATCGTTCCTACCACCGAGCCGATCACCCCGGCTGTGCGCGCAACTTCCCCGGAGAGCCCCAGAAAGTTGACCGCTTCCATTTCCACGATCTGCGCAGAGACTGTTTTTCGGCTCTCCTCGCCGCTCTGCTTATTCACAAAGCGCAGGTACAGCCAGATCGTGCCGCGATAGGAACCTACATCCGGCGGGCGAACGCTCCAGCGAAATGTCACCGAATTTCCCGGGGACAAAGCCTCGCCGACCAAGTCCGCCGGGCGGACTTCCATACCTGCGAGATCGAAACGCGCCTCTGCGATCACCTGATGAGACTCGTACAGATTCGGGATCTCCACCACTTCTCCACTCACTACGTTCCCACCGATTTGCGCGGTCGGCGTGAGGCTGCCCAGGTCATCCACCTCCAGCGTCAGCCGTACCACATCCGCGTCCCCCACGCGGATGTAGGGAGGAAACTCGAGGGTCAGGCGTCGGCGTTCTGGAAGCGCCGGTTGCACCGTGACAATCGACGTGGCAGGTGCAGGGATAAGCGTTGTCTGCACGGGAGCCGTCGGCTCTGGATCTCCCGGCTCAATGCCAGGAGGCGATGCAGCTCCCATTGGGTTTTGAAACACAAGGAAATAAACAACCGTGCAGACACATAAAATCAGGAAGCCGATGAGAAGGGATAAGAACAGTATCCGGTTGCTGATGCGCATAAAGTTCAGGAAAAAGTCGAGATCTGAAACGAGGCTGGCGTAGGGATTTGCAATTCGGTGGGGGAAATGGGTTGCGTGCGTATCTCGTGCCGCGCCGGCCAAAATCCCCATGTAAGTAGGAGGATGGAAAGGATAACGATGACAATCCCCAGGGCGACCTGGAATCGTTTCATGACTTCACATGTTCCAGCCAGTACGGGAACTCCGGAGAATCCATTTTTTGAACTGCCCGCCCCCAGCGATCCATCGCCCAGCCCCAGAAGTCAAACTCGATCGTGGAAATCTCCGCCTGAATCGCCGCCCACAACCCCCAGCCTACATCCGACATGATCATGTTCAACTTCATGCGCGCGATCTTGTCTGCAGCTGCGTCCCCAAAATACGCCGCGCAGATCTCGTGAATCTGATCATCGTTGAACTCCATCTCCTGGCAGGTATTTCCCAGTTCAAACGTTGGATCGTTGTTTCCACTGTACTCATAATCAACCAGCCAGAGATTTTCCCCATCATCCATGTAATTCTCCGCAAGCAGGTCGTTGTTGCAGGGAACAGTCGGCAGGGGATGAACTGACATGGCTTCTTCAATGCGCGCCACCACCGGCATCCGCTCCCGATATCCGTCCGGGATTTTTATATTCCGTCCCTCACATACCTTGAGATAATACTCCGTAAGGCGGAACATATTGAAGTCCGAGTAAAAGCGCGGACCGGCATGCAGCTTCTTGATAGACTGTGCCATCCGGGTCGGCATCCCCGGCTGGTTTAGTAACTCTTTCGACATGGTCTTCCCATTCAGGAACTCCAACACGATCACGTCAAATTCCGGCAAATGGCAGAGCACAGGCGGGGAAACTCCCGCTTCGGCAGCAGCCCTGGTATTGTGGACTTCATTCTTACGATCGATAGCTAACAACTCTGTGCTCTCGCCAGGCACTCGAACGAAATATGGTTTTCCATCCACTGTCACGCAGAAGTTGGAGTTTGTGAGACCGCCGGAAAGAGGCTGAATGGAGGTGTCTTTCCCCTCCCATTCTTTGATTTTGGATACGGCTTCTTCAACGATGGACATAGTGCGTCTCCATGTATATTATCGTGCCACTTCCTCGACTTCCTCATACCAGCGGACGCGCGTTCCCACCTTGTCGCGCATTTGCCACGCCATAGACTTCGGCATGGATTCAAACGTTTGGAGGATTTCAGACACGCGCTTCAGGATCAAGACTCGTTCTGAATCCGTTAAATTCAGCGTTTCATCTTGAACAAGCTCTTCGACCCGCTTCAAGCTGATCGAAGTCGTTTTGTATAACCCCCAGTCCTGACCACATAATTTTGCGATGTAATCAAGGTTAACTTTACCGTTATCGCTATTACCCGTCTCGTTATAAAGAAGTAACGCTGCGATGTCGAGCGCGTCCTTACGATTAAGCTGCACGATCTGGGCTTTGGATAGAAGCAGTTCTGCCAAGGGAACCGTAACCGGGTCGATCTCGAGCCGTCCGTTCATCGGCAGCCTGTGGCACATTTCAAAGTTGCCCACAAAAATATCCACATGCAGCTCGCTGTTGGGGTCCTGATAGATCTGGCGTTTCGAGCCATTCAGGAGGTTGAATTGCCGGTTCGGTGCATACCCCATTTTTTGGAAGAACGGGTCGATCTGTTTGCGATCCCTCTCCGCTACGACAAAATCCAGATCGCGGTAGTCACGCGTAAAGAATTTTTGAAAATCTCCACTCTTTACACGGATTGCCAGCCCACCGATGGCGCGCAAGAGAATGGGCTCCTCACGCGCGGCATCGATCAATCGGTGCATTTCAGCAAAGACATCAGGCAGAATTGACATGTAGTATTTCTCAATTCGCGGACAACCCATTTTAACCGCAAACCTAAGTAAATCGTGTTGAAAATTCACGAGGTCGCTCTGGCTACGAGAAGAACACTGTCAGAATCAAACAGGGACATGCACTATGTATGCCTGTCCCTGTTGATTTTTGGTTCAGTTGCAGATTACTCCACCGGGATCTCCGCCTGCACCTTATCCAGATTGATGCCTTCGTTCCTGCGGCGGGCTTTGAAGCCGTAATAGATCGCGGCAGCTGTCCCATAGCATACCAACAGGAAAATGACAGAGTTCGTATTGGCGAGGCTGATGCCATAGAGACCGGCTGGAGCATAATCGGGGTTGAGCCACGGGTCAAAGAACCACTCGATCAGAAGAAAAGCAAGGAAGCCACCAAAAATCACGCCAGCGATCGTGATGAGCGGTATGCCGCCAACCTTCATTTGAGCAATCGGTGACGCTTCAAATAGAGCCTTCTTCCTAAATGGCAGGATGATCGCCGCAATCGCAGTACCAAAGTACATGATCGCGATCCCCTGCGTGGCGGCAAGTGTGATGGATCGAAAGCCAGCCACGTTGTAGGCATACAAAGCAGAAACAAGCATGGCAGGCAAAACCATCAACAACATCGCGTTGACAGGCGTGCCATTCTTGTTCAATTCGGCGGCCTTTTCCGGGAGTAAACGGTCGAACGCCGCCGCAAAAATCACGCGGGTGGAAGAAAGGAACAACGTCCCCGCCCAGCCGAACCACCAGGTGCTCATCAACAACAGCACAATGATTTGAACCAGACGGTTGTCGGTCAGGAAGGTCGCCAGCATTGCCGGGTTCGGCCACACAGGAAGGGGTGGCGCCTCCGTAACGTATCCCCAGGCGTAATTCCACCACGCACCGTTCGCCTGCATGTAGAAATCCCAGCCGATGGTTCTGCTCACACCAAGGAAAAACAGAATGCCGAGCAGGGTTGTCACGATGAGTGCCGACGCCATACCTGTGAAATTACGTTTATAATCCGTCGCTCCTCGCACCTCTCCGTAAAGCGTCGCGCCCCAGTTGGGCCACAGGTTAAAGAAAACCAGATACGGGAGAGTGAGCAGGATCAAATAAAAAGAGCCACCGGTCATCGGCGTAGACGCGAACGCCTCCTGGCCGGCCGTCACGGTGGGATCATATAAATTACCCTGCGTCCCAAAGTAGGCTGCGGAATTGGCATCCAAACCAGCTTTGAATCTCTCAGGCGAGCCCGTGAACAACAGGACAATCACGATCAACAATCCGAGCATCCCCGCGTAGAAGGAATATTTCTGGATTCGTGCATACGTTTTCATGCCAAGGAAAATGACCATCGCCACAAAGGCGAGTGTGAGCAGGGAACAAACAAAAAGGGCAGTTCCCTGGCCCGCAAACCACACAGCGGCTTGCTGCATCCCAAAGGCGCCGAGCAAGGGTGTGATCACAATCTGCCGCAGCATATCCCCGTAGATCGGCGTCCATAACCACAGGGTGAACCACCAGCCCGTGATCGACAGGATGAAGCCGATGCTGCCTCCAAAGATGCGCGTCTGCCAGACGTAGTCCCCTCCTGAGCGTGGCATGACAGCAATCAGCGAGGCATACACGATCACCTCAAAGATGATGAACACGGCGCTGATGATCAGAGCCGGGATCATGCCGCCGCCAAAGTAGTACATCTGGCTGAAGCTGTAAAACCCCAGGGTCACTAGGTTGATCGAAAAGAACGCGTAGATGAATGCGTCGAAGACCGACCAGGACCGCACCATACCTGTCGCTTTTCGTACAAACAAGTTGCTCATAGTCTCTTCTCCTTTGGGCATTTGGGTTGCAGTGAAAGTACCAAAACTCTTAACACTGAAAAAGCGGGAGAGTTATCCTGAAGTGAGCACGTAATTTTCGATCTTGTTTTTACCAAGCGTGACAATCGCCCCCAGTAATGTCCCCTGCTCATACATAGATCCGGGGTTGATGCAGAGCGTCTTGCCGATCCGTGTTGCCCCGCGCCCTTCGTGGATATGCCCGTGCAGTCCCAGCAGCGGCTGGTGGGTTTGGATCGCCTCGCGCAGTGCAGTCGAGCCCACCGGCTGGAGCGACTGTCCGGCGAGAACAGGCCGCAGGTCTTTATCCAGCTCCGGGGCATCATCGAGACCGGACTTATATGGAGGCACATGGACGTTGAAGACCGCGTTGCGCGGGTCTTTGAGCTGGCAGATCATCGCCTCATACCGGACCTTGAGCTTATCTTCACCCTCTTCGCGATGGGTATCCCAGGGTGTGCGGTTCGACCAGCCCGAGGCGATCATCTCGTGGGTTCCGTCAAGGGGGGTCACCTGCCCCTCCGCCAGGATCACGTGGCGGGACGAACGAATGACCGCGTCCACTTCGTCCATGTCGTCGTTGCCAGGACAGCAATAGACTTTCATGTCGGTGCCATCCAGCTTTTTATCGGCAAGGTCCATCCACTGCTGGACGACTTTGATCACTTCCTGTAAAAAGATCTGGTGGACTCTCTCCGGATCCTTTTCCAGCTCGGCAATTTCATCGGGATTTGTTAGATAGGGATAATATCCGCGGCTGCGGACGCGTTTGATCATGTCCTGCAGTTCGTCGTCGTTTGTAACCTCAAACAACTGTTCCAGTAACGTGACGCGATAATGCTTCCCGCCCCGGTGGATGAAGGGCACCACGGCTTTGCCCGTCATGTCACCGCCGAGGATTAACTCGTCGGCACCGTAAAATTTTCCTGCGTTGAGAAACTTGCTCCAGCAAATATCCGACCCGTGGATGTCTGTTGCAAAGAAAAGTTTTGTCATCGCGACGTCCTCGTCCTGCAGAGTAGGATGGAGCTTGTAGCGCTCATGGAGAGAAAGCGAACAAAGTTCCGCCCATTATACACGCCCGTGGAATGAAGAATTCCTTCCGGTTGCGCGCTCGTTGGGCGAGCAGGAAGGCAGAACGCTTCCAAAAGGCCGGCTCGCCGCAGAGGCGTACACTGATCGTTCTACTTTCCCCGTAACACTTTTAGCAGTTGCTGGAATGCTCTTTCGTAATGAGCCGTGTCCTTCCACTGACTGAAATCTCCGATTGGGCGGGCCCGTTTGAGGTGGGCTGCCCAATTCTCCCGAGACTGCATGACCGCATCATCCAACCGCACGGGCAGCACTATGAGCCTGTTCCCATCGGTCTCCTCTTGCAATGCAGCTTCCACCTCTTCGGCGATCCACTCATTCTCGAGGCATGGCTCGGAAAGGATCACAACCAGCTTCTCGCGCAGCCGTCTCTGGCGGTCCAGGATTGGGCGGAGTGGGTTGCCAAATTTTCGGTGAACGGGAACGAACCAGCAGCGGATGCCGTGCCGTTGCAAATCTGCGTGAAGGTGCTGAGCGAACTCTTCGTCCTGGAGATCGAAACCAATAAAACACGAGCCCGACTGCCCTCGATGGAAACGGATCTGCGCGATGCTTTCCACGATGGCCTTGACCTGCTCTGCTTCGAGCCCGGGCGTCGCCAGTTTTACATACTCGATCTCGAGTGCGCTTAACCCACAGCCCTGCAAAAACGACTCCGGGATCCTGCCTTGAGAGCGCTCGATCGTGTCCATACCAACACTCGATCTGCCCCAATGCCGCACCGCCTCGAGACCTTTCACCTGACTCAGGTCTACATTCGCCAGCAGGCCCCACTGCATAGTGGACTCGCTCAAGTCCGCACCATCCAGGACGGCATCGGTCAGGTTCACGCTCTTGAGGTTGGAATGGGTTAAGTCTGCACCGGTCAGATCGGCCCCACTCAAGTCTGCATATTCCAGGTCTGTCTGGCTCAGGTTTGCGCGAACGGCATGCAGCCCACCCAGCTTTACAGCTTTGAGCTTTGCCTCTTTGAACTGCACACCATCGACGGTCGCAAGCCGGAGATCGGCAAACGAGAGGTCTGCACAGTTGAAACGTGCCCCGCGCAGGTCGGCGCAGGAGAGACAGGCGCCCCGCAGGTTGGCGGAGGTGAAATTGACGTTTTTCAGGTTATAGGACCGGCGTTCCGGGCGCCATACATTCCAGAGCGCTTCCATCAAATAGGGATCGCTGGTTTCCAGGCTCCAAAAGTTCACCCGGCTGAGGTCCGGCGGAACGGCAGGGTTGGCGTCCCGCCAGCGGTTCCAGGCATCTACACCCTGTTTGAACACCGCCAAATGTTCTTCAATGGCCATGCCCTGTCCTCTTCATACTTGTGCATCATCCTTTCGCAAGGCTTGAGTCATATTAATAGTACCATACCGCAAAAATCCTCCCTGCCGCAGATAAATTTCATTGCAACTCCAGCTTGGGGTTATAACCGCGTCGGTTTCCCCGATCTGCTTCTGTTGTCCGCGGGAACTCTCCAACGACGGAGACAACCTATGGAATACTATGTGTGGCTACCAATGATTTGTATTTCAGCTTACTAATCTCTCCTCCCTCACTCCCCAAAGCTCACCATCAACCAGTACACTCCTGCGGCGATAAGTCCACTGGCGGGGATAGTGATCAGCCAGGAGGTAACGATGTCCTCCGCCACGCTCCAGCGTACCTTGCTGGCGCGCTCCGCCGAGCCCACTCCGATGATCGCCGAGCTAACCACCTGTGAGATGCTGACCGGCACCCCAAAAAGCGAGGCAGCCAGGATGACCCCTGCAGAGGTCAACTGCGTCGCAAAGCTGTGCAGCGGTCGAATCTTGTAGAACTTCCCGCCCAGGGTACGGATCATCCGCCAGCCGCCCAGGCTCGTGCCAATGGCGATGCCTGCCGCGCTGACCGCCACCACCCAGGTCGGCACCTGGAAGGACGGCAGGATGCCACCAATCACCAGGCTCAACGTGATGACACCCATCGTCTTCTGCGAGTCGTTGCTGCCGTGACTGACCGCCATCACGAGGGCAGTTACCAGCTGGCTCCGCTTAAAAAACCCGTTGATCCGCGGCGATGCCCCTCGAACCAGGAAATAGATGAGGCGTGTGATCAGAAAGCCAATGACAAAGCCGAGCACCGGCGAAATCACCAGCGCCAGCAGCACCTTGTTCACGCCCGCGAACCGGATCGCCCCAAAGCCGGCGCGCACGAACACCGCCCCCACCATCCCACCGATCAAGGCATGAGACGAGCTGCCCGGCAAGCCAGAATACCAAGTGATCAGATTCCAGGCGATGGCGCCGATCAACGCCGCCGCGATCAACTCCAGAGTGAAAATCTCCGTGGCGGCAATGTCCTCCCCGATCGTGCGCGCGACCGCCACCCCGAACAGGAACGGACCAATAAATTCCCCGACTGCCGCGATCCCGAGGGCGGTTGCCGGGCTGAAGGCACGCGACGAGATCATCGTGGCGACGACATTACCGGCATCGCGCATCCCGTTCAGGAAATCAAAGGCTAGCGCCAGGGCAATAACAATAATCAGTTCTATGGGCATATAAGCTAGATGTCGTTGCGAGGCGGTGTTCGTCCGCTGTGGCAATCTCCTGGTAAACGGGATTCCCTAATTCGGTAATTTTGTCAGTTTAACGGGAGATTACTTCGCCTGCGGCTCGCAAGGACACGAGTTATGTTTTCTTCACCACAATATCCGCAATGATATTGGCTGCTTCATCGCCGCGATCTGCCGCGTTGGAGAGATGACGGTATACCTCCCGTAGTTTTAACATCTCGACAATATGATGGACATCTTCCGGTCCCTTGAACAGGTCGGCGATCGCCTCCCGGTACACACTCTCGACGCGGTTCTCGAGCGTCTTGGCGCGCTGGGCGTGGTCGGTCGCCACCGTTGGATTCTTCTCCAGGCGCTGCACCGCCTGGTAGATCTCATACGCGGCATCCTTCAACAAAGAGGCGATCCGCAACATATACTTCGTCGGCTGCACTTTCAAAACCACCATCTCGCTGACAGTGCTGTCGGCATAATCAATCACATCATCGATCGAACGTGACAGCGCGAAGATATCCTCCCGGTCAAAGGGTGTGACGAAGGTCCGGTTCAGCTCATCGATCAAAATCCGCCGGACTTCGTCTGCATCCTTCTCCTTCAGGTCCAGTTGCTCGGCGATCTCGCTATTCTGCGTTTCCAGATATTTGACGAGCAACTTTAATCCTTCATACGTGATCGACGCTTGCTGCTGGATTAACTTGTGAAATACGTCCTCGCGCTTTTTGAAAAACCCGAACATAAGAACCTCAGTGATGCCTCAGGGATATAGAATTCTACATCATATCACTTCTTCAATTCAAGGCAGAGCTATCCGAATGTGGCAAATTGCGTCAGCTTATCATCTGTACTCTTCGTGAGGAAGTGATTTATCTATTCTCTTGGTGACTCCTGCTATTAAACAGTTCACCGCTGGTTCTCAGCGGTGAAAAAGACAAATTCGATCGAGCTGCTTGTTATTGCGTTTGGGTGTTCTCCGTACCATCCGGTTCTGAAACTTTCCGCAAAACATGCCCCGAACGTTCGGTTGGCTCATGCCTGGCGAGATCCCCCAGAGAGACTACACCCACCAGCCGCTTATCGTCTCGGCTCAAAACCACCAGCCTGCGGATTTGATTTTCTTCCATAATTTTGGCAGCTTCACTGACGTCCTGATCGTCATAACAATAGATCGCGGGGGACGTCATCAGGTCTCTGCCGAGCATGATGCTGACATCCATACCATCTGCCAGGGCGCGGATTGTAATATCGCGATCACTGATGACTCCGAGTAAGTCTTCGCCATCACAGACCGGAAGAAAGCCAATGTTACGCTCCCGCATCTTCTTCGCGGCAGATTGCAAAGAGTCGTCTGGCTGCATGACGATGACCGCGCGGGTCATGATCTCACTAAGCTTCATTCGTTTCTCCTGCGTTCAGGGTTCCACACGGTCTTCGAATTCGTGAATCCCGTGCTGTTCAGCACAGTGTGCACAACAATAAAAAACGCCATCGGCCTCCATGCCATGCCCAATCACCCGGCAACCGCAGTGCGCGCAAGTAGGTGCCAGCGCATGAATGGCACACTCAAAACTGTCAAACACATGTGTTTTTCCCTGCCTGTGGATCTCAAAACTCTTGTCGTATACGTTGCCGCATACTTCACACCGCAAACCATGGTTTCCCGTGGTAGATCTTGTCTCAGCCATTGCGAACCTCTGCTTTCGCTCGTTACCGCGCAGCTTGCGCCTTCTTGATGTTCTGACGCCGGGCGCGGGTCTGCGCGGCTGTTGGTTTGGCGCGCTCGGAGACATTGCGGCGCGGCTTCGCTTCGAACCGGTCGCCACGGATGTGGGACGGCTTGGAGCGCAGCTTCTTCAGCAAGTCTTTGGCTTCTTTGGTATCGCCGACCAATTTGCCATCCTCCACATGGGCGTCCTCCTTGCTGACTAACCATTTGACGGTGGACCAGCCGCCGCCCGCGCGCTTCCCGGCGACACGCTGCAGATGACCCGGGTCTCCTACATCCTGGGTGCGGAACATCTCGAAGTCATCTCCGCTTCGCAATTCGATGTGATAGTAATCTCCTTTCCCGCCGCTGCCCGGCTTTTGGCGTCCGCGCCCTTCCGGTTGCGAGCGTGCATTCTCTTTCGAAGATGTGCGCTCACGTGTTGCCTGGGCTTTCTTGATATTCTTCTTGGCTGCCTGACGCTGCTTTTCAGTAGCCATACGGTACCTCCTTCTCTGAATCGAAACCAATACATAATTACCCCTTTGAAACATCTAACGACGAGGAGGAGTGGAATGTTACGTTTTACAATGGACATGCACACAAAACTATAGATAGGGCAGACCTCCACGTTTGTGGAGGTCCATTTCAATTACTCAGTATATTGCGGCAGCTCTGGAAGCGTCTGCAGATAAAGCCAGACCGCCTGTAACTCCTCGTCGTAAAACTTAGCATAATCCTTCCAGGGCATAAAGACGGGGTCCAGTTGATGTCCCGAGGGTGTGACACCCGTCCGGATAGTATTGACGAAATCCTCTTCGCTCCAGGCGCCAAGCTCGCCGCCAGGCGTTAAGTTTGCAGAGATCTTCGTGATGGTCGGATCCGGGAATGGACCACCGTTCAGATCCGGCCCATGACAGACCCGGCAATCGTTCGTATTCACGAGATATTCGCCATATTCAACGGTAGCGCCTCTTTCCGGCGCCGTGACATGGACTTCATGACTCACGCTCTCAACTGGCAACTTATCCAACACGCCGGCTGCCAGCATGATCTTTGCCAGAGGCGTGAACTGCTGACCATCCATTTCATGATCCACCGCAGGAATTGTTTTCAGGTAGGCAATGATCGCCCCGAGATCCTCGTCGCTCAGATGTGCGGTCGAAACAACGGCAGGCATAAAGATCGGCTTCCCATCCGGTTCGATGCCGTGGCGGATCGCCCGCACGTAATCTTCCGTTGTAAACTCAGCGCCAACCCCACCTGCTCCCGCCGTTAGGTTCGCGGAGTCAATTGTCCCCAAAGGTCCAGCGCTAAACCAGTCATCGATTCCACTGAGGTCTTCCCCATGGCAGCCCTGGCACAACGACTCTACACGATGTTTCCCGTATTCGATGCTTGCAGCATCCTGTGGCAACGCGAGGTTCGACGCAGGAAAATCATACACTTTATTCAGCCGGGCATTTCCCATCAGGTATAAAACAATACCAACCAGTAGTACGATGCTCAACAATGTGCCTAACCCAACAGCAATGATACGCAGTGCTCTTTTCATTTGTTTTATCTCCTCCCTTTTATTTTATCAGTAGCACACCATTCAGAATTTGCTTTGTAACCTTCCCATCTAATCCCTATTAATCTCGCTGTGTCATGATTTGTGGGAACGTCTTCCCAAAGATCAAGCCGCGGACGTGGTTGGAACCAAGGAAGGAATGCGGGAATCCCAGGTCGATCGGGCTGGCTTCCTCCAGGCAGGCGATCTGTTCTTCGGTCAACGCAAAGTCACGGCAACCCAGGTTATTCTTCAACTGCTTCTCTGTGCGCGCGCCGAGGATGGGAATCATGTGATACGGTCTCTGGCGCACCCAGTTAATGGCGATCTGCGAAGGGGTACGTCCGGTTTCGTCAGCAAGCTCCATTAATACAGTTGCAATCTTCTTGATCCGTTCGCTGGTGTCCGTGGAGCGCTTCGGCTCCTCGGAGGGTGAATTGTATTTCCCGGTCATCTCCCCGCCCTCCAGGATTCCCCAGGGCAGGTAGGTCATCTCCATCGCCTGCGTCATTGGCAGGATGTCGCGTTCGGGCGCGCGGCTGGCAAGGCTGTACTCACCCTGATAGGCTATAAAGCGTGTCCAGCCTCGCAGGTCTGCCAGCGTATTTGCCTGGGAAACTACCCACGCCGGCGTGTCCGAGATACCCACGTACAACACCTTCCCCGCCCGGACGAGGTCATCTAACGCGCGCATCACCTCTTCCACCGGGGTCATCCCGTCCCACATATGCAGCCAGAGCAGGTCGATATGATCGGTATCGAGCCTGCGCAGACTCCCCTCCACAGAGCGGCGCATGTTCTTGCGATGGTTGCCGCCAAAGTTCGGGTCGGTCGGGAATTCGCTCAGGGTGTACTTAGTGGCAATCACAAAATGGTCGCGGTCCGCTTTTGTGAACTCGCCGACGAATCGTTCGCTTGTGCCGTTCGTGTAATTGTTGGCGGTATCGATGAAGTTTCCGTCCGCTTCCGCGAAGGCATCGAATATCTTCCGGCTTTCGTCTTTTGGCGCGCCCCAGCCCCAGTCGTCGCCAAAGGTCATGGTGCCGAGACACAGTTCCGAAACACGCAAGCCGCTTTTGCCGAGTAATTTGTAACGCATAATGGGTCTCCTATCTTTGCTCAACAGAGATTTGAAGTTCGGTCACGTACTCATGGTTGTCGTTCGCGAGGTAGGTCGCTGGCAGTTCGAAATCCAGCCCGTCCGCGCCATAGCGCAGGTAAACCTCACGGATCGGTCCTATCATCTGATAGTCATTGGCTTCGATCCATGCGAGCAGCGCGTTATATGCCTGGTAGATGTCCGCATACTCCCCCACATGGACGACACAGGCGACGTTCGAGAGCCGCGGCAGGTGACGCACGCGGATTAATTCCTTCTCTGGGATGGCGTATTTCAGCGGCACTGCCACCTCGATGTCCATGTCCTTCTCGCGATATTCCTCATCGTAATAAATGGAGAAGGGAGGCTTATCTGCCCGTGCCCCGTCGAAGCCGGCGACGTAGGTTTCCAGCATGTCGAACATCTGCTGGATGCGGTCATCGTCCTCGGCGACTTCGCGGTACGTGGCGGCCAACGCCGGCTCGATGTCACGCAGGATTACGTCATAATTCCCTTGCGCGGGAGCCTCGCGCATCTGGCGAATGCGAACTTCCAGCCGCTGCAGCTTTTGCTGCTCCGCCTTCATCTGCTCTTCCACCTCTGCGCGTTTGAGCTTCAGCATCCCCAGAAGCTGGTCTAGGGAAAGATCTTCCTCTAGAATGCCGGCGACCTGCTCGAGCGAAAAGCCCAGGTCGCGCAAGGCAAGGATTCGATTCAAACGCGGCAGCTGCGCAGCAGAGTAATACCGGTAGCCTGTAAAAGGATCCGTCTCTGAGGGCGTCAAGAGACCGAGCTGGTCGTAGTAACGCAGCATCCGCACGGACACCCGGCTCAAGCGAGAGAATTCACCGATCTTGAACATACGCTCAATATACACTCTGACAGTGTGTCAGAGTCAAGGGGTAGAAGGAGGGAAATTATCAGGTTCGCAGAGATTGCTTACATGAATTTGAGAAAATAAAAAGGGAAAATAGCGGAAATGACAGCCATTATAATGATGCGAATGACTCGCTGGATCGACCCACCTGCTGTAGAGATTCCTGCCTCGCTCGCGGACCTCAACCTGCCGCCCCTTGTCGCGCAGACTTTAGTCCGCCGCGGCATCGACACACCGGACGCTGCGCGCGCCTTCCTCCATCCGGATTCGATTCCGTCTACGGCGTTTCCCGGCATCGAGCCTGCCATCGAGCGGATCCAGGACGCCATCCGCAAACAGGAAAGGATCTGCGTCTGGGGCGACTTCGACGTGGATGGGCAGACATCCACAACGGTACTGGTGCAAACGCTTCAGGCGCTGGGAGGGAATGTCGTCCATTACATCCCGATTCGCGGCAAGGAGAGTCATGGCATTCATATCGAGACTCTTAAGCCAATCCTCGACAACGGTGCCACGCTCCTCCTCACCTGCGACACAGGTATCACCGCCTACGAAGCCATCGATTACGCCAACTCGCGCGGCGTAGACGTGGTGGTTACGGACCATCATGACCTCGGTCCCACGCTCCCGAATGCAAAGGCAATCATCAATCCAAAGTTATTGTCGGAAGGTCACATCCTTGCAAACCTAGCAGGGGTCGGCGTCGCCTACAAACTCGCAGAAGCCCTAATTACCAATTACCCATTACCCGCCACCAATCCCATAATCCCTGCCTCACTCCTCGACCTCGTCGCCCTCGGCCTCATCGCCGACGTCGCTGTGCTTAAAGGGGAGACTCGTTCCCTCGTACAGCGCGGACTCCAGGTTTTGCGGAACACGGGTCGCATTGGCTTGCGGACGATGGCGGAGCTTTCCGGCACAAGCCTCGAATCGTTGACGGAGGAGTCCGTGGGGTTCACGTTTGCGCCGCGTCTGAATGCCCTGGGGCGTCTGGGAGATGCCAACCCGGCTGTTGATTTATTGCTTTCCCACGATCCTGTACGGGCGCGCGTCATCGCGACGCAGATCGAGGGTTTGAACGCCCAGCGCAGACTGTTGACCAACCAGGTTTATGAAGCCGCAGAAATGCAGTTGCATGAAAGCCCGGAGCTGCTCTCGGAACCTGCGATCATTCTCTTCAACGAAAACTGGCCCGGCGGTGTGGTTGGGATTGTTGCCAACAAGCTCGTCGAACGCTATCGCAAACCGACTATTCTTATGAACCAATCGGAGAACGGCATCCTGCGTGGTTCGGCGCGCTCCGTGGAGGGGCTTCACATCACAGAAGCAATTGCCGCGCAAAAGGACCTATTGCTTGGCTTCGGCGGGCACCCGATGGCTGCAGGGTTGGCGCTCGAAGCCTGGAGGCTTCCCGATTTCCGGAAAGGACTCGGGAAGGCGATTGAGGCACAACTGGGTCGCATCGTCCGCCAGGAACCGACACTGCAAATCGATGCCTGGCTCAAGCTGGACGAGATCGATCTCCCATTCGCAGAATCTCTCGAAGCGCTGGCACCGTTTGGACCGGGGAATCCCTCGCTCACGTTCGCCACGCATAGGGTCAGTCTGCGGTCCGTTGCCACGATCGGGAAAAACAGGGAACACTTGCGCCTGACGGTGGAAGATGAGGAGCAAAATATTCAATCTATCCTCTGGTGGGGCGGCGCGGGCAATGAACTCCCGGAAGAAGGCAGCAAATTTGACATTGCTTATTCCATGCGTGCCTCCACCTTCCGCGGTGACAAGCAGGTCACGCTGCAGTTCGAAGAGTTCCGCATTGTGGAAGAAGTGCCCCCTGAATTAAGAAAACACAAGATTGAGGTCGTGGACTATCGCCAACAAGTGGAAAGGTTGGAAAGTTTACAGGTTGAAATGTTAGTGTGGGCAGAAGGTGCAGATAAGACGAAGGGCAAGAACCGTTTTGAGCTGCAGCCAGCAGACGAGCTCGCGATCTATACCGCGCCGCCCTCCTCCGCCGATCTGCGCGCGGCTCTCGAAACGGTCAAGCCGAAAAAGGTGTATCTGATCGGCGTTTCCCCCGAACCCGAAAAAGCAGACGCCTTTCTGGCGCGCATGGCAGGGCTTGCAAAATATGTCATCAACCAGAAGGGCGGGAATGTCACGGTGGCAGAGCTGGCTGTTGCGACCGGGCAGCGCGAGGGCGCGATCCGGCTTGGTTTGGAATGGCTGGCAGCTGGAGGACACATCTCCATTCAGAGAGAGGATGGCGCCGTCCATTTAGGGCCCGGAAACCATGAGTCGAACCAGTACCTGCAGCGCGAGTTATATACCGCCGTGAAGGGAATTTTGGAAGAGACGGCTGCCTATCGCCTCCATTTCCAGCGCGCGGATGCCGAAAGCCTTATTAATTTTGAGTAGCCGTGATGGTGGGTGTGGGTGTAGCTGGGATCGGAACGATCACCTGGTCAAGATTGACCGCCCCGCCACTCAAGTGGGTGATGAGAACAGAGTGTGTACCATTTGTAAATGAATCCGATACCCATTCGTTGCCACTCGATTGATCGAGTGTTTCGCTTACATTGTCGATGGTGACCCTCATTTGTCCCAATGTAGCACCTCCTTGATAAAGGAGGCGCAATTCCCTTCCAATGAATCGGAAGGAAATTGTACTTCCCGGCACGACTGAGACATGCAACGTGCCTGTCGCTTGCCACCCACTATAAACGAGACCTTCATATCCATCGTCATAAGTGCCGGGATTCAGCGGCGGCGCGGAAGCTGAGGTTGGGGTAGCCGCGGAAAACGTGCTTGTGACATTTGACAGCGTCAGGATGATCGGCGTGCCCACCCCAGGACGGGTTGGGGTTGTTGCTCTGGTAGGCGTAGAAGCCAGCGGGGTAATAATGCTTGGTTCTTCGGTGGGTTCTTCAACAGGTTCTTCGAAGGGATCATCTGTTGGCTCGCTTTCCGTTTCCTCTCCCAGTGGAGTAGTAATCGCCGGCTCGGTCCCCAAGTATACATATGGAAAACGAGTCGCGCTGGGAGTGACCGGCATTTCTGCCGGAGAATTGAGAAAACGACCAATCAGCAATACAAGGACGATCCCAATAACAGAACACCCGCTGATGAAGATTGGGATCAGGAGACTGCGGTCGAAGGCTGGTTGGTTATCCATAAGAAATGGAAATTTTGCTGATTCCGCTTACCAATCCTCAAATAACTCAAACAGCGGTATCATCGGATTGGAGGATACCACAATCATGCACAATCCACAGGACGACTACATGCGTCTTATACCGAAGCCCACATCGCTTTTGGGGTTGGAGGGAAATTTTACTCTTTCTGCAAACACGATCATCTTTTTGGGAACGGAGAATAGCGAAACCGCCTTCCTTGCGAAACTTCTCTCTGCTTCTCTGAGGCAGGTCAGCAATGTTGAAGTCCCTGTGATACACCAAGGCAATGACCCGAGCCACGGCGCCATCTATCTTTCTCTCAACATGGATGAAAATCTGGGGGAAGAAGGGTACGAATTATCGATCACAAGGGATAGCGTGAAACTCACTGCGAGCTGTCCCGCGGGTCTATTCTATGGCATACAAACTCTCCGGCAGATGCTCCCGATCCATTCTTCTGAGACCGTGAGTCTGCCCGCGGTTTCGATACACGACACCCCTCGTTTTGAATGGCGTGGGGCAATGCTCGACGTATCCCGTCACTTCTTCGGCGTGGAGGATGTGAAACGCTTTATCGACCTGATCTCGCACTACAAGCTCAACCGTCTGCACCTGCATCTTTCCGACGATCAGGGCTGGCGCATCGAGATTAAATCCTGGCCGCGCTTGACCGAAGTCGGCGGAAGCACACAGGTCGGAGGTGGAAAAGGCGGTTATTTCACGCAGGAGCAATACAAAGAGATCGTGGAGTACGCCCACAGTCGTTATGTCATGATCGTTCCGGAGATCGACACGCCCGGCCACACAAATGCCGCGCTGGCATCCTATGCGGAACTGAACAGCTCCGAAGAAGCGCCTGCGTTATATACCGATACACGGGTTGGCTTCAGTAGCCTGTGGATCAACAGCGAGATCACATATCAGTTCCTGGACGACGTGATTCGTGAAATCTCCGCACTCACCCCTGGACCTTATATTCACATCGGCGGGGACGAAGCCCGCTCCACGTCAGAAGAGGATTATAAATATTTCATCAAGCGCATCCAAGAAATTGTAGCTGCGCAGAGCAAAACGGCTGTTGGCTGGAGTGAGATCGGCGAAGCAGCTCTACTTCCCGGCACGATCGCACAGATCTGGATTCCCACGGGCTTTGAGAGTGCCAAACGTCAGGGAGCGAAAATGATCCTCTCCCCGGCGAGCAAGATCTACCTCGACATGAAATACGAAGCCTCTTCCCCGCTTGGGCTGGACTGGGCGGGACTGGTCAGCGTGAAAGACTCGTACGACTGGGAACCAGGCAGCTATATGGAGGGACTCGAAGAAAGCCAGATCCTTGGCATCGAGGCACCACTATGGACAGAAACCGTCCAGACCATGAAAGACATTGAATACCTGACTTTCCCCCGCCTATTAGGAGTTGCAGAACTAGCCTGGTCGCCAAAAGGACAGACCTGGGACGAATACCGCCAGCGCCTCGCCGCGCATGGGTCGCGCATGGAAGCGATGGGAATTAACTTTTTCAAGTCGTCCGATATGGATTGGGAGTAATGATGCAGGAGACGGCAGCTGCCGTCTCCTGCATCATTATGTTGTGGCTTTATCCGTAATCTCCAGCGCCTGATCCAGAACATTAAGTCCCTCCTTCAGTTGTTCCTCTGTAATAATCAGCGGCGGGATGATCAGCACGGTATGCCAGTGAGTGTACAGAAACAATCCGTGATCCAGGCAATATTGTTTCAATGCCGCCATCTCGGGCGAAGAACCGTTCCATGGAGCCATCGGCTCCTTTGTTTTTCTGTCTTTAATCAACTCCAGGATCCCGAACAGCCCAATATTCCGCACTTCCCCCACACAGGGATGTCCCTCGCCCAGGTCGGTGAGCATACGCTTCAACACTTTGCCCATCTCAGCCGCATGCTCAACGATTTTATCGTCTCGCATCACGTTGATATTGGCAATCGCCGCCGCCAGCGAG
This sequence comes from Anaerolineales bacterium, assembly GCA_035699125.1. Lineage (GTDB taxonomy): Bacteria > Chloroflexota > Anaerolineae > Anaerolineales > Villigracilaceae > Defluviilinea. The sequence continues at coordinate 44,283 of DASSBC010000068.1, forward strand.
ACGGGATGTGAAGTGTAGGTCAAGCCACCTTCGTAGGCGTGATCGTCGAATGCCGCGGCGATCTCTGGCTTCATCGCCACCGCGCCCAGCGGTGCATAGGCAGAGGTCAGTCCCTTTGCCATAGTGATCATGTCGGGGGCCACGTCCCAGTGTTCCACCGCGAACCACCTGCCGGTGCGACCGAACCCGCTCATGACTTCGTCGGCGATCATCACAATGTCGTATTTGTCACACAGAGCGCGCACGCCTTGCATATATCCCGCGGGCGGAATGATAACTCCGTTTGTCCCGGTGACCGACTCCAGGAGGATTGCGGCAATGGTCTGAGGTCCCTCGTATTGGATGATCTCTTCAAGGTGGTTGAGATAGTCCTGCGTGAAGTCCTCTTCTGAAATATCGGGATTTGTTCGGTGGAAGGTAGAGCGATAGCGGTAGGGATCAAGGAAATGAACAACACCCGGCATAAGACTCGGCTCCCAGACCACACGGCGCGGGTCGCCCGTCGCTGCCATCGCGCCCGCGGTCGCGCCATGATAGGAACGGTAACGAGTCAAGATTTTGTGCCTGCCCGTGTAGCCACGTGCCAGCTTAATTGCGTTTTCGTTGGCGTCCGCGCCACCGAGGGTGAACAGGATTTTGGTCAATGCCTGGTGCGGCGTGATCTCCGCTATCATTTTGCTTGCCAGCGCCCGCGCTTTCGTCGTCATCCCCGGCGCGGCGTACGGGAGCTCCGCCACCTGTTCCTGCATCGCTTTGATGACACGCTCATCCCCGTGACCGATATTGACACACATCGTCATCGAGTTGAAATCCAGGTAGCGCTTGTCGTCCAAGTCCCAGAAATATACACCTTTGGCGCGTTTCACCGCGATCGGGTTGACCTTCGCCTGCGCCGACCAGGTGTAGAAGACATGTTCTTTGGAGAGAGAAAGAATTTCGTCATTGCTGAGATCGAACATTGTAGCTGCCTGCCTGTTTACCTGTGTACGTGTCTACTTCTATTCAGCGCAGTTGCACTACTGAATAGAAGCATTATAACCCTCCATATTTCCTGGATTTATGATAAACTACACCCCGCTTAAGAACCAGGTACGTCACAACGTGCCTTTCCGCTCCCGGCGGATCTACGGTCTGAACGGGAGCAATTCCATGGAAAGGAGGAAACCCTCATGCGCAAATATGAACTCGTTTGCATTATCCAGCCCGAGCTGGACGAGACCGCCTTTAAGGGCGTGGTCGACCGCGTCTCCAGCTGGATTACGGATGCAGGCGGAAGCGTGGACAAAGTGGACATCTGGGGACGCCGACGGATGGCGTACCAGATCCGCAAGCAACGCGAAGGTCAATATGTTCTGCTGAACGTGACCCTTGAACCGAAGTCCACCAGCGAACTCGAGCGGAACATTCGCTACCTCGAGCCCGTCCTGCGTCACATGTTGTCCGCGGTGTAATGGATTTTAGAAATACTTGGGATACGCAAGGAGATTGACATGAGCCGAGGCCTGAACAAAGTACAGATAATTGGCCACCTGGGACGCGACCCCGAAATGCGCTACACGCCCTCGGGGCGGCCTGTCACCACATTTACCGTTGCGGTCAGCCGCTCGTGGAACACTGTGGACGGCGAACGCCATAACGAGACGGAGTGGTTCAACATTGTCGCCTGGGGCAACCTGGCAGAGATTTGCAAACAATATCTCAACAAGGGACAGCAAGTTTATATCGAGGGTCGTTTGCAAACCCGCCGCTGGGATGACAAGGAAGGCGTCAAGCATACCAGTGTGGAGGTCGTCGCCAACGAGATGATGATGCTCAGCGATCGGGGCGATCGCCGCGACCAGAATACCCAGGGCCAGCAAGGGGCAGATGTCCCTCCCGATGATATTACGGCGAACGAGGATGAATTCCCGTTCTAAGAAATTTTTCAGACCCTAAAGGTTTCCGATGATAGGCATCTCATGATCATCGTGACTCGCTTTCGTTAGGTAATCACTGCTTTCCCGGTGAAAAACCTTTAGGGTTTCGATATACAACTAAACTTGGAGTACCAAATGGCTGAAGATCGAAGACACTTCGGTTCTGCAGAAGGCGGCGGAGAACGTCGCTTCTTTGCAAAACCTAAATTTTGTCAATTCTGCGCAGACAAAACCCTGGCAATTGACTACAAAAAGACAGACCTGCTTCGAAAGTACGTGACCGAAGATGGTTCTATTCGTCCACGCCGCCAGACCGGCGCGTGTGCAAGACATCAACGCGCTGTAGCTGCGGCGGTCAAACAAGCGCGTCACATTGCCCTGCTGCCGTTCACAGGCAAGTCCGCGGACGACGGGCGCTAATCCCTTGCGAAGCAAGCCATAAACGGGGTCTCGCGCCTCGCGGGACCCCGGCTTTGCGTCACGGAGAACTTGAATGGCAAAACAGAACACACCAAAGGTTATTACCAAAAAACACATGGCGCGCCTGGAGCGCGAACGCCGCCAGATCAACCTGATTCGCGGTGCCGCGATCGCCGGCATTGTGATCGTGGTCGGTCTGTTAGCATATGGCTATCTTAGCGCGAATGTGTTTGCACTGCGCGAGCCAGTCGCCAAAGTTAATGGTGTTACCATTACCACCGGCGAATGGCAGGAGCGCGTTAAGTCTCAACGAGCCCAGATGCTGAACGCGTACAATCAGTACCAGTTCTACCAGCAGAACTTCGGATTCGATTATTCGCAGCAATTGCAAGAGATCACCACTACATTATCTGTTCCTGAAATTTTGGGGCAGCAAGTGCTGGATCAGATGACGGATGAGGTCCTTATTCGTCAGGAAGCTGAAGAACGCGGGATCACAGTCTCGGACGAGGAAATCAACAATTACTTTAAGGAAACGTTTGGCTTTTTCCCGGATGGAACGCCAACACCTACCCTCACCCCGACCGAGTTTGTCCTTCCGACGCTTTCAAACGAACAGCTGACAATCTATCCCTCCACGTCCACACCCACAGAAGCCCCCACCTCCACTGTGACGCCGACTGGCACGCCGGATAGCTCGACCACCCCAACTGCCACAGCGACCACAGCCCCTCCCACACCGACGTTCGTTCCCGAAGCAGCCACTGCCACCTCCACGCCCTACACCCTGGAAGGGTATCAAAACGACTATGAGGAGATGATCAAGAGTTTCGGCACGTATAACGTCAGCGAAAGAACCATCCGCTCGATCTATGAAATAGAGTTGCTGCGGAAAAAATTACGTGAAGATATCACCAAAGATATCCCTCAGACGGAGGAGCAGGTTCTTGCGCGTCACATCCTGGTGGATACGGAAGAGGAAGCCAATGCCGCCTATGAGCGCCTCCAAAACGGAGAAGACTTTGCTACAGTTGCCAAAGAGCTTTCCAAAGACACAGGTTCAGCCGCGCGAGGCGGCGAATTGGACTGGCAGCCTCGCAGTTTCTTTGTCAAAGAGTTCGCAGACGCGGCATTCAGCCAGGAGATTGGCGAGATCGGCAAACCGGTCAAAACTGAGTTTGGCTATCACATTATCCAGGTGGTCGCTCGTGAGCAGTTGCCTCTGAGCGCCAGCCAGTATGAGCAAGTCAAGGACACCGCCTTCAACGATTGGCTGACTGCTGAAAAGGAAGCCGCCACGATTGAGACGTTCGAGAGCTGGAAAGAACACGTGCCGACGGAACCGGCTCTACAAGTCCAACAGCAACCCCTCCCTCAATAAATAAAAAACCGTCCGATACAACGTGATCGGACGGTTTTTATTTTCTTTTCAATTCCTTGGCATGTTCCATTGCCACTGGGCTTGGGGGCTACTCGACAACACTTTTATGCTCGTTGCAGCATTTCTTCGGTCACCTGGTCCAACCGCAGGCTGATCACCTGGCTGGCTGAGTCTCGCCCCATGGTAATGCCATAGATGACGTCCGCTGCCTGGACGGTGTTGCGATTGTGCGTGATGACAATAAATTGCGTTTCCTTGCTCAGCTCTTGCAGGAGATCACGGAAGCGACCAACATTTGCCTCATCGAGCATCGCATCCACTTCATCCATCACACAGACAGGTGTGGGAGATACCTTAAGGAGGGCGAACACCAGTGCCACGGCAGTCAGGCTGCGTTCACCGCCGGAAAGCAGAGCCAGTCCCTGCTCACGGCGTCCCGGTAAACGCGCTTCGATCTCGATGCCTGTTTCCACCAAGTTATCCGGGTCGGTCAGGGAGAGCCGCGCCGACCCACCGCCGAATAAACGTGTAAACATGGCGCGGAACTGTTTATCGACTGCGTCGAACGTTTTCACAAATTCCTGGCGCGTGAGCTCATCCAGTTCGGCGATCACATGTTTAAGATCCTCTTCTGCCTTTTGCAAATCCTCGACCTGCGTCTTCATGAAGGCATAGCGCTCCGACTCGCTTTCGAACTCCTGCTTCGCCTCCGGATTGATCGCGCCCATGCGACGCAAGCGGGTGCGCTGCTGTGCAAGTTGTATTTCGAGCTCGGGCGAAACCTCCGTCACCACGGGCAGTTCTTCGACCATGCCTTCAAACGGCAGCGGGACCGGACCCGAAACATCCTCTGCGTAATCGAACATCACCAGGCCAAAATCGTCCGTGATTCGCTGGCGCAGGTTGTCTAACGCTTCCTGCTTCCGCATCTGTTCGAGCTGCACCTGACCCAACAGACGCTCCGCGGTTGCCAGGGCGCGCTGTGCATTCGACTCGGCTTCCTGCAAATGCGCTTCCTCCTGCTCGGCAGTCTCCAAATCCTTTTCGGCCGGGTCGATGAAGACTCTTAATTCTTCGATCTGGGTGTTCAGCTGAGTTTCTCGTTCGCGCAGAGATGAGCGCTCTGCATCCAAGGCGCTCAATGAAGTTTCAGCCTCTGTGAGCCGCGTGGTCAATTCAAAGAGACGCGAGTCAAACCGCATTACTTCTTTCTCTCTTTCCTCTCTCCTCGAATTTGCATCTGCCAGGGCGCGCTCTTCAACTGCCACGCGCGTTCGCCAGTAAGAAGCCTGGTTTTGGGCTTCCACGAGATCCATCGCTCTTAATTGGTCCCTCAGCGTCTGCAGGGTTTCATGGGTGTGTGCGGTTTGGCTCTCCACGTCGGACTGGGATCGAATAAGCGTCTGACGAACCGAATTGGCTTCGTCGACTTCGGCATTGAGTTGATCGCGCTGTTTCTGTTGCCACTCCAATTGGCGCCGCGCCGATTCAGACTCTCCCTCAGCCTGGCGCTCTACCCGCAATGCATCTTCTACCCTGGTGCGCTCTTCTCGAACTCTTTCCTCCGCCTGGTTCAATTCACGTTGCGCCTCTGTTATTTGCCGAGAAAGTGAATCGACCTCACGGTTCGTCGCCTCGATCTGCGTGCTCAACATAGCAATGGACTCGCTCAACTCACGTTTACGACGCGGGCGGCTAAGAGCGGACCCGGCACTTGAAGCGGAGTTCCCGGCGATGATCAATCCGTCGCCTCGGAAGACTTCGCCGCGCAGTGTGACAACTCGCGCCTGAGTCGGCAGCTCCTCCAACAATCGCCGTGCGGTCGCGCGATCCCGGACGATCAATGTCTGCCCGAGTAGCAAACGGACAGCAGTTCGCAGCTCTTCCGGCGCGCGGACCAGTTCGGAAGCGACGCCTAAAGAGTTTTCATCACTGGGATTGTCGATGGGCATGCGTGAGTGATTCCCCAGCGGAAGCAATGCCGCGCGACCCGCCTCATCTGACTCCAGGAGTTGTAAGGCTGCGTCGATCTCATTTACATCGAGGAGAATCGCATCAAGTGTATCTCCCAACGCCGCGGCAACTGCCACTTCCAGTTCGACAGGCACATCCAGAGAGGCACTCAAGGCTCCGCGCGTGCCCTGGAGCCGCGCCTGGCGAGCGGCATCCAGCAAAAAGCGTGCGCCTTCTGCATACCCTGTCAGAGAATGTTCTGCCTGCTCCAAGACTTCCAATTGCGCGTTGAGGCGTGTATGTTCGGCAAGCTGCTGTGCGCGCTCCTCAGACTTCGCCCGCCGCTCACCGTCCAGTCTCTCTAACGCCTGACGTTTTTCTCCATATTGCGACTCTGCGTCACGAAATCGAAACTCGGCTTCGTCGCGTGCCTGACGTGCCCTCCCATACGTTTCCCCGGCTTCACGCGCTTGGATCTCAGCCGATTCAATGGTCTGCCTGGCGGCATGCAAACGAGATTCCAGCGTTTCTAATCTCGATTTCAATTCATCCAGGCGTGCCTGCGATTCCGCACGCTGGGCGCTCCATTTTTCAATCTCCGCCTGTACGGATCTTAATTGCTCCTCCACGGAGGCGTGATCTGTCTTCCTTGCTTCCAAGGTCTGTTGCGCTGCGGCATATTGTCCCTGCGCTTCTTCATAATCGCCCTGTAAGCGTGCGACTTCCTGCGCCGCTTCGGCAAGACGCTGCCGCGCCACGCGCTCTTCATCGGAAGCACGGTTCTGATCGGCAACAACTGAGGATTGCGAAGAAAGCAGAGAACGCTGCCGTTCTTCCAGTACCGCCAGCGAACGACTGACTTCTTCGCGCTGGCTGTGCAACTCCGCCGATTGGCGATGCCAGGCATTGAGCTGCGACCGCAAGCCGACGAACTTTTCACGAAAGACGTTGTATTCTGCCTGCGCCCTGGCATGGACTTCACGTGTTTCCCGAACACGCGCTTCCTGCGCCTTCACCACTTCGCGCGATTCCGTCAGCTCCTGCTGAGAGTGGTGCCAGTGATAACCGTACCATTCCCGCAGGATCACTTTCAGATCCGCCTGGGCGCGGGTGTATTCGAGAGCGCGTTTTGCCTGCCGCTCAAGACTTCGCAGGCGTGGCTCCAATTCAGACATGATATCGAGCACGCGTTCGAGATTCCGGGTTGTGTTATCCAGCCGCTTCATGGCGTCTTCGCGGCGCACACGGTACAACCCTACACCAGCCGCCTCTTCAAAGAGACGTCGGCGCTCATCTGCCTTCAGTGCCAGGGAGGCATCCACGAGCCCCTGTCCTAAGATGGTATACGTCCGCTCTGATAAACCCGAAGCCGCCAGCAACTCGTTCAGGTCGCGCAGTCTCACGTGTTGGTCGTTGAGCAGATATTCATTGTGTCCATCGCGGTAGGCGCGACGCGTCATGCCTACCTCGGTAAAGTCCACCGGCAGCCAGCCTGCTGAATTATCGAAAAGGATATGGGCGGAAGCCATGCTGGCGCGCGGGCGGTGTTCTGACCCATTGAAGATCATATCTTCGGTCTTCTTGCCGCGCAGCAAAGCGTAGGACTGTTCCCCCAGGACCCAGCGCAGCGAATCGGCGATATTCGACTTCCCTGAGCCGTTGGGGCCCACAATCGCCGTAATCCCGGCTGCAAATTCAAATGTAGTTTTGGAGGCAAAGGTCTTATACCCTTGCAATTCAAGTGATTTTAGACGAAGAGGCATGTAGGGTTATGTGATTTACTTGTAAGAAAGTCCCAGGGATTCGAGAGCGGTCTGCGCGGCGATGCGCGCCGCAATTTGCTTGCTTGTGCCATGTCCCCTGCCATAGGTCAAGCCCTGAATGCGAACTTCGACCTCGAAGACTTTGGCATGATCCGGTCCATGGGAGCCGATCGTGACATATTGCGGCGTACCCATCTTCTCTGCCTGTGCCCATTCCTGCAACTGACTTTTTGGATCATGGATTTCGTCCAGGACGAACCCCTGTGAGGCATCCAACAAGGGATGGACAAACGCCTCCACGGCGACAAGCCCGGAGTCCAGGTACAACGCACCAATTAACGCTTCGAACAACGAGCCCAGCAATCCGTCGCGCTGACGCCCTCCCGATGAGTATTCACCGCGTCCCAAGCGGAGCGCAGGTCCGAGATTCAGGTGCCGTGCGAAGATCGCAAGCTGGTCGTTGCGTACGATGGCAGAACGGATCTTCGTGAGTTCGCCTTCGCGCATTTCAGGGAAGCGATTATAAGCCCACGCACCCACAACAAAGTCAAGCACAGCATCTCCCAGGAATTCGAGACGTTCATTGTCCTCCAGTGAATCCGGGTTTTCATTCACATAGGATCGGTGCGTAAGGGCACGCGTGAGCAGGGCTAAGTTCTTAAAGGGCAAGCCCAGCCGCTGGCTGAGGTCTGAGGCAGATTCGAAATTCTGCGATTCAGAGAGGATCGTCACGACAAGCTCCCAGGAACTCAGGGAGCGCCAGACCCACCCCACCCGTCCTTACCTGTCTTGGCGAACAACGCCGGGGGTGCAAGTGTCAGACACACCCAATTCGCCACGGCGTTTTCGCACGTTCCGTTAATTTTCCCTGCAAATTTGGGGAGGACCCGGGTGGGGCCGAGCTTGCGGTCCATCAGTTCCAAATATCGCCTCGCATGTCTCCGAGCGTTTTATCCGTAGGACTACCTCGCCGGTGTAACGTGCGGGTTGTCAAGCGCGCTGAATTGTACTACAGCGCGGCAGTCCTGTGCACACGCGAGGCACGCCGCAAAGCCAAATTAAGAATCAGATTCCTGTTTTAAGCTACAAACCCCGCACGTGTCCTCTCTTCCGATTTGTGCAGCGTGCGGGGTACAATCACTATAGTCCTGTGTGCTCCTAGCAGGAGACATTCTCCCCGAAGGAAGCTTATGGCTGAACCGAGTAGTGAGACAAGGTTTTTGCACGCAATCGAAATGGGGTTGGGCGCCTGGCAGTGGGGCGACCGGATGTTCTGGCAATATGGGCACGGGTATGGCGACGCGGAAGTCCATCAGGCATTTCTGGCATCCTTGAACGAGGGAATCCGTTTTATCGATACCGCAGAAATTTACGGGCATGGCCGTTCGGAACGATTATTGGGCCAGTTCTTAAAAGAGACCGATCAGCCAGTGTTGATCGCAACCAAGTTCCTTCCGTTTCCGTGGCGGTTGGGAAAAAACTCGCTCGTTCGTGCCCTAAAAGGAAGCCTGGCGCGGTTGGGCGTGGAAAGCGTGGACCTATACCAAATCCATTCGCCCACTCCACTCATGAGCGTTGACACCATGATGGAGGGTCTAGCGGAATGTGTCAAACGTGGATTAACGCGTACCGTAGGGGTTTCCAATTTCAGTCAATCGCAAATGGTGGCAGCGTACTCGGCACTGGCGCGCCATAGTATTCCCCTGGCATCGAACCAGGTTCACTACAGTCTGCTCACTCGCACGGTGGAAAAGAATGGTACGCTGGCACGCTGCAAGGAGCTGGGGATCCGCCTGATCGCCTACAGCCCAATCGAGATGGGATTGCTGGCAGGAAAATATAGCGTGGACACGCCCCCACCGGGTGCGCGAGGTAGAATGTACACAGGTTTACTTCCAAAGATTGGGCCACTCCTCAAGCTCATGACGGAAATCGGTCAGGACCGTGGCGGCAAATCGAACGTGCAAGTGGCATTGAACTGGGTGATCTGCAAAGGCGCACTGCCCATCCCTGGCGCGAAGAATGCAGATCAAGCGCAGGAGAACGCAGGCACGCTTGGCTGGCGGTTGACGGACGAGGAGTTCGCCAGGCTGGATGAAATAAGCAATACGATTTTGGAGTAATTCTAGTGAAAAGAGGGGGAACTATATTTTAGTAATTTTTGAATCTGTTCCACTTCGAACGGCTTGGAGATGTAATTATCGATCCCCGAATCAAACAGGGCTTGTCCGATTTCAGGCAGGTAACTTGCTGTCAGGGCCACAATAAAGGTATGAGTTCCCCCGGCTTCCCACGCGCGAATTTGCCGGCTGGCTTCCATACCGTCCATATCAGGCATATGCAAATCCATAAAGACAATGTCAAATATATTATTCTTGACCGCTTCCAGTGCCTCGATGCCATTGCCTGCTGTTTCCACACGATGACCTTCCTGCGTCAGGATCACGTGCATCAATCGGCGACTTAATTCGTCGTCATCAGTTACGAGAATTTTCAACGACGGTGCTTTATCAGCTTCTATTGGTCGATCCATTACCAAACCCATAGAGAAATACTCTCCCAGTAAACAACATACATAAGCTTGTCATAACCTGCCGGTTATAACAAGCCATGACCTTCTGCGGCCTTCGAGCTTACCCTGAGCGGCATGTGATCTCTAATTATGCAATGCAATTAAAATAAAATACCCGCTGATGCCTCGCGGCAGATGTCGGATCGTGGAGCTTACCTCTGATTTAATTGCTCCGGTTTCAGAAATACAAGAAATGCATACGCCAGCCCCAAAATGGCGTAAAAAGCCATGGGGATCCACCAATCTGCACGCAAAATGCCGGAGGTTGTCCCCATGATCGTAACCATCAGCCCAGCTGCGTCGCTGATGAGCAGTCCAATCCCTATCCCTTTTTGCAGGTTAACATTGGTCACATCCTTGGCAAACCATAGGAGCAGACCAAGCCCCAACATAACGGTCCCCAAAAATTGAGAGAACAGTCTGGGAGTTGCATACTCATCAACACCAAGTGTTCTGCTCGATACAACAAGCAAACCTAACCCAAGCAAAACGGCGATAAGGGCATGGATTAAAAACATGATGCGGTAGTTCATTTTGTTCTCCTGTTGGAATGAAGAGAGGTAGCGCTAAAATAAATATACAAAACCTCCTTTGGAATGAAAAGAAAAATGCCCTGGCAACACCTTACAGCTACCTTACACGCGTATCCCCCATTTGTTCCTTAAGCATCACGAACGTGTGGCATCTCCCGATGGAATTCGCCATAAAAAGGCTTTATCCAAACAAGCTGTTTGTGCTATAATGCCGCCATTATGCAATACCAACTTCGCTTCGCCAATAACAATAATAACGACAATGACGACCCCCGAGTCGTTGGGCGAAGCCTTGCTGGTTAATAAGCAATCCTTGAGAGGAAACCAATCGCCCAACGCAATAGCGAAGGGCGATTTATTTTGTCTGGGCTTAAACACAAGGGACACAAGTCAACAAAGGCTAAAAGCGTGGCACAACAGGAAAACTCATGCAAATTTTCCTTAGCGCCCTTAGTGTCCATCGTGTTTACAAGATTTGGAGGCGCACAATGTACAGAACTCATACGTGTGGGGAACTCAGAGCCACCCACGCTAATCAGCAGGTGACCCTGGCGGGCTGGGTGCACAGACGTCGCGACCACGGCGGGGTCATTTTTCTCGATCTGCGCGATCGCTATGGCATTGTCCAGGTCACAGTCAATCCCAACCTTTCTAAAGAAACTCTCGAGGCCGTGTCGAATGTGCGCATGGAGTGGGTTCTCCAGGTCACAGGCACGGTTCAAGAACGACCCGCGGGGATGCAAAACCCGAAGATGCAAACAGGAGAGGTGGAGGTTATTGCGCAATCCATCGAGGTGTTAAATCGCGCCAAGACTCTGCCTTTCTTGGTAAGTGGCGAGAATGACCTTCCGGATGAGAACACACGCCTCAAGTATCGTTATCTCGATCTGCGTCGAGAGCGCATGACCCGCAATATGATCCTGCGGCACAAAGTCATCAAGTTCATGCGCGATTTTCTGGACAAGCAAAACTTTGTTGAGATCGAAACCCCGATTTTGTTCAAGGCGACACCCGAAGGGGCGCGTGACTATCTGGTTCCTTCGAGGATTTATCCCGGACAATTCTATGCGCTACCCCAATCGCCGCAACAGCTCAAGCAGTTGTTGATGGTGGCGGGCATGGATCGTTATTTTCAGATTGCGCGCTGCTTTCGTGACGAGGACCTGCGCGGGGATCGCCAGCCAGAATTCACGCAGTTGGATCTGGAGATGTCCTTTGTAGAACGTGACGATGTGCTGGCGTTGGTCGAACGGCTCTATACGGAGCTGATCCCTGCCGTCACGCCGCACAAAAAGCTGCTCTCATCGCCCTGGCCCAAGTTTTCGTATCGAGAAGTGTTGGAACGGTATGGAACGGATAAACCCGATCTGCGCTTCGGCATGGAATTGATCGACGTCAGTGCCATTTTTGCGAAGAGTGATTTCCGTGTCTTCCAATCCGCCATCGAAGCAGGCGGTACGATCAAATGCATCGTCGCGCCCGGATGTGCCGAGTACTCTCGTAAGGAAGTGGATGCTCTGACTGAGGCCGCGAGGGCGCTGGGAGCGAAGGGCTTGGCTACGTTAGCGGTAACAAGCGAAGGCTTGAAAGGGACCGCTGCGAAGTTCGTGAAAATGGAAGAAGTAGAAGCGGTAAAATCCAAAACCGGCGCACAGGAAGGTGACCTGATCCTTTTCGCCGCAGACCAGCGCGCGATCGTCAACAAGATACTCGGCGGGTTACGCTTAATCTTCCGCGACAGATTGGATCTCGCAGACCAGGACATGTTGGCGTTCGCCTGGGTGGTGGACTTCCCGATGTTCGCCTGGAACGAAGAAGAACAGAAATGGGACGCAGAACATCACCCGTTCACAATGCCGCAACTAGACGACCTACAAAAGTTCGAGACCAATCCCGGTGAAATCCTGTCAGATGCCTATGACATGGTATGTAACGGATATGAGATGGCATCGGGTTCGATCCGTATCCATCGCAGCGATATTCAACTGAAGGTCTTTGAGCTACTCGGACTGCGCGGCGACGAGATCGAGCAGAAGTTCGGTCACATGCTCGAAGCCTTCGAATACGGCGCGCCGCCGCACGGTGGCATGGCACCCGGCATCGACCGCCTGGTGATGCTGCTGGCGGACGAGCCCAACATCCGCGAAGTGATCGCATTCCCCAAGAACCAGACGGGACGCGACGTGATGGCAGACGCGCCTTCGGAAGTAGAACCAAAACAGTTGAAAGAACTGCATATTCAAATTAGAGAGTAGAGTCTGGAGATTCTTGTGAGCAGCAAAGCAGAACTTCAAGTCGATGAAAAACTTGTGAGAGAGATTGCTTCTCTTGCGCGGCTGGATTTGAATCAGGAAGAGGCGGAAATGTTTGTTTCGCAGTTCAAGGATATTCTAGATTACGTCAGCATTCTGAACGAAGTAGATACAGAGAACGTTCCGCCGGCATATTTGTCCTCTGTGAATAAAAGCGCAATGCGAGAGGATACGATTCAAGACTCTGTATCAACCGAAGAGTTCCTCTCCAACGCGCCGCAATCGAAAGATGATTACGTCGTCATCCCACGCGTGCATATGGAACAGTAAGTCATGGACGCACACGAGCTAAGCATCCAGCAAGCGCATGAGCTTCTCCTGAGCCGGAAGATTTCCTCGGAGGAATTAACAGGCGCATACCTTGCACGCATCCAGCAGCTGGACGCGCAGATCAACTCGTATGTGACGGTTTCAGAAGAATTGGCAAAAAAGCAAGCGCGAGATGCAGATCAGCGCCTCAAAAGGGGTGAAGGCATAACTCCCCTCACCGGCATTCCCTATTCTGCAAAGGACTCGCTTTCGACGCGCAGTGTTCGCACAACCTGTTCTTCCAAGATTTTGGAAAATTACAAGCCCTTCTATGACTGCACGGCGATCCAGAAACTGAATTCAGCTGGCACAGTTCTTCTTGGGAAGACGAACATGGATGAGTTCGGCATGGGTTCCTCCACGGAGAATTCCGGCTTCTTCACCACGCGCAATCCATGGGATTTCGATCACGTCCCGGGCGGGTCGAGCGGTGGTTCTGCCGCAGCCGTCGCGGCGGGGCTCGGTCTCTTTTCTCTGGGGGAAGATACGGGCGGATCGGTCCGTATGCCTGCTTCCTTCTGCGGAGTCACCGGACTAAAAACGACGTACGGACGTGTTTCCCGTTATGGATTAATCCCTCTTGTCTCGTCGTTTGATACGATCGGCCCCATGGCGCGCAGTGTCTACGACGTTGCCCTGGTGCTGGAGGCAATTGCGGGTCATGACCCGAAAGACAGCACCTCTCGAGTTGAACCGATTCAACAGTACTCCCGAGCGCTGAAGAAAACAGAGAACCTGCGCGGGCTTCGCATTGGGATTCCCAGGGAATATTTCGTCGAAGGACTGGACCCGGAAGTAGACTCTTCACTGCGGACGGCGATCCAACAAATCGAAAGCCTGGGGGCAGAGATCGTCGAAGTTTCGCTGCCACATACCCAATATGCAATTCCAGTTTATTACTTAATTTTGTTTGCCGAAGCAAGCTCAAATCTGGCGAAATATGATGGCGTCCGATATGGATTATCAGAGCGAGACGTTAACAGCGTACTGGACCTCTATTTGAAAACGCGCGAATCCGGTTTTGGCGCAGAGACCAAGCGCCGCATCATGCTTGGGACATTTGCCCTCTCCGCGGGATATTACGATGCCTACTATTTAAAGGCACAGAAGGTGCGTACGTTGATTCGCCAGGATTTTCAAAAAGCATTCGAGACCTGTGATGCGCTCATCACGCCCGTCGCGCCGACCACAGCTTTCAAAATCGGCGAAAAGATTACCAATCCCCTTGATATGTATTTGTCGGATGTGCACGTTGTGGCGGTCAACCTGGCGGGCATTCCGGCGCTTTCGGTGCCGTGCGGCATCTCGAAGGGGCTGCCTATTGGGATGCAGGTTATGGGTCCGCATTTGTCAGAAGAAACGTTGTTGCGTATCGGTCACATGTATCAAAGGCAGACTCACTGGCACACGAAGCATCCCCCAGTCTGGGGTGATTCGCCATGAAATACGAACCCGTCCTCGGACTCGAAGTCCACGCCGAGTTACTCACCAGATCTAAAATGTTTTGCGGGTGCGAAGTTGTTGATTCGATCGCTGCAAAACCAAACCGTTATATCTGTCCTGTTTGCACCGGTCAGCCTGGGGCGCTACCCGTCCTCAATCAAAAGGCGGTTGAGCTGGCGGTCCGTGTGGGCTTGGCGCTCGGCTGCGAAATTCACACCGAGAGTATTTTCGCCCGCAAGAATTATTTCTATCCCGATCTCCCAAAGGGATATCAGATCTCGCAATACGACCAGCCGCTCGCGACAAATGGGACGATTCAAATCGAAACAGAGGCAGGCATAAAGGATGTGAGGATCAGGCGTGTGCATCTGGAGGAGGACACGGGAAAACTCTCCCATGCAGATAGTCACTCGTTCATCGACTACAACCGCAGCGGAGTCCCATTATTGGAAATTGTGACGGAACCCGATCTTCGCTCGCCTGAAGAGGTGAAGTCATATGCGACCAGGCTGCACGCCATTCTGCGATATCTCGACGTCAATTCTGGCGATATGGAAAAGGGCGTGATCCGCTTCGAAGCAAATGTTTCAGTGCGTGAAGAGGGAAGCCAGCATTTCAACACTCGCACGGAAATCAAGAATCTCAACTCCTTCCGTGCACTGACTCAAGGTACTGAGTATGAGATCAAACGCCAAACCGAAATTTATCGCACCGGTGGGACGGTGGAACAGGAGACGCTGGGCTTCAATGAAGCTACAGGCAAGACGTATTCCCAGCGTGGCAAGGAAAGTGCTCACGATTATCGTTACTTTCCTGAGCCGGATCTACCTCCGCTTGTTGTAGAGAAAAGTTGGATCGATTCGATCCGCGCCTCCCTGCCCGAACTGCCAGAAGCAAAGACACGCCGCTTTGTTGAACAATATGAATTGAAAGCCCAGGAAGCACGCCTGTTGACGTCTGAAAAGGCACTGGCAGATTACTTCGAGTCGGTGGTTGAGAACTCAAAGAGTTCACCGAGAGCTGTCAGTTCATGGATCGCGGGCGAGTTTATGCGCAACATCAATGACCTCAACCTTGACGTGACAAATATTCCCGTCCCTGCAGAAGACCTTGCCAAAGTAATCGACATGGTCACCGACAAGACTATCAGTGGAAACTCGGGTAAGTTCGTGCTCGCAGAATTATTCAGGAATGGCGGCAAACCGGAAGAGATTGTCAAAGAAAAGAATCTTGCCCAGGTTTCGGATGAAGGGTTTATTCAGGAAATTATCACAAAGATTCTCAATGAGAATCCCAGGGAAGTGGAACAATACCTCGCTGGAAAAGAGACGATCTTACAATGGCTGATGGGGCAGGTTGCCCGTGCTACGAAAGGCAAGGCGGATCCAACGATCGCGCATGAGTTGTTGATCCAGCACTTAAGTAAATTGAAACAATAACAAAACCCATAGTATCAAATATAATAGTTAAAACAATTCTAGCGAGGAAATGATGGCTGAATACATCAGCGTTTCGCAAATTTCAAAGTATGTTGGGCAGGAAGTGACCATCAAGGGCTGGGTCTACAACCGCACCGATAAGGGCAAGCTGGTCTTTTTGCTCATTCGCGATGGATCAGGATTTATCCAATGCGTTGCCTTCAAAGGTGACTTGGAACCAGAAGTTTTCGACCGCGTCATGCGCTTGCCGCAGGAATCGTCTGTAATTGTTACAGGCCCTGTCCGAGAGGATAAGCGCGCGCCGGGCATCCCGGGCGGATATGAGCTGGGATTGAAGCAGATCGAAATCGTGCAGGAAGCGGCGCTCGACTATCCGATGTCCCTCAAAGACCACGGCGTGGACTTCGCCCTCGACCACCGCCACCTTTGGATTCGCATGCAGAGTCAATGGGCAATTCTGCGGGTGCGTGTAAGGGTTATGTCTGCGGTGCGGGAATACCTGGACAGTCATGGATTCTTCAACCTCGATACTCCGATCCTCACCCCCGCCGCAGCAGAAGGGACCACGACCCTCTTCGAAACGCCTTATTTCGATGAAGGCTTTGCGTATCTCGCTCAAACCGGTCAGCTTTATAACGAAGCCAATATATTTTCCTTTGGAAAAGTCTACTGCTTCGGTCCGACCTTCCGCGCAGAAAAATCGAAGACGCGCCGTCACCTCACCGAATTCTGGATGCTTGAGCCCGAGATTGCCTTCTGTGACTTGGACGGTTTGATGGAGGTCGAGGAGGGTCTGATCACGCACATCGTCCAGACGGTGCTACGCGACTGTGCAGCGGAGCTGAAATTCCTGGGGAGGGATGTTTCCAAGCTAGAGAGTATCCAGGCACCGTTTCCACGTATGTCGTATGACGATGCGGCGAAATATCTGATCGATCTGTATGAAAAGGAGACTGACCCCGAACGCAAGGAGCTCCTCAAGTTCGAATGGGGCATGGATTTCGGCGCGCCGCATGAAGTGGAGCTGACCAGGTTAAACGACAAGCCATTGTTTGTCTACGGCTATCCGAGCGCTGTCAAAGCGTTTTATATGGAACCATGGCCGGGTCGCCCGGAGGTCTGCAAATCCGTCGACCTGCTTGCCCCCGAGGGTTACGGCGAGATCTGCGGCGGCTCGGAGCGCATGTCAGACCACGATGCGCTGCTGGCGCGCATCCATAAAGAAGGATTGCCCGAGGACGCATTTCAGTGGTACCTGGAATTGCGCAAGTATGGCTCGGTTCCCCACTCTGGCTTCGGCATGGGCGTGGAACGCGTCACAGCCTGGTTATGTGGCATCGAGCACATCCGCGAAGCGATCCCCTTCCCACGTACCATCAAGAGAGTCTATCCGTAAAGGTAGATAGGCAAACAAGTAAAACGTCTCCCGGCCGATTGAAAGCTGGGAGACGTTTTGGTTTCTATCAGAATTTATTATGGAATGACTAACACCTGTCCAACGCTAATGTTATTTATATTGGTAATGTTATTGGCAGACGCAATGGCTGGCACCGTCGTGCCAAATTTGATCGCAATCACAGTCAGGGAATCACCGGGTTTGACGGTATACGTCCGTGGTGTGGAAGAAGTGCCTTCCTCCGCTGGAATCGCGATCGCCACCGGAATAGAGAGTTGATCCCCTGTCCTCAGCAGTTGCGGATTGGCGCTGACAAGCTCCCGGACTGTCACACCATATTTGTTTGCAATCGTTTCAAAGGAATCGCCGGCTGCTACGGTGTGCTTCTGAGGTGTTTTTGGCTTCTCAGTAGTGATTTGCGCGCCTGCGAACTTATACAACTCTTCCAGCGTACCGTTGAATATATTCAAATCCACATTGGCGTTGATCCCGTTAATTCGACCCTTCTCACTATACTGCCAGAACGTCCATTTGAACCAGCCACGCGGCAAAGAGGGTTCCATGCCCGGGACGTATTGGTTTGGATATTGTGCAAGCCAGAGCGGGTGGTCTTTTGCCCAGGATGGAGGTCCTCCATTGGATTCCGAAAGGTAATCCTGGAGAAAAAACTTCCCGGAATAGATGATCGGTTTTTTATCGAAGGCAGCTTCCACACGGTCGAGCCAGGTCTTGGCGGCGGGAATAATTTTGTCTCGCCGCTGACCATCATGAGTCTCAAGATCGAGCACGGGAGGTAATTCGCCATCGTCGTTAAAGGATTTCACATAATCAATGAATGAGTCTGCCTGCTTTTTAGGATCGGCATTGCAGCGGAAGAAGTGATAGGCGCCGCGCAGCATACCGGCGCTTTTCGCGCCAAACCAGTTGTCATCAAAGGTAGGATCCTTATAGGATGTCGATTCGCTTGCCTTGATAAAAACGTAACGCTGCCCGGTGGCGCGCACTTTAGGCCAGTCAATCCCTGAATTCCAATAGGAAACATCGATACCCGGAACGGTCGCCATAACTTCTCCTTCTGTTTAGTTATTCTGGCTGCACAAACAAGGTTAGCATAAAATAAACATAAACGCAATCTAAAAAATTTAGGTAATACTCTTATGTAAAATAGTACTTAAGTGATTAATGTTTCTCTACCATTGCATCCGTCTCTATGGTATAAGAATGTTATCCCTGCTGTGTTCGTGATGTTGCACCTTCCGTTTTGAGCCAACACTTACTTTTAGGGTCTCTAACTCCAAAAGAAATAACGCGATAGGCCTGAGCCAAGGCGGCGTTTCTGGGTCGGGACCCACCTGCGAAAGCAGGTTCAAAACTCAGCAACACACGGCATTGGCGGGGAATCGAACACTGAGACCCTAAGGTTTTGAAAACCTTAGGGTCTTTCCGTTGAAAGAATAGCCGAAAACAGGATGTGGTGCGCATGCCCGCACCACATCCTGTTTTCGAACTTCTCTGATTCGTTCTTGATTCGATAAAGATCATGGTGATTGATGGATGGCAATCGCCGCACGCAAGCCGGATTCGAGTGCACCTTGTATCCAGGCATGGTAAAGGGAGGCATGTTCTCCGGCGAAGTGGATGCGTCCTTCCGGTTTGATGATCTCATCGTGAAGTAATGTCTGCTGGCCAGGGTCAAAGAGGGCAAAGGCACCGCCTGCATACGGATCATCGTGCCACATATGCGAGGCGCCTGTCTCAAATTCCTCGCGGATCTGCGGATGAATCACCGCCACATTTTCGATGGCTTGTTCGATTCGTTCGTGCGGCAGAAGAGAGCCCCAGCGCTGTGCATCCTCGGACCATGTGTAGCTTGCCAGGAGGATTCCGCGACCGGTTTCCTTGCCATAGTCGGTGTAATACAGATTACGGATGGCGAGGTCTGTCACGGTGCCGCCGCCATAGATACCGTCATCTTCTTCCCAGAAACGGCGGCGAGTCTGAAAGAATATCTTTGCCGAAGCATCATAATGAAGCTGACGGATCGCACGTTGTTTTGCACGAGAAAATGGTTTCAACACTTCCACATGTCGTAAAACAGGGAATGGAACCGTGATGATTGCATAGTCGCCACGGGTTTCGAAGCGGCCGACACGCGTCTGATAATGGATGACCACTTCGTCGGGAGTTTGATCGATGGCAACCATCCGCGCCCCATAACGAATGCGATGTCCCAGGACAGGGAGAAAAGCGCAGGGAAGGTTGTCCGCTCCACCGGCGATCTGGCACATGTTCGTGTAATAGTTTCCACCGTCTTCACGGAACAATTCCAGGAATGAAGAGTTCATCATCGCTTCCTGATTGTTCAGCAAACCGAACATCTCGATCATGCCTTCTGACCACCCTTTTAGTTCCAGAAATTCTCGAACAGAATACTGGTCGTACTCGGCGTAGATCTGTTCCCAGCCCGCCTCGCCTTCCTTTTCAATCTTTTCCACAAGAGGACGAATCGTTTGTTCCCAGTAAAAACCAGAGAGTTTGCCCTTTTCGACTTCTGAAACTTCAAATCCTAGTAATTCCGGGTCTGCCTGCACTTCTGCCAAACGCCGTTTCACACCACCGACGTAAACGTGTGCTTGCGGATTTCCCATAACGAACTCACAGGTCTGTAAACCGAATTTATCGATGTAGGCCATCGTCAATTCATGGGAACGCGGGATGCGCATGGCACCTGCTTCACCATATAAGCCGCGCGCAAACGGCTCACGCATGGTATAGATTCGCCCGCCGACACGGTGCTGCGCCTCAAGGACCACTGGCTCATGCCCAGCCTCAAGCAATTCGTAGGCAGCAGATAACCCCGCCAGCCCGGCGCCGACGATAATTACTTTTTTGCGCCTTTGGCTCTCAAAGTTCTTAGCAATCCCCGTTCGGACAACGTTCACATACTCTGGAATGGAGTGTTCTGTTTGCATGGCAACCTCACCAGGTAGGATGAATTACTCATAAGCAGTCTGACTACGCGAAGATCGTCCGGCAGGCAGTCGAATCTCCTGCTCATGATTATTGACTTGACGAAGATATGTCGTTTATGTAACAATCACTGCCGTTAGAATCCAAATTTTACAAAAAGAGCAAGAATCGGGTCGGCAGACGTAATAAATGTTCATAGAATATTGTCGAAAGGAGATGCTATGAACATGCAAACGGATTTTAGACAGGCCTCTGAAGATTACCTGCGGATTGAACAGGCGATCCTGTATCTGGAAAGGTATTATAAAGACCAGCCTGAGCTTGGGGAAGTGGCGGCGAACATTGGCTTGAGCGAATATCATTTTCAGAGATTGTTCACCCGCTGGGCAGGCGTCAGCCCGAAGCGCTTCCTACAGTTTCTGACGAAGGAAGGCGCGAAGAATTTGCTTGACCAGTCTGAGAATCTGCTGGATACCACCCATCAAGTCGGGCTATCAAGCCTGGGGCGCTTGCACGATCTATTTGTCACCGCGGAGGCTGTGACACCCGGTGAGTACAAATCGCGCGGTGCGGGCGTCACGATTCGCTACGGAATCCATCCCACACCTTTCGGCAAATGCCTGATCGCGACGACGGAACGTGGCATCTGCCACTTCAGTTTTGTGCAGACCAGCGAAACAGTCCTACGGACCAGCGAAGGCGACGCGATCGACAATCTTGTCGCGGACTGGAAGCAGGCAAGGATGATCGAAGATCACCGGTCAACAGTACATCTGATTGAGCCGATCTTTGACCTGCGCTATAGCCATCGCGGAAAGCCGCTGAACATCCACCTGCGCGGGACAAACTTTCAGCTAAAGGTCTGGGAAGCACTACTCCAAATTCCTGTCGGCGAAGTCACTACCTACGCAGGAATCGCTTCCAGGATTGGCAACCCAAATGCGACCCGCGCGGTGGGCACAGCCGTTGGCCATAACCCGATTGCGGTGTTGATTCCCTGTCATCGGGTGATCCGCAAAGTTGGTGAGTTCGGAAACTATCGCTATGGAGCGCTGCGGAAGAAGGCGTTGCTGGCACGCGAGTATTCTTACTCGATGGTTGAGTAGAGACAACCCTCACCCCTCTCCATCCGGGAGAGGGGAATTACGGAGAAGAATGAAGACAAAACTCTGGATTGCTTTATTAGCACTGTATATCGTCTGGGGCTCGACCTACCTGGCGATTCGGTTCGCGGTGGAAACAATTCCCCCGTTCATGCATGCATCCTTGAGGTTCCTGATCTCGGGCGCGATATTGTACGCCTGGAGGCGGTTGTCGGGAGATCCGGCGCCTACCCCAGGAAATTGGAAATCT
Organism: Anaerolineales bacterium; assembly: GCA_035699125.1. Classification (GTDB taxonomy): domain Bacteria; phylum Chloroflexota; class Anaerolineae; order Anaerolineales; family Villigracilaceae; genus Defluviilinea. The sequence goes on from DASSBC010000068.1 coordinate 66,043, forward strand.
ACAACGATTGTCGGGACAGCGCTCTTGCTCGGAGGCAACGGGCTGGTTGCCTGGGCGGAACAGAGCGTGCCATCCGGCATCGCAGCTCTCATGATTTCTACCTCCCCATTCTGGCTGGTTCTGTTCGAGTCGTTGCGCTCGGGAGGATCCAAGCCGACCAGGCAGGCAATTCTCGGCTTGATCATAGGATTCGGTGGGGTATTTCTCTTGATTGGTCCGGCTGAAATCACAGGAGGCGAAGGCAGTTTCGACACATTCGGCGTCATTCTTCTGCTTCTTGCACCCGTGTTCTGGTCGATGGGATCCATCTACGCCCGTGGCGCAGACATGCCTAAATCCACGCTACTCTCAACAGGAATGCAGATGTTAACAGGTGCAGTGTCCCTCTTCGTTGTCAGCCTAGTTAAAGGCGAATTCAACGGGTTTGACCTAGCCAATGTCTCAGCCCGTTCCTGGTGGGGCTTGCTCTACTTGATTACCTTTGGGTCGCTGGTCGGGTTTGTGGCGTATGGCTGGCTTCTGCATAATGCGCCGATATCTCTCACGTCTACCTATGCGTACGTCAACCCCGTGGTGGCAGTTTTTCTGGGCTGGTTACTGGCGAATGAGGATTTGAACGCGCGCATCGCGATCGCGTCTGCGATCATCATCGGGTCGGTTATACTCATCAACACCGCGCGCCAACGTCGAGTTCGCGTTAAGAGCGATTCCTTGCAGGCTGTCACTGATGCTGATGATTAACCCCTTCTTGCACTCACGGATCGAATCTCTGCAGAGCACAGTTAAAGCTTTCGATCACAATCTACAAAGGAGAAAGTATGGATGCAAAAGATCTTGTCAAGCAAGTGAAGGAAGACGGAGTTAAGTTCATCTCGCTACAGTTCACCGATGTGACGGGTGCCGTCAAAAGTGTGGATATGCCAGCCAGCGGCTTGGACGGCGCTCTCGAAGATGGAGTGTGGTTCGATGGCTCCTCTGTGGAAGGATTCGCCCGGATCCAGGAGAGTGACATGCACCTGCGGCTCGACCCTGACACGTATGCTGTCCTTCCCTGGAGCTCTGCGGAACGCCGCCGGGCGCGCATCTTCTGCGATATCTTTATGCCGGATGGCAAGCCATTTGAAGGCGACCCGCGCGGTGTCCTGAAACGCTTGATGGCAAAAATCGCAGAGCGTGGCTGGACCTACAACATCGGCCCGGAGCCGGAGTTTTTCCTGTTCAAAGCCGGGGGGAATGGACATGGCGTTCACCCGGTGCCGCACGATGTGGGTGGATACTTTGACTTCTCGGCAGTCGACGAGGCAGTACGCGTGCGCACGGAATTAATGGATGCGCTACGCTCAATGGGCCTAGAGGTCGAAGTCGGGCATCATGAAGTTGCCCTGGGGCAACACGAAATCGATTTCCGTTTTGCAAACGCAGTGAAGGCAGCCGATAACGTGCTGACATTGAAATACACTGTGAAAGCGATCGCGGCACAGCACGGGCTGACCGCATCCTTCATGCCTAAGCCTGTCTTTGGCATTAACGGTTCAGGTATGCACTGTCATCAAAGTCTCTTTGATCACGACGGCAATAATCTGTTTTTTGATGAAAATGATGAATCCCACATTTCGAGACGCGCCTACGCATTCATCGCCGGGCAGCTCAAACATGCCCGCGGCCTGGCTGCGTTAGTGGCACCGACTGTCAATTCCTACAAACGTCTGGTCCCAGGCTATGAAGCGCCCGTCTACATTGGCTGGGCGCAGCAAAACCGCTCAGCTTTGATCCGTATCCCGCGCTACACCGAGGGACGCAACAAATCCATGCGGGCGGAATTGCGCTTCCCCGACCCATCGTCAAATCCGTACCTCGCATTCGCTGGAATGCTCGCCGCGGCACTGGACGGGATCGACAACGATCTGACGCCGCCCAGACCGTTGAATAATGTCAATCTCTATCACCTCGACGCGGAAGAGCGGCAGAAGTTGGGCATCGGTGAATTACCTGGTTCCCTGGCAGAAGCACTGGCGGAGCTTGCCAAGGATCAAGTCCTTTTGGATGCACTGGGGACCGTGGCGTATGAGGCATTCCACCGCGCCAAATCGGAAGAATGGGATAAGTATCGCATCCATGTGACAGACTATGAGATTGAGAGGTATCTTGAAACAGCGTAAGTTGTGGAGAGATCATAATTGGTCGTTCGTATTAGTAATCGAGGCTGAAGACTAGGGATTGACCTCCGAGGCATCTTCTTCGGAGGTTCGATTTACCTTAGATTTGTTGACACGTATATAATGAAAACCAGGCACGATTATGCCCAATGAAATTTTCATTTCTTATTCCCGGCGTGACCAGGAATTTGTTACACGGCTTGCCAGCGATTTGAACGAACAAGTGGCGGGTGTGTGGTTCGATCAATCCAGCATTCAATTAGGGGAAAAGTGGCATGATGAGATCATGGAGGGCATTCGGGATTGCAAAGCCTTCATTTTGGTGCTCTCGCCCGACTCTGTAGAATCCCGCTATGTACGTGAGGAATTGAGCAAAGCCCTAGAGCTTGGCAAGACAATCTTCCCCGTCATTTACCGGCCTGCAAACTGGACAGGTGAAATCGAGACTCTGGTGAAGGAGGTACAGACGCTTGACCTCCGTTCCGGTAGTTATACCGATAATTTCCATAAGCTTGTTGATGGTTTGATTGAGGCGGGCGCAGGAAGAGCCAGCGGCGAACGACCATTCCTCCGTCAGATAACCCTGCCAAGTTTAGGCGTTGTCTTCAGCAAAATTCCCGGTTGGGCATTCGCCTGGAGCCTGGGCTGGCTCGTCTTTTGGATTGTGGTGTTGATATTCTTTGGGATCGTCCTTGCGAATCAGGGAAATTGGGGGAGTGACGATTTGCTCGCCTTTCTGCTAATTCTTAGCAGTGCCATCGCAGGAGGCTTTATAGGAGGCTTGCTCGCAGGACTATTTACCATGCTCACCCTGCGACCGAACGCGCCTTCCATTTCGTGGAAGCATATGTCGCCCACCATTCGCATCTGGAGCATCAGTGGTCCGCTGGGAATGATCATCTCAGGCTTGATCACGGCGCTGATGATCGCTTTGGGTGCGCTCGGTGTGGAAAGTGCTGACCCGGATTGCAGTGGGATTGGGTTAGGGGAGTGCATGGGACAAATCCTTGGCAGTGCAATTGGAGAAGCGATCGGGCTTGTCATTCTTATCCTTTTGGTATTCTTGGTATTTGTACTCGTTGCCTGGTTCCTCACCGGAATGTTCGCCGGCTGGCAGGTGGTGCGTCATATCCGCAGGTTGGAGCCGGGAATCACAAGCAGCCAGGGGTGGCGAGTCTCTGCCGGCTGGGGATGCGGCGCGGTCGTCGCGGCAATCGTCATGTTTATTTTGATCAGCATTCTTTCCAGCATCGTGGGGCTATAGCGATTCGCGGAGAATCTTCCGTACTTGCTTTTCCAGCGCCGGCCAGGCCACCGTCCCGGTTTCCCCAATAGGTACCTGCGAGCCGTTCGGCGGGAGATCGTCATCAGAGACTTCAGATGACAAACGGATTAAAGTCCGTGCCCCGGTCAAAATAGTCTTCGTTCTCCACCCTCTTGAGAGTGGTGACAATGGCATACGTCACCGGGGTCATCAACGCCTCGAGCACGCATTTGAACAGATAATTGCTTACTGTGAGGGTAAGGAACAGGCTCCACGGAAAGACCCCGAATGCCGAAGCCACTACAACAAATATCATGGTATCCACAAGCTGACCAAAGATTGTGCTCCCAATGGTCCGCGCCCACAGCCAGCGTCCCTGGGTGAGCACTTTCATTTTCGCCAGAATAAAGGAATTCGTGAACTCGCCTGTCCAATAACCTGCCAAACTTGCCAGGACAATACCTCCGGTACTCATGCCGCCGAGAATCGCCTTGTAAGCATCATCCCCCGCATACCTTTGCCATGTAGCTTCTCCAGGCATCAGGCCGACTATCCAGAAGATGATTGCACTCAGCGCCAGGCAGAGAAACCCTGCCCAGATGACGCGCCGCGATTGTTTATAGCCGTAAACTTCTGTGAGAATGTCGCCGAAAATATAACTGATGGGAAATAGGATCGTCCCCGCATCGAATGCCAGCGGCAGCCCCAAAATGCTCAGTCCCCAGTCTACGATCTTTGCGGAGGAAGCGATATTGCTGACGACAAGGACGGTCACAAAGACGGCTGTGATCCAGTCGAAGAAGCGGTATCGTTTCATGGATCTAAATCGCTAGACGGCGGCTTGAGAAGAGTTCACTTTCTCCATCATCCGGCAAAACGAACACAGATCGCCGGTGGAAGTAGGTTGTCCACATTTTGGGCAGGAACGCAGGTGCGCACGCTCGGGATTGTTTTCGATGAACAGATCACCGCGCTTGCGCGCCTCGAGAAAGCGTAAATAGAACGTGAGCTTTGCTCCCGGGCGGGCAGTTTCCAGCTGGTTGAGCAGTTCCTTGTAGTAAATAGACTGCGATCCTTCTGCAAAAGGACATTCTTCATAGATATACTCGATCCCGCGTGCCAGTGAATAAGCGGTCATTTCACGCTCATAGAATCGGCACAGGGGCTTGACTTTGCGCGCCAGTCCATCTGACGCCGGTAGGACCGGTCCCTGACGCAAGAGATATTCGCTCGACCAAGACAAGGTGTTACCGAAGAGGACAGCAGCCTCATCGTCGAGATTATGTCCGGTTGCCAGCACATCATAACCAAGGTCGCGCGCGATGCGGTTCATCTCGTGACGTTTCGCCAATCCACAGACGGCACAGGGCTTCCCGTGTCCGCGGTGGGAGATCTCAGAAAGCACAGGGATCGGTTGCCCATATTCCTTTTCAATGTCCACGATGTGAAGCTTGAGATCCCGCTCCTTCGCGAATTTCTCGGTGAGGCGCTGTGACTCGTGAGAGTAGTCGATGCCGCCGTCGATACCCAGACCCAAATACAGTCCATCTGCCTGGTAACCGAGACGGTGGAGAATATCCCATAGCGCAAGCGAATCCTTACCCCCTGAAACAGCGACCAGAATTTTCTCATTGCGCATGAACATCTCGTATTTCTTGATGAAACGCTCGGTCTGTTCGGGCACCCAATCCAAGTAATGCTCCTTGCACAATGCCAGTTTGTGCTGGCGCATATTGACCGACGCTTTTGCTCCACACTTTTTACATTTCATGGCTGGTGCCTCGCAATTCGATATTCGATTTTCGAATATCGATTCCCGCTCCCCCTGAAATCACCGCGATCAATTTGACCATATCCCCATCCTTTAAAATCTCATCCTCCAGGATCATCTCGCCCTCTCGCGTCGCAATAACGGACTCAGGTACCACGCTGATCTTCTGCAAGGCGGAAAGCAGCGTCATGCCGGGCTTCACTTCATATTCCTTTTCACGCAAAATCAGTTTAACCAAGTTCACTCCTCGGAATGCGATTCTACCATCAGGCAGGAATCAGTGTCTTGACAGCAATCCCCTATTAAATGTACGATAGATGTATGCGTATTGGAATGATGGTGGACACGTACAAACCGTACGTGAGCGGCGTGACCAATCATGTTGAGCTGCATAAGCTCGCTCTCGAACGCGCCGGGCATGAAGTCTATATCTTCACTTTTGGCGATGAGGATTACCAGGACGATGAGCCACGCGTCATGCGCAGCCCCGGCGTGGCTCTTGCCGATACTGGCTTTTATCTTTCCCTTCGTTATAAAAGCAAACACAAAAAACTACTCCAAACGATGGATGTAGTTCATGTCCATCACCCATTTCTGAGCGGACGGCTGGCATTAAATTATTGCCGGTCCGAACACATCCCAATCGTGTTTACAAATCATTCTCGCTACGACCTGTTAGCCCAAGCATATTTCCCTCTCATGCCCGATGAAGTCAGCCACAGCCTCCTGCAAGCCTATATGCCGGACTTCTGTGAGGCGGTCGATTTGGTTATCTCTCCCTCGGAAAGCATGGCAAGGAACCTGCGTGAGCTGGACGTCAAAAGCCACATTGAAGTCATCCCGAATGGAGTGGACCTGCAAAAGTTCCATCAGGCGATGCCTTTTCCACGGTCCCGCTTCGGTTTCCATGAGCAGGATATTTTGTTGATCTATGCGGGCCGGATCGCGCCGGAAAAAAATCTGAGCTTCCTGCTACAGGCGTTTGCAGGCATTGCGCAGATGCTCTCGAACGTCTACCTGCTGATGGTGGGAGGGGGGAAAAAGAATTTTGAGGAAGAAGTGCAGAATTTGATTGTTCAACTGGGAATTGGAAACCGCGTCCACAGCACCGGCATGATCGACTATGACGATATCCCATCCTACCTGGCGATGTGCGATATCTTTGTGACCAGCTCGGTCGCTGAGACCTTTGGGATGTCCACCGTGGAAGCGATGGGAGTGGGACTGCCGATCATGGGAATTCACGGGATTGGCACAAGCGACCTGGTTGAAGACGGTAAAACGGGCTTTCTCTCTTCCGAGGACCTGGCTGCTTTCACTGCCAAGCTGACATATCTCTGCCTGAACCCAAGCCTGAGAAAAGAGATGGGGCTCGCCGCATGTCAAGCCTCCGAGCAATACGATATTGAACGCACGACGAATATCTTACTAAGTCACTATACCCGCCTCACACAGAATACGAGGCCACTCAAGCGGAGGCTCGACGAACGGTTGATGTCCGTGCTGGAAGAGTTCATGAAATGACCAAGCACAATCAGCGCATTGGCAAGTGGGGTGAGGATTTCGTCACCTCCTACCTGGCAGGGCGTGGTTATGAGATCCTCGCTCGAAACGCTCGAACGCCTTACGGGGAGATCGACATTATCACAAAACAAGGGGAAATCACAGTTTTTATTGAAGTGAAAACTCTGACGTCCAGCAAAAATTTCTTCCCTGAGCAGAACGTGACGTCGCGAAAACAGGCACATATGCTTGCCTGTGCCGAACACTATGCCATGGAAAACGATATCGATCACTGGCAGATCGATGTGATCGCGGTAGAAGGAAAAGTAGGGGTGGAACCCAAGATCACGCATTTTGAGAATGCAATCCAATAAATCGCCCCTCATTCTCATAGTCGGACCGACCGCGGTCGGCAAGACCGAGCTTGCGATTCAGCTTGCGGAGCGCCTCAATAGCGAGATCGTCTCGGCGGATTCGCGTCTCTTTTATCGTGGGATGGATATTGGCACTGCCAAACCCACGCGTGAAGAACAGGCGCGTGTGCCACATCATTTGATCGATATTGCTGATCCCGATGAAATCTTGAGCCTGGCGGTCTTCCAGCAGAAAGCGCAGGATGCAATTTCTGATATTCATACACGCAATAAAATTCCGTTCTTGGTCGGAGGTACGGGACAATATATTCGCGCGGTAACAGAAGGCTGGAATCCGCCTGCAGTGAAACCTGATGAACGATTGCGAAGTGAATTGGAAAGGATGAAAGAGGAAAATGGGATTTATTGGCTACACGACAGACTAAAGAGGCTGGACCCCGCGGCTGCGGAGAACATCGATGCCAGGAATTTTAGAAGGACAATCCGCGCTCTGGAAGTGATCCTGACGACAGGCAGGAGATTCTCCGAGCAACGTGGACAAGTTGATTCGTCCTATCAGCTGATCGCCGTGGGTTTGACACGTCCGCGCACGGAGTTGTATGAGCGGGTCGATCAACGCATCGACGCGATGTTCGCCCACGGTTTTTTGGAGGAAGTGAAACGCTTATTCGAGAGGGGGTATTCCCCCTCCCTGCCAACGATGTCCGCGATTGGATATCGGGAGTGTGTCCGCGTCCTTCAGGGTGAGATCAATGAAGAACAGGCGAAAGCAGAGATTCGGCGTGCCACACGCGTCTTCGTTCGACGACAGTCCAACTGGTTCAAGGAGTCCGATCCAAATATTAAGTGGTTTCGAGTCGAAGAGGGAGTTGTAGATGACATTGATGTTTATGTTCGAAACACACTGAAACAGTCGTGAAATAAATAACAACCATCGGTTGGTTGACTTTTGATTCTTCCTTGTATATACTGAAGTTCATCCATATAGAGAGGAGTCCTCATGAATGACCGTCCATGGCTGGCTCATTATGACCAGGGGGTTCCGCAGACCGTTGAAATTCCTGAGGCGCCGTTATTTTATTTTTTAGAGGAAGCGGCGCGAAAATATCCTGACCGCGCCTGCACGATCTTCAAGGGCGCGGTCATTTCTTATAAAGAGATGAACGCGCTGACCGATCACATGGCAGCCGCGCTGGTAGAGATGGGGGTGAAGAAAGGCGACCGTGTCGGAATCTTCATGCCGAACACGCCCCAGTTCGTGATCGCTTATTTCGGCATCCTCAAAGCCGGAGGCGTGGTGGTGGCTGTCAACCCGACCTATCCGCCTGATGAAGTGCTGACTCCCGTCAACGATGCGAATATCGAGATCATGTTTACGCTGACGAAATTCTATAGTGTGTTGAAGGCAGTACGTGAACGCTCGAAGCTCAAAAAGATTATTGTCTCCAATATCAAGGAAACGCTGCCGCCACTGTTGCGAGTCTTGTTTACTCTCGCGAAAGAGAAAAAGGAGGGACACCACCTTGACTCGCTGGCAGAGGGCGACGTTTGGATGAAAGACTTGCTGAAGAAACATGAGAATTCACGGAAGCCGAATGTCCAGATCTCGCCGGATGACGTTGCTTTATTTCAATATTCTGGCGGCACGACGGGCATCCCCAAAGGCGCGGTGGCGTTGCACCGAAACGTTGTGGCAAACACCATGCAGATGAGAGCCTGGTTTGTAAACTGTGTGGAGGGGCAGGAAATTTTCCTGATGGGGATTCCTCTTTTCCATGTGTACGGAATGGTAGCCGGGATGAGTCTCGCCATGACATTGGGTGCGAGCATGGTGATGGTGCCGAACGCGCGCGACCTGAAAGATGTGCTGGAGAATATCAGCAAACACAAGACAACAATTTTCCCCGGCGTACCGTTGCTCTACAATGCAATTAACAACCATCCCGATGTAAAAGCGGGAAAATACAATCTCTCTTCGATCAAAGCTTGTATCTCCGGGTCCGCGCCGTTGATGCGCGAGACAAAAGAACAGTTCGAGAAATTAACGGGGGGCAAAGTTTTCGAAGGTTATGGTCTTTCCGAAGCCCCTACCGCGACGCATTGCAATCCTTTGCTGGGTGTCAACAAAACCGGCTCGATTGGAATGCCCTTGCCCAACGTCGAAGTCAAGATCATCAGCCTGGACGATGGGGAGACCGAATTGCCCCAAGGCGAGATAGGCGAGATCGCTATCCACGGTCCGCAGGTGATGAAGGGCTATCATAATATGCCCACGGAGACAACCAATACGTTGCGGCAGATGAAGGATGGCAGGATCTGGCTGTTCACCGGCGATATCGCCCGCATGGACGAAGATGGGTACTTTTACATCGTGGACCGTAAGAAGGAGCTCATCAAACCTGGTGGCTTCCAGGTATGGCCGCGGGAAGTAGAGGAAGCGATCTCCTCGCACCCGAAGGTCCTGGAAGTAGGCGTCGGCGGCATCCCGGACCCGAACCGCGGCGAGGCAGTTAAGGCATGGGTGGTGGTCAAGCCCGGTGAAAACATCACAGTGGAGGAGTTGAGGGCGTATTGTAAAGAGCATCTGGCTCCCTACAAGGTCCCCTCGCATATCGAATTCCGAAACGAACTTCCGAAGACGACCGTGGGAAAAATCTTACGCCGTGAGTTAGTGAGGCAGCATAAGGAGTCGGTCAATTGATTGAGGTAGACAGGGTACACAAGCACACATGTAGAAAAAAAGAGCCTTCCGACTTGGAAGGCTCTTTCTCCGTCTACTTGTATACGTGTGTACTTACACCCTACGCACCCATCCCAATGACCTGGGGCGTGCCGCTCTTCTTTGCAACAGGTGGCGGGAAGATCGCTTCGAATTCTTCGCGCGTGAGGGTTTCCACCTCGAGAAGCTTCTGCGCCACGGCATCGAGACGGTCGCGGTATTTGGTAAGAAGTTTCTTAGTTAGCTTGTACGAGTCGTCCACCAGGCGGCGGACTTCCGAGTCGATCTTCTCGGCAACCGCTTCCGAGTAGTCGCGCTGTTCGGAGATCTCGCGACCAAGGAAGATCAATTCTTCCTTTTGACCATAGGTCATCAAGCCCATCTCATTGGACATACCCATCCGGGTAACCATCATGCGCGCCACCTGCGTCACACGCTCGATGTCATTCGAGGCGCCTGAAGTGATGTCATCGAAGACGAGTTCTTCGGCAACACGTCCACCGAGCAGACCTGCCAAAGAGGCGACCATCTTCTTGCGAGAGGTCAGGATTCGGTCATCTTCCGGCCGATACCAGGTGAGTCCGCCTGCCTGACCGCGCCCGACGATCGTAATCTTCTGGACGGGGTCCGCTTCGGGGATGGCGTTCATCACGACCGCGTGACCCGCTTCGTGGTAGGCAATGATGCGCTTCTCTTCATCTGAGATCAGCCGAGACTTGCGCTCCGGTCCCATGACCACGCGCTCGATGGCTTCTTCCATATCCTGCTGCCCGATGGATTTCTTGTTGCGGCGTGCTGCCAGGATCGCAGCTTCATTTACAAGGTTTTCCAGATCAGCACCTACAAAGCCAGGCGTTCCGCGCGCGAGAGAACCCAGATCCACTGTAGGATCTAATGGCTTGCCTTTGACATGAACCTTCAGGATCGCCTCGCGGCCTTTCATGTCAGGGCGGTCTAACGTAACGCGACGGTCAAAACGACCGGGGCGCAGCAGCGCTGGATCAAGGATGTCGGGACGGTTGGTCGCGGCAATGATGATGATATTGGTGTCGGTATCGAAACCATCCATTTCGACCAGCATCTGGTTCAGGGTCTGTTCCCGCTCATCGTGCGAGCCGCCCAGACCCGCGCCGCGCTGGCGTCCGACCGCGTCGATTTCATCCACAAAGACGATACACGGAGAGTGACGCTTTGCCTGATCGAACAGGTCACGGACACGGCTAGCGCCCACACCCACGAACATCTCTACGAATTCAGAACCGGAGATAGAAAAGAACGGGACGCCCGCCTCCCCGGAAACCGCCTTCGCCAAGAGCGTCTTGCCGGTCCCGGGAGGCCCCACGAGAAGCACACCCTTCGGGATGCGCGCCCCAAGCTGGATAAACTTCTGCGGCTCCTTCAGGAATTCGACGACCTCTGCCAATTCCTGCTTGGATTCCTCTACCCCGGCAACATCCTGGAACGTGACTGTGGGATGCTCGCCACTGAACATGCGAGCGCGCGATTTTCCGAAGGACATGGCGGCATTGTTGCTGCCCTGTGCCTGCCGAAAAATAAACCACAACACACCTGCCATAAAGAGCACGGGCAGGATATAGAGTGCCCCACTGACAATTCCAGCCCACTGAGAGGGCGGCTTGACTTCAATGGACACGTTTTCCGGGGAGAGCTGCTCTGCGCTGACGCCCAATGCCTGTAGCTGCGCAACCAAAGTAGCATCTGTCTCTTTGTACGCTTCCACACCATCAACGTCCCCATCGTTATAAATGACGCGTAGCGTGTCGGTATCTTCGATCACGATACGGGCAATTTTGCCCGCTTTAATATCTCTCGCCACCTCATTGATTGTCAGCGACTCTTGCGAGCCAGACTCACGCTGTATTGCCATGACAACCATAGCTACAGCCGCGATGATCAAGAGTAAGGTGACCACAAAAGACTGGTTTCTAGGATTCACTGTTCCTCCAAATGATAATTCCAAGGAAGATTATACCAACATGAGCAGTGCAGGAATAGTCCCTTCGAAATTCTTATACATTTCTCTAATACTGTCGCTCGCGGAGTTCTCGCCTTGCTGGAGCTCCACGGCGATCCTTCTTACTGGTCTGGATGCGGAATCCAACCTCGCTCTTACTCCAGGCGCAGCTCTACAGGGCAATGGTCGGAGCCCAGGACCTCTTCATGGATGATCACGTCTTGCACACGCGGCAGCAAAGCTTGTGACACCAGAAAGTAATCGAGGCGCCAGCCCACGCCGCGTTGACGAGCCCCCGGTCGATACGTCCACCAGGTATACTGGACTCGCTCCGGATACAGATAGCGGTAGACGTCCACAAAGCCATGGTCGAGGAACTTCTGCACCCAGGCGCGCTCTTCCGGAAGGAAGCCGGACGTGCGGACGTTTTGCCTGGCGTTTTTCAGATCGATTGGCATATGTGCCGTATTGAAATCCCCGGTAACAATGATGCTCTCTCCGTTTGCATGCAAGCGTTCACATACGGCGAGCAAGTGGGCATAGAACTCCAGTTTGTATAGCACACGCTCCATGCCACGCTGACCACTCGGAAAGTAGACATTGAACAACCGGAACCCTGGATGCAAGGTAGAAATGACTCGTCCCTCTATGTCGAAAAGCGGTGCGTTGAACCCCACTTGAAGCTCTAGACAGGGATTTCGAAGAAAGGTGGCCACGCCGCTGTAGCCTGCTTTTTCCGCCGGGTTCCAAACCACGTCGTAGCCAGGAAATTTCGCCTGCTCCTCTTTGAGCTGGTCAGGACGGACCTTGATCTCCTGCAGACACAAAATATCGGGGTGCTGTTCCCACGCCCAGTTCAAAGACCCTTTTCCAAGCGCCGCACGCAGTCCGTTGACGTTCCATGTCATAATCTTCATCACGAATACTCTATGGTAAACTTCACAACCAAACGAGACACCCAATGAATTCGAATCTAAAGTGCATTTTATGCGTCGAAGATGAACCTGAAATGATCGATCTCATGCGGCTGATTCTCGGTCGCCGTGGTTTTGAAGTCAAAGGCGCAACTGGCGGTATCGAAGGTCTGAATATGATTCGACAGGAACCGCCGGATCTGATTCTGCTGGATTTGATGATGCCGGATATGGATGGGTGGGAAGTATACCAGCAAATAAAAGCCGACGAAAAAACGAAGAATATACCGGTGATCGTTGTGACAGCCAAAGCGCAGAGCATCGACAAGGTACTCGGCTTGCACATTGCCAAAGTGGATGACTACATTACCAAACCATTCAGCCCTCAAGATTTGATGAACAGTGTGGACAAGGTCCTCAAATCCAAAGGATAGGCGAAGGAACCTAAGTTCACTTCTTCGTCTACAGGACGGCTTCGCTGGTTTTTGAATTTCTCTATGCCCAAGTTCATCACAATTCAAAATAAAAACAGACCAATTCAAGGGGTACTGCGCATTGAATATTGCGACTCGTTCATCACGCAACTGGCTGGTCTGTCATTCCGGTCACGCCTCCCCCAGGATGAAGGGTTGGTTCTCGTGGGAAGACGCGACTCACGCGTCGATTCTTCCATCCATATGTTTTTCGTGCCTTTTGATCTGTCTGTGATCTGGATCAATTCCGCCATGCAGGTTGTGGACAAGGTTCTCGCGAAATCCTGGCGACCCGCCTACTTCTCAAAAGAACCGGCGAAGTATGTTTTGGAAATCCATCCCGATCGGTGGAGAGAGTTCGAAATTGGCGATAGAGTAGAATTCAGGGATGCTTAAGCGCGTTTCCATTTTTTTGCTTTTTGCTATTCTTTCGAGTTTCACCGTCCAGCCTGCTCTTGCGCAGACAAGCGGACCTATTTACATTGTCCAGCCTGGCGATACGCTTTCCTTTATCGCCTCACGTTTTAACGTGACGATCAGTGACCTTGTCACAGCCAATCCGACACTCGACCCGAATGTTTTGTCGCAAGGGCAACAGATCGTGATTCCCGGGTTGGAAGGTGTGACCGGGATTCTGGAAACGGAGATCGTCTCCTTTGGCGATTCGTTGCACAGCCTAAGCCGGCGCACACAAGTGGAAGATGAACAGTTAAAGAAGCTAAACCGCCTGGTCAGCCCCTCGGAACTGTACGTGGGAATCAGCCTGATCGTCCCGACGCGTGAAAACCAGCAGTCTCTCAGCACGCGCATCACAACCTCTGCAGGAGAATCCCTTCTCGAGTTGGCAGTCCGGCAGGGCAGTGACCCCTGGACGCTTACTTCCGTCAACAAGCTGGGCGGCACATGGGATGCCTTACCCGGCGATGTGCTCTATTCCCTCACAGGCACAAATGCAGAGGGCGCCACGGGACTTCCGTCCGCTTTTCAGAGTGCAAGCATCGCGCCGTTGCCGCTCGTCCAGGGCAGCACCGAAGCCATTCGCGCTGTGGTGCAAGCTGGTGTATCTCTATCGGGGACTCTGGTCGATGTACCACTCCATTTCTTCCCCGCGGATGGCGGCGAACAGGTAGCCCTGCAGGGCATTCATGCACTGCTCGAACCCGGCGTATATCCCTTATTAATAGAAGCATTGTTCCCTGATGGAAGTAAGCAATCCTTCCAGCAAATGGTGCTTGTCACATCAGGGAATTACCTCAGCGAGCCAATCCCCCTCAACGATCCCAGCCTGATAGACCCGGCGGTCACAGAACCGGAGCTGGCAACCCTGACTGCCATTACAGCTCCTGCCACTCCCATCCACTATTGGACGAGCAGCTTCACGTCTCCCGCCACGGATCCGAATTGCTTTACATCCCGCTATGGAACCCGGCGTACCTATACCGTGATTAATTCCGAGCTTGAAGTGGATGGGTTTCATACAGGCCTGGATTTTTGTGGCGGAGAAGGACTGCAAATCTTCGCTCCTGCGCCGGGGAAGGTGGTCTTTGCGGCGCCATTGACGGTGCGCGGCAATGCGACAATCATCGATCATGGCTGGGGTGTGTATAGCGGGTTCTGGCATCAGTCTCAATTCTCTGTAAACGTGGGCGATATGGTAGAAGCAGGCCAGGTAATCGGACTCGTCGGCGGCACAGGACGCGTGACCGGCGCGCACCTGCACTGGGAGGTCTGGGTGAACGGCGTCCAGGTGAATCCATTAGACTGGCTAAACCAGGTGTTTCCGTAGGAGAGCCGTAAGTCTTTCCCTGTAAGTTTGTCCGTTTCGGAAGAAATCGTTGCGCTTCATCTCTCTTTATGCTACACTCAAATAATTCGGAGGTCTTTGTGTCCACGGGTTCCATCGTAAACTTCCTCAAACAAAGCGACATTTTTTATCAGTTCACGCCCACACAACTGGAACTGGTGGCAAATATTTGTCAGGAAGCCAATTTTCAAAAGGACGATCTGATCTTCCGGGAAAACAGCAGCAGCAAGGAACTCTACATTATCGTCCAGGGAGAAGTGGACATCTTTGTCAACCCATCCCTGGTGGGGTCATTCGATACGGGGAGTGAAAACAGGATTATCGCGACCCTGCGGCGCGGCCAAAACTTTGGAGAAGTGGCGCTTGTCGATGAAGGCTTGCGATCGGCTTCCGCATGTGCCTCGCAAAGAGATACTCGTCTGCTGATCATCCCCCGCGATAAATTGATCATGCTCTGCGATACATACCCACAGCTTGGCTACCGTCTGATGTATAATCTCGCAGCCGACCTGGCAATGAAAATCCGCAACACCGACCTGCGTATCCGCGAACAGTTATTGTATAAACCGCAAGAGAAAGCGTAGCCCTTGCATAAATTGATACTTGACCGACGGTAAGATTTCACGTAGTATTGTCAATTAGTATTCCATCTGCCAAGTCATGTTGTTTCATTAGATCTGCCATTCAGAGCCGTGAGAAACTCATATTTGAGAAAGGGTTTTCTCCGGCTCTTTGCTAAATGGACTATAGATGAATCTCAGCCAAAGGAGGTGGTGCCGACAAAAAAGAGTGTTGTCCACCCTAACGTTGTATCTGTCATCGAGTGATACGATAGATCCCACTATTTACATTCTGGAGGAGAAAGAACGATGAAACGCTTATTTGCTTTGCTTACGCTGCTGGTCATCGCGAGCGTGCTGGTTACCGCTTGTGCGCCGGCTGCGACCCAAGCTCCGGCGACGGAAGAACCTGCCACCGAGGCACCTGCCACGGAAGCACCCGCTACGGAAGCGCCTGCCACCGAGGCACCCGCGACACAAGCTGGCGCCGTTGATTGCAGTAGTGATGCGCTTGGTTGTGTAGATATTGCCCCTGGTGAGCCGGTTCACCTTGCTTATTGGGGTGTTCTTTCCGGCGCGGACGGCACCCTTGGGGAAGACTCCAAACGCGGTGTTGAGATTGCGATCGATGACGCCGGCGGGGAGTTCCACGGTCATGAGATCCTGCTGACCACAGAAGATGCTCTGTGCACACCTGAAGGCGGTGCCACGGCAGCGACCAAACTTGCAACCGATACATCGATTGTGGCGCTGGTTGGCTCTGCCTGTTCCGACGAGACCGTAGGCGGAGTCGCCAGCATTACCAATGCTGGGCTCACCACCATTTCCCCATCCAACACCCGCCCGGCTCTGACCGATCCCAATCGTGGCCCTGACTATGACGGCTACCTGCGCACCGCCCACAGCGACGCATTCCAGGGCAAAGCTGTAGCCGAGTTTGCTTATAACGTACTCGGCGCCCGCAAAGCAGCCACCATTCACGATGGTTCTGCCTACGCCGAAGCGCTACAGCAGGTTTTTGCAGATAATTTTGTCGAGCTTGGTGGTGAGATCGTTGCTCAGGAAGCCGTTGCCAAGGACGCGACAGATATGCGCCCTGTGCTCACATCCATTGCCGCAGCAGGTCCGGAATTCCTGTACTACCCGGTCTTCGTCGCCGCGGGTGGTTTTATCACCGCGCAAGTACGAGAAATTTCCGGCCTTGAGGACGTCAAGCTCGCTGGTTCTGACGGTATCTTTACGCCCGACTTCCTCGAAGCAGCTGGTCCGAACGTAGAAGGCATGTACCTTTCCAGCCCGGACTTCAGTGCCTTCCCGGAAGGCTATGCGTCCTTCATCGAGAAGCACAATGCCAAATACGGCGGCGCCCCACTCTCCATCTTCCATGCGCATGCCTATGACGCAACGAACATCATCTTAGCCGCCCTCGAACAGGTCGTGACGGAAGACGCAGACGGTACCTTGCATGTGCCGCGCCAAGCACTTCGCGATGCCATTTACGCGACCAAAGACTTCAAGGGCATTACCGGAACCCTCTCCTGCTCGCCCACTGGCGACTGTGGAGCCCCGGTGATCGCAGTCTACGAAGTCGTCAATGCAGACCCTGCTTCCTGGAATCCGCAGGATGCAGCCAATCCTAATCCAAAGAAGATTTACCCATAGTCTTTGGCAATACAAGGAGGGACGGATAACCCGTCCCTCCTTCCATATTTTCTGAGGAATCGGCCCATGCGCACAAGTTTCAACGAGCGACTGGTGGACCTGGCTGTCAATGGATTTTTATGGGGGTTTCGAATCCTGATCGTCGCGGTCATCGTCTTGGGAACATTTTTTACGATAAGAACCGGGAAATACAGCAGCGACCAATGGATTGACTTCATCGTTTTTGGCATCTCACAGGGGAGTATTTATGCCCTGATCGCCCTCGGCTACACGATGGTGTACGGAATCCTGCGCATGATCAACTTCGCGCACGGCGATATTTTTATGACCGGCGCCTTTGCTGCCTATTTTATAGCAACCTGGCTGAACGGGATTGGCTTTATCGATGCAAATCCTTTCCTTGGACTTCTGATCCCCATTTTGTTTGCCATGATTGTCGCGGCAGCCATCGCTATGCTGGTGGAGCGACTTGCTTATCGTCCGTTGCGAGGCGCCCCACGCTTGGTACCCCTGATCAGCGCCATCGGCGCTTCCTTTTTTCTGGAGTACACCTTCCGCGGTCTCTTTGGTCCGGGCAAATACGCCTATCCCCCCATTAAAGCTCTCGAAGGCTCCTGGGAAATTTTGGGAACCAGTATTCTTAAGGTTCAGGTCGTTGTCGCTGTATCTGCCTTTATCATGATGGCTATCCTATACTTTGTTGTCATGTATACCAAAGTGGGCAAAGCCATGCGAGCAGTATCAGAGAATAAAGATACTGCCGCCCTCATGGGGATCGATGTCAATCGCATTATTGTCAATACGTTTGCCATCGGGGCAGCCATGGCGGGCGCAGCAGGCGTTTTGTTTGCTCTCGTCTATCGCCAGGTGGATTTCTTCATGGGGTTTACGCCGGGCGTAAAAGCGTTTACATCAGCAGTCCTGGGAGGTATCGGTAATATTCCGGGCGCCATGGTGGGTGGGATTGTGCTTGGCATTTTCGAGTCTGTGGGGCCGTCTCTTTTCCTGGAAGGTCTTGGCATCACGCGCGCCTACCAGTTGAAAGATGCGATTGCCTACACCATGCTTGTTATGATCCTCCTGTTCCGCCCATCGGGGATTTTGGGGGAACGATTGTCGAAACAGAAAGCCTGAGAGAGCGAACCTCATGAAACAAGAAAACTTCCTCTGGACTGCGGTCAAATTTGGATTAATTGGCGGAGCGATTGCCATCTTTCTCTGTCTTATTGGTATGGTGGAAATCTTCAGCAAGCGGGATGTGATCGAAGGTATCATCACGCTTGGACACTTCATTCTGGTTGCCACTGCCGTATCCACTGGATATATTGCCGCACGCCGAGCAATCGAGTCCCTGGACAACAACCAGCCTGTCTATAGCTTGACCGCCGGGCTCGTGGCGGGTCTATTTACCGGCCTGCTGCTGGCATTCCTGGTCCTCTTTGGCAATCAGGTGAACCTGCGGGCAGTCTTTCTCAATGCCTCGCCTGCTCTCTATGATCTGCTGACGTTCGGAAGAGGCGTGAGCGGCGTTTGGCTTTTGCCTATTCTGGGTGCTGGGTGCGGTTTGCTCGGTGCGGCATTCCTCCTGTTGCCGGAGACGGCGCGTCGTCCAATGATGCGCGGCATTCTTTTCCTGTTCTTCATGGCCTTATTCTCCGGTCTGTTTCGGGTTGTGCTCATAAATCAAGGGGATGCATGGTCGACAGCCGCAAAATATCTATTTGGCCAAACAGGTATGACTCTCCCGGGCGCGCTCATTTTCTTTTTTGGTATTGTAGCGCTCTCCTTCTTGTTAAGTTCTCAGGGTAAGAACATCCAAACGCGCCTGAACAGCCTTCCGAAACAGGGCAAGTTGACCCTGCGGATTCTGCTTTTAGCGCTCATAGCCTACATCGCTCTTGGATTACCTCTTGTCTCGGGGCCATTTATTGCTCAAGTGATTGTGATCATCAGCCTTTACATCCTGATGGGTCTCGGGTTGAATATTACGCTCGGGTTTGCGGGGTTACTGGACCTGGGTTTTGTGGCGTTCTATGCAATTGGCGCCTACACAGTGGGCCTGCTTACGTCCTATGGACCGTTCGGCTTACAGCATATTCCGTTCTGGGTAGCTGTGCCCATCGCCGTTTTGGTCGCGATGATGTTTGGTGCCTTCCTTGGTTTGCCGGTGCTCGGCGTACGAGGGGATTATCTCGCGATCGCCACGCTCGGCTTTGGCGAAATCGTCCGCCTCCTGGCAGGGTCGGATTTCCTGGCACCTTTCTTTGGCGGACCGCGCGGCATCATCGGTATCCAAAAACCTTGTTTGGGGACTCTGGGACCGTTTACGACGGTGGACGTGCCACGCGTCTGTAATGGGATCGAGTTGGGAAAACCGGAGCATATTTACTATGTCGCGGTAGTCAGCGCAATCATCATTGCGTTTGTCGCCTGGCGCTTGCGAGAATCTCGTTTGGGACGTGCATGGATGGCAATCCGCGAAGATGAAGATGTAGCAGAAGCGCTTGGCATCAACCTGGTTCAAACGAAGCTGTTAGCCTATATTCTGGGTGCAGCCTTTGCAGGTTTAGGCGGCGCAATTTTTACGGTACTGGTTGGCTCCATCTTTGCCAGCAGTATGCAGTTGCTCGTATCGATCAATGTGGTGGCATTAATCATTGTCGGCGGCATGGGCAGTATTCCAGGTGTGATCGTCGGCGCCATTGCCTTGATCGGCTTGCCCGAGCTTTTGCGCGAGGTGTCCGAATTCCGGTTTCTGATCTATGGAACCACCTTAATCCTCATGATGCTTCTCAAGCCAGAGGGATTGTGGCCTTCTCAAGCCGCGAAGCGTGAACTCCATCATGCAGATGCCGAAAATCTGACAGCCGAGCATATGATATAGGAAGTTCTTCATGACACCCATCTTAGTTACAAAGAAAGTGACCAAACGCTTCGGCGGACTCGTAGCCGTCAATGGGGTGGATTTTGAAATTCCTGAGAAATCCATCGTGAGCATCATTGGCCCCAACGGTGCAGGAAAGACAACATTCTTCAATTGCATCACAGGGTTTAGTCATGCGGACGAAGGCGAGATCATTTTTGAAGGCACTTCCATCCAGCGCCTTCGCCCAGACCAGATCACTCGTCTCGGCATTTCACGGACCTACCAAAACATTCGTCTCTTTGCGGATATGACTGCTCTTGAGAACATTCTGGTTGGCGAACATGCTTTTCTCCATTCCTCGTGGATTAGTGCCGTACTGGGATTACCAGGTGTGATCCAGGAAGAGAAAAATGCTCTTGCCGAAGCGCAGCGCTTATTGAATTTCGTAGACCTGCAGGGCAAAGGGGATATGCTGGCGCGCAATCTGCCCTACGGCGCGCAGCGCAGGCTGGAAATTGCTCGCGCACTGGCAACCAAACCAAAACTCCTGCTTCTGGATGAGCCCAGCGCCGGGATGAATCCGCGTGAAAGCGAAGACCTCACCGACTTCATTCGCCATCTACGGGATGAACTGGGAATCACCATCCTGCTGATCGAACATCACATGCGCGTGGTCATGGGCATCTCAGAATATGTGACGGTGCTCGATTACGGCGAAAAGATCGCCGAGGGCACGCCCGCCGAAATCCAGCGCAACCCACGCGTCATCGAAGCCTATCTGGGGCGCGGCGCGGCCACCGAGGGGATGGCAACTGCGCACGAGCGGTTTGCCAACAAGAAACCAAGTGGAGGGGCTGAAGATGTCCATGTTAACAGTTGACAACGTCCATACCTACTATGGCAACATCCATGCCCTCAAGGGAATTACACTCTATATTGAACAAGGCGAGATTGTGACCCTCATCGGCGGCAATGGCGCCGGAAAAACCACAACGCTAAGAACAATTTCAGGACTATTGTCTCCTCGTGAGGGGAGCATTACCTTAAATGGAGAAGATCTTCTCAAATACAAGCCTCACGAAGTTGTATACAAAGGCATCTCCATGGTTCCAGAGGGACGCGGCGTCTTTGCTCGGTTATCCGTCAACGAAAACCTTGAAATGGGCGCCTACAGCCGCAAAAGCAAGCAGGAAATGCAGGACGACATGGATCGGGTGTTCGCCCTCTTTCCACGCCTCAAGGAACGACGCGCGCAGCTGGCGGGCACGCTTTCCGGCGGCGAGCAGCAAATGCTTGCGACCGGACGAGCCCTGATGGCAAGGCCAAGTCTTCTTCTCATGGATGAACCCTCTATGGGCCTTGCGCCCGTTCTGGTGGAGTTGATTTTTGACACCATCCAAAGAATCAATCAGGCAGGGACCACGATTCTTCTCGTGGAGCAAAATGCGCTGATGGCGCTTTCGATCGCTCATCGTGGATATGTGTTGCAAACCGGGGAGATCGTCATTAGCGATACGGCAGACAATCTCAAGAGTAATCCAACGGTTCAGAAAGCTTATTTAGGGATTCAATAAATAGCAGTGATGGAAGCACGATGGAACGGCGAAATCAATTCCGCAAATGGATCGTACTGGCGAGTTTGATCGCTGTGCTGGCATCTTGCACAGCCTCCCCAGCCGCCACGCCTACGGCGGTATCCTCTCCGCCGATATTGCTCTCGACGTCTGCAGTGACCGTGAATGTCGGTGAAACACTCGTTTCGCCTAAGGATGATATGACCCTGGTCGCAGTTCCCGCAGGGGAATTTGTGATGGGCAGCGAAAACGGACTGACCGACGAACAACCCGCTCACAATGTGATGCTGGATACTTTTTGGCTGGACCAGACCGAAATCACCAATGCGATGTATCATCACTGCGTCGAAGCAGGTGTATGTGATCCACCATCTGCGACGACCTTTTACAGTGACGCTGCTTATGCAGATCATCCCATCGTGTTTGTTTCCTGGAACGATGCCAGAACGTATTGCTCATGGGTTGATCGCCGGTTGCCTACGGAAGCGGAATGGGAAAAGGCTGCCAGCTGGGATCCCAGGACGAATGAAAAGCTCGTCTATCCATGGGGCAACGAGTTTGATTGCACCAAAGGAAATTTCGACGATGAAACACAGATCGATAGCTTTGTGATATCGGGTGGACCGAACTGCGATGGATACATGCAAAGCGCGCCTGTGGGAAGTTATCCTCCTGGCGCAAGCCCGTACGGCGCCCTGGACATGGGAGGCAATGTTTGGGAGTGGGTTCACGACGCGTTCATTGAAACGGATCCCTTTAATGCGACAATTCAAAATTATTATGCGGTTTCGCCCCCCATGAATCCTCAGGGCGTTGACCCGACAATTACCGACTATCGAGTCATGCGAGGCGGTTCGTGGAACATAAACTTTGGGTTTGGTCGTTCCGCGTATCGGCTATGGTTTGGGCTGGACGATTCTTATGATTTTGTTGGCTTCCGCTGTGCCAGCTCGGAATAATCCGTTCGTGTTCCATCGCCTGCAATAAGGCGAAATAAGAAACAAAAGCGCCGAGGTAAAATTCCCTCTGCGTTTTTTAATTACTGGTGAAGGAATGACTATGCTGCTTCTCAATGCCACAGAGATCCGTAAAGCACTGCCGATGAACGAAGCCATTGAGGCGATGAAGCATGCCTATGCTTCTCTTTCTCGCGGCTCCGCGGTCGTGCCGCTTCGGACGCGGCTCTCTATCCCAAATAGTGAGGCTCTCAGCCTGTTCATGCCCGCGTTTGTCAATACCCAGCAGGGAGATGCTCTGGCAATCAAAGTTGTTTCTCTGTTTCCAACCAACCCGGCGCGCGGGCTTCCTTTTATCCAGGCAGCGGTTCTGGTACTCGACCCGGAAACCGGACGAGCGATCGCACTTCTCGAAGGCAGTTCGCTCACTGCGATCCGCACGGGCGCGGCAGGTGGCGCCGCCATTGACCTGCTTGCCCGTAAAGACAGCAAAGTTGCCGCAATTTTTGGCGCCGGTGCGCAGGCGCGGACTCAGCTGGAAGCCGCTTGCACAGCCCGCCAGATCGAAACGGCATTCATCGTTGCCAGACATACGGAAAACGCGCAAGCCTTTGCAGATGAGATGAAAGAGACAGGCTTAATCACGCAGGATATCCGCGTGGCGCAAAGCCCCAGAGAAGCCATTGAGTATGCAGACATTATCTGTACGGCAACGACTTCTTCGGAACCAGTCTTCGATGACGAGGATGTAAAACCAGGCACGCATATTTCCGCCGTAGGCTCGTATACACCGGAGATGCAAGAGGTTCCGGCAGAAACTCTACGACGCGCAAAAATTTTTGTAGACTCACGCTCCGCATCTCTCGAGGAGGCGGGCGACCTCCTCCAACCGATCCGAGCGGGATTCTTTGATGAATCCCATATTAGGGGCGAGCTGGGCGAAGTTGTGTTGGGAGAATGCCCTGGCAGAGAATCGGCAGACGAAATTACCTACTTTAAGTCCGTAGGGATTGCCGTACAGGATGCGATGGCAGCGCAGGTCGCATTGGCAAATGCTCGCAGCATGAACATTGGTACTGAAGTAGAATTCTAGGACACGAAAGACCCTACTGGTTTTCTCTTCTGAGGGGGTAAACCTGTAGGGTCCGTAACATTGGAGCGAAATGGAAATCCCAAAGACAGCAGACATCGTCATCATCGGCGGCGGCGTGATGGGAGCCAGCGCAGCATTTCATCTTGCCAGGCGGGGGATGAGGAATATCGTGTTACTCGAAAAAGAGGAGTTTTTCGGCACCGGCGCGACCGGTCGCTGTGCAGGCGGCGTCCGTTACCAATTTTCTACCGAAATTAACGTCAAACTTTCACTGGAGAGCCTGCCAATGCTCGAACGCTTCAAAGAGGAAATCGGGCAGGATGTGAATTACCGCCAGTGCGGCTACTTATTAATTGCCACGGATCAAAACGATGCGGTAGCTTTCGAGCACAATGTCGCTCTGCAGCACCGTCTCGGGGTGCAAACGCAGCTCTTGCGTGGAGAGGAAGTTCGCGCCAGCCTGCCGATGATGAAATTTGAAGATGCGCTTGCAGGCACGTTGCACCACAAGGACGGGATCGTGGACCCGAACAGCGTCGTTGCAGGATATATCCGTGCTGCGCAGCGCCTCGGGGTGAAAGCTCTGACGCGTGCGCAGGTCACCGGAATCCGTGTTCGTCGCGGTCAGGTCGAAGCGGTGGAAACCCCTCAGGGCGCGATCCAGACTCGCTTGATTCTCAACGCGGCAGGTCCCTGGGCGGCGTTGATCGGGGAAATGGCGGGAGTCCGGATTCCCATCGTTGCACTCCGAAGACAAATGTTTACTACAAACGCGTTAAAGGAAATCCCGGAGGATTTCCCCTTTGTGATTGACTTTACGCAATCGCTGTATTTCCATCGCGAAGGCGATGGGTTACTGATCGGGATGAGCAATCAAAACGAAAAGCCTGGCTTCGATCAATCTGTGGACGAGGATTTCGAGCTGGTCAATTTCGAAGCTGCCATTGCGCGCATGCCGTTGCTCGGACAAGCCCGCCGCGCTGCGCATTGGGCTGGGCTGTACGAAGTCACGCCAGACGCTCATCCGATTTTCGGCGGGAGTCCAGTGGAAGGTTTTAACATTTGCGCAGGGTTTTCCGGCCACGGATTCATGCACGGACCTGTCTCTGGAAAGCTGATGAGCGAATACATTCTGGATGGTGCGTTTTCAACTGTAGATGTTTCGATTCTCGATCTGGCACGCTTCGAGGATGGAAGATTAATAAAAGAGTACAATGTGGTTTAATTAACGACGAAGGGCACCAGGTGCACAAAGTGGAAATAGCAGGTTGGTTGCCGAATCCCTTCATGACCTCACCTGTACTGGCGTGCGATGCCAGCGTAGTGTCCTTTGTGTTTAAAAACAAAAAGATCAATTTATGCCCTCCGCAGAAATTATCACGATTGGTACAGAAATCCTACTCGGTGAAATTGTAGACACGAACACACGCTACATCGCACGGACGCTGCGCGGCATGGGCGTGAACATCTACCGTACGGTCACCATCGGGGACAACGTCGATCGCATCGCCGAGGCAATTCATCATTCGATGCAGCGCGCCGACATCGTCATCACCACAGGTGGGCTGGGCCCCACTGTAGACGACCCCACCCGTGAAGCAGTCGCAAGGGCAGCCGGGGTGGAACTCGAATTTCGAGAAGACCTGTGGGAACAAGTGGTTGCCATTATTTCACGCTACGGGCGCAAGCCGTCTGAGAATCAAAAGCGGCAAGCATACATTCCGAAAGGGTCAATTGCGGTGCCGAATCCCGTTGGTACGGCGCCGTGCTTTATCGTGGAAACGGAGCGCAACGCTGTGGCATCTCTGCCGGGGGTTCCTAATGAGATGGAACACATCCTGCACGAATCGGTGATCCCCTATTTGCAAAAGCGATTCGAGCTGAATGAGATCATTAAGATCCGTGTTTTGCATTGTGCGGGGCTGGGTGAAGGGCTGATCGATGAGAAAATCGCTGACTTTGAAATTCTCAGCAACCCGACGGTGGGGCTTGCCGCGCATACAGGCGTCGTGGACATTCGGATTGCGGCGAAAGCAGCGAGCGAGATAGAAGCCGACGCGATGATCGCGGACCTCGAGAATCAGATCTGTGAAAGACTTGGGGATGTAGTCTTTGGCGCCGATGAAGACACATTGGAGGATGTCGCGCTCACTGCGGTCGCGAAACGCGGCTGGACGCTGATCGGCGTGGAGTCCGGCCTTGATGGCGGGCTGGCGCGGAAGATTCCCCATACCGTCTCCATCTCGGACCTTTCCCCGGAAGCCCTGATAGCTGCCTTACGCGCCGCCCGCGCCGACTCGGATGCAGACGCGGCGTTAGGTGTCGCGATGTATCTGCAAGAACGCGCAGCAGAGATTGCCCTGATCACGCCCCGAGGGGAAAAGATCCATCACATTACCTATGGCGGTCCGCCACGCAGCCTGCCGCGCTGGTCGGTCAACCTTGCCCTGGACTGGCTCAGGCGCCGCGCCATGGAGAGTGAGTAAGTGAGGCGTCCCAGAAGATCGTCCCATCGCTGGGTATATGTCGTCTGGGGATTAAACGGGATCGGGTTGCTGGTCGTTATTGCCGTTTCCGTTCTATATACCTCCAGTTTACGCGCCGCCGCAGCCGATGAGCCCATCTCCACCACCTCCCCAACAGCCACGCGCAACATTCCACCTACCGGTTACTTCCTGCCGACGCTGACCCCTAATCCACGCTCCACCCTGCCTTCCTTTGAAATTTCGACACCCTTTGTGCTGGCAGAGGGTCCGCGTCCCACAATTATTGGCTTTTCGCTGGCAGCCCGCCCGATCGAGGTGTACACCTTTGGCAACGGCAGGAAGGAATACTTGATTGTGGCAGGAATCCACGGCGGCTATGAGTGGAACACGATCGCCTTAGCCAATGAGCTGATTACTCACCTGAGCGAGAACCCAGATGCCATCCCCACTGGCGTAACACTTCACATCATTCGCAATATGAACCCGGATGGGGAAGCGCGTGCGCACGGCGTGGACGGACGCGTCAATAACAACGGCGTGGACTTGAACCGTAACTTCCCCTCCGAAAACTGGGTCAAGGAATGGGACCGCAATGGCTGCTGGATCTACCGCCCCACGACGGCAGGAATCTACGGGGGCTCCGAGCCCGAGACTCGTTCGGTCATGGGCTTCATCCAGAATCACGCGCTTGAGGCAGTCATCAGTTATCACAGCGCGGCGTTGGGGGTTTTCCCGGGTGGTGTCCCTTGGACAGCGCCGTCCAAGCGTTTGGCAAGTGCACTTTCAAATGTCACAGACTATCCCTATCCGCCCATCGATACCGGCTGCGATTATACGGGAACGCTTGCCGATTGGGCTGTGGAAAACGGCGTCGGTGCTGCGGTGGATATGGAATTGAAGAATCATCGGGATAGCGATTTTGAAGAGAATCTGAAAGCACTGTCCGTGCTTTTGAATTTTGTGCCGTAATATGTAGGGCGGGTCGTGACCTTGCCTGATTTACTGCTGTAACGCTATGTGCAAAGGAGTACGAATGACGCAGCAAGTTGACACGCTTTTCATCAACGCCTTAGTTCTTACGATGGACGAGAATTTTAGCCAGTATCTTCCAGGTGCAGTCGCCGTTGGAGGCGACAGCATCGTTGCGGTGGGGCATGAAGATGAGATTAAGAAAGAATACGCGGCGCAAGAGACGGTTGACTGCAAGGGCAAAATTCTGATGCCTGGGCTGATCAACGCACATACCCACGTACCGATGACACTCTTGCGCGGCCTCGCAGACGACCTGCGCCTGGACGTCTGGCTGATGGGCTACATGATGCCGGTGGAGCGCGAGTTCGTTTCGCCTGAGTTCGTGCGCCTTGGGACTCTGCTGGCTTGTGCCGAACAAATCCGGAGCGGGGTGACAACATTCAACGATATGTATTACTTTGAAGAAGACGTCGCCCGGGCTGCCGCGGATGCCGGCATGCGTGCGGTCTGTGGACAGACAGTGATGAAATTTCCTGCGCCGGATGCTGCCTCCTACGAAGACTCACTGCAAATGGCGCGTGAGTTCATCCAACGCTGGAAGGGTCATCCCCTGATCGTACCGGCGGTCTCTCCCCATGCGCCGTACACCTGCACGGCCGAGATTCTTCAGGCAACGGCTGAGCTGGCTAAGGAATTCGACGTGCCGCTCCACACACATCTGTCTGAAACTGCCTTCGAAGTAGAAAACATTCGAGAGGAACATGGCATCCCGGTGATTCCGTATGTGAAAAAGCAGGGTCTGCTCGAGGCGAAAGTAATCGCGGCGCACTGCGTCCACATCGATTCGGGAGAAATCCGGACATTGCATCATGCGGGCGCAGGCGTTTCGCACAACCCTTCGTCTAATCTCAAGCTCGCCTCAGGCTTCGCGCCGGTGGTGAAAATGCTGGAAACGGGGCTTAACGTAGGTATTGGCACCGATGGGCCTGCCTCGAACAACGATCTGGACATGTTCGAAGAAGTGCGTCTGGCAGCGTTTGTCGCCAAGGCAGTGACGAATGACCCCACCTCCCTGCCCGCCCCGTGGGCATTGCTCATGGCGACCCGCCTCGGCGCGCAAGCTCTCCATATCGGGCACCTGACGGGTTCTATCGAGTCTGGCAAACGCGCCGACTTGATTCTCGTAGATGTATCACCCCTGCATAATTCCCCCTCCTTCAAGCGCTCCCCAGATAATGCCTACGCGCAGATCGTCTATGCCGGTAAGTCCACGGATGTAAGCGATGTGATGGTGAACGGGAAATGGCTGATGCGCGATCATCAGTTGTTGACGGTGAACGAAGAGGAATTGCTTGTACAAGCCGCAGAGGTCGCCAGGAAGATCGATGCGTTCCTGATCGAACGCGAACAATCTGTCCTATCGAAGCTGATCGCATTGGGAGGTTCCTCGCAAGAGGAGTCGTTCGAGGTGCAGGTCAAGGTTAAGATCGCAAAACCGGATTCCATCCTCGAGGCGTTGAAGGGACCCGAGATCGACGTCATCCGCAAGCGGCATTACCGCGAACATGACATGTACTTCTTCTTCGACGATCCATCGCAGGGACGTCTGCGCTATCGTGAGGATGACTTTATTGACGACAAAGGAGTGGTGACCAATGTGCGCGCCCGTCTCACCCTGCTCGGGCAAAAGCGCGAAGGGCAATTCGAAGATCAGGTTCTCCTGTCGCGCAGCCGCTTTATCGCGCCCGCTTCACAGTCTTTGCGCTTCTACCGCGAGTATTTCAAGCCGAAGTCCGAGGTCGCCATCGAGAAAGATCGTTTACGCTGGCGTATTCTTTATAAGGGTACAGAATTCTTTGTCAATCTCGATCAGATGAGAGAACCGGAACTGGGATACTACCTTGAGATCAAGACCCGCACCTGGAGCCGCAGAGATGCTGAGCACAAAGCACAACTTGCGAGCGAATTGCTTGCCGTACTGGGGACATCCGGCGGTGAGAAAGTCACGGAAGACTATATTGATATCGTCCGTGCTGCTGATTCGCGGCATGCTCCGCCTGTGAGTGAGGCTTAATCGTGCGGACTCTCGGACAATTTTTAGCAGCGACCTGCGCGATCCTGTTCATCATCAGCGCTGTGCTTGCCTTGCTCCTGATCAACACCGAGGCAAAAGCATTTTCATCAGCCACATATAAACAGGCATTTGCAGACCAGCATCTCTATGAGCGAATGCCGGAAATTCTCGCCACAGCCTTAACATCCACCCTGGGGCAGAACATCAATGCGATTCCGTTTCTACGAGAGCTGGCTCCCGGAGACTGGCAAAACACCATTGCGATGCTCCTGCCGCCCGAAGAGCTTAAAAGCACCGCAGATTCCGCCCTGGATGGGACGTTCGATTATCTAAACGGTCGCAGCAGCTCGGCTGCGATTTCGTTATTGCCACTCAAGACACAACTGGCAGGTCCCTCGGGGATGAACGTTGTGCTCCAGATCCTCAGCCTCCAGCCGCCCTGCACCGTGGAGCAGCTCACACAGATGGCATTGGGAGCCCTTGGCGGTCAGATTGCGCTGTGCAACCCGCCGCCCGAAGCGATCAATTTGATGACGCCCTTTCTCCAATCGCAGCTCCAGACCATGACGACTCTTATCCCCAATGAGGTGACGTTCATCCCAGGGACCTTGAGCGGAACGCCACAAGACCCGCGCCTGCAGCTGAACCGGGTCCGCTTTTTGATTAAGTGGACTCCCATTTTGCCAGTATTAATGCTCTTTGCCCTCACTGTCTTTGCCGTGCGCAGCCTGCGGGACTGGCTGACGTGGTGGGGCTGGCCGTTTATGATCGCAGGCGTGAGCAGTGTATTGATCGGGCTGGTCGGCGCGCCGCTCGTGGGATGGATTCTGCAGCTTCTGATTCAGGGTCAGGGGACGATCCCGATTCCTCCTGTCCTAATCTCCAGCATTGCCGAAACGACCAGCGAGGTGGCGCAGGAAATCCTCC
Source organism: Anaerolineales bacterium (assembly GCA_035699125.1). Classification (GTDB taxonomy): domain Bacteria; phylum Chloroflexota; class Anaerolineae; order Anaerolineales; family Villigracilaceae; genus Defluviilinea. The sequence continues at coordinate 96,166 of DASSBC010000068.1, forward strand.
TGCCAGTCATGATTCAGGGGGCGCTTCTTGGATTTACAGGGTTAGGCATGGCGCTTCTTGGCATGTTCCTGCCGAAGAGACCTGCTGACCCTTACATCCCCTATTAAGTCCAATTTCCCGTCGTTTGCCTCTTGACTCTCGGGTTACCCCAGATGCTATAGTACAGGCATGTTCCGCATAGGCGAGTTTTCCCGAATTGCTCGTGTGACGATCGACACACTGCGTCATTACGACGCGCTTGGCTTGCTCAAGCCCGCGAACGTGGATCCATTCACGGGCTATCGCTACTATTCTGCCAGGCAGTTGGTGTCACTCAACCGCATTCTCGCGCTGAAGGAGGTTGGCTTTTCTCTGGAGGAGATCGCGCGCATTCTTCAAGGGAATCCCACCAGCGCTGAGCTGCGCGGAATGCTCAAGGCGCAGTTGGCGCGGGCGGAACAGGAAGCACAGGCAGCCCAACTGCGCCGGGACCGTATACTCGCTCGCCTGAATACTCTCAATTTGGAGGATACCATGCCCGAATACGAAGTGACCCTGAAACCCGTCGACGTGTTGACCATCGCCGCGATCCGGGAAACCGTACCTGCCCTGGAGCAAATGCCTCAGCGTTGCAGCGAGATGTTCGACACGATCGAACGCTGGGTGCGAGCGAATCATCTGCCGCTGGGACCATCCATGTCCATTTACTACAACGAAGGTTTTGTCCGCGAAAACATCGACACCGAATGCTCTTTTATCATTCCAGACCCCGAAGCCGCCGAGAATGTTTCACCAATTGCCCCGATTCAGTTGAGACAACTCGAACCCGTCCCGCTGATGGCATCGACCATGGCCACGGAAGACTTTTACAAAAAGCCCGGAGGCTTGCTGCCCGCCTACAATGCGCTCGCCCGTTGGATCGAGGACAACGGCTACCAGATCGCCGGGCCGCCGCGTGAATTATTCTACGGCTCCGCAGAAAAAGGAGACCTGACTGCAGAAGTCCAGTTTCCGGTAGAGAAAACATAAACAAACATAGAAATTGCGGAGACTGCACGGTCTCCGCAATTTCTATGTATTCCTTGGCATCCCTGCCCTGAACTGCTTGTCCTTTCCGGCTTTAAACGCAAAATTTGCCTTGATATCCAAGACAGTTGCTGCATGCATTGTTCGGCCACCTTCGGCATTGGCGCTAGTCTCGCGCTGAATACCAGTTCAACACTCGCAGGGCGCGCAGGGTATTCCAACGGCTGGGTGAGCCTTCGGTGATGCCGGGTTCGGCGATAACTTCCTCGGGGTGCATGATCCCCAGCGACCAGCGACCGTCCGCATCGCGCCTGGAGGCAACGATCTCGATGGCTTCGGCCATGCGCGGGTCTGGTGCCA
>DASSBC010000069.1:0-27426 GCA_035699125.1 Anaerolineales bacterium
TCGCGGGACCCGGAACTACTTCATAGGGAACCATCTTGCGTTCCGCTTCGACTTCGTCATAATGACGACCAATGAAACGTTTGATGGAATAGATCGTATTTTCAGAATTGATTACAGCCTGGCGCTTTGCGGTCTGACCGACGAGGCGCTCGCCGTTTTTATTGAAGGCTACCACCGACGGGCACAACCGGCCTCCCTCTGAGGTCGGAATGACGGTGGGCGTGCCGCCTTCCATGACAGACACAACGGAGTTTGTTGTGCCGAGGTCAATACCAATAATTTTTGCCATAGAATACTCCTTGCGTTTATTCCTACACAATTTTGTTTCGTGTCCTCATCTTACCCCCCTCATGCAAGAATACTGTTAACGAAGTATAAAAAATGAATTGGAACTACTCGCTTCGCTTCCCAAATATGTAAAAAGAACCCCATTAAACATGGAGGATTCAGTTGTATATTTGAGAGGCGGGGAGGGGACTACGGTTCGCTGACTCTTACCCAATCAAATACAACGATTACCGGCGTATTTTCAAAAGCAGAAGCGGTAATTCCGACCTTGCCGCTTGTCAACGCAAAGCGGCTCACATCGACGCTGCGGATGAGGGTTTGATCGATAAATAAGGAAAGTGTTGTTCCGGAACAGAGCAAGCCGATTTCCTGAGAGGTGCCGCTTGGCTGTATTGCATTAGTGGAGGCAGAGAGAACCGGGAGATAATCGGCAATACCGCTTGCCAGCCATTGCCCGTAGAGCACACTATAAGTCCCGTCACTGTACACGTTATATTCCAGCCAGCCATTGGTTTCGCTGTAACGACAGATCAAACCGATAGCCGCTGGACTACCTGCCTGATTTGTAAACCGCCCATCGATCCGGACATTGTCATATTCCTGCGCCTCATAGACGGCATAAGCCCAAGTAAACGGGGAGTCCATTTGCAGAGTGAGATTGCTGCCTTCCGTCTTAACCATAGGAGGCGCTTCGTTTCCTGTTTGGAGGATTGTCCATCCCGCCAGAGGCGCGTCAAATTCGTTTGTAAAAAGCCGAGGAAGTGGAGTAGGCGTAAATTCGGTTGTGGCTGTCGGCGCGGGGGTGTCGGTAACCGGTACAGACGTGGGCGAGGGCAAGGCGGGAATCGTCGCCGTTGGAGAAGGTTGAGGGACCGGCGTGGACGTCGCTGCTTGGCAAGCACTGATGAGAAAGAGGAGGCATCCAACGAGAAGTTTTTTCATGGCGTTTATTAAAACACAATTGTCTAGGGCTTTGTTCCAGGCAATTGTGTATCTAAAATGCCATATGCGCTCTGAAAGTCGAACGTGTCAGGCTCAGGCTTGATCCAACTAGCTTGTGGTTATCTCCGGCGCCTGCGTTTCTTCTGGCTCGCCTTTCCATAGCAGGATCCCTTGCCAAATACTTACTACCATGACCAACATCACGGTGAGCCCCTCTAGTTCTGGTAACAGATACACGAACAGTGATGGAGCCCCTGCCACCAAATACAGTACGCTCAATTGAGGGGGAAGGCGGCGCGATGTCCAACCTGTGGATCCGATCAGGACCAGCGCCCACCCCAAAAAGTGCCAGCCTGCCCCGGTCACGCCTGCCAAAAGAGTCATCCACACGATAAGGACCGTCTGCGACTCTTCTAGATGCAGTTCGGGATGGATCAGATGGTATTGTCGGTTGGCAGACCGGATACAGGCGACAAGGATCATTGTTCCTGCCGCAAGGACCGCAGCCAACAGTGCCAGTGACATTCGCCGCGGCGCGCGCTCACCAATCCGTTCCCGGAGCATGAAGACCAGCGCAACCAGGCTGGCTGCCCACACCGGTCCGTACAGGAAATCGGCCACAGCATAGGCAAATGGTCCCATGGCATCTCGCAAATTTCCAAATAAGTAGATTCCCGGTGCAACGATAAAAGCGACTGTCAGTAGGATTGAACTGATCAGCGCGGTGGATCTGGGGATTGCAAGTGTATTTTTCATCGTGGCTCCTGCTGTAATTATCAGCACATGTTCCCTGACGATGCCTATGGCGGTTTCGATAAATATCCAGAGAACAAAACCGGACCATCTATATTGCGCCTGCTGTATCCGTTCATTGCATAAGTCATTGAACGTTTGCTCCATGGACTCCCCGAGTCGCTCTTGAAAGCCGCGTGGATAGAGAGTGAGGAATTTCCTGTAGAGTCTGCGAATGGACTGCAGTTCACTCATTGGAGAACGTTTTCGGGGACAGCTTACGCTGCTGGGCAATCGTGACGATGCGCTGGTAGCGTTCCAGTTCCGCGGCGAGGGCTTCGGTGCCCGCGCCTGTGATCTGGTAATAGATGCGCCGCTCGTCATCCATCTCGGGATCGACGCGCTTGTCGCTTTCCCGCACCAGCCCGGCGTCGAGCATGCGCTTGAGCGAACCGTAGAGCGTGCCGGGTCCCATCGACACTTTTCCCTGTGAGTCCGCTTCGACCTGCTTCATAATGCCGTAGCCGTGCCGCTCTCCGCTGGAGAGCGCCAGGAGAATGTGGAAGACTGCAGGTGTAAGAGGTGGAGTGGAATTGGTGCTGGTCATACCCACAACTATATCCGCGACGGATATAGTTGTCAAGAGAAACATTAAAACAGAAGACCCGCAGTTAAGCTGCGGGTCTTCTGTTGAGTGGAGATGGCGGGAATTGAACCCGCGTCCGAAAGATTCGACCCTCGAAACTCTACGAGCGTAGCCTGCCGAAGGTAGTCATCACAGGGATCTCGGCGGGCAGGTAACCCTGTGACCATCTGCTGGTCTTAAGCACATTTAGCAGAGTCATGTGCAGCACTCACACCATTGTTTCGCCCGATCCGTCACCCGGTGGAGGACGGTGCCGGCGGACGCGCCCTCATCAAAGGAGAGCGACTGTTATGATCATCGCTTATGCAGCGAGGGGCATAGCAGCGTAGTTAGTGCGATTGGCACTTGATTTTTTGCGCTGAGTTTACGAGAGATCGGCGCCTCTCGGCTCGCATTCCGGGACCAGCCTCTCCCGTCGAAGCCTGTCATCCCCAGATGCAAGCAGAATTATAGCATATCCAGACCACCGGAATCTCATCACCAAGGGACAGATTAACACATCTCAAACACTTCTAAGGGTGTCAGAGCGGCAGACAATACCGCAACACAATTATCATTTCCTTATCTTGCTCAACAGACTGCTTTATGCTAGACTGGTATCATCTTCCATAGGAAAGATGTCACAATGAGCGAAAAAATCCTCATCATCGACGACGATCTCGATACACTGCGCTTGGTGGGGCTTATGCTGCAACGTCAGGGGTATCAGATCAGTGCGGCAACCAATGGCCAGCAGGGATTGGACAAGGCTTTTGAAGAAGACCCGGATCTCATTCTGCTCGACGTCATGATGCCAGACATGGATGGCTATGAAGTGACGCGACGGCTGAGGCAAAATCCATCGACCCTGCAAACGCCCATTCTCATGTTCACAGCCAAAACCCAACTGGACGACAAAGTGATCGGGTTTGAAGTCGGCGCAAATGATTATCTCACCAAGCCGACCCATCCATCGGAGCTTCAGGCAAGGGTTAAGACCCTTCTCGCCAGGGTGAATAGTAAAAACATGGGCACAGGCTCACTCAAAGACCTGAATCGCGGGTATGTCATTGGTGTGCTTGGCGCGCGCGGTGGACTTGGCACCACGACGATGGCTGTGAATCTAGGCGCCGGTCTGCATGCTCGCACGAAGGCGGAGGTCGTTGTTGCAGAGATGCTTCCCGGGCAGGGAACACTGGCACTCGATGTAGGCATAACACATACCAAAGGACTAGTAGATCTATTAAGCCTTAACAAACTGAGTGATATTACACGCGACTCCGTTGGCGAAGCGCTTGTTCCGCATCCATCAGGACTGAAGTTTCTGCTCGCCTCCGATCGTCCGCGCGACATGCACTTGATCAATCAGACCGCTAACTACGAAATTCTGGTGAAAAAGCTCGCCGGGGTGGCGCGCTTTGTTGTGCTCGATCTTGGCGTAGGGATTCAGCCCTTTGCAGAAAAGATTCTGCCTCTCTGTAACGAAATCTTAATCACCCTGGAAGGGGTGCCACATACAATCACCCATACCAAAGCCCTGATCGACGACATTGCAGCCCTGGGGACTCCCAAGAAAAATATCAAGGTTGTGCTCAACAACCGTATTCGCTCCGAAACCCAGTTGCCGTCCAGCCAGGTGCAGGCGCAATTAGGGCATGAGATTCTGAGCACCCTCACACCGGCGCCCGAACTCTTTGTACAAGCCACACGGGTGCAGACGCCAGCCGTCCTGTGCCAGCCGGATAGTCTCACGGCGCGGCAGATCACAAAACTCGTCGATTTCGTGACAGAACGGGAGTCGCTACCTAGATGAGTGAATCCGCCAGTCCGACACTCGCCTCGGTTGGCTCAGCTAATCGAGCGGCGATTGAGGACGCGGCGGTACTTATCCGCAAAGCAGAGCGCGCTGTCGTGTTGACCGGTGCAGGAATCTCCACGCCTTCGGGCATCCCAGACTTCCGCTCGGAGGGGACAGGCTTATGGTCCAAAGATGAGCCGCTAGAAGTCGCTTCCTTAAGTCTATTTCGCACAACTCCTGAACGATTCTTCAGCTGGTTTCAGCCACTCGCCAGCTATATTTTCCACGCGAAGCCGAACCCGGCTCACCTGGCTCTGGCGGAATTCGAACGTTCCGGTCACGTACGTACGATCGTCACGCAAAACATTGATTCCCTCCACCAGAAGGCTGGCTCGCAGCATGTGGTCGAAATGCACGGCAGCTTGCGCACGCTTTCCTGTACCAATTGCTTTAAGAAATTCGAGTCGTCTCCTTTTTTAGGCCCCTATATCGAAGCGGGAAACATCCCACGGTGCTTAAATTGCAATGGAATCCTCAAGCCGGATGTGATATTGTTTGGGGAACAATTGCCGCAATCTGCCTTGCAGGAGGCGCAGCGTGCAGCTCGTCAATGTGATTTGATGGTGGTCGCGGGTTCCTCATTGGAAGTCCTGCCTGTGGCAAGTCTGCCGATGCAAGCACTAGACCGTGGGGCACATTTGATCATCATCAACAATACGCCCACCTACTTAAACGTACGCGCAGACCTCGTCATTCCGGACGACGTGGCGGCGACAATTCCTGAAATAGCGAAGCGAGTATTCCATGGCTGAAATCCAAACCCAAACCCTGGATAGTTACCTGCGAGTGATCGAAATCTCACGCGATCTGGCATCCACCCTGGATCTGGATATCCTGCTCGATGATATCGTGCGCGCTGCAGCGGATATCACCCGCGCCGAGGCAGCTTCTATTTTGTTGTACGACGATACAGCTCGCCAGCTGTATTTTCAAGTTTCCACGAATATGGAAGAACCGACCATGCGCGGCTTCATTGTCCCGCTCGATAAAAGTATTGCCGGCTGGATTGTGTTGAATCGCAAGTCAGTGCGGATTGATGATGCCCACAAGGACGACCGTCACTTCAGCGAGGTGGAACAGACGATTGGCTTCGAAACGCGCTCTCTGCTGGGCATTCCACTGGTCACGAAAAATAAAGTTGTGGGCGTGCTGGAAGTCATCAATAAGCAAAAGGGCCGATTCACCGATGCAGATGAATCGATGCTCTCGGTGTTGGGCGCGCAGGCAGCCGTTGCGATCGAGAACGCGCGTCTATTCCAGCAATCGGACCTCATTTCCGAATTCGTCCATGAGCTGCGCACACCACTGGCTTCCTTGAGTACCGCGACCTATTTGCTTCTCCGCCCCGAGATGTCGCGCGAGCAGCGAGACCAGATCGTCAACAACATCCACACCGAAACTCTGCGGTTGAATTCACTGGCGTCTTCCTTTCTCGACCTGGCGCGGTTGGAATCGGGTCGTGTTCAGTTTCGCAAGACACGCTTCAGTATCGCGGACCTGATTTATGAGTGCACAGATGTCATGACGTCCAAAGCCATGGAAAGCGACATTCAAATCCGAGTGGATATCCCCGAGGAAATGCCGCTCATGGAAGCAGACCGCGACAAGATCAAGCAAGTGCTGCTCAATTTATTAAGCAACGCTATTAAATACAACCGCCCTAATGGGACGGTGATTGTCAGCGGAATGTTCGACGAAACCGACCTGTCGATTACGATTCAAGATACAGGCGTGGGCATTCCGGACGAATCGATCCCGCACCTGTTCGAGAAGTTTTACCGGGTACGCGAACATGAGGGCAAAGCGAGTGGCACAGGGCTTGGGCTTTCCATCACAAAACAGATCGTGCAGGGGCATAACGGTCGCATCGAAGTGAAAAGCAAAATGGGCGTTGGCACATCGTTTACGGTGCACATCCCCCGTTCTACTAAACTGGCTCCACGGAATCCTGAAAATTCTTAGTTCCAGCCGCCTGGAGCTAAGCGGTGATCAGCACTTTGAGCACGCCGGGTTCTGCGGCGCGCGCAAAGGCGTATAAGGTGTTCGCCAATTCAAATTCCTCTGCAATCAAGACGGTTGGATCCACCTGTCGAGATTCCATCAGCCGCAAGGCAGGCTCGAAGGGACCGCAGCGCGAGCCAACGATTTGGATTTCATCGACAACAATCGAAGAGAAGTTAATACCCAGCTCGCCCTTGTAGGTGGACTTCATCACCAGCGTCCCTCGCGGGCGGATGGCTTTCCGCGCCAGGGCAAAGCCGCTTGGCGAGCCTGTCGCCTCGACGACTATATCCCATCGCCAGGGTTGGATTTCTTCCTCTGTAATCAGCCGGATCCCGCGCTCCTTCAGGAGAGTCTGCTGGCGTGCATGACGTGCCATCACGCTCAGGTCACAACCGGTCAGGGCGAGGGTCTGGGCGATGAGCTGACCCAATCGCCCCCCACCGACCAGCAAGACGCGATCCATCGGCTTGATCTGTACCTGCTGCTGGATTTCCAGTGCAGCGGCGAGGGGTTCGGTGAAAACTGCCATCTCGTCGGAGACAGAGTCGGGGACGCGGTGGAGGTTGGCGATTGGTAACTGGGTAAATTCCGCAAACGTGCCGTCGCGGTGGACAATACCTAACACGGTGCGATTCTCACAATGCGTGGAACGTCCATTCTGGCACTGCTCGCATTGATTACAAACAACGTTGATCTCCCCGACTACACGCTGACCGATCCATGAGGCATCGTCTGCCTCCAAGACTTCTCCGACAAATTCATGACCAAGGATCCCGGTGTAGGGGTAGTAACCTTTTACAAGCTCAAGATCCGTGCTGCAAATTCCCGCTTTGCGAATTCTAATGAGAGCTTCGTCGGGTTTGCGAGATAATGAGACATCTCGTAAATCAATTTTGTTGTTTTCCAGCCAGAGAGCCTTCATATACCCCTCTCTTCTCAGCGTGCCCCGCGCCGCCCGAACTGACGCTCGAGCATATCCACCGAAAGATGGATCATCGTCGGTCTGCCGTGCGGGCAGGTGCGCGGCGAGTCACAGGCTTCCAGGTCGATCAACAGGGCGCGTTGCTCGTCGATTGATAATGATTGCCCCGCCTTAACTGCCATCCGCTTGCAGACGCGTGCTGCGAGTTTCGTCTCGATCTCGTTTTGCAACGGCGATTCATCCTCCTCAAAGTCTTCGACCAGGGCGCGCAATGCCGCAGCAGGATCGCTGCCCATGAATAATGCGGGCATGGCACGTACCTGGAAGGTATTCGGGCCGAACTCCTCCACGTCAAACCCAAGGCGTTGCAAGAGGGGTAATTGGGTAAGTAGTGATTGGGCAGAGGCAGGAGGCAACGTAACTGCCACGGGTGTGAGCAAAGCCTGGGCCGGTATATTCTTTCTCGCGTGCTGTGTCATCAGCTTTTCAAACAAAACGCGCTCGTGCGCGGCGTGTTGGTCCACGAGATATAACCCGTCGGGGCCTTCGGCAACGAGGTAGGTGGCACCGATCTGACCGACGAGGCGGAGCAGGGGAACAGAATGGGAAAGAGTAGAGACGGAGGATGCAGATGAGGAAATGGGTGGCTGAGAATCAGAGGATTCGCGCGACACTTCCGCATGACCCGTTACGGATAGCTCCTCATCATGGGCGATCTTCCAATCCAGCCCGGTGTGATACGGCTGCTCAGGAGGCAGGGTGCGCGTAATTCCCCATAAACTTGGCGCCACATTCGGCACGGGAGAATATGCCAGCAGTGCCTTCCGCACAGAACGCTGAACGAAGCTGAAGACCTTGTCCTGATTCCGAAAGCGCACTTCGGCTTTCGCCGGATGGACGTTGACATCCACTTCCGCGGGAGGGATTTCCAGAAAGAGGGCAGTGAGCGGATACCTGCCCACCATTAGTAAGGTGTGATATGCCTGTAAAAGGGCGGTGCTGAGAGACACATCATGCACCCAGCGCCCGTTGATGAAAAACGTGATTTCCCTGCGGTTGGAGCGCGTCAGCGAAATGGGGCTGACAAACCCGCTGATACTCAATCCCTCTTCTTCTGCCAGGACCTCCAGCATTTGTTTTGCCACATCCACCCCGTACAGCGCAGCAAGGATGGCGCGCCGGTCGCCATCGCCCGACGTCTGCAGAGCGATATTTCTGCCATCGGACAGCTTGAATCGTTTTCCTGGATACGCAAGTGCATAGCGAGTCACAAGCACGTCGGTGGCGCGGCGTTCTGTGATATCACTTTTCAGAAATTTCAAACGGGCAGGGACGTTGTAGAACAGATCCTCGATACGAACCGTTGTGCCGACCGTAGTGCCGACTTTCGTCGGCTTACTCGCTATACCTCCTTCTACCTGCAGGCGGGCTCCCTCCGGTTCATTCTGCACACGTGAGGTCACGGTCATTCTGGACACGGAGCCGATGGACGCCAGGGCTTCACCCCTGAACCCAAGTGTGGAGATAGAAAACAACTCGTCAGCGCGCGCCAGCTTCGAGGTCGCGTGGCGCGAGATCGCCAGCTCCAGTTCGACAGGAGGGATGCCGACTCCATCATCGGCGACTTCGATCCGCTTCTTCCCAGCTTCTTCGATCGTGATTGCAATCGAATGCGCGCCCGCGTCCAGGGAATTTTCTAATAACTCTTTGACAACCGAAGCCGGCCTCTCGATGACTTCTCCTGCTGCAATCTGTGAGGCGACTTCCGGTGATAACAAGCGAATAGGCATGCGAAGATTATAACTCTCGCCCGCTATAATTATCGGCATGAAACAACTCTTATTGGCGCTAAGCTTAGTTCTGACATCCTGTGCATCTGCACCTCAACTTCCAACCATCACACCCACAAGCACAGTCATGCCGTCGGATACACCGAGTCCCGTTCCAACAGCCACCGTCGTCCCTATCCCCACGCTCTCTCCGACACCCGATCCATACTACTTCTGGAGCATTGATTATCTGCGTACGCGCGCCTATGGAGGCGGGCAGATCGAATTTCTGGAAGTGATGGCGCAAAACCTATACTTCACCCGCTATTTGATGCGCTATCCCAGCGACGGTTTGAACATCTACGGGTTTGCAGATATCCCGAATGACGAGGGTCCGCATCCGGTGGTCATTGCGCTGCACGGATACATTGACCCGGCGATCTACCACACGCTTGATTACACGACCCATTATGCAGATGCCATTTCGAGCGCCGGTTACATCGTGCTGCATCCCAACCTGCGTGGGTACGCGCCTTCGGATAACGGTGAGAATCTCTTTCGGGTTGGGATGGCGATCGATGTGCTGAATCTGATTGCTCTGGTGCAGTCACAGAGTGGTGGAACGGATCTGTTGCGAACCGCAAGAGCGGACCGTATCGGGCTTTGGGGGCACAGCATGGGCGGCGGCATCACCACGCGCGTGCTGACCGTGACGGATGGCGTCCGCGCCGCGGTGCTGTACGGTGCAATGAGCGGCGACGATCGCAAGAATTATGAGGGCATCTTTGGATGGTCCGGGCAAACGCGCGGGCTGGAGGAACTCAATGTCCCTGTCGAGGCGCTGAACCGCATCTCGCCAATGTACTTCTTTCAGAACATCACGGCGGCAGTCAGTATTCATCATGGCACGGCGGATGCAACCGTGCCTGTCGAGTGGTCAGCACTCACCTGTGACCAGCTTGCGGCGCTTGGCAAGAGCGTGGAATGTACCTACTATCAGGATATGCCGCATACGTTTTACGGCACAGGCGATGAGGAATTCATTCAAAACACCATACGGTTTTTCAACCAGCACTTGCAGGCACCTTAACCTTGCGAAGGTTGTTTAGAGAGTGAAACATCAAGGATGAAACCTTTGCAATATTTTTCAGTATAATCATTGTATGAGGTTTACTACTTTATTTTTCGATTTGGATGATACGCTCTATCCATCTTCAACAGGTCTTTGGCCGGCGATCAAGGATCGCATGAATCTGTACATGATCGAGCGGCTTGGGGTACCGGAAAGTGATGTCCCCTTTTTACGTGAGCAGTACTTCAAAATGTACGGGACAACGTTACGCGGCCTGGAGGAACGGCACAGGGTCGATAAACAGGATTTCCTGGCGTATGTCCATGACCTGCCCCTTACGGAGTACCTATGCCCCAATCCGGTGGTCCGTGAAGTGATCGCGTCTCTACCAACCCGTAACTTGATCTTTACCAACGCAGACGTTTCCCACGCCCGTCGTGTCCTTGCGGCGCTCGAGCTGGACGATCTCTTCGAGACAATTGTGGACATCAACGCCGTGTCTCCATACTGCAAACCGATGCCCGAGTCGTTCGCCATCGCCATGGACCTTGCGGATGAGCCAGACCCGCGCAAATGTGTCATGATCGATGATTTACCGCGTACCACGCGTGCCGCCCTCGAAGTAGGGATGGCAAGCCTCTTATATGGTTGCGATGAACCCACAGAGGATGCCAGCGGCGTCTTCACCGATTGGACTCACCTGCCGATTCTTTTAGGGGATTAGTCCTATATAGCGTGTAAGATGGGGGTAAGGTTTATAAATCACATATGCCGTTCATACACTTTCGTAACAATTCATTCATTATTCATTAATCACGGCATAGTATCTTTGTTATGTTTTCGTTAACTACTATGGAGGCATCTGTGAATCACACGACCAAAACTATTTTGGGGGCATTTGTAGGGCTTATTCTGCTTGCCGGAGCGTTTTCCGGTGGATTTATCTTCGGACATCTTATACCAGCGACCGGTCAGTTTCAATTACCAGTCCTGAGCGACTTTATCCCTGGCGCGCCGGGTGTACAGCCGGAACAGCAAGCTGCCACCCCTGACGAATTGGAAACACTATTTGTACCGTTTTGGGAAGCCTGGAATATTGTCCATAACCAGTTTGTGGAACAGCCTATCAATGATGAGCTGCTTATGCAGGGTGCGATCCGCGGCATGATGGATGCGCTCGGCGACCAGCAGACATTTTATATGGAACCACGAGTCTATGAGAACGAGACATCTTCGCTGCAAGGTCGCTATGAAGGTATTGGTGCTTATGTGGACACCGATGGAGACTTTCTCACAATTGTGAGTCCGATTGAGGGTTCTCCTGCGGATACGGCTGGATTGCTGCCCGGAGACAAAGTTATTGCGATTGACGGCGAAGACATGACCGGTGTAGCTCCCGAAGAGGCTCGTTTGAAGGTACTGGGACCGGAAGGGACCGAGGTTACTTTAACGGTGGCCCGCGAAGGGCAGCCGGAGCCACTGAAGTTCACGATTACCCGTGCCGAGATCGAAATCCGTAGCGCGGAAGGGAAAATGCTTGAAAATAACCTGGGGTATGTGGATATCAACACCTTTGGTGAGCAGACCACCCAGGAATTGCGTTCTGCATTGGACGATCTCCTAAAGCAAAATCCCAGAGGGATTATTATTGACCTGCGGAATAACCCTGGAGGCTATCTGAGCACCTCTGTGGAAGTGGCTTCGGAATTTATCGATGAAGGTGTCATTTTATATGAGCAGTATGGCGATGGGCGGCGCGAAGAGCATAAAGCCCTGGGCAACGGCCAGGCAACGGACATCCCTCTTGTGGTGTTAATTAATGAGGGCTCTGCCTCTGCCTCCGAAATCCTCGCAGGAGCCTTGCAGGATTATGATCGAGCCACACTGGTCGGAGTTAAGTCGTTTGGGAAAGGCTCTGTGCAGAACTGGGTGCCTCTTTCCAATAACGAGGGTGCGGCGCGTGTCACGATCGCTCGCTGGCTTACGCCGGACGAACGATTGATCGACCACATTGGCTTGATGCCGGATGTCGTTGTGGAGATGTCGCCGGAAGATTTTGAGTCAGAGAACGATCCGCAATTGGACGCAGCAGTCCAAACGTTGCTGGCGATCCTCGAAGGGAATGCCATTCCCACCTCACAGCCTACCTCGATCCCGGCGTTTACGGCTACACCTGTCCAGTAGCATACCCCAGCTTGATTTGAAAGGAAGGAACCATGTTTTTCTTTGATCCCACATATCTATGCTTCATGATCCCCGCCATTGCTCTCATGGGATTGGCTTCCTGGTATGTGCGGCATGCCTACAACAAGTGGAGCCAGGTACGCGCCACCAGCGGATTAACGGGGCATCAGGCTGCTCAGCGCCTGATCTCCACTGGAAATCTGTATGGTGTCCAGGTCCAGGGGACTGGGGGGCAGCTTAGCGATCATTATGACCCGCGCAACAAGACGTTGTTCCTGTCTGAGGGTGTGGCGCGCAGTCCTTCGGTGGCAGCGGTAGCCATCTCCGCGCATGAGCTGGGTCACGCCATGCAGGACGCGGAAGATTACTTCCCGATGCGCATCCGCGCCATGTTGGTGCCGGCGGTCAACATCGGCTCAAATCTGGGCTGGATCCTGATCATGATCGGTCTGGTCCTGCGCATGACAGAGCTGGCGTGGGTTGGCGTAATTGTCTTCTCGGGAGGCGCGTTGTTTGCCCTCGCTACCCTGCCCGTGGAATTCAATGCTTCTGCGCGGGCGAAGCAATTGCTTTATCAGACCGGCATCATCCAGACAGAAGAGGAACAGCGAGGCGTTAACCAGGTTCTGAACGCCGCTGCGCTCACCTATGTGGCAGGACTCATCACAGCCGTGCTGCAGCTGCTCTATTATGTCTTCTTAGTCGGAGGCATGGGGGGCAGGCGCAGAGATTAACTCCGCTCAAGCCAGCCGCCGCGAACGGTGCTGATAGTAACCAAACACCCGCAAACGAATTGTGTTTGCGGGTGTTTGTGTATAATCCTCTCGATATGCGGAAATTCATTTTCATCTTAGTCTTGTTCCTCGCTGCCGCCTTTGTGTATCTTAGTTTTGGTGAGTTGGAAAGCATCCTGAAAACCCTTCAACATGGAAATATCTGGTTTATTCTTTTAGCGGTCTTCATCCAATTTGTCTGGTTCTTAATGATGGGGTTCGTCTATCGGTCTTTGTATCAGGTGCTTAACATGAACGAGAGCCTGACCCGGCTTTCACTTCTCTATGCGGCAACGACATTTGTGAATATCGTTGCACCGACCATTGGCATGAGCGGCATGGCATACTTTATCAGTCATGCCGCGGGAAACGGAAAATCAGTGGGCAAGATCACGATCGCCACCATGCTAGGCTTGTTTCTGGACTATGTCGCTTTTCTGGTTGTGCTCACGCTTGGATTAATTGTCCTCTTCCGCCGCAATGACCTCGACCCTGCGGAGCTCATCGCTTCTGGCGTGATGTTTGCTGTCGCCGCGGGGTTCGGTTTTTTACTGTATCTCGGCTCGCGCTCCGCCGATGCCCTGGGGAATACCCTGGCATGGATGGCGCGCCTGGTCAATCGGATTGTGGGTCCCTTTATTCATCGAGCCTACCTCAGCGAAGAACGGGCTCATGAATTTGCACATGAGATGGCAGATGATTTAAGAGCTTTACCTGAGAAGTATCACAATCTCTTCCTCCCTCTTCTTTATTCGTTAGCTGGCAAAGCCCTGTTGATGTGCGTGCTGGTATTGATTTTTATGGCGTTTCAGGTGCCTTTCACAGCCGGGACGATCATTGGCGGGTTTGCCATTGCCTATCTATTTCTGATCGTCACGCCCACTCCTGCCGGTGTGGGGATTATCGAAGGTGTGATGCCCCTTGCGCTTTCTTCTCTGCGCGTTCCCTGGAGCGAAGCAGTGGTGATCACGCTTGCCTATCGAGGCGTAACGTTTTGGATCCCACTGGCGTTCGGCGCGATTGCATTCCGAATGCTGCAAAGAGAAACGTAACCATGCCTCTTGCCTCTCTTTTGGAGTTCTGGAAACGTGACCCGGAGACGGCGCCCAATCTCGTCGCCTGGCAGACACTGCCTCCACGACCCGCGCAAACAGATCCCTTCCCGGAGGACCTGCCAGATCCCGTCAAGCAAACTCTGATCGCCACCGGCATCCACACCCTGTACTCCCACCAGCTCGAAGCCTGGACTCATGCCCGCGCGGGAGCAAACGTGATCCTCTCCACCGGCACCGCCAGCGGAAAGACACTTTCCTACAACCTGCCCGTCTTTGCTGGTTTGATCCACGATCCCAACGCGTGTGCTCTCTATCTCTTTCCCACCAAAGCCCTCGCCCAGGACCAGCTCTCTAGTCTCCAGTCTCTAAGCTCGAATCTCGAATTACGAATTACAAATTATTCGTTAAGCGCCGCGATCTACGACGGCGACACCCCCCCATCCGCCCGAGCCGCGATCCGCAAGAAGGCGCGTATCGTGCTCAGCAACCCCGATATGCTCCACACGGGAATCCTGCCACATCATACCAACTGGCTTGAGTTCTTCTCCAATCTGCGCTTCGTGATCGTCGATGAAACGCATACTTACCGCGGCGTATTTGGCTCGCACGTCGCCAATGTGATCCGAAGATTGAAGCGTGTGGCAAGGTTTTACGGCGCAAAACCCCAGTTTATTCTTGCCTCCGCCACGATTGGCAATCCCAAGGAACTTGCACAGCGTATTATCGAAGAACCTGTGCATTTAGTGGATCAGGATGGCTCGGCGCGTGGGCCGCGCCACTTTATTATGTACAACCCACCCATCACCGACCCATCACTCGGCTTGCGAAAATCATCGTTACTCGAGGGCGTTAGGCTTTCACAAGATCTTCTAAAGCAAAATGTTCAGTCTGTTGTATTTGCAAGATCAAGGAGAAGTGTCGAGATCATCCTGCGCTACCTTCAAGAAAACCAGTCTCCAGTCTCCAGTGGCCAATCTCCAATTACTCATTATGAATTACCAATCAGAGGCTACCGCTCCGGTTACCTCCCCGCCCAACGGAGAGAGATTGAAAAAGGGCTGAGGGAAGGCACCATCAAAACTGTCGTCGCCACGAATGCCCTGGAGTTGGGAATCGACATCGGTGGGCTGGACGCGGCGATCCTGATTGGCTACCCTGGGACTGTCGCCTCCGCGCAGCAACAGGCGGGTCGCGCCGGACGCGGACTCGAAACCGCGGCCGCGATCATGATTGCATCCGCAAGTCCGCTGGATCAGTTCCTCGCCCACCACCCGGAATATTTCTTCGAACGGTCGCCGGAGCAGGCATTGGTCAACCCCGATCATTTGCTAATCCTGCTCGAGCATCTGCGTTGCGCCATGTTCGAGCTGCCCTTCCAAAAAGGCGAAAGTTTTGGATCGTTACCGGGAGACACCGTCGATGAGTTTCTTGAATTTCTGCTTTCCAATGGCGAGGTCCACTTCTCAAACGACAAATATTACTGGATGGCAAACCAGTATCCTGCCGCGAATATTTCGTTACGTTCCGCCTCGCCACAGGGAGTTGTCTTGCAGACGAACATTGACGAAAGACCTCTGACCATTGGAACAGTGGACGGTGAAAGCGCGTTGTGGATGGTGCATCCAGGCGCGATCTATCTACATGAGGCGCAGTCGTTTTTTGTGAAAGACCTAAATCTCGATGAGCATATTGCATATCTAACCCCGATCCAAAGTGATTATTATACCGAGCCGTTGCGCAGCACAGAGGTCGCTGTGTTATCGGAATCGGCTCAAGCCGCTGCTCTTGGCGGCGAGAAGAGATGGGGCGAGTTGCAGGTCACCACGCAGGTGACCGGCTTCCGCAAACGGCGCTGGTACACGCATGAAAACCTGGGGGAAGAACCGCTGGATCTGCCTCCCACGGAATTGATCACGACCGGTTACTGGGTTTCCCTCTCCGAAGAGACGGTTTCGCGCCTGCGCGAAGCCGGCATGTGGACTAACGACCCAAACGACTACGGACCGGGCTGGACGCAGCTTCGTGACCGGGTTCGGGCACGCGATAAATATACCTGCCAGGTCTGCGGCGCGGTGGAGACCAACCGCCAGCATGATGTGCATCACAAAGTCCCATTTCGCGCCTTCACTTCGTTCGTGGAAGCGAATCGGATGGAGAATCTCATCACGCTCTGTCCGTCCTGTCATCGCAAAGCGGAGCAAAACGTCCGCATGCGCAGCGGACTCTCCGGGCTAGCATATGTGCTTGGTAATCTCGCGCCGTTATTCCTGATGTGCGATACAGGAGATCTGGGAACGCATGTGGAGCCTGTCGAGAATCAAACCTTTGGTCAACCAACTATTGTCTTGTACGACTCCATCCCGGCGGGGATTGGGTTCAGCCAGAAACTATTCGAGATGCACGAGGAACTCGTGGCACGCGCTCTCGAGCTTGTCAGGGATTGCCCGTGTGCTGACGGTTGCCCCTCCTGCGTGGGACCCGGCGGCGAAAATGGCTACGGAGGCAAGCAGGAAGCACTGGAGATATTGAAGCTTCTTTCAAACGGAGACAGGTTAGTATGGGACAGGTCTTTATAAGCTATTCCCGCCGCGATCTGGAAACTGTGAACCACCTTGTGGAAAGGATGCAGCGTGCGGGCATAAACATCTGGATCGATCGTAAGGAAATTAAAGTTGGTAAATTGTGGCGGACGCAGATTGTCCAAGCAATTGACACCTGTGATGCCTTCGTTCTTATGCTTTCCTCTTCTGCAGCGGCTTCTGAGAACGTCCGCAAAGAAATTGACCTGGCACAGGATTCAGGCCGCACAATTTTTATCCTGAATCTCGATCAAGTAAAGATTCCAGCCGATATGCGATATCAACTGGCTGGTCTCCAGTTTATTGACGTGAAAGCGCTGGGGGTAGAGTCGGCGATTCATCAGCTGATAGAGACTCTGAAAGCCGAATTGAAAATCGCAATCGAACCGACTGTCCGCCGGGCGGAACTTGTCATTCAGGGCGTGGACCCGGCTGCGTTTGACTCTGAAAAGCAGCAGCAATTGCTTGAATTTATTGCAAGGCTTGTCCAAACATCACCCTCACAATTGCAGCTTGCAGGCGTAGCAATGGGCAGCGTGCACCTCTTTATCGACATGCCTGCACAGGCAGCGTTCGAGTTGAAGGCTCTTGCACTAAATCGGGACCGCCGCTTTAAACAGTTTGGTATTCGAGCACTCAAACTGGCAGGCGACAAGAAATACATCAATACCGCTCTGGGAGTTTTAACGGCGACCGCCACAATTGGATTTCTCCAGTACTTGTGGATGAATGTACCCGCTCTCTTTCCTTCGATATTTGGAGCGACGGCGGGCAAAGTCATCCTCATTGCAGCTGCGATGGCAGCAGTGACAGCAGTAGGTATTACGTTAAGACCGGATGTTCCCATCAGTCAGCAAGTGACATTGATTTCTGTGCCTTTTAGCGAAACAAGTCAAAGCCCCGATTATACGATCGCAGCTGAGACGCCCCAACTAACAGGCAGTAACGATCCACGCGTGCAGGCATTCAACCGGAAGCTGAATGAGATCGTAAAACAGCAAGTGGAGCTAAAAAGGCAGGAATTCCTGCAAACCAATGCCTCCCCCGAATTCGGAAGCGATCTTAAGTTGACCTATGCATTGGTTTCGCAAATTGCTAATATCTGGAGCCTCAAATTGAACATCGAGTTTTACAGTGCCGGAGCGGCACACCCGGGGTATGAATCCCTCACTGTCAATTATGACCTCGGTCAGGGCAGGGAATTGGCGCTCGGTGACCTTTTCCTCCCCAATTCGAATTATCTGGACGTAATTGCAAAGTACTCTATCGCGGAACTGAAAAAGCAGCATGGGGAATTTTTCTTCGAAGACAGCGCACAGCCTTCTCCAGACGTCTACGCAGACTGGAACATCACTGCCGATGGCTTGATGATCACCTTTGATCCGGGGCTGGTCACTGCCTATGCGGCAGGCACACAGACAGTCCTTGTGCCGTATAGTGCGTTGCAGGGGTTGATCGATCCACAGGGACCTTTAGGGAGAGTCTCACAGTAACCTTGGCTACAATATCCTTTAGCCGATAACTTCATACGGCACACCGCGCACTTCCCATTCCCTGCCATGGACTTCTCCCGTCACCTTCACAGGCAAAAGCTTTGCAGGGACACCGGAATCGGGCATCCAGATTCGGTCTTTGATTGGAAGGATAAACAGTCCGTTGTCATCTCCGACCGGCGTGAATGTCTCATTCGGCTCCTGCTTGAATACAGACAAACTCAATTGTGTGCAAAGCTGATCCGCAAGCGCCAGGACATCTTCCGAGGGCAAACCAATCTCACTTACATTCAAGATTTGGGAAGAGTTGAATTCTCCTGTAACAGCGTTTTTCAAATCGCGGCGTGCAATAAATTCCAGCACATTCCCTGCCGCATCTAAAAAATACAGGGACGTCGAATTCCAATTCTGTGATTTGAAATCCTCCGTTCCACTTTTATCCTGCAATAAGGGAAGCTGGCGTGTAATCCATTGCTTTGCGGACAGGTACTGGTTTTCAGGGATGTTGAACGCGAAATGATAGGCACCTATGAATTCAGAAGGCGCCTGCGTAAATCGCAAAACGGTCTGTCCGGCTTTTACCTCCAGGACAGCTGCGTCCAGCGTTACAGGCAATTCGAGAATATTGGCATAAAAATCTTTTTGCGCTGGCAAATCAATCGCAGAAATTTCAAGTCCGAGAATATTCATAAGGAATCTCTCTTCAGGTACGAATTACTATTTACCAATTAGCTCTTCCCCTACTCCTCCCTCATCCACCTCTTTACCGCCTCGCGCGGATGTTTATACCGAGCCATCTTGTCAATCAGAGCATTCGGGACTGAATCGCTAAACAAGACATCACGATGTTCCTGGAAGACAAAGCCCTCTGCAACCGCATGGTCGATGGCAGCCAGCAAAGGAGCATAATAATTTCGAACGTTGTATAACCCCACGGGTTTTTCATGCGCACCGGTTTGTGCCCAGGTGACGGTTTCGAACAGCTCGTCAAACGTGCCAAAGCCGCCCGGCATGGCAATATAGCCGTCTGACAGCTCATGCATGCGGGCTTTGCGGGCGTGCATGCCATCGACTACGTCCATGTGAGTGAGACCAGCATGCGCCAGCGCAGCCGTATTCATAGAAGGAATAATGACTCCCACGACGATGCCGCCGGCGTCGAGAGCCGCATCTGCCACGACCCCCATCAATCCCGTCTTACCGCCCCCGTAGATCAAACGGATACCTCTTTCTGCCAGAGTCCTGCCCATAAAACGTGCGCCTTCCACATAGTCCGGGTGGACATCGTCTGCCGAGCCACAGAAAATACAGATTGATTTCATAATGCCCGTCCTTTGTCAGGGATGATTGGCCTTCATAAGGTTTTATCATGAAGTTGCTACGAGATTACCCTCGGCATGGACACAACCTCCATCTTTCGTGTTCGTTTTGTTCTATAACAATCGATTTCAAGTGAGTTTTACCACATACCAAGGGGCGCTGGTGCATCTTTCTCCACCGCCGTTACAATACTGTAACCTTCTTGCAAACAAATTCTAATCTTATTCCAACGCAGACTCTTCCCCGTTTTTGGTAGAATACTCTCCATAGATTTAGGAGAAAACTACTATGGCAGGAATGGAGCGCTTTACACAAAGAGCGAGACGTGTCCTCAGCCTTGCGCATCAAGAGGCTGAACAATCCCGCAACAATAATATAGGTACGGAACACCTTCTCCTTGGATTAATGGATGAAGAAGGCGGTGTGGCAGGGCGAGTCCTGCGTGAACTCGGTATGACGTCTGACCGGGTACGCGAAGTGATTCGTCGTGTTACCACCAGCTCAAGCAGTTTTGATCCCAATCGCGTTGAATTAGCAGCAGAAACACAACAAGTTCTTGAACATGCAGTGGATGAAGCGCGCCGGCTCGGGCACCACTATATCGGCACGGAACATATCCTTTTGGGATTGGTACGTGTGGATAGCACAGCGATGGAAGTCCTTCGTCGGCTCGGCGTCACTGCGGAGCAAATTCGCAGGCAGACTCGCCGCGTCCTAAATGAGTCCGCTTCTTCCCCCACGCCGGCTGGCAGCAGCTCCTCGCGCAGCTCCTCTTCCAGCGCGAAGACCCCGCTTGTGGATCAGCTCGCGACAGACTTAACCACCAAAGCAGAAGAGAAAAAGCTCGATCCCGTGATCGGGCGTCAGATGGAAATCGAGCGCGTGATCCAGATTCTGGCACGCCGCACGAAGAACAACCCTGCGTTGATCGGCGAACCCGGCGTCGGCAAGACCGCCATCGTCGAAGGGCTTGCCCAACGCATTATCGAGGGCGATGTGCCCGCCCCGCTTATGAACAAACGGTTATTACAACTCGATGTGGGTTCCCTGGTAGCTGGCACAATGTATCGTGGTCAGTTCGAAGAAAGACTAAAACGCGTGATTGACGAATTGAAGCAATCAGGCGCTATTTTGTTTATTGATGAAGTCCATATGCTGGTAGGTGCGGGTGCTGCCGGTTCCTCGGTGGATGCCGCGAATATCCTCAAGCCGGCGCTTTCGCGTGGCGAATTGCAGGTCATCGGCGCCACCACCATGGACGAATATCGCAAACACATTGAGTCAGATGCGGCGCTTGAACGCCGCTTTCAGCCAATTCAGGTCGAAGAACCCTCCGAGGAAGAAACCATCGAGATCCTCAAGGGAATCCGCGCAGCCTATGAAGAGCACCACCATCTTGTCATTTCGGATGAGGCGCTCGAGGCTGCCGCGCATCTGTCCTCTCGTTACGTGACCGAACGATTCCTCCCCGACAAAGCCATTGATCTGATCGATGAGTCATCCTCTCGTGTACGCATGTACAAGAGTGAGGCAGCGAAAGAGTCGAAAGACCTGTTTGGCAAGCTACGGCAAGCTCGTCAAAACCGCTCCCTTGCACAGGAAGAGGGCAACAGTGAAGACGTGCATGAATGGGAAGAGCGCGAGATCGAGCTGAGCGAGCAGATTGAACGATTGCGCACCGGTTGGGATCGCGCCAACAGCCCCGTCGTGTCGGCGGAAGATATCGCCGAAGTCGTGTCCATGTGGACGGGCGTTCCGCTCATGCAACTCGCCGAAGAAGAATCCCAGCGTTTGCTCAAGATGGAAGAAGAATTGCAAAAGAGCATCATCGGGCAGGATGACGCCATCGTGGCGATCTCACGTGCTGTCCGTCGCGCCCGCGCCGGATTGAAAGACCCGCGCCGCCCAATCGGTTCATTTATGTTCCTTGGACCGACCGGCGTTGGTAAGACCGAGCTCACCAAGACACTCGCCAAGTTTATGTTTGGCAGTGAAGATGCAGCCGTCCAGTTGGATATGTCTGAGTTTATGGAACGCCACACCGCCTCCCGCCTGGTCGGTGCCCCTCCTGGATACATCGGCTACGAAGAGGCAGGGCAGCTCACCGAAGCGTTGCGCCGCCGTCCGTATTCGATTGTTGTGTTTGATGAGGTAGAGAAGGCGCACCCCGAAGTCCATAATATGCTCTTGCAAATTATGGAAGAAGGTCATCTCTCGGATGCCAAGGGCCGCAAAGTGGACTTCCGTAATGCGATCATCGTCATGACCTCCAACATTGGCGCCGATATGATCAAGCGCCAGTCCTCTTTAGGTTTTGCCCTGAAGCGTGACGAAGTGAGCGAAGAGCGTGTTTCTTACGAAGACATGCGCAAGAAGTTGAACGAATCGCTCAAGCGTGCCTTCCGACCGGAGTTTATCAACCGCTTGGATGCTGTGGTCATCTTCCGCTCGCTCAACAAGGAAGACATCCAGCGAATCGTTTCGCTGGAGCTCGATAAAGTTGCCGAGCGTCTCAGAGAGCACAATCTGATCCTCACGGCGACGCCAGCCGCCCTTTCAGCACTCGCTGACCAGGGTTATGACGCCGAATTTGGCGCCCGTCCCCTGCGCCGGGTGATCCAGCAGAAAGTGGAAGACCCGCTATCCGATCGAGTCCTGGGCGGCGAATTCCAGAACGGAGATGCCGTGCTGGTAAGCCTGAATTCGGAGGGCGAGATCGTCCTCGAACAGGATGGCGAGCAGGAAGCCGAAGCAGCACCAGCCGCACCGGCAATATAAATCAAAATTGTCCCGCAGTTCCACTGCGGGACAATTTTTTATGAGATTTCGTAAGCCTTTGTTAATAAGATTTTGGTATGGTATAGCGTCTATGGAGTGTAAACGAAGTGCCGCATGAATTTAGCGGCAAAGACTTAGAGAAGGAGTATTCATATGAGTAATAATCTTCAAACTGCAACACTGGCTGGGGGGTGCTTCTGGTGTTTGGAAGCTGTTTACGATGAGATCAGGGGCGTCCATTCTGTGGAATCAGGGTATGCGGGCGGTCACGTAGACAACCCCACCTACCGAGCTGTCTGCAATGGCGATACGGGACATGCTGAGGTCGTGCAGGTCCAGTTTGACCCGGATGTGGTTTCCTACCGCGACCTGCTGAACGTTTTCTTCGCCATCCATGATCCCACGACCCTCAACCGCCAGGGCGCAGACGTGGGCACGCAATACCGTTCTGCCATCTTCTATCACGACGAAGAGCAGAAGAGAATTGCCGAGGAACTGATCAAGGATTTGAACACACAGAAGATCTGGGATCGGCCCCTCGTCACGCAGGTGGAAAAGCTGGATAAATTCTACATCGCAGAGGACTACCACCAGGAATATTTTGCTAACAATCCATACCAGCCCTACTGCATGGCAGTAGTGGCGCCGAAGGTATCCAAGTTCCGCAAGCACTTCCTGGAGCTGCTGAAGAAGCAGCCTGTCTAGCGCTTTGGCCAGGGAGATATCGAACCTCAGAAAATTCGGTATCTCCCTAAGTTTATCTCCTCAGTTGTTCGACGCGGGTCGGATTGAGGTTTTTTTGTTATACTTGCGCCGCTCTTATGATGAATTCTCGAACGCCTGCTTTTACAGTACGCAACATCCCCATCTACGGGGATGCTATTCTCGCGCCCATGGACGGCTATTCCGACTGGCCGTTCCGTTCCCTTTGCCGCGCGCTTGGCTCTGCCATGAGCTACACTGAGTTCGTGAAAGTGGAAAAAATTCTCAGCCGCTCGAAGGAACCAGCAAAACGACTATATTTCGAAGAAGCGGAACGACCTGTCACCTTTCAAATCTACGGCGATGACCCGGATCTGATTCTCAAAGCCGCGCTGCGCGTGCAGGAGCTGAACCCGGACATCATCGACATCAACATGGGCTGCCCGGCGAAAAGCATTGCGGACCGCGGCGCAGGGGTAGGCATGATGCCGACTCCGCTGAAGATTGCCCACACCTTTAAGAAACTAACAGCCGCTTTGCACGTTCCGGTCACCGGGAAGATCCGCCTGGGATGGGACCGAAACCAAAACTATAAGCTCATTGCTCGCGTCGTGGAGGAAAACGGAGGATCCCTCATCGCCATCCACGGGCGGACGAAGGAGCAGCGCTACGCCGGTACCGCAAATTGGGATGCTGTCGCTGAGGTGAAGTCACTGGTCAACATCCCCGTGATCGGCAGCGGCGATGTCAAAACCGTCGCAGACATCCAGCGCATGAAGCAATATACCGGTTGTGACGCGGTCATGATCGGGCGTGCCGCCATCGCTAATCCCTGGATCTTTTCCGGGCTGGACCGCGAACAGGTCTCCCCAGAGCAGGTGCAAAGGACCGTGCGCGAGCATCTCGCAAAAAGTATAAAGTTCTATGGCGAAGAAGACGGGCAGCGCCTCTTCCGCAAGTATGCAGTTCAGTATTTACTGTTAAGAACTTTAGATCGGGAATCCCGTAAGGAGATCCTGAAAGAGCGACCCTCGGGGGAATTTCTGAACATGCTGAATCAGATCTATGCCATTACCGCATAGAAAATAGAACATAAATTCTGTTATACTGTAGGGACGGCGAACTTGCCGTCCCTGCGAGGTTTAAATGGCAAAGACACATACACGTTACGTTTGTCAGGAATGCGGGCGGGTTGCCGCATCCTATATGGGCAAATGTCCACAATGTGGATCGTTCAACAGCATGGTGGAGGAAGTTATACACGATGAGCCGACGGCGAAGAGCTCGTCGGTGCGCGGGCTGACGGGGCGGTCTTCGCCGCGCTCGATCGGCGATATCTCGGGCGACGCGGAAGATCGCATCCACCTCCCTATCGGAGAGTTCGCGCGTGTCCTCGGCGGCGGAATTGTGCCCGGCTCGATTGTGCTGGTTGGCGGTGATCCGGGGATCGGTAAGTCGACACTAATGCTGCAAATGGCGATGGAGATGGGGGCAAAGCAGCGTGTGCTGTACGTCTCCGGTGAAGAATCAGAGCGCCAGATCAAGATGCGTGCAATGCGTCTAAATACGCAGAAGGAACTACCCAAAAATTTACTGCTCGTCACAGAGACCAACCTTGAGATCATCTTTAATCATGTCAACGAAGTAAAACCTGACTTACTAATCGTGGATTCCATCCAAACCGTTTACCTCTCGAATATGGACTCCTCTGCCGGGTCTGTTTCGCAGGTACGAGAATCTTCTTCACAGTTGCGCGAGCTGGCAAAGACCAGTGGTATCTCCGTCTTCGTGATCGGGCATGTGACGAAGGAAGGCACCATTGCCGGTCCGCGTGTGCTGGAGCATATTGTAGACACGGTGCTGTATCTGGAAGGAGATCGCTTTCAGGCGTATCGCTTGTTGCGGTCGGTGAAGAACCGCTTTGGCGCGACATCCGAGGTGGGTGTATTTGAAATGCGCGAAGGCGGTCTGGCAGAAGTGACAAATCCATCGGAGGCATTTCTCGCCGAGCGCATGATCAATGCCGCGGGTTCCGCCATCGCCGTGACGATGGAAGGCACGCGCCCCATCCTTGTAGAAGTTCAGGGGCTCACTTCGCCTACACAGTTCGGAAACGCGCGCAGAACCGCGAACGGCGTGGACTTCAACCGTCTGTTATTGATCGCGGCTGTGCTGACCCGCCGCGTGGGATTAAAACTCTCGGAGCAGGATACGTTCGTGAATGTCGTTGGCGGTCTGCAAATCGATGAGCCGGCAGCAGACCTGGCGATTGCGGCTGCCATCGCTTCTTCCTGGCGAGATATCCCTGTGAAAGCCGATTCGGTCCTGATCGCGGAGATCGGTCTCGCCGGAGAATTGCGTATGCCGGGGCAAATGCAGGCGCGTTTGCGGGAAGCACAAAAGCTGGGCTTCCGAACTGCTATCGTGCCAAAAGCCATACGCAAAGGCGAGCCGTATCCCAAAGGGATTGAGATCATCGAAGTGCGCTCCATTCAACAGGCGTTGGAGGCTGCATTAAACGTTCCGCGAGAAGTCCCGCAGGGGCGAAAAGTGGCGTAGCCGCTCCCACTCGAGCAATCCGTAATGACCCGCGAGCCAATTGGCGGGTCATTTTTGTTTAAAAACGGCGCAAAAGGTCATGATTTCCTTGTGACATCTTACACTAGCTTAGATCTTCGTGTGGCAATACAATCCTACATTAGAGACAGGTATTGTCTGTTTTCTAGAAGGGAGACCGTATGCAAATCACACGTCAAGCTGACTATGCCGTTCGTGCCGTTCTGCATCTGGCAAAGTTACAGAATGGTGAACGAGCTTCCACGAGCAGCGTAGCGGAGGAACAGCACATCCCGCCATCCTTCCTGGCAAAGATCATTTCCCAGCTCTCTATTGCAGGCTTGCTCCACACATCCCGCGGCGCGCGAGGCGGTGTAATTCTTGCTCGCGATCCTAAAGACATCACTCTGCTGGAAGTGGTCGAAGCCATCGACGGTCCCATCCATCTCCATGACTGTATCGCGCAAGGCGGCGTCTGTGGATTCGAAGCGCATTGCCCCATCCGTTCCGTCTGGTGCGAAGTGCAGGATGCAATGGTGGCACGCTTGCGCGGCACAGACTTTGCGGACCTGCTCGCGAGAGTCTAATAACAGTAACGCAGCTCCCCGAAATCCCGCCCGGCGTATAATAACCGGGAGGGATTTTTTATTCCAACAAGGAGACCGCATGATGTCTGGACCCAGAACTGTCTGCGCGCCGCGAGGAACGGAGCTTACCTGTAAAAACTGGCTCAGTGAAGCCGCGTACCGCATGATCCAAAACAACCTTGATCCTGAAGTTGCCGAGAAGCCGGACGATCTCGTTGTTTACGGCGGGCGCGGAAAAGCCGCACGCTCGTGGGAAGCTTTTGATGCCATTCTCGAAGCGCTGAAGAATCTTGAAGAGGATGAAACCCTGCTTGTCCAATCGGGCAAACCGGTGGTTGTATTCAAAAGTCATAAGGATGCGCCGAAGGTCTTGATCGCCAACTCCAATCTCGTGCCGCATTGGGCAACCTGGGAACACTTCGATGAGCTTGCCAAAAGAGGACTGATCATGTATGGGCAGATGACCGCCGGTTCGTGGATTTACATAGGCACACAGGGCATCTTGCAGGGCACGTACGAAACCTTCGGCGCGCTTGCCAAACTCAAAGGCTGGGGGTCCCTTAAGGGAAAGTTCGTATTGACAGCCGGTCTCGGCGGGATGGGCGGCGCGCAGCCGCTGGCGATCACCATGAATGAAGGTGTCGGGCTTATTGTCGAAGCGGACGCAGAGCGCGCCGAACGCCGCCGCGCGATCGGGTATGTGGACACCGTCGTGGATACACTCGAAGAAGCAATGACGCTGGTCGAGGAAGCGAAGGAACGGCAGATTCCCCAATCGATCGGGCTGATCGGCAACGCCGCGGATGTGTATGCAGAGCTTGTGGCGCGTGGAGTCGTTCCGGATGTGGTCACCGATCAGACGTCCGCGCATGAAGCGCTGTTTTACATTCCATCAGGGTTATCAGTCGCATCGGCAAATGAGTTGCGAACGTCTGACCCGGAAACCTATAAACGGATGGCGATGGATTCGATGTCGCAGCACGTGCGCGCCATGCTGGACTTTCAACGCGCCGGCGCAGAAGTCTTCGACTATGGCAACAATATCCGCCAGCAGGCATATAACAACGGCGTGACAGATGCATTCGAGTTCCCGGGCTTTGTGCCTGCGTACATCCGACCGCTATTTTGCGAGGGCAAGGGACCGTTCCGCTGGGTAGCGCTTTCGGGAGATCCAGAGGACATTTATA
>DASSBC010000070.1:0-33109 GCA_035699125.1 Anaerolineales bacterium
TACAAGCCGATCATATGCATCAGCTGTGCGACAAATTCAACGGCGGTGTGCAGAAGGCGAGATGGCTCGCTGCCTGCAATGACCACCAGTACGATGATCAACGCTTCTGTTCTCATGGTTCACCTTTTTATTTAGTTTGCAGTTACGACAATGCCCCCTTGGGTGCCATGATCACACATCCACGCAGCCCGGTCATAGGTGTTTCACACCATTTCCGAATTCTCTGCAGGCAAGGCGTGAACCTTACCTGCAGGGAATTGTAGCAGTAGGAGCAGGGGAGTGGTCCCTAGACCGTGACTACAGAGTCATTTGCCAGAGTGTCAGACTGAGCTAAAATAGCGTTGTTGTTACCAGACAACAGCACGGGAAGCCGGTGAGATGCGAACTCGCCGGTTTCCGCTTTCATGGGGGGTTCGACATTTTTCATTTTCGGCAGTGTCCTTTCCGCCAGAGAAGATCGGCGAACAGAGCGACGATAACGGCGGTATGCCATAGGGGGAATTATAGGTTTCATGTTTTCCTCATTGTGAATTTGATATGTTGTTGTTCTTGGACTAGTCATCCACGGTTTCATCTGCGGACGAGATGCGACGCATGCGGCGGGGCGCTCGAGATCCTGAGAGCTCATAACAGGGAGCAAGAAGAACTGATCCAATCTGTTGGTCAAGACTGGACTAATCTGGACCTTGTCTTCCCCTCTGGTGTTGGTACGCCCCTCACAGCAAGCAACATACGCAGGGATTTTCGGAAGCTTCTTGCAGCCTCAAGATTACCGAAGATCCGTTTTCATGATCTGCGGCATACAGCTGCCTCGTTGATGTTGAATCATGGCATTCCAGTTTTGATTGTCTCCAAAAGGCTTGGACATTCGAAGCCTAGCATTACCCTGGATGTTTATGGTCATCTTATACCGAGTAAGCAGGAAGAAGCCGCACAACTCATGGACGACCTCATGTTTGAGGGATGAAACAAACTGCACCAAAACTGCACCAAAATCAGAAATGAGCCAAAAAAGAGCCCCCAGATATGGACAATCTGGGGGCTTCACGGGAAACTTTTCCGTATATAGGCTCCTCGCCGAGGACTTGAACCTCGAACCTAGCGGTTAACAGCCGCCCGCTCTGCCAATTGAGCTAGCGAGGAAAGCGACCGACATTATACGTGCAGGGTAGGATGATGTCAAGCGATATCAAATAATAATGTAGGTCACGCTTGCAATGTGGCAATTCTTGCCCTTGACAGGTTATCAATCCGCTCTACCTGCTTAATATTTCACAGCGCTGAAACGATGTAATTTATCGAGCCGGTGTGTGGCGTTGATCTGACGGACGGTGCCAGTGAGGCCACGCACGACAAGCGAGTCGGTGCTGGCGCCATCGCCAAAATAACGGACACCCTGGAGCAGCTCCCCGTCTGTGATGCCGGTAGCGGCAAAGAAGACATCTTCCGAGGAGACCAGGTCGTCCATCGTGAGGATTCTGTCGAAGTCGTAGCCGGCGTCGCGTCCGCGACGCAGCTCATCTTCATCGCGTGCGTAGAGCTTGCCCTGGATCTCGCCGCCCATGGCGCGCAGGGCACAAGCCGCGAGAACACCTTCGGGGGTGCCGCCCACGCCCAGTAGTACATCCACACCGGCATCGGGCCAGGCAGTCATTAACGCCGCTGCCACATCGCCATCCGGAATGATACGGATGCGCGCGCCGCAGCGACGAATCTCGGCGATCATTTCGCTGTGGCGCGGGCGGTCGAGGATGATCGTCGTCAGGTCCTCAATATCTTTCTCTTTGGCTTTCGCGATTGCCTGCAGGTTCTCGGTGATGGATTTTTCGATGTTGATCACGCCCTTGGCTTCTGGTCCCACCGCCAGCTTGTTCATATATACAAATGGGCCCGGGTCGAACATCGTACCGCGCGGGGCAATGGCAACCGTGGCGAGCGAATTCGACCGACCAAATGCCAAAGGGCGCGTCCCATCGATAGGGTCCACGGCAACATCTACATCTGGCGCCATACCATTCCCGACATTTTCCCCGTTGTAGAGCATCGGCGCGTTATCCTTCTCGCCTTCCCCGATAACGATGATCCCGTTCATGTCCACTGTCTGCAGGACGATTCGCATCGCGTTGACCGCAGCATCATCTGCCGCTTCCTTATCGCCACGCCCCATGAAGCGTCCGGCCGCCAGCGCAGCGGCTTCGGTCACACGTGCCAGCTCCAGAGCCAGATTTCGAGTTGGATCACTTTTACCATTTCCCATACGACCTCCTACACGCTTACAGCGTCACAAATTGAATAATGAAATAACCCAGCGCCGCGCCCCAGATCCACGAATCGACCCGGTCGAAAAACCCGCCATGCCCCGGAAAGATGTTGCTGGAGTCCTTCAGCCCACCTTGTCGTTTGAACATACTTTCGCCTAGATCGCCCAGGGGAACGAGCGCGCCGATCACCAACCCCAGGAAGGCGCCCTGCAGCGGCGTAATCAAGCCTCCCAGTGGCTGAGTCCCGAGTGATGTATAGGCATAGGACAAAAACACACCAACAAGGATGGAAGTAACCAGTCCGGCAACATATCCCTCCCAGCTTTTCTTGGGGCTAAGGCGCGGCGTCATTTTGTGCTTTCCATAGACAGAACCGATCAAATAGGCGCCTGTGTCACCTGCCCAGATGATCGGGAGGACCATCATCAGCCACCAATTGCCCTGAGGCAACTGGCGAAGGTCAAGCAGGTAGGAACCGAGCCAGCCAAGATACACAATTCCCGCCACGGTCACAGCAAAATCTACCGGCCCCTGATCACGCCCGCGCTCATACGCCAGGACGTGAACCATCATTGCCAGCAGGACAGATGCCACCAAGAACGAGATAGAAGCCTGCGGAAAAAAGAAGCGCGCTGTGGCAATACACAGCACGCCTCCGATCGTGACAATTTGATTGGGTTCGACGTGAACAGCCCGAAACATACGAATATATTCCCACGCACAGCCACCCAGAACGATGGCAATCAACAGGAAATAAAATACACCCCCATAAATAATGGCAGGCAAACCAACGGCTGCCAACGCAAGAGCCGTGAGTGTGCGTCTAAGCATTACTCGCCTCATATTCGTTCGAC
Organism: Anaerolineales bacterium; assembly: GCA_035699125.1. Taxonomy (GTDB): domain Bacteria; phylum Chloroflexota; class Anaerolineae; order Anaerolineales; family Villigracilaceae; genus Defluviilinea. Next base: position 3,116 of record DASSBC010000070.1, read on the forward strand.
GAGACGTTGCCATAACGGCGGTCGCGTTGAGCAAAGGTTTCCAGGGCACGGCGATATTCTTCCTTGTTGAAGTCGGGCCAGTAGGTCGGTGTGACGTACCATTCCGAATATGCAGCCTGCCAGATGAGGAAATTGCTCACACGCAGTTCTCCCGAAGTACGAATGATGAGGTCAGGGTCCGGCACGCCCGCCGTATACAGATAGCGACTGACGAGCTCGTCAGTCACATCTTCTGGGGCGATGCCGTCTTTCATGATATTTTGGATCGCGTTGACAATTTCATCGCGCCCGCCATAATTGAACGCGACGTTCAGAGTCAGGCGGTCATTATCCTTCGTTAAGTCAACGGCATCCAACACTTTTTCCTGGAGAGTGGGCGCCAGTCGTTCCAGACGTCCGATATGGCGTAACTGCACGCCTTCTTGATGCAATTCCTTTAGCTCTCGATCGATCACATCCTCAAGAATATACATCAGCCCTTTCACTTCTTCGGGCGGACGTCCCCAGTTCTCCGTCGAAAAGGCATAAATGGTAAGGTATTTGACGCCGAACTCTACTGTGGCACGGATCACGCGGCGCAGGTTCTCGGTCCCGGCTTTGTGGCCAGCCAGGCGCGGCAGTCCGCGTGAAAGCGCCCAGCGCCCATTACCATCCATAATGATGGCGACGTGACGAGGAATCTTGTCTGCAGGGATGTTGGTGTTGGGCATGACGACAACGCAATTACGATCAGTCGTAACTACACTTCCATGATCTCGGTTTCTTTTTTCTTACCGTGTTCGGCGACTTCTTCTATATAGCGGTCCGTCAGCTTTTGAAGCTCGGCTTCCCCGCGTTCTAATTCATCTTCTGAAATCAGCTTTTCCTTTTCGAAGTCTCGCATGTCATTATGCGAGTCGCGGCGAATGTTGCGGATGGCAATACGCGCCTCTTCCAGGCGATGATGTACATGCTTCACCAGGTCACGCCGACGGTCCTCGGTGAGCGGGGGCAGGTTGAGATGGATAACCTTGCCATCGTTATTGGGATTCAAGCCAAGCTCCGAAGTCTGGATCGCCCGCTCAATCGCCTTGAGTGTGGTCCCATCGTACGGTTTGATCGTCAGCGTTCGCGGTTCGGGCACACTGATCGATGCCAGCTGCATGAGAGGTGTGGGTGTACCATAGTATTCAATGGGCAGTCTTTCCACAAGGCTCGGACTGGCTCGCCCGGTACGAATCGCCGAAAGATCGTCGTGCAGGACCTGAAGGGCGCTGCGCATACGAGATTCGGCATCGTTAAGAAGATCTTTTATCACCACTTCCTCCTGGAGGATTGAGTTGACGCTTGTCCAAATATTTCTTAGGTATTGGAAAGTTTGTCATCCGTGAGATGACACCCTATATCGTCAGGTTAAGGATACACCAAAAAGACAAAAAACGCTACACAGAGGAAGATTCGCGAGAGGCTTTGAAGAAAAACGAGAGACTCTCAGCCACCGAATTAACCGTGAACCAGCGTGCCGACCTCTTCGCCTTTCAGTGCCGCGACGAGGGCATGCGGATCCCACAGGTTGAGAACGAGGATCGGCAAATTATTCTCCATGCACAAGGTCACAGCCGTGCTGTCCATCACAGCGATCCGCCGGTTCAAAAATTCAAGATGGGTCATTTCTCTGAACTTCTTGGCATCTGGATTCTTTTTGGGATCGGAGTCGTAGATGCCGTCGACCTTGGTCGCTTTGATCACGACCTCCGCTCCAATTTCCATGGCGCGTAACGCGGCAGCGGTATCTGTGGAAAAGTACGGATTTCCCGTCCCGGCGCTAAAAATGACCACCCGTCCTTTTTCGAGGTGACGGATCGCGCGGCGGCGGATGTACGGTTCTGCCACGGCACGCATCTCTACCGCGGAGAGAACACGGGTAAATACTCCAATCCGTTCGAGAGCGTCCATCAGCGCCATGGCATTCATGACGGTGCCTAGCATCCCCATATAGTCCGCGGTGGCGCGATCCATGCCGCGCTCTAGTCCCTGCTTGCCGCGCCACAGATTTCCGGCGCCGATCACGATGGAGACTTCTACACCCATCTCGAAGACCTCCTTGACACGGATGGCGATTGCCTCCACTTCATCCACATCGATCCCAAAACCCGATTTCCCCGCCAGTGCCTCCCCGCTCAACTTGAGAAGAATACGTTTATATTTGATCTCTCCGGCCATAGACTCTCCTTTTGATTCATAAAAATGACCAACCGGATGGTTGGTCATTTTTAGTTAGTTGCTCAAGCTTTCACCAAGCTCCCAGCGCTGGAAGCGTCGCACAATCACATTTTCTCCGATGGCAGCCACCGCTTGCAGGATGAGCTTTTCCACCGTGAGCGACTCATCACGAATATAGGGCTGGCGTGAGAGGACCACTTCGTCCTTGAATTTTTCGAGCCTTCCCTGCACGATTCGTTCGACAACGTTTTCCGGTTTGCCTTCTTCGTTGGCGCGGGCACGGGCGATCTCAGCTTCGTGCTCGAGCACGTCGGCAGGAATCTCTTCCGCGTTGAGATAGCGCGGCGCGGAGGCAGCGATCTGCAATGCAATTTCATGCGCCAGTTCGCGGAACTTATCAGAGCGGGCTACGAAATCCGTCTCACAGTTGACTTCGACCATCACACCAACGCGACCGCCGCCATGTGAATAGAGTTCCACAATGCCCTGGGAGGCTTCACGGTCCGCCCGTTTGGCAGCAGTCGCCATACCTTTCTCGCGCAGCCAATCTACTGCCTTTTGAAAGTCGCCATTCGCTTCGGTGAGCGCCTTGCGACAGTCCAAAATACCGGCACCGGTGGCCGCGCGCAATTCTTTGATCATATCAGTGGTGATTTCCATCGATCTTATCCTTCTTTTGCTTCTTTTGCCTCTTCGGTTTGCGCAGGAACATTTGCCGACGACTCGACCGGTTTTTCCACTGCAGCCGTCTCTGCCGCTGGCGCGTCTTCACGCGCTGCGCTCAACTTCGCCAGTGTGGCTTCACCCAATAGAGCATCGTCACCCAGTTCTTCATCGACATCCACCACCTTCGGGATGCGGCGGGCGGACTTATCCTGTCGAGGCTGTGTCTCTCCAAGAGGCTTGTCTTCTTCCTCTTCCTTACGCATGGCTTTGCCTTCGAGGACGGCATCCGCCACCTTGGACACCAGCAGCTTTATGGCGCGGATCGCATCATCATTGGAAGGAATCACATAGTCGATGTTCTGGGGGTTGCAGTTCGTATCCACCATCGCAATGATGGGGATGTTTAACAAATTCGCTTCGTGCACCGCTGCTTCTTCGCGACCGACGTCGACAATAAAAAGCAAATCGGGGCGGCGCTTCATCGAGCGTGTGCCCGAAAGACGTGTCGTCAGACGCGTGATCTCACGTCCGATCAGCAGGCCTTCCTTCTTGGTCAGCCGGTCCAGCTCGTTGTTGTCGCGCATCTTCTCCAGGCGCTCCAGCTCCGTGATGCGAGCATGCATCGTCGACCAGTTGGTGAGCATCCCGCCCATCCAGCGCTCCGTAACGTAAGGCATGCCGCAACGGGCAGCTTCTTCAGCGATTGTTTCCTGCGCCTGGCGCTTGGTGCCGACGAATAGAATCGTCCCGCCATTTGCGACTGCATCACGGATAACGTTATACCCCTGGCTCAACAGCTTTGAGGTTTGTTGCAGGTCGATGATATGAATCCCGTTACGCTCGGTGAAGATGTACGGTTTCATACGCGGATCCCACTTGTTTGTACGGTGCCCAAAATGGACGCCGCTCTCAAGCAGGGCCTTCATTGGAATAACAGCCATGTTTCTCCTAACTTTTTGCCGTTCTCCCACGCGTGGCAGCCTGAGCCAGCGCGGAACGGAATGAGTTTAGTGGGGATGCAGCTCAAGGAGCCAGACCCACTCAAGGACGCTTATTGCCCGTCCCAGGCAAGATATGTGGCGCTTTCGCGCCACGGGAAAATTATATCACAGAATTTTTCATGTCCTCGCGAGGAGCATTCGTTGGCGACGAAGCAATTTCCGGTACTGCAAAACACTACTTCGCCCGCTTCGACTCTGGCAAAAGCCATGCCTTCGCTCACCGCGAACGGTTCGGAAAGACGGGTTACCAACCCGTCCTACACGACCGCACCTTGACCATACAACTGCTGTTTGATGTTGACCACGCGCTTGCGTAAGTCCGTCTTCGTTTCGATGTCGCTGGCGATTTTCTCGATGGCATACATCACCGTCGTGTGATCGCGCCCGCCCAGGACTTCGCCGATCTGCGGCAGGGAGGCGTCGGTCTCTTTGCGGAGAAGATACATCGCAACCTGGCGCGGCTGGGCAATTTTCTGTGAACGGTCGCGGCCGAGCAGGGCCTCGACGCTCGTCTGCCATTCCCTGGCAACCAGCTCGATGATCTTTTCGGGTTGCACGTCACTACGTTGCGGCAGCAGGTCTGCCAGCGCCACTTCGACAAGCTGGGAGTTCAAATGTGCGCCACTCAGGTCTGCAAAGGCAAGGATGCGGTTGAGCGCCCCTTCCAATTCACGGATGTTGGACTGTACGCGACGGGCAATGGCTTCCAAAATATCATCGGGCACCTGCCGACCGGTCCGCTCGGCTTTCGAACGCAAAATAGCGAGGCGGGTTTCCAAATCGGGCGGCTGGATATCGGCAGTCAGACCCCATTCAAAGCGCGAGCGTAAACGCTCATCCAACGTATTGAGAGACTTGGGCGGACGATCCGAAGAAACGATGATCTGCTTATCCTGCCCGTGCAGGGTATTGAACGTATGGAAGAACTCCTCTTGCGTGGATTCCTTCCCGGCGATGAACTGAATGTCATCCACCAGCAGTACATCCGCCGAGCGGTATTTCTCACGAAATGCCTGGTTCGTATGGGTGCGTATGGCATTGATCATGTCATTGGTGAACTCTTCGGAAGAGACGTATAAAACATTCAAGCCGCGTGCGTGACAGGCATTCCCGATCGCGTGAAGCAAATGGGTCTTCCCCAGCCCAACACCACCATACAAGAACAGTGGATTGTAGGCGCGGGCTGGTTTTTCTGCTACCGCCTGGCAGGCTGCGTGCGCCAATCGGTTGCCGGAGCCAACCACAAACGTTTCGAACAGATAGCGCGGATTCATATTGGAGGGGCGCGCAGGCTGCTCGATCACGGCGGCTGGCTCCGGTTGTCCCGAAGAGGGAGATACTTCATCGGCAATGACTTCCGCATCATTGCCATTCACGATGAAGTTCACCGCAACACTCGCATTCATGATTCCAACCAGCAAGCGGCTGACGGTACTCGCCAGACGGCTTTCCAACCAGTCACGCGCGTAGGCATTACGAACGCCAATGGTCAGCGTGCCATCCTGGTAAGAAAGAGGTTTGGTATCGCGCACCCATGTATCAAACGAGGCGCGAGGCATTTCCATTTGAAGTTGCCCGAGTACTGATTGCCATGCTTGCTCAACGTTCATAGCTGCTCCACTTGGTAAGAGAGTAGGTCGAACGAACCCGCTGTATCAGCGGCTCATTCGGTATTCCTTTATAAATTGTTTATGAGATGAATTGGGGCTTACGATGGGTTTTGATCACCACATCCTGTATCTCAGCGTAGTTTCATTCTAGCAGAGGACCATGGAAATAACAACACGGAAAGCCTACGCTAATTTTAAAACATCGCCTTTTTTAAGGTCACTCAACGTTAAAGATTCATCGCGGGAAGAAGAAGAAATCTATCTTCGCTATAGAACACCTGTTTCAGCCAAGTACCTACTGAAAAAAAATTATACCCCCCACATATGGTGCTTTATTCCAAGTTTAACTTCTTTGCGATAGATATGGATGGCGCTTCTTAAAAAACTGCCTGCTTGAAATTTTATATTTGGTCATTCACGAGACTCAAGATCCTGTGATTCGATTTGAGTTTGCTTTTGATTCGGAATGTTTATGCTCGCGATCCACGCGGAACCCATGCCAGCACGGTCGTTCCTTCGCCAACCACAGAGGACAGGTCCACGTCGCCGCCAACAGTACGCGCACGGGTTTGCATGTTAGCGAGTCCATGACCGATGGTGGCGTTCACGTGTTCGATTTCAAAGCCTCGCCCATTATCGTGAATTTCCATGAGCAGGCGTTCTTGCGTGCCCCAGAGGGAAATATCCACCTGCGTTGCCCGGGCATGCTTCGCAATGTTTGCCAGCGCCTCCTGACAGATGTGGAAGAGCGCCATCGAATGCGAAGGATGTAGATCGTGAAGCTCATGATCGCGTTCCGCAAGTTGCACAACGGCGAGCGTATTGGCGCGAAACTCGTTGATCAGACGATTCAGTCCGCTGAGCAAGCCTTCGCTGCCCATCTGCCGGGGCCGCAAGTCTAAAATATAAGAGCGCAGGTCACGTATGGCTTGATTCAAGCTTTCGATGGAATGCTGGACGCGCGCTTTAGCCTCCTGCGGATTCCCCTCAAACGAATGCAGGGCGCTTTCAAGGGACAGCCCTACCCCGTAAATGGATTGAATGATGCCGTCATGCAGATCCATGCCAATGCGCTCGCGCTCTTCCAGCACTGCCAGGCGATGTGTATTTTCATGCAAACGGGCATTCTGGATCGCTGCGGCGGCATAGGCTGCCAGCATCTGGATGATTCTTTCATCTTCGGCGGTAAATGCAGGAGCGCCAATCTTCTCTGTAAGGTAGATCTGTCCCAATTGATGGTTAAGTGCCCGGATCGGCACGCCCAGGAACGAGACCATGTGCGGATGATGCTTCGGAAAACCGTAGGAATGAGGGTGATCCTGAATGACAGGTACCCGCAGGGGCACCTCCGTATGCATTAACTCACCGATCAAGCCCTTCCCCACAGGAGGATGATCCAGAAGCTTGATCTCGTCATCTGTCATCCCTACTGTAATGAATTTCGTCAGGCTGCCCTCTTCGTCCAAGACCCCCAGCGCGGCGTAATGCGCATTGGCTTGTTCAGAGGCTACTTTCACGATCCGTTCGAGTAAGTGATCCAGGGAAACATCTTTGACCAACTCGAGGCTGGCTTCATGCAGGGCAATCAGGCGTTCCTCCAGCTGTTCTCGCGTCAGTAACATCGTCGATACCTCACCTGTGATTATCTCATAAAATATGATAGCTTTTGGTAGCACACAGGCATAAGAATCACGCCTGCACAGGTAATCAAATGACCACTTCACGCATTCCTGGTTTCTACAACATGACGCTCGAGGAGCGCCGCGCCAAACTTCTGGAGGCTTTAGCCTCCGGGTCGGGAATCGCTGCGGCTCCCGAAACTCTTTTTCCGTTCACGACGGGCGGACTCCCCAGTGATGTTGCCATGCACATGATCGAAAACGTCATCGGTACTTATGATCTGCCGCTTGGAATTGGGCTGAATTTCGTCGTCAACGGCAGGGACGTGCTGGTACCCATGGTGATTGAAGAGCCGTCGGTGGTTGCAGGCGCATCCTTTATGGCAAAACTCGCTCGCGCGGGCGGCGGATTTCTTGCAGAAACCACTGAGCCGTTGATGATCGGTCAATTGCAGGTGCTTCAAATTGATGATTTACACGAAGCTGCGCAAAAAGTCCTGGAACAGAAAGCCGAATTGATTGCATATGTAGACAGCGCTGAATCTTCCCTAAAATCCAGAGGCGGGGGCGCAAGGGCTATCGAAATTCGAATCTTCGAATCTTCGCCTATCGGACCATTTCTTGTAGTTCATCTGATCTATGATGTGCGCGATGCGATGGGCGCGAATGCGGTCAATACCGCCTGTGAGCGGCTTGCGCCAAAAGTGGAAGCGATTACGGGCGGGAAGGTTCATTTGCGTATCCTCTCCAACCTGGCAGACCGGCGGATCGCCCGAACACGATGCACGATCCCTGTAAGCGAGTTGGCGTTCGAAACAATAGGACAGGTTGACAACCTGTCTTACAGCGGCGAGGACGTCCGGGATGGCATCATCGCCGCCTACGCCTTCGCTGCGGTGGATCCCTACCGCGCGGCGACCCACAACAAAGGTATCATGAACGGCGTGGACGCAGTCGTTATCGCCACTGGCAACGACTGGCGCGCGATCGAAGCAGGCGCCCATGCCTACGCCGCGCGATCTGGCACATACACATCCTTATCCACCTGGAGCCAAGACGCGGACGGAAATTTGGTTGGAACATTGGAAATGCCGATGGCGGTAGGGATCGTCGGCGGCGCGACCAAAGTACACCCCGCTGCGCAAGCCGCGCTCAAGCTGATGGGCGTGCAGACCGCTCGTGAATTGGCTGAGATCATTGTCTCAGTCGGTCTCGCGCAAAATATGGCAGCCCTGCGCGCCCTTGCCACCGAAGGCATCCAGCGCGGGCACATGTCACTACACGCAAGGCAGGTCGCGATTGCGGCAGGCGCGAGCGGAGAAATGATCGAGAAAGTCGCGGCGAAAATGGTGGCAGAGAAGAGCATAAGAGTCGATCGCGCGGAAGAGATTTTGAAAGGATTGCAGTGACATTCGCAACCATGGTCCCAGACAGATTTAGAACGAAGGCTAGGTTGAGGATTGACCGATTGCAGAAAGTTTAAAGCAGAGATGAATACATTAGTCTTAAAACCAGTATTAGGAAAGAATAAATGACAACCCCTCACACACACTCCCCCACGTTACTCCAACCCGCCAAGCCGGTTGGCATCGTCGGCTACGGCGCGTACGTGCCGCGGTTCCGTTTGCCCGCGAAAGAAGTCGCGCGCGTCTGGACGGGCGGCAAAGGTGGGCTCCCGATTAAGGAGAAAGCCGTCCCCGGTATGGATGAAGACGTCATCACCATGTCCATCGAAGCGGCGCGCAACGCCATGAAACGCGGCCAGATCGACCCGCATGAGCTGCGAGCGGTCTGGGTCGGGTCGGAGTCCCACCCGTATGCCGTGAAGCCCACGTCCACGCTCGTCGCGGAAGCCATCGGCGCGGTCCCCAATACGCAGGCTGCGGACTGGGAATTTGCCTGTAAAGCCGGCACCGAAGCGCTGGTCGCCGCGATGGGGCTGGTCGGCTCAGGCATGGGTCACTATGCCATGGCGATCGGCATGGATACCGCACAGGGTAAACCCGGCGACGCTCTTGAATACACCGCGGGCGCGGGCGGTGGCGCGTATATTCTGGGTCCAGCGGAAGAGTCACTTGCGGTCATCAACGCAGCGTACTCCTATGTTACAGATACCCCCGATTTCTGGCGGCGAGAAAATCAAAAGTATCCCGAGCACGGCATGCGCTTCACTGGCGAGCCTGCCTACTTCAAGCACATCACGGAAGCCGCTACACATCTGATGGAAGCCTACGGCACAACGGCAAAGGATTACAAATGGGCAGTGTTCCACCAGCCGAACGCAAAGTTCCCTCAGCGGGTCGCGGGTCAGCTTGGCTTTTCCATGGAGCAGATCCAGCCTGGGTTGCTTGTCCCGATGATCGGTAACACCTACGCCGGCGCGGCTGTCATCGGACTCACAGCCACGCTCGACGTTGCCCAGCCGGGAGATCGCATCCTGATGGTTTCGTTCGGCTCCGGCGCTGGCTCGGATGCCTTTGATATCACCGTTACAGACAAGATCACCGAACGCGCGGGATTAGCGGCAAAGACTCAGGATTACGTTGCCCGCCGCACGGAGATCGACTACGCAACGTATGTGCGGTTCCGCGGCAAGCTGGCGATGAAGTAAACAAGTATACAAGGTAGACAGGTGTACATCTTTCCGTGTGTACCTGTCTACCTTTGGAGACACTATGGCATTTTTCGACCTCTCTCTCAAAGAACTCCAAACCTATTATCCGGATCGCTACGAGCCTGTAGACTTTGACTCATTTTGGCAATCCACGCTTGAGGAGGCGCGGGCGTTTCCACTCCACGCGACCTTCGAAAAAGTGGATTATGGACTGGTTGCGCAGGAAACCTTCGACGTTACGTTCAACGGCTTTGGCGGTCAGCCCGTCAAAGGCTGGTTAATCCTGCCGAGCCAACGCACTGGCAAATTGCCCTGCGTTGTAGAGTACATCGGCTACGGCGGCGGACGCAGTTTCCCCACAGACTGGCTGCTGTGGGCAAGTGCGGGATATGCTCACTTCGTCATGGACACACGCGGGCAAGGCAGTTCCTGGTCCACCGGTGACACACCCGATCTCTACGCCGATGGCGGGAACGCCCACTTCCCGGGCAGCATGACCAAAGGAATCCTTGATCCGAAGCATTACTATTACCGCCGCCTCTTTGCCGATGCTGTCCGTGCCATCGAAGCGGCGCGCAGCCACCCCGATGTGGACGCGACCCAAATCGCCGTGACTGGCGGCTCACAGGGTGGAGGTATCAGCATTGCCGCAGCGGGACTCGTCCCAGATATAGTGATGGCTATGCCTGATGTGCCATTCCTCTGTCATTACCGCCGTGCTACAGAAATTGTGGATACCTATCCGTATAAAGAGATCGCCGAATTCTGCCACGTCCATCGCGACAAAGTAGAGACCGTGTTCAATACCCTTTCGTATTTTGATGGCGTAAACTTTGCAACGCGTGCGACTGCCAAAGCGTTCTTCTCAGTGGCTTTAATGGACCAGGTTTGCCCGCCTTCGACAGTGTATGCCGCGTACAACTATTGGGCGGGCGAGAAGGGGATTAAGGTCTATCCCTATAATGGTCACGAAGGTGGCGATCGCTATCAGACGGTAGAGAAGCTCAAGTTCTTGAAAAGCATATGGAAATAGACAGAGCACGAACAAGCCAAAATAAGGATGACAACTATGCTCTCCGAAACCATTCAACTTGAAACATTACGGCAGAAAATTGAAGACTCTGAGTTTGAGGCAGGCAACCAGTCAGATTATCTGGATCGCGGCAAGCCCAATGCCGCACAGGCAAAACGCGCTCAAGAATTGATAGAGGAGCTCAATCGCCAAACCGAGGCATCGAAAGCAGAACTCAGGCAATTCATCACCAATGTGCGCTCTCAGCAACCACAGGCACTGGAGGAGTGGATCAATTTTCATGTTGGTATTTTGCAGGAGATCACGAATGAAAAAGCAACCGGCGTACACGCGGTGACGCGCAGAAATGTGGCGAAAGGGACTATTCAGGAATGGGAAAACGTTCGTGCTGGTCAGCAGGATTTTGTTCGCATCAACTGGCATTTTCTGAAAGATTACAAGGAAAGAGTGAGAAAGCTGAACAACACGGGTGCGAAAAGGAGCGATGGCAAGGCATGGTGGCAGTTTTGGAAATGAAGTTTAGTGACACGAGATTACGATCGGAGACGAGGGAATGACAGAAGTTGTTATTGTAGGAGTCGGACAAACCGACGTCGGTGAGCACTGGGATATTGGTTTGCGTGACCTGGGTTTTGCCGCCATGCGAGATGCGATTAACGATGCTGGCGGACTCAAACCGCAGTCGTTATTTGTCGGCAACATGCTGGCACCGAATCTCTCGAACCAGGCGCATCTCGGCGTGCTGCTCGCGGATTATGCGGGTCTGCTTGGCATCGAGGCAGTGACGGTCGAAGCTGCAGGCGCCTCGGGCGGCGCGGCGCTGCGGCAGGGATATCTGGCGGTTGCCAGCGGCATGGTGGAGGTGGCACTCGTCGTCGGCGTGGAGAAGTTCACGGACAAGGTCGGCCCGGGTGTGGACGCGGCGCTTGCCACCACGGGCGACGCCGATTTCGAAGCCGTACAGGGGATGACCCCCGCCGCACAAGCTGCGCTCCTCATGAAGCGCTATGTGCATGAATATCAAGTCCCAACAGACGGGTTCGCAGGGTTTGCGGTCACGGCGCACGCGAACGGTGCCGGCAACCCCTGTGCAATGTTCCGTAAGGCAATCAAACCGGAGACGTACGCCAAAGCGGAAATGGTCAGCGATCCCATCAACATGTTTGATATGGCCCCGAATGCGGACGGGGCAGCGGCTGTTCTATTAACTCGCCGGGAATTCCTGCCGGGGGATGTCTCACACCCGTTGGTCAGAATCGCAGGCTCTGCATCAGCGTCAGACACACTTGCCCTGCACGACCGCAGGGATATGTTGTTCTTCGGCACGGCGCAGATCTCAGCCGCTAAGGCGATCAAGCAGGCTGGCATTGTCTTAGATCAGGTCGATCTGTTTGAATATCACGACGTGTTCAGTATCTACGCTGCCTTGCAACTGGAAGCAGTCGGGTTTGCAGCTCGAGGAAAGGGCTGGAAGCTTGCCGCGGAGGGAGGGATCAGTCTAAAAGGAACAATCCCCTGTGCCACGATGGGCGGAATGAAGGCGCGCGGGTTTGCCGGAGGCGCGGCAGGGGTGTATCAGGCGGTTGATGCGACTCTTCAACTCAGAGGTCAGGCAGGGGCGAACCAAATTTCGCAGGCAAAGACGGCATTAATTCAATCGCTTGGCGGACCGGCGTCCACAGCGGTCAGTCACATTTTGCAACGAGTGGAATGATTATTCGGCTGCGATTCTCAATATAAATTCCAAAATTCGCGCCTGCATCGCTTCCCCGCTTTCTGTTTCAAAGATATCCGTGCCGTGCTTGTTCTCGGGGTAGGTCTGCCATTCTTTCGGCTCTGCCGCCAGCTCATAGAGTTCGCGTGTTGCGGTGGCGGGCACGGTCGGGTCATTCTCGGCAGTGATAAATAATTTGGGGATATCCGTAGTTAAATCTGCAGCTTCGATTTCAAAGTCCCATTCGGGAATGGACGGAGGGGAAGCCACGACAATGAGTCCGCTGGCTCCGGATTCCATCGCAAGCTTCGCGGATGCCAGCCCCCCCAGGCTTGCACCCGCCAGAATGATCTTTTCCGCGCCCTGTCCACGGACAAAGTCGATGGCACCGCGAGCGTCGTCCACGAACTTCTGCAGCTCATCCTGCTCCGAAAAGCCTGACTCGCGGCAGCCGCGCCAGGGATATGTGAGCGCCATTCGTCCCTGAGCTGCCGTCAGTTGCGCGAGGTCCTGCCAGCCTGGCTTGCAGTTGCCCATTACGGAAAAAATAATAGCCGTTTCGCCCGATCCGTATAGTTCCCCAGCGATCGTCGCGCCATCTGGCGTTTCGAACGAGACTGAATGAAACGCGAGGATGTCATCGGTCGGCGCGGCGGTGGGATTCTCAGGAGCAAAGGCGGACTCGAGCGGCGTGACTGCGACAGCTACGTGCGTCGGCGACGGCTCCTGGCTTGGAACCGAGGTGGTCGTCGGGGCGAGTTCGGGGACGGCGCAGGCGCTTAGAAGCAGGATCAAAGGCAGAAGGGCAGAGTGGAGTTTTTTCATGATGACACCTCAATGAAAAAGATGGAAGGCATCCTCACTATAACATTGACAGGATGAAACGCCGCCCTCCCATTGAACTGAAAAGAATAAGAAAGCGTTAATCCATTGTCCCGCAGGGCAACTGCGGGACGAGACTACGCAGGGGTGGCATCGGCCGGTGTTACAACCTGAATCGCTTTGGGGCGAATCTTCACCGTGATCGGCAATTGACCGATCAGGTCACCGTCGCCCTGGACTGGTAATCGTTCTCGCGAACGAATTTCTACTTCCTCCTGCGCCTCTACACATAAGACGTTCCAGTTGTGTTTTTGATCGCCTCGGAACATACTGATAGCCAGCCTGAGATAATCGCTGATCGAGTTGGCGTAAATGCGGCAGACGTTCAGCTTGCCATCGTCCATGCGGATGCTGGGGTCGAGCTGCAAGGACTTGAGCCCAAGGATCGACGTATTGGCGACCATCAGCTCGGCGGCACGAAACCTTGTCAGCTTGCCATCAATTTTGACTTCAAACTGATAAGCACGAAATTCCAAAACTTCTGCCACCGCCTTCCGGAGATCGGCAAACTTGCCAAGGCGGCGTTTATCCTGTCGTTCTACATCTTTCATTGTCAGCGCGCCAACGCCTGCACTGACGCTCAAAACGAAATAACCATCGTTGACCTGCATGGCATCGATCGTCTGGATTGTATGCTCGTGAAACACGAGCTCTATTGCCTGATCGATCTGCAGCGGGATATCCAGGGCACGCGCCAGAGCATTCCACGTGCCAGTCGGAATAATGACAAGCGGAAGCTCGCTGCCCACCAGTCCGTCGATCACGCTCGAAAGGGTACCATCGCCACCCGCGGAGATAAAAAGCTTGAACTCCTGTTTCACTGCGCTGCGGACCAGCTGCCGGATGTCTTCCTCCTTTTTGCCCGTCGTTTCATAGATCTCGAAGGGAATCTCGCGTGTGTCTAAAGCTGCTTCGATTTTCCCGCGCACGGCTCCGGGCTCGGAAACGCCCGCAACCGGATTGAGCACAACATACGTCTTTGGCTTTTGTTGCATATCGACTTGCATAGTTTGCTACTCCAATTTAGAGCTCCACACTTCAGGCACTCACGGAATTACTACACGTAATCCTGTAATACAAAACGAACAACCGTAATAAATGCAACGAGACAGGCTTCTTGGGTTTGGGGCGAAGCCGGAGTATTTTCATACAGTTCCGACACGCGGTTCGTGAGAAAATCGCCAACCGTGTGATTATGGTATAAAACATTTCCAGCATCGTGTTACATTGGAGAAAATTCAGGCATCTGTAAAAGGAGACTTGATATGGCACCTTCTCGACGGATTGGTTTTATTTCGACGCGTTTTGCAGGTACGGATGGTGTTTCCCTCGAAGCCGCCAAGTGGGCGACCGTCATCGAACGGTTAGGACATCAGTGTTTTTATTTTAGTGGTTTATCAGACCGCCCCCCGGAGATCAGTTATGTTGTTCCGGAAGCGTTTTACCGGCATCCGACCATCGATGCGATCAACCAGGTCGTCTTTGCCGCGAACTGGGGAAACCTCCACGAGGGACGCAAGGCGCACCCAGAGATCGAAGAGCTTCACCAGGATTTCTTTTCGATATACATCCGACCCACGCGCATTTCTAAGCACGTGCAGGAGTTGAAGGAATATTTCAAAGAGCATCTTTATAAATTTGCTCACCAGTTCCGGCTGGAAGCGCTGATCACCGAGAATGCCCTGACGATCCCCGTCAACATTCCCCTGGGACTGGCACTGACGGACTTCATCGCCGAGACCGGTTATCCGGTCATCGCTCATCACCATGACTTTCATTGGGAACGGCAGCGTTTCATGAATAACAGTGTGCGTGATTATCTTTCCACGGCGTTTCCACCGAATCTTCCCTCCATTCGACACGTGGTGATCAACTCTGTGCAGGCACATCAACTGGCTTCGCGGTTAGGGATTGCTTCGATGGTCATCCCCAATGTCATGGATTTCGATTCACCACCTCCCCCATTGGATGAATACGCGCGCTCGGCTCGCGCAGACCTGGGTGTTGCACCAGGCCAGTACATGATCCTACAGCCGACACGCATTATCCAGCGCAAGGGGATCGAACACGCGATCGAGCTTACAAGGCGCCTCCGGCTGCCAGCGGAACTCATTATCTCCCATGCGGCAGGTGATGAAGGAACCGACTATGAAAAACGCGTGCGCGAGTTCGCCTCTTTACTGGAGGTCCAGGTCAATTTTGAGTCCGACATTGTCGGCGATACCCGAGGCTTGACTCAGGACGGGAGAAAAGTCTACACCCTGGGAGATGTCTACCCACAGGCGGACCTGGTTACGTATCCCTCTTCGATCGAGGGGTTTGGCAATGCTTTTCTGGAGGCGGTTTATTTTCAGCGCCCGTTAGTAGTCAACAACTACTCGATTTATGAGGCAGATATCAAGCCGAAGGGCTTCAAGGTGATCGAATTCGACGGCTACATCAGCGAGCAGACGCTGGCAGAGGCGCGTTATGTTCTCACGCATCCGGAGGACACCCAGGACGAATGCGCACACAATTATGAGCTGGCAAAACGCTATTATTCCTTCACAATGCTCGAGCGGCGGCTTAAAGTGTTGTTATCCGATTGCTTTGGGGAGACGGAGTAGGGTTTGGAAAATAGTAATTGGTAAGTGGTAATTTGTGATTTGTAAGTGTCAGAGTAGATGTTATTTGATGGCTAGAGATTGGATATTGATGGAGATCGTCCGTTCTGGAGAGAGAAGGGTGAAGGTTTCTCCTTCTATCTGAACAACATCTCCTTCAAATCCAAAGAACGTCCAAAATATCGCGCGAGGCTGATCCGTTTCCAGCATGACGGAAATGGCAGGCTCTTTGTCTGCGTAATATTGCGAGCGCCAGCCGCGAATGCTGTTAGGATCACCGCGAACCACTGAAACTACAGACGTCCCCTCCAACAATCCAGCCTGGACTCGATATTTCTCAGAATTATTGAAAGAAAGAAGGATCGAATTATCGACCTGCTTGTAAGGAAAGTCGTTCAGCAGCCAGTGAAGAGCATAGTGATGCTTTTGTTTGCCCCGGAGATGATCCGCCACGAGCCAGCGATCCTCACCCAGGGAAAGCACAGCGCGTTTGTGATGAACGGGGTCAGGCAGCCGTTTGTACCCCGTATGTTCGCCCTGCCATACGTTTTTCTCGTGCCGGAGGACCTTTCCTTTTGACCAGGCTGTCCATGTGAACCGAGTGAGCATTTTCATCTGGTCCTGGCGATCGACGGTGACCGTGTTATGCACAGCGGTGTGAGCCAAGCCATTGCGCCACACGCCTTCCCCGCTGTAGAGATACGTCCCGGCATCGCAGGCAATACTGGTACCGTGCAGCCATATATCCACATGTAGCTGATCGGCGTGAGAGGGACGTGATCGATAATCTGTACAGCGGATAATCGCTTTGCTATCCGGACCACGGAGGATGTAGAGACCGGCGTGGGGAAAGGAGGATTGTGATTGTTCGACTCTCCCCCCTGCCCCTCTTCGTTCAAAAGAAAGCGGTGAGCATAACCAGAACACATCTTCATCCCAGGGACCGGGTGCCAAGAAGAATTGTTTTTGAGTTACGTACCCGCCAAGCTGCAGAAGCGGACGGTAGTCGGTGAAGTTGCAGTTGTTCAGTGGCAAAACCAGGGCGCCGTCGTTGGAGCCATAAACGGGCATGAGTCCTGTTTCAGGGTCGATCAATTCCCCGAGAAAAGTGATGGAGCCAGAAACGCGATCCCAAATGAGACCGGAGACTGAAGACTTGTTTATTTCTCCCAGGCGAATCATACAAAGATAGAGATGAAGAACAAACCGATGATAGTTGAGTGAATACATAGAGTAGCCGCCGTCGGGAAAAATCTGCGCGGCGGCTTCCTGTTCGAGCAATTCGCGTCCGAGTGTGAGATATCTTTCAGCACCGTTCAATTCCGGGAAAAGTAGCCCGGTCGACCAGAGACCAAACGCCTCGCTGACCGTATGATTGCTGTGTGTAGAAACAGCATAATCAATATTCTTGTAAATCCGCTCGGCATGCGCAGCAACAAGGACCGTAAATTGTGCAATCCGCTGAGCAGTAGCAGAGGGAGAATTGGAGAATTGGTAGCAGCCAAACATCCACGCCAGGAGACGTAATGCCGCCTCCTGCCCGTCCATCCAGTTGGGTCCCGTGTTGGGAGGGTTCGCCTCTGCCCAGGACTCGATCAAGGTCCAAAATGCTTCTGCGAACTTCTCGTCTTGGGTCGCGGCATAAGCGCGGATGAGAGGATAGACCATGCTGAATCGGCTGGCTTCCCAGATGAACTTAATGTCCATGTCGCCGTCATCTGAGATCTCGGACCAGTGTTTCTTCGTATTCAGTTTCTTTCCCGAAATCGGATCTTTGTGCCAATCGGGGGGGAATCCGGTTTTGACGAACTTGTGCGCGAAATATTTAAGTTCGCCACTTAAAACGCGCTCGGCTTCCTCTATGGCTGGCTGTGGGTTCCAGGAAATGTTTTGGGGAAAGGTGGCATGTTCAAAAAAGAATTGGGGAGAGTTTTGCCGACGCCATTGCACGTAGGCTTCGGGAGCGGAAGGAATTCCACTCTTCAGCCAGGTCTTCAGCGGACGATCGTTCCATGCATAAGCAGGCATCTGCCTCTGAATCAAACCCGTCCGCTTACGAAGTGCATACGCCACACGAAACAGTAGCCAGCGCGAACCGTGGGACCAGAAAAGGGAGCGAAGATTGCGAAAGTTATTGAGCACAGTTGATCAGCTATCCGAAAGGGATGGCTTTGTTTCCAGAGCCGTTGTTCGTAGACGCGCCGCGTATACAAAGAGAAGAATCCAGATCAGCGGCAGCCCGACAAAGATTAACGGCGCGGCAACCTGATGTCCCTGCGACCATTGGTAGGAGAGAAACCCTGCAAGAAGAGTTAAAAGGATATAGAGTGAGCTGACCGTCTCGTGTTTGTAGCCAGCACGTACAAGCCTCTGATAGAGGTGGGAGCGATGTGGGGTGAAGACATTTTCACGTCGGAGCAACCGCCCAATAAACGTAACGCCGGCATCCATAATAATGGTCCACATGAGCAGTGTACCCAACAATAACGCGTCGCCCCCTTGATCGGAGGAAAGCAATGGCAGGACGGCAAAACTATAGCCCAGGAACGTACTGCCAACATCCCCCATAAAGATCTTTGCAGGCGACCAGTTATGCCCGAGAAAACCCAGACTGCCAGCAGTGATGGCAAGAGCAACCCAGACTGCGAAGGAGTTGTTTATGTTCGAAGCCAGCCACATCCAGCCGATGCCGGCGCTCAGCGCGACGCCGCCTGCCATGCCGTCGATCCCGTCCATGAAGTTGTAGGCGTTGGTCAAGCCGATGATCCATAAAAAGGTGATCAGAATTCCGAATACGCCGAGTTGAAATTCCCCAAACAGGGGTATGGTTACAACCTTGAAATATCCCAACCCAATAATAGAAATCGCTGCAACAATGCCCTGTACTAAAAAACGAAGGCGCGGCGAAAGGGAGTGAAGATCGTCACGCCACCCCAGGCAGGCAATGACGGCCGCACTCAAAAGGAAAATCAACCCTTCATAAAATTCTGCTGCTACCACAAACCATAATCCGGTCCCCAAAACCAGAATAACGATGGCTACTCCTCCACCCCGCGGCGTGGGCGCGGTATGCGAGCTACGTTCACCAGGATAGTCCAGAATGCTATGGCGTTTCGCATAATGCCGAATCAAGTGAACACTGACGTAGGATAGAGTGATGAGAAGTAGAAATACAAGAAATGGTGTCACGATGAACAAGAATATACACTTAACCAAAGATCGTGAAGCGAAAAGCCGTAGTCTGAATTTATGTTGAACTCAGCTCTAATTTTATCCCCTCTTCAAATGTTCGCGGATCGAACCCGAAATCTCTTGCTGCTTCTTCGTATCTGAAATTCTTATTCTCGTTCAACCGCAGGACTTGCTCAGCTTTGATTGGAAATGGAATGTGCAGGCGTTCGAAGAGTTTCAGCAGGCGTACTACCAGTGACGAGGGAACATGGACTTTCCAAACGCGCTTTTTCAAAGCCTCCGCAATCGTATCGAGGACCTGGTTGTATGTAAGCGGATGCTTTCCGGCGATGTTATAGCTTTTCCCTATCGTCTGATCGTGACACAGACAACTCACAATTGCCTGCGCCGCGTCACCTACGTAGATAGGCTGCTGCAGGGAATTCCCATCGCCGAAAACAGGGATCATTGGCGAGTAACGCAGGAATCGGATCAGCCGCCACATATTGCGGTCGCGAGGACTACCGTAGATCATGGTCGGGCGCAGGACAGTATAGTTCAGTCCGCTCAACTCGATAGCACGTTCGGCGGCGAGGCGAACCTGCTTGCTCTTCGCGTTCAACTGTGTGAAGATGGCGGTCGTGCTGACAAAGATCGCGCGAGAGATCCCCGCCTCGGTCGCGGCGTTGACAATGGAGTCCGCGTGGCCGAAGCCGAGGGAGGCAATGTTGATAAGGGAATCCGCCCCGCGCATCGAAGCCGATAACGTCTGCACGTCGGAGAGATCTCCTAACACCCACTCAATTTCCGGCTGGGGGAGAGTCGAGCGGTCACTCCCCGGACGGTAGAGGCAGCGTACTTCGTATCCATGTTTCAGCAAGAGAGGGACCGTGTAGGACCCGGTGAAGCCCGTCCCACCGGTGACGAAGACCTTCATGCGTGTACCAGTTTTTGCAACAGTCTCAGCGTTTCATCCAATTTATCGCGGCGGTCGAGGTTTTTTACCAGGTAGGCGCGGGCATTCTCCCCCATTTGCTTCACACGTCCCGGGTCCTTCGACAGTTCCAGGATCGTCTGTGCGAGCAGCTTATGATTGGCAGGCTCTACGAACACACCCCCATCCGACGTCTCGATCACCTCGCGAATCACCCCATCGATGACCAGCACCGTCGCCCGCGCGGCCGCCATATAATCAAAGACCTTGTTCGGGTAGGTCGTGCGAAACATTGGAACGTTCTGCAGGATCGCGAGACAAACATCGGACGAGGCGATTACAAACGGCATTTCCTTCTTCGGGGTGACCCCGGCAAAGATCACGTTTTTCAGTTCGAGCCGTTCAGCTTCTGCCTGAAGATTGGGGCGCTCTTTGCCGTCCCCCCAAAACACAAACCGAATGTGTTCTTCATCCTTCAAATGCTTGGCGGCGCACAGAACCGTGTAAATATCATTTGCCTGCCCAAGCGCGCCCGCATACAGGACAACAAATTTATCCCCCAGCCCCAACCGCTGACGCACAGGCAAGCCATTCACACTCGGATTGAACATGTCCACGTCCGTCCCGTACGGAATGAACGTAATTTTGCTCTCTGGCACACCCCGGGCGTGAATATATTCTTTATACGCCGGGGAATTCACCAGGATATGAGTCGCCCGCGCATAGAGAAATTTTTCCAGCCAACGCGCTAGCGCGATCACCAGCGGGTTGCGAATGACCCCCATACTGACCCCGAACTCGGGCCACAGATCGCGCACTTCCAGCAAAAAAGGCTTGCGTCGTATGAAAGCAACAAACCAGGCGGAAACCGCCTGAAAGATCTGCGGGGTGGTGCCCATAATGAGGTCGGCATCCTTAACACTTAGGGCGGTCCAGACGGAGCTGAACATGAAACTGAAGAAGGAGACGATTCGCCAGAAATAACTGCGATGAAGCTCGGGGTAAATATAAGATCGCAGGACGCGCACACCGTCAATCACCTGCTCTGTAAACACGCCATGGCGCTCCACCGTGCGTTGCCCCGTCTGGTAGTTCAGGTCGCTGGCAACAATGACCAGCTCATGGCCTCGCTCACGCAGGTATTGTGCCATTTCAAAGTGGCGCGTGTGACCTGGCTCATCGGGCGAGACAAAGGCTTGATTCAGTAATAAGATTTTCATTGACGGAAGACGCTCTCAACCACCGTCATTATATTATGATTTGTCTATCCCCCGTGCCCGCGCAAAAGGATTACATTACCTCCTCAGTTCTCGTCTCAGGTACGGGATGGTGAGGGCCGCGAAGAATCCAGCCATGCTGAAGGCAAGCATAGGAATCAGCCAGCGCGCATTTACCAGGATTTGCTGGTACAGAAGGATACTTTCCTTGCGGAATTGCGCGACGACCAGTGGAGGCAGGTTTTGTATGCTAAACCAGACTGCGCCCATGCACAATGCAAGCACCACACTTAGAGTCAAATCCATCCACGTCAGGCGGAACGGACGCTGTGCGCGAACCGTCTGAATACGTGCTAACACGTCGACGCTGAGATCGCGCGGTATGGACATCACAGGATACGTGCGCAGAGCATCCTCAATCGCAAGATCCAGCTGTTCGGGCGTTAAGGAATTGTCCATAAAGGCTCCTGATAGGTTTCCAGCGCGCGGCGTAATTGTTGTTTGGCACGGAAGAGACCGGTCTTCACCGTGCCCAAAGGCAGGTTAAGCATTGTGGCGATCTCTTCATACGAGAGTTCATTCTGGTAGCGCAATGCGATGAGCAAACGATAATTCTCATCGAGATGATCGATGGCTTGATGGAGATAAGAGCGCAGCTCACGAGACTCCGTTCCATAGACGGGATCCCCGAAAGCAGTGTCCGGTTCGGGCAGCTCGGCAATCACATCGTCACCCAGCTCGGTCAGGGACTGGCGCAAATGAGGCAGGCGGTTGTAGCAGAGGTTGGTGACGATGCGATACAGCCAGGTACGGAACAGCGACTGCCCGCGAAAGTTGGGCAGAGCCGTCCATGCGCGCACGAACGTCTCCTGTGCCAGATCGAGCGCCTCCTCTTCATTTTGCAGGATACGTTGCGCCAGGTTGTACACGTAGCGTTGATGCTCGGCGACCAGCACAGCGAAGGCTTCCGGGTCCCCTTTTTGGGCGCGCTGGATGAGATGTTGTTCCGGTTCTGGCATGAGGTCTCTACGCAATTAGACAGGTGAAATCGGGAAAAGTTTCAGAGTCATGGATGGAAACAGGTAGACAGGTACACATGTCAACAAGATGTGTACCTGCTTACTTGTGTACTTATCTACTTCCCTCCTGAAACTTTTTCTTCCCTTGCCTGTCAAAGAAAGTGAGAACATCATACACGAAGGAAAAGAAAAATGAAACGACCGATTGTAATTAGCCTTCTCGTAATCGCGCTGGCGTTTGTATGCCTGGGAATTGGGGCAGTGGTCTTCTTTGCCGCGAATGGCGGCTTCCCAACGAATGATCCGTTCAATTTGCGAAATATCTCCTCCGAGTTGGAGGAGAGTAAAACCCTTAAAGTGGACGTAGACGAGCCAGTCTCATTGAAAATAGATTCTGCTGCCGGAGAAGTTTCCATCACAGGTGCAGATGTCGAGACAGTGCAGGTCAGGGTCGTCAAAACTGCCTACGAATCGACCCAGGAACGCGCCGATCAGGAGGTGGAAAACATCAAGTACACCGTCGAACAGACTGGCAACACCATTACCATCAAATATGAATTGCCAAAGACCATAAAATTCAATAACAAGACTAACACGGTGGATTTCTTCCTCACGGTTCCAACCGCCACGACCGCAAATATTGATGGCAGTTTCGGCGATGTCAGCGTCACAGACATTAGCGGAGATGTGGACATTGCCAACGATTTTGGCGCGATCACAGTGGAAAACGTCGAAGGCGCGTTGTCTGTGTCAAACAATAGCGGCGAGGTCAACGCTGAATCGATCAAGGCGGGGAACGGAGATATCGAGCTCAATTCGGATTTCGGCTCCATTACCCTCCGGAATGCGAACGGAAAGGATGTTACGCTGACATCCAACAGTGGCAGGATCACTCTGGACGATGTAGGCGCGACCGGTGACGTCACCACCAGTACCGATTTCGGCGACACAACCTTCGAGAACGGCTCCGGGGACTCTCTCAGTGTCGAAACCAATAGCGGCAGAGTGTCCCTGGCGAAGCTTCGAATCAGCGGAGAAATCAAAGTGCAGGATGACTTCGGCGAGATCGAGCTGAATCAGGCGTCAGCTTCCTCCTACGACCTGCATACCAATAGCGGCTCCATTACCGCGGACGGTGCAAAAGGGAAACTCAAAGCGCATACCGATTTCGGAAGCATCACAGTTACGAATGCGCAGTCGGTCACGCTGGATCTCAAAACCAATAGTGGATCCGTGGAGTTCAGCGGCTCACTGGGTGCCGGTCCACACCTGGTCAATTCGGATTTCGGCGAAATTGACCTGACGCTGCCCGCCGACTCGAAGCTCGACGTGGACCTCTCCACAGATTTCGGCAGTATCAAATCAGACCTGCCCATTACCGTGACCCTGAATGGAAGCTCTTCTTCCGATGGAGATGAAATCGTCGGGAGCATCAACGGCGGAGGCGACCAGTTTACGGCGCAGACCAGTAGTGGAAGTGTGACCATCCGCGCCAGCAAGTAAATCTGGACCAGAAACGAAGACCGCCATCTTGCTAAACAAGGTGGCGGTCTTCGTTTCTATGCTATCATCAACGGCAAAAGGACCCAGCATGAGTGACCTCTTTCCCTGCTTCGCCATCGTCGGTTCCCTCACAATCATCTTTGGGTTTCTTGCCTTCCTGCGCTACATCAATTACAGGGAAACGCTCGCCCTGGCGGAGAAAGGTCTGTCGCGCCCGGAGGGAAAGCCCGAAAGCGGACTCCTGCGCTGGGGTATCCTGATCACTGCTCTCGGACTGGCGCTGACGGTCGGACTCTACCCAATCGGGTTTTCCGCCGGTTATGACTATCCGCTCCATCTGGGTCCCTGGATGCTTGGGGGGTTCGTACCGCTTTTTCTCGGGTTAAGCTTAATTCTCCTGCATATGCTCACTCGCAAAAACTAGCAGCCTTGCTTACGGTCTTGAAAGGCCTGGAGGCTGAGAGTCTTTGAGAGTTTTTTCACATAGAATGAGCCTTGGAAGAAAGGAAATTATTCTATGGAAATCCCAAGACACTGGAGACTCAAGAAACAACGCTACGGGCTGGTCGGCGAGGTCTGCCCCCACTGCGATTATAAGATCTTCCCCCCGCGAGATGTTTGCCCGAATTGTGGCGACGAAGCCAAGGATTTATACACCTTTAGCGGCAAAGGTGAGGTGTATTCGTACACCACGATCTATGAAGCCCCCAGCGGCTTCGACAGCACTGCCCCTTACACCGTGGCGCTGGTCAAGCTGGATGAAGGTCCTCTTGTCACCGCCCAATTAACGGATGTGGACAACAGCGCCGTGGAAATCGGCATGCCCGTGGAGATGGTTACCCGCAAGATGCGCAACGATGGGGATGAGCGTGGGCTGATTGTATACGGGTATAAATTCAGGCCTGCAGTTTTGACCCAGTAGCCGACATCTTTTCGACAATTTTACGTTTAGTAACTATACCGAAGCCGCTTCTCCAATTAATTGGAGAAGCGGCTTTTGATAACCCAGTCATATTATTCACTCATCAGTTCCTCTAGCACCTCTGGGGTGAATGGATCTCTTCCTGCCTTGAGCTCCGCGATCCATTGTTGGCGTCGTTGAAACATACTGGGAGTGAACGCTTCACGTTTTTCGTTATCAACGAAAAATTGAAAATCCTCGATTGCCCCGACGTAGTCACCGTTGAGCGCGCGTGCCAGCCCTCTACTATCCCGAATACTTGCATCACCTGGCGCTAGGTCTACAGCTTGGTCACAATAGCTGAGTACCCGGGTGACAAGACCTTGTAGAGTTCCCTGCCAACATAAGCCGTTCAGAAAATTGGAATCCCTTAAGAACGGGGGCAAGATCAACTGACTCGATTCCCCCTGTTCTAGCAAATTTAGGATTTCCTGCGGTTCGTTGGGAGGCATGGATTTAATCCCATTGGCTACTAATTCCGAAACAAGATATTTCGATGCGATAGCTGGATCATGGATCGCCGAGTCTGACTCCATTTCCCTTCTTACGCCGTCCAGGGCTTTTTGAATTTGGTCTAGCTCCTTGAAATCCACCAGCAGCTTCTTGGCGACCGCCTCGTAATAACTCGGATGCCTGGGAAACTGTTCACAAGACTTACGATACTCCTCGCCGGAGAAATATTGTTTCCACTCATCATTTGTAAAGTTACGGCCTGCTCGTTGACATCCTTTTTGAATCCACGATAATGGATCCCAATCCCATACCATGAAGGTTTGGTCCTCACTACCAGAAATTAGACTTTTTCCATCGGGGCTGAAGGCTAGGCCCGCTACACGCCGTGAATGTGCTTGTTGCGGTGCTCCAACCGGTTGGTACGTTTGGACATCCCACAAGGTGATAGTGCCATCCAAACTACCTGACACAAGTGTTTTGCCATCGGGGCTGAAGACTACACTGCTTACCGATTCACCGTGTCCCTGGAGCGGCTCACCAATTGGTTGGTTTAATTCCACATCCCACAAGGTGATGATGCCATCCCTGCTCCCTACAGCAACGACCTTGCCATTGGGACTGAAGGTCACAGTATTTATAAGACCACTGTTTACCTGGAGCACTTGTCCGATTTGTCGGCGTGTTTGCACGTCCCATAGCGTAATCCTCTGGTCCTGGCTACCGGAAACGAGTGATTTACTGTCGGGACTGAACGCTATACTCAGTACCTGGGTCTCTCCTTTGAATGATTCCCCGATCGGGCGGTGCGTTTGCACATCCCATAAGATGATGGTGCTGTCCGCATCGATGGAAGCCAGCGTTTTGCCATCTGGGCTGAAGGCCATGCTCACCACGATAGCTTTGTGTCCCTCGAGTGGTTCCCCAGTCTGCCGCTGCGTTTCCCGGTTCCCCAGGATGATCGTGGTGGTTAAGTAGCTGCTCAGAGCCAATGTTTTCCCATCCGGGCTAAAGGCAACGTTGGTTACCCCACTTAGTTCTGGCAGTTGTTTTCTGGTCCGTTGATGTATTTCCGCATCCCATAAGATCACGGTGCTATCCCGACTGCCCGAAGCCAGTGTTCTGCCATCAGGGCTAAAGGCGACACTAAGTACGCTAGCGCTATGCCCCTGCAGGGGCTCACCGATTTGTCGATGCGTTTCCACATCCCACAGGATGATCGTGTTATCAAGACTACCTGACGCCAACGTTTTGCCATCAGGGCTAAAGGCAACGCTAAATATGGCACTGATATGTCCTCGCAGGGGCTCACCGATTTGTCGATGCGTTTCCATATCCCAGAGGATGATCGTGTTATCATCGCTACCTGACGCCAACGTTCTGCCATCGGGGCTAAAGGCGACGCTAGACACTCTACCGTTATGCCCTTGCAGGGGCTCACCGATTTGTTGTTGCGTTTTCACATCCCATAGAATAACAGTTGGGTCCCCGCTGCCTGAGGCCAGTGTCTTGCCATCGGGGCTGAAGGCAACACTAACTACAGCATCGCTATGCCCCTCTAATGGTTCCCCAAGTTGTCGGTGCGTTTGCACGTTCCACAGGATAATTGTCTTGTCGTTTCCGCCCGAAGCCAGGATCTTGCCATCGGGGCTGAAGGCGACACTGTTTACACCAGGAGGCCACAAACTAACGACATGTCCTGTGAGCGGTTCCCCCATTTGTGTATGTGTTTCCAAATCCCATAGTATGACCAGATTGTCCGCGCCAGCGGAGGCTAATGTCTTGCCATTGGGGCTGAAAGCCACGGTATAAATATCATCGGTGTGCCCCTGCAGCGGTTCGCCGACTCGTTGGCCTGTTTGCATATCCCACAGAATAATCGCATTGTCCGCGCCAGCGGAGGCTAATATTTTGCCATCGGGACTGAAAGCCACCTCAGTAACAGCGTCCCTATGACCGGAAAGGTAACGAATCAATTGAGGGTTAGCCTCATTGTTATTGAACAAAGCGCCGCGCGTTACTGGTAAATCCCTGGTATGAAATGCTTCGATGCCCAGCAATAATGCTACTTGAAAATTATTGTTTCGTTGAAGAACAGCCTGAGTCCCTAACTCTCTAGCACCGGCAATGATGGCTTGCTCCCGGAGTTGGAACGTGAACCACACGGCAACACCGATTGAGACGATTGCTATGGCTAACGCGACGCTCAAGTAGAGTGAACGTTTTCGAAGGTTTGCCGCAGAGTGGGCTTGCTCTTCCGCGCGTGCTCGTTCCGTCTCCGCCAGTTTTTGCGCCGCTTCCAATTCCCGCTGCTGTTGTTCTTCACGTTCTTGCTGTTCGCGCAGTTCTTGTTCGAGAGATGCGTGCAGGTAGGAACGTTCTTCTACATTCAAGGCGCTCGGATTCAAGGCTGCCCATTCTCGCGCCTGTGCCAATCCCGCGCCGCGATATAAAGCCCCGGTATCCCGCCCAAGCAGTTCCCAGTCCCGTGCGGCTTCCATGAGGCGACGATGCAGTTGTAAGCCCTGGCGGTCCTCGTTGAGCCATTCCCGTAATGTGGGCCACTCGCGGATCAATGCCTCGTGGGCGACTTCCGCTGTATCTTCCGAGAGCGTCACCAGCCGGGCGTCTGCCAGGATGTTCAAGACGTTGCGGATCGTGCCAGAGTCGCCTTCCTGAGATGTAAACTCAACGAACGATGCGCGCCGCCGGGTATCTTCTGTCCCTTCACCCAATTCGGTGAGACGCAGGAAGATGTTGCGCGCAATTCCCTGCTCCTCCTCGGTCAAGTTTTGATAGACACCTTCCGCCGTATGCGCGATGGCGCCGTGTACTCCCCCTGCATCGGCATAGCCTTTGAGGGTGAGCATATGCCCGGCGCGGCGTTTCCAGGTTTCCAACAGCGCATGGGAAAGCAACGGCAGCGCCCCGGGTTCGTCTCCCACGTCCCGCAAGATGAGATCGACCAGCCCCGGTTCAAATTCCCAGTGACCGCGCTTAGCAGGTTCTTCCATGGCGCGCCGTAACTCATCCGGTGTCATGGGACCGATGTATTCCTGATGCCTTGCCACCAGCTCGCGCAGTTCGGGATATTGAGAGAGGTGTGCGTAAAAATCCGCTCGTAATGTAACAA
The DNA here is from genome assembly GCA_035699125.1 of Anaerolineales bacterium. Taxonomy (GTDB): domain Bacteria; phylum Chloroflexota; class Anaerolineae; order Anaerolineales; family Villigracilaceae; genus Defluviilinea. Next base: position 31,448 of record DASSBC010000070.1, read on the forward strand.
TGAGAGAGATATGGCTATTTTCCGGGGTGATGGCACTCAACAGGTTATCGATGAATGCTACGCGCTCGAACTCATCGCGGCAGAGGGTAAATAGTTCTTCAAACTGGTCCATGACCAGCAGTGTATGTCCTTTTGGATATTTGCGCGTGAGGAACAGAGACAGGCTGCGCGGCTCGCGCGTGAGATCGTCCAGTAAGGTGGCGGTTGCCGTCACCGACTCGGAATCGCGTGTGAGCTCGGTAGCCAGCGCTTCGAGCGGATGTGCCGTCGGCGTCAGAATGTGAATGTGCCACTGGGTGCTGTCTTTTGGCGGCTTGGTACCATCCAGCAGCGGGTCGCCTTTTTTCAAGGCAGGCAGTAGCCCCGCCCGAACCAGGGATGACTTCCCACTCCCCGAGGCGCCAATGACGACGGAAAGAAAACGGCTTTCCCTTAAGCGCTGCACTAGCTTGGCAGTCAGCAATTCGCGCCCGAAGAAAAGATCAGAGTCTTCTTCTTCGAAATATTGCAACCCTTTAAACGGTGGTTCCCCTGGTGTGGGTGCTTCCGTGCCTGTGAATTTTGTCTTGAGAGGGGGAAACTCAGCCGGCAGCCCCTCGATCAACAGTTGATAGATGGGAGCAGGATACTTCATATCCTTCAGGCGATGATCGCCGATGTCTCGGATGGATAGCCCCTGCGGCAAATCCTGTACTACAAGATCGCGTGTCGTTTGAGAGAGGAGCACTTGCCCGCCGTGACCTACGTCGCCAATCCTGGCGGCGCGATGCACGTCCATGCCCACATAGCCTGTCAAAGCGATGAGAGGTTCACCGGTATGCAAGCCCATCCGCACGCGCAATTGAGCACCAGGAGTCCACGAATGTGCGGCGAAGGCGCGTTGAGCGTCGGCGGCGCACTGTACGGCATCGAGGGCACGGGTAAAGGTCACGAAGAACGCGTCTCCCTGGGTATCCACTTCATGACCATTCCACTTTCGAAGTGCAGTCCGCATAATTTCGTGGTGCTGGCTCAATGCCGCCGCGTACTGATTGCCGAGCTTTTCGAGCAGGCGTGTGGACCCTTCGATATCTGTGAACAGAAACGTGATCGTCCCGGATGGCTGGATCGCTGTGCGCGGTGCCCTTGCCCCTTTCAAGAGCCCATCGTACAGGGCGCGTGTCTCGGCAGAGGGCTCAACCCCCAGTTGTTCCAGTAATTCGTCCGTGCAGCGCTGGTAGAGCGAAGCCACCTTTGCCATATCCCCACGCGCGCCGCTTGCCAGCATCAGCGCCCGGTAAGCAGGCTCGCGCGCACCACTGAACGCCAGCCAGCGCTCCGCCCATTCCTCCACGGCAATCCAGCGCTCGTTAGTAATCAACTGCTCGAGGAGCTGTGCCATCCGGGCTTCAAAGAGGGATTGCACGCGTTCCCGCTCGATGCTCATCCATTCTTCATAGAAGCCGGGCAAAAGCTCACCCTGATACAGGGCGAGATTCGTCGTCAGGGACTGCAGATCGGTATCGGGCCGTTCGATTTGAGCAACATCGAGCCAATAGTCCCCGTCGCGATTGAACATCAGAGTTAATTCATCCGCAAGGAAGTAATCCTTCTCTGAAGAGCCCTGGGTGGAGATGGCTTTGCGGATTCTCCATAACTCCTGGCGCAAGTTCTTACGCGCGT
>DASSBC010000071.1:0-31728 GCA_035699125.1 Anaerolineales bacterium
AAAACGATTCTGTCATCCAATCTGCAAGCAGAGACTCGCTTACGTCCCCTTGCGCCGCCAGTGCCCCATCGTGATCGTAATTCCATGTACCGCCTGTCGCCAAGCGCGCTGCTTCGTCAATGAGCATGTTGCCAGGACCCGTGTCAAATGCAAAAACTCCCTCGCCCGCTCTCGCCACTCCCATTGGAGAAGGGGAAAGATACGTCACATTCGCGATACCGCCAATATTTTGGGCAGCCCGAATCTTTGTGGGATGCGAGAATAGCAACCAGTCTGCCAGCGGCACGAGCGGGGCCCCCTGCCCGCCGACCGCCATATCGCGCGAACGAAAATTACTGACCACCGGCACGCCTGTCATTTGGGCAATCAGAGCAGGCTCGCCCATTTGAAGCGTCGAACCGATCTCACTACCAATTGGTGGCTCATGCCAGAGAGTTTGCCCGTGCGAGCCGATCAGGTCCACCTCTGCCATCGACAAGCCCGCGTCGTGCGCCGTCGCCAACATCGCGGCGCCAAACGCCCGTCCAAGCGCAAAGTTCAGGCGGCAGATCCGATCAACCGAACTCGTTTCGGGGCGAAAACAGGAGAAGATTTCGGCTCGCAGGTCCGAGTCGAACGATCTATGCGAGTGCCCAAGTACCTCCCATGCCAGGGATGGCGGCGCGCCTTCGAGTCGCACTACCGCCGCATCCACGCCATCTGCAGACGTGCCCGACATCAAGCCGATAACGATCATCTCGCGTCTACGCTTTCCACAATCGCCTGGTGAACGCGTACGCGCAAACCGGCGATGCCCCGCCCCTCGCGACCTCCGTATACATCGTTAGTGAGCAGCGCAACCACCAGGGCTCGTGTGGGATCGATCCAAAGGCAGGTACCGGTAAACCCTGTGTGTCCAAATGTGGAAGGGCTGAATGGGTTGCTACTGGCTTCAGGGTCAGGGCTCCACAGCGCGAATCCCAATCCACGTCGCGTGCTCTCGAACTCCGACTGCAATCGCGTCATCTCGACAATTGTTTCGTGCCGCAGCAATGAGGCATCAAGAAAACTTTGCCCGAACGCTGCCACATCGCGGGCGTGAGCAAACAGTCCGGCATGGCCTGCCACACCTCCCAGCCGCCAGGCACTTTCATCGTGTACTTCCCCAACAATGCGCCGCCCGCGCCACTTGCAAAACTCCGTCGGGGCAACGTTTTGGGAGGATTGGAGAGGAGCAGCCGGCTGGAAATGAGCGCTCAATCCCAACGGCTCGTTTACACATCGAATAATGGCCTCGTCGAGCGGACCCCCCGCGAGTCTGCTGACCGCCAGACCCAGCAGAATCAACCCGACATCGCTATAGACCACGCGCTCGCCGGTGGGAAACGAAAAAAAGGTATCAAGTGCCAGACGGACCGCAGATTCGGCGTCGGGCTGGTCTTTGAAAGCGCGCCAGGCGGGCAGCCCGGAGTTATGCGCCAGGAGATTGCGGAAGGTGACTCGGCTGGCGTCTACCGTGCCTGGCTTGTCCGCCACGCTGACGGTTTTCCCCCAATCAAGTGGGTCTTCATAGGGTTGAATGGGACGGACTCCGCGGAATCCTGGTAACACGCTGGATAGCGGGTCATCCACAGAAACTTTTCCCTGCTCCACAAGAGTCATAAATGCTGTCGTTGTAAATAGCTTCGTGAGAGATGCGAGATCGAAAAGAGTCTCAGAATTGACAGGGCGCGTTCTGATCTCCGGATCGAGGAATCCCAGGCTTACATCATGCACCACATCACCCCGATGGCGAATTACCAGCTGCGCCGCGGGGGTAATGGTTCCGATTGCCTGCGAGAGAATTGAGTCAGCCTGGGAGAAGTCCATAGGAAAGACAGAGAGGTGGTTAATTCTTTTTGAGCGTCTTGGACAAACTAATATACTGGTTGTATATTTTGAATCCAAATTTGCCATAAAAATCCACCAGCGACGTCCAATCGATAACGCAGCCGTCCACGCTAAGGGATTGCATGTGGAGGGCAGCCGTATCGATCAGATAACCGCCCAACCCTTGCCCGCGCACGGCTTTCGACAATCCCAGGGGACCAAACTGTCCCCACGGCTGCGGCAATCGCTGCGGATAAAATCGTTCAATGGGGCGCTCGGAATCGGAGAGCGTCAAGCGGCAGAATCCCTGCACCTGACCATGGACGCGTAACAATAGGAAATCGGAGGCGCGCCCGCCATTCTTGACAAATTCACGAGCTTCAAATTCCCAACGTCCCGGATACTCGCGGTGCAAAAAATCTAGCAGGAGGTGTTCCTCCCCTGGCTGCATGGGAGACACGACCACATGGGCAGGTTTGGAGTACTTTGGTTGATAGTCTTTCAAGCAGCGGGCGATGTCATATTCATAGGGCTGACCCGCTGGAGGCTGGTAGCCGTGCTTCGCAAAGAAAGCAGCATTTTCACGCATCCCATACGGCAAGCCTGGCAGGAAGGGACGTAAATTTCCGCCGATGCGGATCCGTGTACAACCCTTTTCTTGCAACCAGCATTCCGCCCACAAGAGAAGCTCTGTGCCGATCCCCTGTCGCTGTGCCACCGGCTGGACAGCAATCGCGCTTACCCAACCAAGCTTCATGGACGGATCATCCGTTACGGCACAAGCCAGCACAAACCCGACGGCTTCCCGATCCTGAATGGCGACCCGCCCCTCGATCAACTCTCCAGTGCATGGATTCAGGTTGTAGCACAGGAAACGCTCATTGATCGGATAATCCGGATGCGACGCCGCATTCCAAATTTGGATAGCGTCGTCTCTGTGGACAGAGATGAGGGATGTCAACACAAGTGTGTTTTTAGGCATCACGGCCTATCGACTTCCATACGGCATGCGGATGCGATCATGACGAAGTAACCGGTAAAACCCCGGACGGTTGAAACTTTCCCATCAGCACATCGGCAATCGCTCGCAGGGTTGGAGTGTTACCGCCATAGGCAGCCAGAAATGTAGGAACCGGGGACAGCACGTTGATGTCGTACGGAGTGCGGACGGAGACAATGATGATGTTCGGGATTTGAGGCAGGAGCTCATTCACCAACTGGACCTGACCCGGGTATAGATGGGCATCCGTGGTGGTGACGACGATTTTATGTGAATCCTTTGCTATGCTCATCGCAGCAGTGATAGCGTCAGTATTGGGATCGTTTTTGATTTCGAGTGTCTTGGCGTTGAGCAAAAGTCCCAGCCCTTTGGCAGCAGCCGTCTCAATCACCAGCAGCGGTTCGTCCGGTTTGAGCGGCAGCAGTGAAGCTTCGTCTTTCAATAAAGTGATGGCTTTTCGGGCAAGCTCTAAAGCCAACTCATGATGTTCGGCTGTGCCAATTGATTCGCCTGCTTTGGCTGGATCCGCAATTAGCCTGGGAGCGAGAATGCCAAATTTTGCTTTGGTTTGTAGGATTCGCTGAACGGAGGCATCCAGTTGTTCTTGTGAAACCTTGCCATCTTGGATGATCTGCATCAGGTTTGCAAAAGCGTTTCTATGCATGGAATGGTCACGATTAAGAAGGAGTAAATCTGCTCCGGCGGCGAAGGCAAGCGCTGCTGCAACCGCTGGTGGATAACCATTGGCTGCCAGCGCGCCCATTTCGAGGGAGTCCGTTGCAATCAGGCCATTGTAATCAAGCTCATGGCGCAGTAGACCCGTTAAGACCGAACGGGAGAGCGTAGCCGCCAGACCCGGAGTAGGGTCAATTGCCGGAAAGGTCACGTGCGCCGACATGATCCCTGCAAACCCGGACTGAATGGCTTCCCGGAAAGGAGCAAGTTCGATCTGATTAAGTCGAGCGCGATCATGCGGGACAAGCGGAAGATCAATGTGGGAATCTATGGCGGTATCGCCATGACCGGGGAAATGCTTGCCAAACGCCAGCACGCCCTTCTCTTGCAAACCTCGCGCAAAGGCAATCCCGAATTCCGCGACGCTCACTGGGTCGGAGCTAAACGATCGAGTGCCAATCACCGGGTTGGAGGGATTATTGTTTACATCAAGGTCGGGAGCAAAGTTCACGTTAATACCGACAGCGCCCATTTCGGCAGCCATCGCTGTTGCCATACGATGGGCGTTTTCGGGGTCGCCGGTCGCACCCAGTGCCATCGCGGAAGGAAATTCGCTAAAACCGGTTCCCTCTGTAAGACGAGCCACACGCCCGCCTTCTTGATCGATGGCGATAAATAGCCCGGGATGACCACTTTCAAGGGCAATCGTTTGCAGCTCATTCGTTAATCGTGCGACCTGCTCCGGCGATTGCACGTTGCGCGCAAATAAGATCACGCCACCGATATGGAAGTCCTTTATCATGCCGCGCAGCTCGGCATCGACAGCCGTGCCGTCGAAGCCGATCATCATCAACTGACCAACTTTCTGAGCAGCCGTCATGTCTGCGGGCAGACGATTGGAGAGAGTATCAAGTTTCGATGATAGATGAGAAAACTCAGAGGGAGTGCCCGGCATGAAAACGCATCCAATTGTAAGATGTTACTCAACGCAAAAAAGAACCACACCAGAGATGGTTGACTTATAGGACCGGCGCGGTCCTTTCAAAGGAGACCGCGCCGGTCTATATGGCGAAAGCCTATTCGATCATTTGGATGTCCCAATCTTCGGCGAAGAAGGGTACATACGTACCTTCATTGACATCATAGAAGGTTAAGGGCGGGTACAGGAACGTGCTCAATACCGCGCCTTGAAGCAGGAGTGTGTCTGGCGAGTACAAGTTGTAATTGCCCTTAGGCGGTTGTATGTATGGATAGCTTGTCTTGAATTCCTTGGCGGCGTTGGTTTCGCTGGGTTGTAACGTGCCGCTCAGGAACTGGCGCGCGACCGGCGAGTTGTTCTGATTGTTATTATAGATGGGATCCTCGGGTGGCAGCCATCCAACCACGCGCGTTTGCGTATCGACCGGGTCGGTGAGATAGCGTTCGAACATCTGCACTACCGGCAAATTCTCGTTGAACATGGAAGCCATGTCGGCAACGTATGGCTTCTGGGCTTCGATGTCAAAGCCTTGTGCCATCTTGTCCACCCATTCCTTGATGTTGATCTCTTTGCCGTCCGCGGTCATCTGGTCATAGGGGAAGTTCATGCCGCGCTCGCCCTCGGGTCCTTCGGGGTCATTCTTGAAACCAATGCCAGGGCGGACGTTGTAGTCGTAGGACACAAACGGATGGAAATACGTGAAGCGCATGCCGATGTCCATGGACATCTCGTAATTGCCGACTTTATGGCGGTCATTGCGCTCTGCAGACGGATATGGCTGGACGTTGATCTTAATCCCAAATTCAGCGAGCTGTTGCGCGACGTTCTCAGACGATGCCAGGTACTCTGTGAAATCGGCTGGCACACTCAGGTCGAATTCCATCGGGTTGCCCTGATCATCGACCCAAATGCCATCGCTGCCTTTCGTAAAGCCCAGGCCCGTCAGTAATTCTTCTGCTTTCGCCAGGTCGTAATCATACGTATTGAGTGCGGCGATCTCGTCTTCTGAAAGCCAGGTGGGCACGGCAGCATCGGTAAAGCCGACCATGTACTTAATCGGGCGGCAGCTTTCCCCAAAGGCTACCGTACAGTTTTCCACACGGTCAATGGCGTAAGCGATCGCCTGGCGCACTTCCTTCTTTCCTAGGGGATATACATCGTTGTTGAAGTAAATGCCAGGTCCATTGGTCGCGGGTCCGCCGAGTACAACAATCTGGGGACCCATCGCGCGGATCGCTTCCAGGTTGGCAGGGCTATAGGCGTTGGAGGAATAGTCCATTTCGCCGGACAGGTAAAGCGGCAGATCCTGAGCGGTGTCACCATAATAGACAGTGACCGTATCAAAATCGATCTTGTCCGCGTTGAAGCCGCTGGGCACCTTGGCGAAGGAAAGCTGGGCCTCCGTCACGGAAGCCGGATCGATCTTATAAGGACCATAGGTCACACCATCTTCAGGAGTGAACGTATTCAGCTCCTCATTGAGGGCTGCGACATCTTCACCGTCGCGGTCGGCGCCAGAGGCGCGGAACTCGGCTGCTGCGTCCATCCATTTACCATACTGCGAGTAGGGACGCGGCGAGTTGGAGCGGACAATGGCGTCTAGAACCGCCGGACCAGGCGTGGTAATTTGGAATTGCACTGTCCGGTCATCCTTGGCAACCACATCCGCCAGCGAGTCCCAGGTGGCGCTCTTGCGCATCCACAAAATATCCCAGGTGCCGACAAGGTCTTTGGACGTGAGCGCACTGCCATCACTCCATGTAGCACCTTCGGGCAAGGTAATGGTGATGACCGCCGTGACGCCCTCCGGGAATTCCTCCGTGGGCGCCTCTGTCGCTTCGGCAGTGGCTGGAGGTTCGGTGGGTTCAGCGGTTGGCGGTTCCGTGGCTGGCGGCTCGGTCGCCGGAGGCTCGGTTGCGGGCGCCTCGGTAGGAGCCGCAGGGGCGCCACACGCGCTTAACACGAGCGCGAGCAGGATGATCAGGCTGAACAGAGTAGAAACTTTCTTAGACATGGGGTTCTTTCTCCTTTCTCCTTTATCTGATTTGGAGTCGAATCGAACAAAAGATTCAAAATCGGTGCTCGTATAGGACGCGGTCACCTCCTCCTTTAGGGCTTCTTCCGGCGAACCAGCACGACAATAACGCCGATGAACAGCAGGCCGATGAGCAATGTGAGCACCGATACGACCCGCTCGGCGGTGTCCGGCTCTGTTAAGTACACCAACACCACCGACACCAATGTGATCATCATGGCGATCCGAAACCATGCCTGTCCAGCTTCAGGATTCATGGGCATGTACCAGGTGACAGGCGACATCACTTCCCCATTCCGCTCTTTCCAGAGGAGGTACGATCCTTTCACAGACCTCGCCAAGAAAGGCTGGGCAACGGGGATGGAAGGTGCAGCCGGTCGGCAGTCGCAACAGGCTGGGCATATCTGTGCTGCGCAACTCGATTCGCTGCTTGGTGCGAGTCGCATCCGGATCGGCTTCGGGAAGGGCTGACAATAACACCTGAGTGTAGGGATGTTGAGGGTGCTCCACCACCTCCCGCGCAGGACCGATCTCCACCAACCGGCCCAGGTACATCACGCCGATACGTCCTTCCCAGGCGAAATACTTTGCCAGCGCCAGGTCATGCGTGATGAGCAATACGCCCACGCCCAATTCATCCTTAAGCCGGGAGAACATATTCAGCAGGCTGATGCGAATGGAAACATCCACCATGGATACGGCTTCATCCGCGACAATGAACGTGGGACTCACCGTCAGGGCGCGCGCCACGGAGACGCGTTGGCGCTGTCCACCGCTCAGCTGGTGTGGATATTTTTCCAGGAAGTCGTCGGGAGGAGTCAGATCAACGATCTCCAGCAGCTCGCGGATGCGATGCCTGGTCTCGCTTTCGCCGCGTGTAAAACGGTGGTGCTGCAGCGGTGCCGCTAAGATATCGTAGACCGTTTGAGTCGGATTAAGGGAAGCGTAGGGATCCTGGTGCACCATCTGCACGCCGAGGCGATAGGCTTCGCGGTCCCTGCCTGTGATTGTAGCAATATCCTTGCCACGATACAGCATGCGTCCGATTGAGGTCGGTAATAGGCCGGCAATCATCTTGCCGGTTGTTGTCTTGCCGCAGCCTGACTCGCCCACCAGACACAACATTTCCCCTTCGGGGATGGTCAGGTTGACATCGTCTACTGCTTTAATGATCTGCCCATTGACCGCAAAGGTTCGCGTTACATGCTCCAGAGTGATCAGAGGTTCTGCCATGAAATTTCCTGGTATTTCTTCGGTTGCAACATCTAGGAAACCTTCGTCTCTGCCTGATAGGACTTCAACGCCTCACGCGCGTGTGTCCAGTGCCAGCAAGCCACGTGATGTCCGGGCGCAACTTCGAGGAGCTCAGGCTCTTCGCGTTGCGAGCGTTCATCCGCCAGAGGACAGCGCGGATGGAATTTACAGCCGGTTGGCAGTTGGATGAGATCGGGCGGCGATCCTGGGACAGAGACGAGGCTGGACTTGTCACTCGTCAGGGTTGGCACAGCCTTGATCAAGCCAATTGTATACGGGTGATAAGGACTGCGGAAGATCGTCCGCACATCGCCGATCTCGATAATCTTTCCCGCATAGACAGTCGCCACCCGATCCGCCAGCTCTGCCGCCAGCGCCAGGTCATGCGAGATAAAGAGCATTGAAAAACCAAGTTGGTGACGAAGTTCTTTCAGCACATCCATAATATTACGCTGTGTCAAAATATCGAGGGCAGTGGTCGGCTCATCGAGGATCAACAACTGGGGCTCCAGCAGCAATGCCAGCGCAATCAGCACGCGCTGGCGCATTCCGCCGGAGAGCTCATGAGGAAAGGAGTGCCAAACGCGCTCGGGGTCGAGTCGCACCATCGACAGCAGTTTCCAGGATCGCTCGCGCAGCGCGGTCCCCTGCCTGTATCTGGATAGATACCCGTGCGCTTTTGCCGTGTCTGCAAAGTGCTCGGAGATACGTAAGACCGGATTTAAAGCATTCAAAGCCGATTGAAACACCATAGCGCATTCGCGCCAGCGAAACTGACGCAGGCTATCGCCCTTCAATTCCAACACCTTCGTCTCATGGCTAGCCGAGCTCGAACCGTTCTGATGGCGACGGTACACGATGCTGCCGCCAACAATCCTGGCTGTGGCTGGCAATAAACGCATGAGTCCCAGTCCCAGGGTCGTCTTGCCGGAGCCGCTTTCCCCAATCAATGCCAGCGCCTCCCCGCGCTGGACGTCGAAGGAGATATCTCGCACCGCCTGCACGTGACCGCGCCGTGCTTGATAAACAACAGAAAGATTACGAACAGAAAGGGTCGGCTCAGTCATGAATCTGGACTCGACAAGAGATTACCAGCAAGGTTTTATCATCCGTCATCATTTAGGCACCGGTGCGCAAGCGCGGGTTGAAGACCTCGTCCAGCGAGCGAGCAAAGGACACTAAAGCAAGCTGAAAGAGGACAATTGCCGCCATCGGCGCCAGGATGCTCCAAGCTGCCTGCGGGTTGAACAGCACCCCACGCCGTTCCGCGGCGCTGATCATTACGCCCCAGTTGGCGCTGGAGTAGGGAACAATTCCAAGAAAGACTAACCCGGTCTGCTGGTAGATGGCATGAGTCATCTCGAAGATCGTTGAGATGGCAATGAACGACATCATGTTAGGTAACAGCTCGCGGAAGATAATGCGCGGCGTCCCGAGATCCAGCATGGTGGCAGCCTCGATATATTCCCGATTCTTAAGCGATAGCACCTGACTGCGCACCTGCCGCGCTAGAGCCGGCCAATCCAGCAGCGCCATCAGGACGGAAAGCATGACTACATCTTTCAGAGCCAGCACCGTAGCCAGCACAGCCAGTAAAGGAAACTTGGGGATGGTCAACCAAATATTGACCAGATCCATCAGGATACTATCCAACCGTCCGCCAATGAAGGCGCTGAAGGATCCAACCACAACCGCGAGGAGCATGGAAAGCACGCCGGTGAGCAACGCGATAATTACAATGTCCTTGCCACCGTTGACGATCTTGCGCAGGTTGTCCTGGCCCTGAAAATCGGTTCCCAACCAATGCGCGGCGGAAGAACCTTTATTAATCTCCGCCACGTTGGCTGATGTCTCGGGCGGCCAGATGAGAGGCCCCACGAACGATAGCAGGATAATCAGCATAACCATGAAGAAACCGAAGAGTCCCATTTTGTTACGGCTCAGAATCTTGAACGTCTTGACGCTCTCGCGCCAAAAACTGCTGAAAAAGTCAGATAGAAGGTGCACGTTAGTTCTCGCCTCCTACAATACGAATGCGCGGGTCGAGCCAGCCATACACATAATCCGCCAGCAAGTTGGCAAAGACGACCGAGATTGTAATGACCAGGAAGACTCCCTGCATCACAGGGTAATCCCGCTCTGAGATTGAACGTGCCAGGAGAAAGCCAACCCCTTGATACGTAAATAACGTTTCCAGCAACACAGAGCCACCCACAACGAATCCGACAGAAATTGCGAGGCGCGTGAATAACGGCAGCGTTGCGTTGCGCCCCACATACGCGGTTAGAATGCGGCCGTCCGTGAGTCCACGCGCCCGCGCCACCGTAACGTAATCTTCACCGAGCGTTGCCACGGTGTTGCTCTTCATTTGCAGCATCCAGGAGCCAATGGACGAGAGTACATACACCAGAAGGAGGACGCGTACGTGTTTGAAGATATCGGCCAGGAATGCCAGGGTGAAGCCAGGCTTCATGCCAGATGACATTGCGCCGCGCATTTCCATGATCGGTACCAGTTTCCAGATAATGCCGAAGAACAGGATGGCTAGCAGTCCAATCAGATACGGCGAAATGGCATCGAGCGTCGCTGCCAGGTTGCTCAACACGTGATCGATCCAGGTGTCCCGTTTGTAAGCCATGATCGTCCCCAGCGCGATTCCTAAAACAAAGGTGATGAGTAATGATATGCCGACACTGAACAAGGTCCACGGTAATACCCTCGTGATCATCTCCGTCACCGACAGGCCGGCGGACCGGTAGGAGTGACCAAAGTCGCCATGGACCACATTATTTAGATAATCCAGATATTGCTCGGAAAGTGGTTGATCAAGATCAATACCCATCAAAGCGGCTGCCTGATTCCTGGCATCATCCGGCGAGACTCCCTGCGCCGTCAACTCCTGGACGAGGATATCCACCGCGTTGCCTGGCATCGCCCGAATCACAAAAAAGGTAATAGTAGCCACAAACCAAATCGTGAACAATGCCTTGCCCAGACGCCGCAACAGATAACTGGAAGCGACCTTGCGGATGCTATTGAGCAGGGGACGCGGAGTCGAGGGGGAGGTAGTGATGGTTGTCATAAGATTGGCAAAGGATTTGCACGAGAATCATGTACCGTTAAGAAGAAATCTTTGAAGGCATCTATAAAGAGCAGATTTTGTTTGGATGGTTTGCTCAAAACGGGCTCCTCGTCAGTACAGCAGGTACTTTTCTCTTTGATGGATAAATGTGGAAATCGCTTCTTCCCAGGAGGCAATGATTTCATCCACTCGGACTCCTGCATCCAAAGCGGAACGGACGGCGCTATCGCCTGCCAGCCTGTCGAAATGTAGATTCCATGCCCAGGCATCTCCAGACAAACAGCGCGCTACAGCGATCAAATGAAGCGCCATCTCTACGGGGCGAAGCGAGTTCCGGTCTGTGACATGCACCTGCACCCCATAACACTCAGTCCCGGCATGAGTGGACAGAGCAGGCGTGAATGTGATCGCGCGAAAGCAGACACCCGGTAGCTGCAGTCGGTTCAATTCTTCCGCCAGAGCATAGCCATCAATCCAGGGCGCACCGCATATTTCAAAGGGCAAAGCGCTCCCGCGTCCTGGAGAAAGGCTGGTACCTTCAAGGAAACACATCCCCGGATAGAGCGTTGCCGTGGACAGATGTGGCATCGCCGGAGACGTGGGTATCCAGGGTAAGCCTGTTTCATCGAACCACATCTGGCGTTGCCAGCCTTGCATCTCAATCACATGCAAGTCAGCATCGAGCGCGTTTTCTTCATTCATGTAGCGCGCCAGCTCACCGAGCGTCATCCCGTGGCGTATTGGGATATTAATAATACCCACGAAAGACTCAAAGCCCGGCATAATTGGTCCGCCTTCGACGCGGCTTCCGGTAATTGGATTGGGCCGATCCAGCACGTAGACGGGTTTGCCTGTCTTCGCCGCGCCGCGCAGAACATAGAACAGCGTACTCAGGTAGGTGTAAAAGCGCACGCCAACATCCTGCATGTCAAAGACGAGTGCATCCACGTCTGCGAGCATCTCAGCCGTAGGCTCACGAGTATCGCCGTAGAGACTAAACACAGGCAATCCGGTGTGCGGATCTATCGTGTTGCTTATATGCGCGCCATCCAATGCCGCGCCGCCAAATCCATGCTCTGGACCAAACAACGCCGTCAGCTTGTAGCCAGCGTTTCGAAGCGCATCGACAGCCCCTGTCAAATCGGACAGAACTGCTGCAGGATGAGAAACCAACCCCAAACGCATCGCCTGCAGTTCAGGGGCGGAGTTGCCGATCCACACATCTAAGCCGGTGTGCACCATTCTAGGTAGATATTCCTATTGTAAACTCAACCGAAATTTATATAAATCGCCGCGATAGGCAGATATCACGTACTCGAGCAAGATGTCCTGTTGATTATAGGTGAAACGCTCGATGCGCAGCACCGAAGCCGGTGGAGTCATCTGCAATAATTCCAGTTCGCGGGCATTTGCCAGACTCGCCTCCATCGTCTGTTCGGCGCGCACAAGGCGGTGTCCGTAATCACTCTCGAAGACTCGATAAAGCGACTCACGGCTAAAGTCGTTTTTTAAGATATGGGGACAAAGATAATGGGGAATATGAGCAATCTCGATACATAAAGGTAGCTCATTGGATAGGCGCAAGCGGGAGAGTTCCACCACTTCGGCACCCTGCATCACTCTGAGCACAGCCGCCATGTGTGCGCTTGCTGGTATCACCTGGGCGGCAAGCACCTTACTGGATGGACGTGCACCCCGGGTACTGATCTCTTGGCTGAACCCCGTCAGATTGCGTAATTGTTGGTCTATCTTTGGTTCATTGACAAACGTGCCTTTTCCCACCTGGGTATAGAGAATTCCTTCGCGGATCATTTCCGTCAATGCCTGACGCACCGTCATCCGACTCACCTTGAACTTTTCCCCAAGTTCACGCTCCGACATCAGCCGTTCATGAGGTTTATAGTGTCCGGCACCTATATCTGCGACGAGTGCATTTTTTAGCTGCAAGTAAAGCGGTGTGGGGGCTTCACGTCTGAGCTTCATGGTATGTCCTGATATGACTGGTATGTACCAGTTATATCAAAACACAAAACAAAAATCAATAGGGATTGTCGTCGATTTAATTTATATGAGTCTTTCTCTAGATCCGGTATTTGTCGTGAGCAAAACCACGCTCGCCTGACAGGCGGCTATCGAACTTTCCCGCGCGCCGCAATATCCCATTGCGCTTCGACAGCTTGCCCTCTTACTCCAATCAACGTGTCATGCATATTGATAGTACCGCAGGCATGATTCGGAATCACAGTTAGACGGTCTCCGATTCTTGGTCGTTGCGGGCAGCGAGCAACATCTACAAACCCGTGCTCTTCACTCATCTGATAAATTTCCGCTTCCGGATATTCTAGGACGTAGCCCATGGGATAGCCCATATCGGAGGAAAACGTCTTCGTCCCTCCGTCGAGGATGACGCGCTCCGGCGTCGGCGCGCTGATCACAGTCGAAATGACTCTCAATGCACATTGCTCCAACGTGCAAATTCCTTTTCGCAGATATGTCGCGTCATTGAATATATAGGTCCCTACCCGGATTTCTGTTAAGCCCGGAAACTCATGCGCCTGAAATGCCGTGGGGCTGCCTCCACCGCTGACGATGTCTACAGGGAAACCCTCGGCCTGTAGCCTCTCAACCGTCTCCGTGACTAACTGCATCGATTGCATGCTGGACGGATAGACCATCACGCCTTGGAACTGGAGTCCGCGAATACGGTCTATCTCGCGCGCGAGGGCAAGCGCTGAAGTAGCGTTTGTTACGCCGCAGCGGTTCAGTTCACTGGTCAGCTCGATGACTGCTTTCATCGTGAGTCCTTGCTGGTCCATATACGCGCCCATCGGCCCCGCCACGTCCATTGAGTCAACCGAGACAATGATTTGCGCGCGTCGCGCCAGCGCCGCGAGTCGTTCCAGCTTGTGTGTCCCCAGTATGTTATACGGGATCATAATATCCACCAAACCGTGATCCACCATGACTTCTGCCTCCCCTAATTTTTGACAGGCAATCCCGACGGCGCCAAGATCCATCTGAGCCTGGGCAAGGGCTGGTATTTTATGCGTCTTGATGTGCGGACGCAAGCCCATTCTGTATTGGTTGCAGTAATTTTGCATCCGAGCGAGGTTGGACTCCATGACGTCCAGATCAACAATGAGAGAAGGTGTATCCAGGTCGTTAATCGTAGGCATAGTAAATTATTTTTCGAGATTGAGTAGATAATCTGCGGCGGCACCCAAATGTTCAAAAATGTAGGTGGGCTGATACGGTGAGGTTGGCACATCTTCTTTGTGTGTTTCGCCACTTAGGACAAGTACTGTGGGAATTCCAGCGGTCGCGCCGAGAGCAACGTCTGTATAGAGCCTGTCTCCGATCATACACATGGAATCCAGTGCGACACCAACTCGCTGCGCGGCTTTCTCGACAAACAGACGGTTCGGTTTTCCCACCACAAGATCGGGCTCGCGACCTGTAGAGGCCCTGACAAACGCAATCGTTGCGCCGATATCAGGCATGAAGCCGCTTTCCGTTGGACAGTTATAATCCGGGTGGGTGGCGATGTAGGGCACACCGGAACGCACCAAGACGCAAAGAGTCCATAGCTTTTCATAGGTCAGGGTCGTATCGAATCCCAGCACAGCAACATCAGGTTCTTCAGGGGTCAGGGTGAAACCACAACCGAGGAACTCATTTTCGAGGGCAGAAGTACCAACAAGATACACGCGGGCCGCGGGCGTTTGACTCTGAATGTGCATGACTGTTGCTTCTCCCGAGGTAAACACTTTCTCACGTGAGATGGGCAATCCCAGGCGTGTAATCTTTTCTGCATATTGCTGGCTGTCTTTAGAGGAGTTATTAGTAAGAAACAGAAAATCACAACCCTGCTGGCGCAAGACGTCAATAAACTTTAGCGAGCCTTCCAGGAGTTGCTCCCCCAGATAAAACGTTCCATCCATATCCAGTAGGAAACAGCGGACTTGCTTGAGAGAACTATTTTTCATCATGATACCTTAGACGCTGCCTCGAGCAGTTTCCTCGAACACAGGCAGGAGAGCGAAATAGGTTTGCCGGTATCGTTCATACGCCTCCGTATAAGCAGATTGCAGAGAGGGATCCGGGTCAATCCGTTCGCGGATCTGGACGATATGCTCACTGGCTTCTGAGAGAGAAGTATAGGCTCCAACACCAACCAGTGCAAGAAACGCTGCGCCCAAAGCTGTTGTCTCGGTCACCTCGGGAACACCCACAGGAAGCCCCGTAACGTCCGCCTTGATCTGATTCCAAAGTCGGCTTTTCGCGCCTCCTCCCACGACACGCAATTCGCGCAAGTCCAAGCCGGATGCCTGCATTTGTGCGGTGATGTCACGCACGGCAAAGGCGGACCCTTCCAGCAGGGCTCTAACAAAATGTGCGCGGGTATGCGCCAGCGTGAAACCGGTAAAAGTCCCGCGCGCGGCTTCGTTCCAGGTCGGGGCGAGGGCACCCATGAGACTGGGCAGAAAGGTCAAGCCTTGCGCACCAGGAGGGATCGGTGAAGCTTCCTCATCCAGCATTGCGTAAGACTGTCCCTCCGCAAATTGGTCGCGCCACCAGCGATAATTCCCTCCAGAGACAAAGCCAGGGTTTTCCAGCAGCCAGAGCTCAGGGTCAGCATGGCAGTGTGTTTCCACGAGACGACTGGAATCAAAGACCAGATCCCGGCTGGCGGCGCAGACGGGTTCCGCCGTCCCGACGATGTCTGCGACCAGACCGGGTCCCGTAAGCCCTGCGCCCAGGCAGGCTGCGTGTTCGTCGCCACAACCGATCGTAACCACTGTATTGGTGCTTAAGCCGAGTTGTTCGATGATCTCTGGACGGAGTTTCCCCACTACCGTTGTCGCGGCTCCCAATGGCGGCAATTTGTTTAGATCAATCTGGAACGCCTGCCCCATAGAGTCGCACCAGGTTTTTGTGCGCACATCGAGCAGCAACGTGGAGGAGGCATTTGAGTAATCGATAGCCAGCTCACCTGTCAAATAATAGGCTAAGTAACTACCGGGCAAAAGAAAGTACTTTGTTTGCTCGTAGATTTCTGGCTGCTGTTCTGCCAACCAACGGATCTTGGGGGCAACGTGGGAGGCATCCAGGTTGAGGCCCGTCAGGTGAAAAACTTGCTCACTGCCGAGGTGTTGCCGCACGGGTTCACACTGAGCGGAAGCCCGCCTGTCCATCCAGATGATGGCGGAGCGTAAAGGCTGACCATTTTCAGCAATAGGGATTACGCCATCTACCTGTGTGGCTAGGCTTAAAGCCCGGACATTTTCGGCTGGGATGCCGCTCGTGGAGAGCAACTTCCGGACGGTAAGGCTCAGAGCATCTACCCAACGCTCTACCGGTTGTTCCGCCCAGAGCGGCTGAGGATACTCCATGGGATATCCCTCATAGGCCTCACAGACCAACTCGCCTTCCAGAGAAAGCAAAATCCCCATGGTTCCCTGTGAGCCTACATCACAACCAATGACATACTCCATGAAGAGATACTACTGTGCCTGCAGCCAATTACAAACTGCCAGGACGTTTTCCTCAAATGAGCCATCCGGCACAAACTTCCGGTCGAAGAATGCGGAACCGATGGTAAATCCCCAGGCGCCCGATGCCCAGACTTCGTTGATACGCTCGAACGAAGCGATACTACCTGCCGATACGACCGGTATTTTCGTGGACTGCACCACCTGTGCAAGCAGGTTCGTCGCCTCCCCGGCATACCGGTATGTCAACAGATCCAGACCATGCACGCCATGTTGCTCCAGCGTGCAGGCATGAGAAACAATATCATCGATGGTCCCATCCAGAATGCTGGGGTGGCTATGAACGTGACCTGGGAAAGGATAATATTGGACGGGCTTGTCCTTTAGATAATCGCCAATGGAGGGGAAGAACACGGTTCCCATTAAGATGTCAAATCCGAGGTCTATCGCCAAACGCGCTCCTTCCAGACCGGCTTCTTCCGAAAGGCTCACGACCTCCAGGTAGGTCGTTTTCCCGGCGTCTTTCATCGCCTTGACAACCGGCTGCATTTCTTCCATCGAAAGGCCCACATCTTTGAATCCCCAATGCGTGATCGGATAGTCCTTTG
The DNA here is from genome assembly GCA_035699125.1 of Anaerolineales bacterium. Classification (GTDB taxonomy): domain Bacteria; phylum Chloroflexota; class Anaerolineae; order Anaerolineales; family Villigracilaceae; genus Defluviilinea. Next base: position 16,974 of record DASSBC010000071.1, read on the forward strand.
TACGTTCAAACAATTCCAGCGCCTCTCGAACGGTCTGGTCGTGATGGGTAAGCATGACGATTAATTCGGGTTTGGCATTTTGGGATAGCATAGGTTAATTCCCTTTATCAAAGATTTGTCTGGCTTGTGTCCACAAGGCTTCCTGATCCCAATGTAGAAACACAAACATATCACCCAGGGTGAATCGATGGCGAATGAGCGGCGCATGTTTGAAAGCAAATTGTACTTCTGCCTTTTCCGGGGCAGGTGTTAAATCCTCGAAACGCGCGGGCGATGAAATGGCATGTAAGATACGCGCTGCAACGTCCGGTGGCTTGGTGAGGGTGCGTAGCTGATCGCGGATGGCATGCCAGTCGCGCAGTGCTTCTTCAAACGTCGCACGATGGGCGTGCCAGGACTCCAATTTGATTTTATAGTCTGACCAGCACTCAGCAGCCACACGCCCGGATGGGTCCAGAGATTGGAAGGCTTCGTCGATGCGTGTGCGCATCTGCGTCTCAGTTGGATAGCAGCGTTCCAGGTTGACCTCTGCCGGCTCGAACTCATCGAAAAAGATTTGATAGGCATTCGTCGTGAGCAATGTTGCCATTGCTACCTGTGTCCCGTGCTGTGCAAGCGGACGTGGCGTCCGTTCGGCGATCAGGTCTAGTACGTGAGAGATCACGTGCTCATACCCGGAAAGAGGCGCCGTAGCATGGGAGAGAGACATGGCGATCCCTGCCAGCGCAATCAGCTTTGCCAGCACACTCATACTCTCGAGGGAGCCTGCCTTGATTCCCTCCGCATGTTCCAGAAAAATCTCGTCCAACGGACCCATCAAGGTCTGGGCAAATTCTGTATAGGTGGAGTCCAGCCCTAGACGATGTGCCAACCACCAGTCGGCGTAGCTCCCAAACGCGGCAAGCAGATCACCGACGCCTGCCACAGTCATGGCTTGCGGCGCATCGCGCAGAGTCTTCAAATCACAGACAAGCACATCCGGATAACGCGAGGGAAGCGTACGCTTGACACCGTCTACAAACGTCGGCGCCATATTGGACGTGTAGGCGCTGACGCTATTCGCCGTTTGATAGACGACAAACGGTATTGAAGATACTTGTTGCTCCTGCTGGTACACATGACAGGCATGCTTTGTAATGTCTGTTACTGTACCGGACCCAACCGACAACACGGCTGGATTGGCCTGCAATCGGGCTTTGACGGAATTGATCTGCGAAAAATCCGTGTGGACCTGCCCCGTCGAGTCTGGTTCCAGCCAGACGATCTCCGGTTGCCATCCAGCATTCTTGAGAACATGCAGTACAAGCGGCTTGAGCTCTTTCCCTTCCCGTGTCATGGAGGTACGGTCCATCACCACCGATAGTTGTTTATCAGGCGTCACTCCAGCCATCGCGAGCAATTCTGGCAGGCGTGCCAGCGCGTCTGGTTCAAAGACCATGGCGCGGATGGGAAGCTCTTCGCCAGTTGGATAGCCCGGGATGCGGCGGATGTCCTCTTTGAAACGGTCAATATCTTGCGGATCAAACTGCAATGTCATGCAACACCTGATTGAGTATATCGGGCCGGTTGGTCATGATCCCAGATACACCGAGCCGGATCATCCGCTCCAGATCAGCCGGTTCGTCTGGATCCCATGCCCACAGAGCCAGCCCGGTCAATTGACATTCCCGGACAATCTCCGCCGTTAGAAATCGAAAATCATAACAGAGGGAGTTGGCTCCTGCTCGCAATACCTGAGCGCAAACTTCCCGGGGCGAAAGACTTCCGTCCTGAGGAAATGGATCGAGCATTGTGGAAACCTCGGGGTTCATGGATTTTGCCCGTAAGAGAGCCTTTGGAGAAAAAGAGGTAACGATTGCATGATTTAGAAAAGCACTGGCTTCTAAGGTCCGGATCACCGCTTCCGTTGCTGCCACTTCCTGGTCCTCTGTGGCGGTTTTGACTTCTACACCCAGGCGTACCTGAGAGTCGCGCGCCAGCTGAATCACCTCTTCTAGGAGAGGAATCCTTTGGCCTTGCCCGGCATCTAGCTGGCGGATTTCCTCCAGACTGTAATCGTTCACGTTCCCATGGCCATCCGTCGTTCGATCTAGGGTGGTGTCATGCATTACAACCAGATGGGCATCTGCTGTGCTGTGGACATCGAGTTCCAACATATCCACGCCTTGCTCAACCGCTTTGCGGAATGCCAGTAGAGTATTTTCTGGATAGTGCGCAGACGCGCCACGGTGGGCAGCCCGAACCAGGGAATTCCTATTCATGGTCATCCCTTGAGTCCGGTTAACATGATGCCGCGAATGATGTAACGCTGGAGGAACAGATACAGGATCATGATCGGCAGAATCGCGATGGCGGAGGTCGCCAGCGCCACGCCTGTAAAGATTCCCTGCGACCGACCTGCAATCGCCAAGCCAAAGGTGATCGTATACAGGTCCCGATCAGAGATAACCAGCAGGGGCCAGAGAACATCGTTCCAGCGCCATAACGCACTCAGTACGGTCAGAGCTGCCAGGGCAGGTCCGCAGAGTGGCAGGATGATTCGAGCGTAGATCGTCCATTCGTTTGCGCCATCTACTCGCGCAGCATCGATTAATTCATCGGGGATGGCACTGATGTATTGTCGCATCAGGAAGGTCCCAAAGCCGCCTGAGATAAAGGGCAAGATCAATGCCGCATAGCTATCACTGAGATGCAACTGGCGCATCAACTGATACATCGGAATCATCCGGATTTCAAACGGGATCATGAGCGTGGTAAGCAAAATAATAAAAAGCACAGATTTGCCCATGAAGCGACCTTTGGCGAAGGCATAGCCCGTGAGGGAACTGAAGAAGAGGTACCCCAGCGTAGCGAGAGCCGTCACAACCAGGCTGTTGAAGTAATAGCGCACCAGCGGCAGGTTCGTAATAGCAACTCTGTAATTGAAGGCACTCGGATCAGCGGGCCAAAAGGTAGGAATGCGAGGCATAGCAACATTGGCAGAGCGCGAAAAGGAAGTTGCCAACATCCATTCGAAGGGGGCGATCATCGCAATGGCTCCAATCACCATGATGATAAAGATAATGACCTGCTGCAATCGCTGCACGTTACGATGTGACGCCAACCAGCCACGGATGGCTGTTGTGGGTCGCACAGAGGAGATATTTTCTGAGGTAGCCATGCTCACGCTCCTGATTGGCTCGAAAACTCACGCTGCAGGAAGGACCGAAAATTGATCATCGTCAGAAGAAGGACAACAACGAACAGAATCACTGCAGCAGCCGAGGCGAGGTTGAAATCATTGCTCTCAAATGCCGTTTGATAAATATACATGACAATCGTTTGCAGCGAACGCGCCGGCGTACCAGCAGGACCACCCAGCATCCACAGGTCACTGAAGCGCGACATGGCTTCAATCGTCCCGGTAATGTAAAGAAAAATAAAGGTTGGACGCATGCTGGGAAGCGTGATCAACCACCAGGTCTGTAAAGGTCCGGCGCCATCCACGACGGCTGCATCATAAAGTTCCGCGGGGACAGCTTGTAATCCTGCCTGGAAGATGAGCATGTAATAGCCTAGGGCAACCCACACCGCCAATATGGTAACCGCTGCGCGCGAGCCTGTCAGTACATAACGCGGCTCTGCCAGCCAGAGCGGCAACGGATCCACGCCCAGTTGTCGAAGCAAGCCGTTGACCAATCCCCAGTTCGGCTGGAAAACATAGCTAAAGACAAGAGCAACAGCCACCGTAGACGTAATTTGAGGCAAAAAATAGATCGCTTTGAACAGGTTGGGCCATACCCGCAAATTATTGAGCAGGGATGCCATCACAAACCCAAGCGGGATGATGATCAGGAGGAAGAGGATGCCCAGAAATGCCGTATTCACCAGCGCTGCCAGAAAGACCTGGTTACCAAGCAGGCGTATATAATGCAGCGCTCCAACAAACTCCTGTTTGGTGGCGACTTCCTGAAAAAAGCTCAGACGGAAGGTTTCCAGGGTTGGATAGGCAACAAAGAGTCCGAACAGGATAAATGTCGGCGCTACAAAGATATACCAGATGAGGCTCTTACGCAGTTTTCGTGCCATATCTTCCTCGGGGTGGACTGCGCACCAGCGGCTCACCATACCGCCAGCGCGCAGTCCTTAAGTAGAGGGCTTAGGGAACTGGAGTCGCTACTTGTTGCGCGAGCCAGTCTTCCGTTTCCTTTTGAGCCTGTTCCAGCGCCTGCTTGGGTGTGAGAGTTCCAGCAATCGCGGCTTCAATCGCTGCCTGCAATGAGAAACGAGGCTGCGAAGATGCCCACGGGTAGCGAATCTCAGCAAAGGCATTCTGGTTCAAGATGGCATCGGCATCGACCAGCGCAGCTAACTCCGGGATTGCTTCGGCAGCACCCTCGATCACGGGCAGGTTTCCGCCCGAGTCAAAGTTATATTTTTGTGATTCGGGACTCCCAGCCAGCCATTTCATCACTTCCCAGGCGGCTTCCTTGTTCGGGCAACTCGCCGCCATGGCAATCGGGTCCGCAATGAACAGACCACCCTTGCCATCTGGGCCTTGCAGGTTATAGGTCGTGCGGAAGCGTTCATTCAGGCTTGGATCGTTAACGAATGGGGTAAGGTAATAACCAGTCTCACCTTCCGGAATGATCGCGACGACATTCTGATCGGTCAGGAATCCCTCAGGCATTGCCTCTGCCGCCAGAGCGCCGGGAGGAGCATACTGGGACATCATCACCAGCCATTCCAATGCTTGCAGATACTCAGGGGTATCCCAGTTGATCGTCCAGGTCCCATCATCATTCACCTTGCCCCAGGTCGCGCCCAGGGCATGAGCGATCGCCTGGAACTGCCAGTTGATATATTTGCCCTGATACCAGTAACCATAGTTTTGCTCACCCGTGACCGGATTGATCCCAGTCATGGCTTTTGCCTTCTCTTCGATCTCATCAAGTGTGGGGTGTTGGCTTAGCGGTTCCACACCCCATTGGTCAAAGAGGACGGCATCGTAGTGGATGACACGGTTGCCGCCGCTGTACGGCAGTGCCCACTGGTTATCAGGATTTCCCGGTCCCCAACCACGCCATTGCTCGAGATAATCACCGGGCCATACATCCTCAAAGGTGGGATCGTTAGCGATCCACGGATCCAGGTTCTCCAGGTAGCCCCGTTGACCATACTGAAATGCACCAGGCATCATGTAGACACAGGCTTCCTGCGCCTGAATCATGGACTCTGTTTTGGGTCCATAGCCGGTCGCGCCGGAGCCCCAGGGAATATTCGTGATTTGCATATCAATACTGGGATAAGCAGTCTCGAACATCGTTTCCAGGTTTTGAATTCCGGGGATTTCCTTCCCCGTCACGGGGTCAAGACTGTCTTCATCCGGTTTGCCGATGAGCAGGACTTTTACTTCTCCAGAGGCAGGTGGCGCCTCGGCTGTCACCACCACTTCTACCTGCTGTGTTTGCACTTGTACTACGATTTGGGTTTCCACTACGGTTTGTGGTGTAGCGGGAGCAGATGGGGCACAGCTGGCGATTACGATGCTACAAAGAACAGCCCAGACAAACGCGCTTCGAATTTGCGATTTCATGTTTACTCCTCCAGGTCTTATAGGTAAAGAGGCATAGGAACAACAACCGACTCAACAACATGTTTGCGTAGCCAGACTCTCCTTTTCATAGTATTGCACAACGACCGTGTTGGTATGTCATATTGTTTCTCTGCTACAATTAGGTTCAGCTGGAACAGGTCTTCCAGAGATGTAAGGCGGGCTAAGCCTGTCATCTCGATGAAGCTGTTCCGGTTTCTTATCAAGGGAGACTCAAGCAGGCTTTGACCGAGCAGCTTGAGTCTCCCTTCTTATATGCCAACCGGGGATAACAACCCTGCCGTTTGAAGTGCCCCTCGGATGATTTCACGTTCCGAATCCGAGATAGGTAGAAGCGGCGGGCGCACGGTGGTAGTTTCCAAAATGCCAAGCATCTTCAACGCTTCTTTTGTGCGCGCCCGGTAATCCGTGACCGGAGGAGCAAAGATAATATCTGCCAGAGGCTGCAGGCGGGAGCCTAGCTCTCGGGCTTCCGCAATGTCGCCGCGCTGGATGGCAGCCAGCATATTCACCTGTTCTCTCGTTCCGAGGGTGCTGAACCCTAGCAACGCTCCTTCCGCGCCCAGGATGAAACTCTCATAGATAAAGTTATCGTTGCCTGTCAGGAACGTAATTTTCCGGCTGGCTGCTTCCAACGCAGCCTTGACCTGCAAGAAACGCATGGCATCGAACGAGGCTTCTTTAATGGCTGCCACCGATGGAATGCCAATCAGTTTATGTAGAATTTCTGTAGTGTAGAGAACACCTCCCAAAGCGGGTTGAAGCTGGAAGAGGATGAGCGGCAAATCCACAGACTCGGCGATCGCGGCGTGATAACGATATGGGACTTCGGGATTCAGAGGCTGGCCCAAAAACGCTGGGATGGGGAAGATGAGAAGCGCATCCGCGCCGGCAGACTGTGCGGCGCGCGCGTTCGCGACTCCCTGCGCCGTGGAGGGACCTGCCACACCGCCTACCACTTTGCATTTCCCTGTTACCGCTTCCGCTACAGTTTCCAACGTCTGGCGTTTTTCATCGGGCGTCAGATGCGGCCCCTCGCCGGTATCCACATTGACCGCCAGAGCAACGGGTCCCTGGTCTGCCAGCCAGGCGGCATATCGTTTCAGCGCGGGTAGATCTAGTTCTCCCTCGTGGGTCATGGGAGTCACAATCGCAGGGATAATTCCACGCAGGTCGATCTCTTGCATAGGTATCTCCTTTCAGGAAATCGTGATCGTTCTTTTTTCGGTGGCGGCTTGGTAGATCGCCAACACAATAGATAGCACACGGCGGGCAGCGTACGCGTCGATAGGAGTGCATTGCTTCCCTTGTATCGCTCGAGCAAAATCCTCAACTGCTCGTCGATAGACAGGAACAGTTTCTACAGGGATCGTATGCCATTGCCCGGCGCGAAATTCAGGCGTGGCATTTTTCAAATAGATTTGTAACGGACCCGACCCATACGGGTCTGGCAAGCGGATTTGGCCATCTGTGCCATAAAGACAACAATATTCATCGTCATGAGCTCCAGAAATATGCGCTCCAGCGATTAAACTCCCTATCGCGCCGTTATCGAACCGTAAGGTCGCGCTAACCATATCTTCTACTTCGACGTTTCCGACGAACGTCCCAACCTCGGCGGAGACACTTGTGACGGTCAGACCTGTGACGTTCATCAGCGCGTCCAAAAGGTGGCTGGTGTTCATCAGCAATACACCCCCTCCCGCTTGTGCTTTGATGCCTCGCCATGGATTGATCGAGCGGCCGGTATAGCCAGACTGCCAGTACGTAAGCGGCTTGTCAATCAGGGTTTGAATCTGAATGCCGATAATTTTGCCAATGGAGCCGGATTGAATAAACTCTCGTGCGATTGCATGAGCGGGGGCATAGCGCATCTCGAAGAAAACGCCTAATGCCAGCTTTCGTTCTTCAGCAAGTGCAGTTAGCTTGTCTACCTCAGCCAACGAGATCGCCAGCGGCTTTTCGGTCAGTGCATGTTTGCCAGCTTCCAACGCCTGCTGCGTGAGCAGCGCCAGAAGATAATGCGGGACCGCGATGTAGACCGCGTCGACGGTTGGGTCGGAGAGCATTTCATCCAACGTTTTCACTTGGTGAACCTGGAATCGCCGATGAAGGTCATCTGCCAGGGATTGGTTCACATCGAACACAGCAGTCAGCTCGGCGAGAGACGAATCAAGGATCGCTTCACACACGGGAATGGAAGCGCTGCCACATCCGACAATCCCAAAGCGAACCGGTTTCATCTCAGGCATACACTTGCCCATCACTTGCAAGTTCCTCCCCATCTAGGCGACCAATGAAGTACGGGTTAGGATGTTGAACCTGCGTTTGAGTCGTAAAGGCTGCAATGAAGTCACTCGCTTCTAAGAATTCGGGCGCGTCGTCGCAGAGACCTCCGTAGGGGTAGGCGAATGCCCAGGGTCCCGGTTCGATTTGCTTCAGCCATTCGGCGGACCCTTTGATTTCTGCCTGACGTTGTTCGGCATTGATCCAATCGAACCAGGGGTGCGTCCGGCTGTGACCGCCGAAGTGCATTCCTCCGGCAGACATTTCTCGAATTTGGTCCGTGTTCAAATAATAGGACTGCGCGGTTTCCAGTTCTGAACCAACATATTTCTCAAATAAGCCACTCAATAATGGATCGATTTCGATAGATAGGTCGCGCTGGAGCACAGCTTTCATCAAGTTGATTTCCCCATCCAAAGAAGCAGATGGATACCGACGCTGGTAACGTCCCTCGGCTTTCATGAGCTGTTCTCTTTGTGAAGTATTCAAAGCCTCCCAAATGGCTGCGCGGAATTCGGTAAACCCTAACTGTGCCAGCAAAAAATGAATCTTGTGACCAAGGACCAATCCGTGTTCTTTCGATCGGTCTAAGATAAAAAATAGACCGGAAAGTTTATGATTCCTTAAAACCCGGAAAGCATTGAGATAATGATCACGCACGCCATCGTCAAAGGTCAGCAAACAGGCAGAGTTCGGCAGGGCATGTTCCCCTTGTAAAGCCATCCGTACATCCTGCCAGGTAACAAAGGTATGCCGTTTCGATAGTTCGTTAAGTTGCGCCTCGAAAGCATGGACGGACATACCCGGGATGCCAGAGCCATGATCCGCGAGGTCGCCTGGATCGCGAACATAGTGATACATAACCACGGTCAATTGAAGCGGTTGATTCATACAGTGATCCGAAAGTCTACTAGTGTTCGTTGGTTACGGTCTGACCATTCTCGCACGAGCTGCGTCGGAATGGAATTGGAGTGGCAGTGGTCGGTGATATCACGCCATGTCTTGTCCAGCATTTTAGCGTCCACGCACCGAGCTTCTCCTTTCAGCCATTCATTGGTGAGAGCGATTCCAGTGTTGGTCGTGAGATGGATTGTTTGATCTGAGACTCGCTTGAGGTGCAACGTGGCCGGTTCAGAAAAGGTGGCGATTCCTGAGAGATGCGTGACTCCCAATCCACGGATTTCATTCCGATCCTGACTCACTCGCACATATCGCAGGCGGACTCCTTCGACATCCATTCCATTCACTGCGACATGTCCTGGGGTTGTCTCGCCAGGCGCCACCACAGCCATACCTTGATCAGGCAGACTGAGCCGGAACATTTCCGGAGTCTCAATCTCAATCTTAATTCCCGCAAATTCCACTGCCGGGTCAAATGACGCTGGTCGAACTAGCGACGCAGCAGCCAGACAACGCGCGGCTACGCTTGGCTGAGATTCATAAATAACCGGCTGCTCCGAATGGGTGTAGGCAAGATTGATGTTGGATTGATCCAGGAACGGCGCGCTGGCGTTCTGACAGTCATATCCAATCATGCGTTGAATACTGAGCGCTCTTTCTTCCGCTTCCACATATTCCCAACCCGCCTGCACATCAGAGGCGCGCCTGATCTTCGTCGGTTCTTCACAACCCAACGCACCGGGGGACTCGAAAGCCATTACGGGAAATGTGGGCCGGATGACCGTCAGCCGGATCTGAATGTCGCCAAATAAAAGGATGCCAACCCATAAGGGCTGCGGTTCTCCGTTCACCATCTCCTCAAACTTCGACCAACTAAAGCCGGGTGCGACTTGTCCCGCCCGAGTATGGGTCCGGTGCCCGAATGTTTGCCCGTCTGCCGTTAAGGAAATCATGGCGTCGGGTGCATAGGAGCCGCGAACCGGAAGCACGTTAAAAGGAAGATGCGTGCTGTATGCCAGCTTGCCATACTTGGATGTGTAGTTATGGCGCGGGGCATCATGCTCTTGTCCAGAGCGGCTGTTGAGCAGCAACACCTGCCCGGTCTCGCGGCGACCAGAGAGGACAAATCCGGGAACTGGCAGGGTTAATTCAAAATCTTCGCGCTCGACGGCGAGAGGAGATTCGACGGCTGTCCAAAACTGGTCATCGCAGTCTAGGGTCAACCCGAAGAGGCCATGACAGCACCAGTAGGGTGATCCGGGAGAGATATACGCCTCTCCTGCTGGAGGGAACTCACCATGATAGCCCTGTCTCACAAAATGGTCTTCAGGGTCAAAGAGTCCGCGGTCGTAAAAATAGCGTATGCAACCGCTGGAGACACGCCGGAGAAGCCCCGGATCATCGGGCGCGATTTTGAGAAAGTGTCCGACTGCAAAGGGCGCCACCGCGGCAAAGCGATAGACGATCGAGCGTCCCCATGCCGGACAGGAGCCGTTTGCACCAAAGAAATGGAGAAAGCCTTCTATGAAAGAACGTCCGCGTTCCAATACCTGCTGACGATGGTCGGAGCGGCGGTCGCCGTCGATCCATGTCCATAACAAATAATGCCAGCCAAACATCCAGGCGTTATACAGCTCAAATTCATCCGTCGGACCATCCACATACCAGCCGTCGCCGCGATAGAACTCGCCGATTTGCATCAATCGGTTATCTATATCATCTTCAGGAGAAGGAAATCCGAGATGTAACCGCACGGCTTGCGCCATCGCTGTGAACAAAATCCAATTGTCGGTGTAGGTGCCTTTGCCGTCGACCTGTGCCAGCCAGTCCATTACTTGCGCTTGTTCCGTAGATGTCATCTTATTAAAGACACGATCGCGGCTCATCCAGATCGCCAGCGCAATATCTGCACTTTCGACAATTCGCTGATCCATGTGACCGATATCGCCCCAGTAAGTATATGGGTTGGATGGATTTGTGCCGTCCAGTAACGCGTCTCGGAGCAGAGTTTCAAGATTTATTTCCTGATCCTCAAAATGGATCACCGACGGATTCACCGGATTGCGCAGCCAGGCACCCCAGGCAGAGGCGATGCGTGCGAACGATTCGATGGCGTCCACCGAGTCAGGTAAGCCGCGGCGGTCATCCGGGTACAGCACGCGCGCCGGCGAACCGGATCGTTCGGCTCGCCTGGCATACCCGTACGTCATGCGCGCGAAGATGTATTCCCAGTGGGCGCGCGTCCAGCCGGTGTAGGGTGAGAGGTCATGATCAAAGGCTGGGAATTGATGATCCATAGTTCACCGGAATGCGGGGAAAACTTCCTTTGCTAACAATTTGAGCTCGGTCATGATGTGATCGTGCGGCATCCCTGCGAAGTACAGGCGACAGATGAGATGGTCCACGCCAAATGTGTTCACGAAGCGTTGGATTCGGGCGATGCAATCCTCTGGATTCCCTATGATGAAGCGGTCCTCGCTTAGCGATTCCAGCGCAATGGCTGTCTGATCCTGTGATCCAATGAGGGGATGTTTCCAGCCTCCACCATACTCATCTCGATAATTGACCATCACGTATTTTTCGGCGATCTCCAGCGCGCGCTCACGCGTCTCAGCAATCACCACCTCCCGGGTAAGCGGGTTAGGCACGTCTGCTGGATTCTTGCCGGCCTCGGTTAAGAATGCCCGGTACTGTTTTTGGGCGTTCAGCAATTTTTCCAAGTTCGCCGTGGGTCCCGGCACCCAGGCATCACCCAGTTGCGCGGCGCGCTTCAGGGAAAGCTCTCCCCAGCCGCCCAGCCAGATCGGAATCGGATTTGCAGGTCTCGGTTCGATACAGCCTTTGATATTGAAGAAGCGCCCATTGTATTCCACTTCCTCCTGAGTCCAGAGCAGGCGCATGATCTTGAGCATCTCCACGTAGCGCGCGCCGCGATCGTCGAGGCTGACATCATACAACGCGAACTCGGGCGGACGGTAACCGATAGCGGCTCCAAAAATCGCCCGCCCGCCGGAAATCACATCGAGCATCACCATATCCTCTGCGGCACGCACGGGGTGATAAAAAGGCAGAACGACGATGTCTGTGCCCAGCAACACGCGCGTGGTCCGGGTGGCGATCCCGGCAAGAGCCATCAACGGGGAGGGCCAGTAATGATTGCGAATGCTGTGATGTTCTTCCAGCCAGACCGAATCGAAACCCAGCTCTTCGCCATACACAGCCTCTTCCAGAGCTTCGTCGAAGTAGGTGCCACCTTCTGTGGGGATAAATCCAAATTTCATCTTGACATCTCTCTCATGTAAAAATAGTTCGTAGTACTACTTCGTCGCTTGACGTGCGTGGATCTCTGCCAGGAGACTTCTGACAACCTGCAATGCTTCCGGTAAGGCTTTCTGCGGCGGTTCGAGCTCCGGGTGCCAGGCGTACTCCCATTCCACGCTGAACGCGCCCTGATAGCCATTCTCCACCAATAAAGTGAAGGCATGCGCCAGAGGTACATCTCCCTTGCCCAGCCCGCAAAGCTGCCAGCCCGAGTCTTGCCTTATCCCGTCCTTGACTTGAACATAGGCGAGATGGTCTTTCAAAAGGTTAAAACCATCTTGTGCAGTTTCGCCTGCAGCAAACGTGTTGCCAAGATCCCAGATCACACTCAGATCGGGATGAGAGGAGTCTTGCCTAAATAAGGGGGAAACAGCAGCGGAACGCGTGAAATCGTCATGCGGCTCCACGGCGATCCTCACGCCAACAGAACTTGCATATTCAGAAGCCGCATTTAGACTATCTAAGATGTTTTGGTACATGGAAGGAGTAAGAGTTGTCCCTTCAGGAAGCTCCCCCAGGAACGCACGGACGTAGTCTGCCTCAAGCTCGGCAGCCAGGTCTGCATAGCGCCGCAATTCATCCATATTGGATTGTCGTTCTTCTTCAACATCGGAAATGAAACTAGTATAAGCCGTGATAGCAAGGGCTTTTTGCCCCGCGTCGCGGGACATGTTTCGCAGGTCTGCTTTTTCAGCGGAGGGCATTGTGGGTCGCACATGTCCCTCGGGACCGCCGCGCCACTCGATCCCATCATAGCCAAATCCGGCAGCCTTTGTGATGATCGCGCGGATCGACCAACCCGGGCACGCCAGTGTACTGAAGGTAATTGGGTTCATTATCCCGCCTCGCCCGCCAATCTTGGAAGTTTGCCGCGGTTGCGCTGCCACAGGATAAATTCCCCTTTGCACTGTGTGATGGCTCGACGAAGCTCGCGTTGAGCGGCTTCAGTCAATATTTTTGCCTCGGAGCAGCTAAACTTTACCATCAGGCTCCTAATCAGTTGTAAGATGTCATGATGACTGATAATACTATAACGATTTCCCGCTGTAAAGGTCAATGAGAAAATTTTAAGGAATCAGGTAAATATAGGAGCTTAAAAAGCCCTTTGCTTCCTGCGAATTGATCTAGAAGTTATTGGTTCTGGTTCAATTCAAGCGCCAGAGCCGCCGACCAGGAGAAATCCGTTGACCCACAACCCGAGCCGTCGCGCGGGTCGTAATACTCTCGAAAGCCACTGTCTTCGATCAAGCCAAGGGTATCCACTCTGATCGTCTCGACAAGCTGATCATAGCCGTAACGCTGCAGCCCCTCCATAAGGAGCCAGTTCATAATGATCCAGACCGGTCCGCGCCAGTAGCGCCGCGGCTCCCAGGTGGACTCGTTTTTCGCCGTGGTCGTGACCCAGTGATTGACCTCGCCACCCAGTGCATATTCGCTTGGATCTAGCAGATGTTCTTCCACGAGGCGCTGCGCTTGTTGCTTTGAAGCCAGGCCGCCGAACAGAGGCAGGAACGTTGATGCAGTGTTGACTGGGATGGACTTTCCCGATCGCAGATCGTAATCGTAATATAAACCAACATTCTCATGCCAGAAACGGTCGTTGAAATGCAACTGCATGCGGCTTAACCAACTATCGATCTCTGTAGTTGACTCGCCAAGGCTCATCGCCAGCGTGCGCAAATCTTCGTCGGCTCGATAGAGAATGGCGTTAAAGAGGATATCCTGCGCCAAAAATGGCGAGTGTGCCAACAACGCAGAAGACTCGTAATTTCGTTTGCGGAAGACGTCGATCAAATAAATAAACCGTTCATAGTCCGCACGGTTCGGGCGTTCGGTTGCGGCGACATGCCGAGTATCGCCGCGGTGAAATTCGGGTAAAGCTTCCGGTTGGATCGCCTCGAAGAGACGCAACCAGCGAGGAGAGTCATCGGTCCCCGACTCCCATGGGTGAATGATGCAAGCCAGCGTGCTGCCATCCGCATCCCGGGCGGTGTGCAGCCAGCGGTGCCAGCGCAGCAAAGCCGGATAGACCTCGCGAACAAAATCAGGATTTGGATGACGGGCATCGATCATCTCAACAATCGTAGCAAGAAGTGGAGGCTGCGTAATCCCTGTCGTTGGGACAGACGGCGCGCTCGGGCTGTTTTCGATTTGCCAGAACTGCGGGTTGGGGAAGTAATCTGACGGGACAGAATGGTAAACGACAGAAGGCACCATGCCGTCCAGCCACTGTCCGCTCAGGAGCGAACGAATCTCATCGTATGCACGCGGCAGGTCAAAGTGAGAAAGACCGAGGGCGATCAGCGCGGAGTCCCAGTTCCATTGGTGAGGATATTGATGGGGTCCGGGCTTAGTGAAGACGCCAGTATCGTTAAGCCTGAGGACCTCGATTGCCCGATCCAACAAAGAGGAGCTGCTCATCACTACGCCGGGTACAACACTTTACCGTTATCGCGATCCACCCAGCGGATCTTGTCCGCCGGAAAGCGAAGCCAAACATTTGACCCCGGTGCCACGCGAAAGGTGGGGTGCGTGGCAACCTTCACCAGGTCTTCCCCGATTTTTACTGTGAGGAGGTTTTGCGATCCCAGGGGTTCGACAACCAGGACTTCGACCTGAAGAGCGTCCTGGGCAGAACTGGATAGAGTTTCCATA
>DASSBC010000072.1:0-46933 GCA_035699125.1 Anaerolineales bacterium
CCAGAAATGGAAAACCTGCCAATCGTCCCGAACTGCTTCAATGTTCGGACTTTGAGATCGTGAAAACGTACGGCAGTGAATTCCGAGGGATCGTGAACTACTACAGCATGGCATACAACGTTGCTCATAGCTTCAACCCTGTGAAATACATGTTCATGGAGTCAGCGGCACGAACACTGGCAAACAAACACAAAGTAAGCCGGAAAAAGATTTTTGCCAAATACAAACGAACCAGTGAACAGGGTGTCAAAGCATTGATCGTGAAAGTCCCAAATCCGAAACGTCCTGACAAACCCTATTACGCCACATTGGGAGATCATCGTATCCGTACCAGTTTCTCGACTGTCATACCAGACAAGATCGAAAAATTCTATGTGAATCGGAATGAGCTTGTCCAAAGACTGCTGGCGGATACTTGCGAATTATGCGGTTCCCAGGAGGGAATTGCAGTACACCACATTCGCAAGCTGGCAGACATCCAAAAGAAATTTCAGGGACGAAAGTCTGCCCCTGATTGGGCAAAGTTCATGCTGGCACGCAACCGAAAGACGGTTGTCGTTTGCCATCACTGCCACACGCAGATTCACGCTGGAACGTATGACAGTACCAAAGTGAATTAAGACTGACTGGAGAGCCGGGTGCTACGGAAACGGGCACGCCCGGTTCGGAGAGGGGCGTCTGGAAAAGTGTGGCGCCTTGGCGCCATAACTCGCTGGACGCCTACTCTACGCTTCAGCTAGGATACGGCAAATCAATCGACGAAGCCGCGCGCCACTCCTCTGGAGATCCAAAATCAGTACACCGATGTGCCTGGGGCAAGATGCCGGGAAATCGCAATGGCTAGTGCATGAGTATTTCCGTCTAGATGAGGAAATACTCTGGCAGGCCAGTCAGGAGGATATTCCGCCCCAAATCGCCGCCCTGGAGAAAATCATTCAACCAAATAGCTAATTCAATTTGAAATTAATTCAGCCCCCAAAGATCGTGATCTTCGGGGGTCCTGCATTGTGGACGGTAACTTGGCATAACAACACCCGCCTGACTTGAAATCGTTCCCAAATCGTATGCAAAGGGCATATTGAAAACCAGCAAGGGCAGTTTGCAAGAATCACAACCGAGTAATACGCTCGATTCCCTAGTTCGATCCCCCAACAAATCTCAATTTCATATATCAGGAGAACCTATGAATACTTTCGAAATCCTCGTTTATATCGCGGTGGCTTTGATCTTCCTGTACATCCTGTGGCATGGCTACGTGGTAATCGTCGCCTTCCGCTGGCGCTCGCAAGACAAGCTGATCTCCCGCGCTCTCGCTCCGCGCGACGAGGCGCACTAGACCAATTTCCTTGCAAGAGCTGCATTCAATACCAATTTGAAGGAGGTTGTCATGACCGAACCCAACAACAATACACCAATCATCAAACCCGAGATGGTTGTCCCACCCAGCATTTCAAACCTTTCGATCGCCCGGGTCAGAACAGGAAGGTTCAGTATCACCATGCATCTCGTGATGTCGCCTGGTCCTCCACCAACGTTCCATCGGAAGAAGGCCTGGCTTGACGTGAGCGATTTTGCGCGGCGCTGGCTACCCAACTGATATACTTGAATTATGGCCTATCACTTTACCTTCACGCCAGAGATCGTGCTGGCTCTGCAATCCATTGAGTCCGCGCGTACGCAAGTTCAAATGGTGGTCTTGCCACCAACGGTCGCCGAAGGACTGCGCCTGCGCGCGCGTATTCGCTCTACCCATTTCTCCACACGGATTGAAGGCAATCGGCTGACGCTGAAGGAGGCCGAAGAGGTCTTAATCGACGGCCGCGAATTTCCCGGGCGAGAACGGGACACATTAGAAGTCCAGCATTATTTCCAAGCACTGGCACAAATTGAAGAATGGGTGGAACAAGGAGTCGGAATCACCGAAGAACGGATTCAGCACTTGCACGCCCTGATCTACAAAGGAAAACGGAGCCGTCCCACTCCCTATCGAGATGGGCAAAATGTGATTCGGGATAGTGCAGGTGGGATCGTCTATCTTCCACCAGAAGCAAAAGATGTACCTGAATTGATGAGCGAGCTTGTGGCCTGGATCCAAACAGCCGAGAAGGATCAGCCAATTCCTGTGGCGGCTGGTGTTGCTCATTATGTCTTTGTCACGATCCATCCGTACTTCGATGGCAACGGTCGCACAGCTCGCGCGCTTGCTACATGGATTTTGTATCGGGGTGGTTATGATCTTGGTAGGTTCTATGCACTGGAGGAATTTTATGCTCAGGACCTGGAGGGCTACTATGATGCGCTGGTCACCCACCCCGACCATAATTACTATGAAGGTCGAAATACTGCCGATATCACCCCCTGGTTAGCCTATTTTGTAAAGGGCATGGCAGCCGTCTTTGAAGCCGTGGCGCGCGATGTTGTGAAGCGAGCCATACAAAGTGATGCAAGGACCGATGCCCTGCTTCGCAAGCTGGATCGGCGTGCCCGTATCGTCCTCGGTCTATTCTCTCGGCAGGATCAGATTACAGCAAATGATGTAGCACGCGTGCTGAACCTTTCTCCTCGACAATCGCGCGACCTCCTTAACGATTGGGTTGTAGTAGGATGGCTGGAAATGACCAGCACCTCGCGAAAATCTCGTGCCTACCGTTTATCGGAGGCTTATCGGCAACTTATCGGCGGTTTATCGGCGGAATAACGGCGATCACGAAATCTAAGTCCCGGATGCCTGGCACAAAATTGTGCCAGGCATTTTGATTCAGGGCGTCAAAGAAACAATAGTGCTTGGAAGAAGAGCAACTGTCTCAGTCTCTTTCTTTCATGGGTCTTCAAGACTCAGTACCAACACGTCCCGGCCGCTGAAGAACCGGGCGTGTCTGTTGAAATCAGATGATGACTACAGCACGCTTATTGCAGTAATAGCGTAGCCTGGATGAATCTCTTACACAACCAATTACATCCAATTCCATTTTGAAGGAGGCGTTATGACCGTACCCAACGATACACAAATGGTCACACCCGAGATCGTTGTCCCACCCAGCGTTTCCAACCTGTCGATCGCCCAGGTCGGAACAGGAATGTTCAGCGTCACCATGCAAGTCGTGATGGTAGTTCGCTTCCCGACCAATCCCAAGGAGCATACTAGCACGGATCAACCTGTACTGCGCACGCCGGTCATTCCATCAACGACCGGCGAGCTAATCTACGGAAATGGTGAACTCCCCAATGTCCTCGAGGGCGAAGCCGAGGGCTTCCAGGCGTTCGTGCAAGTTCATGGTTATATTCCACCCACAAGAGAGGTTCTCATCCAGTGGGCTACAAATTCTCAAGGAGGTGCATAGATGTTGCAACAACAGATCACCGTCGAAGTAATCGCGCAGGAAGATGCGTTCTCGCAATACCATGTGCGAACGGATGAGAAGGGACACGCGCTCGGTCGTCCCATTTTCTACACGGAAATCCCTGTATGCTGGACCAAGGATCCCGACCACAATATTGTGATCAGCGCTTTTGTCTGGGGCAATGAAGTGGCGACCGATAATCCCACCGCTGAAGAAATAGGATTATTTGCCCTGCGAGCTGCGGAAATCAAGAAAGGCGACATTGTTCTGCTCACGGGTCGTCTGTGCGGTACAGCAGATGGTATGCTGGCATTTGTCGACCAGCAGAACG
The DNA here is from genome assembly GCA_035699125.1 of Anaerolineales bacterium. Lineage (GTDB taxonomy): Bacteria > Chloroflexota > Anaerolineae > Anaerolineales > Villigracilaceae > Defluviilinea. The sequence goes on from DASSBC010000072.1 coordinate 3,673, forward strand.
TCACCACCGCTGCCAACCTGCAGATGACCGTCCAGGGCTTCGCCATCACTGGCAACACAAACGCCCACTTTGACGCCGACGCCCTCTCAAACGCCTACTACCGCGCCAACCACGCCACCACCGTCCTTCCAGAATGCGAGCTTTGTGTATGATGGCGATGGGAAGCGTGTTAAGTCTACTTTCAATGGGACGACCAGCACCTACTTCGTGGGTGTACACTATGAAGTAACTGGCTCGACGGTAACCAAATACTACTATGCCGGCGCACAAAGAATTGCGATGCGGACCGGTGGGACGCTGAAATTCATCATAGGCGACCATCTCGGTTCCACCAGCCTGGTGACCGATGCGAACGGGAATAACCCTGTCGAAACGCGCTACAAAGCCTGGGGCGAGGTGCGCCATGCCAGTGGACCCACCCCCACTGACTACACCTACACGGGACAGTACTCTTATACTGATGACTTCGGACTGATGTTCTACAACGCCCGCTGGTATGACAGCGCGCTGGGTCGATTTGCGCAGGCAGATAGTATTGTGCCAGACCCTTCAAATACTCAAGCTTGGGATCGCTACTCATATGTCCACAACAATCCGCTTCGATACGTTGACCCTACTGGTCATATCCTAGACGATGGATGTAATACAGTAGGTTGTGGAGAGTGGGAACCTAAATCCAATGCTGATAAACGGAATTGGGCTTTTACTATCATGTTCAAAGGTTCAGGTAAAGATGGAGCTTGGACGACAGAAGATTGGAACTTTTACCTAGACAATTACAATCGTCTCTGGAGAGGAAGGACTCCATGGAAGAATCCTGATGAGGTGACTGGTTGGGATTTATTTGCGCTACATACAAAACGCCTTGCCTCGCAATACGGATCTGATCAAAAGGATCAGTTTGTAAGAGACTTTGCCCTTGTTTTTGCCGGTATGTCAGCCACAAACTCTTGGACTGAGGCAGCACTGGACGCGCAAAGTGGTCAGGCAGATTATCAATACCTTGTTGAAGGGAATCAGGGATTACCTGAAGAGTATCTGGATGACTTGAAGTCTGATGAGAATCAATCTCACCACTACGCAGGAATATTCTTCCTTGGTTACCATTCAGGAGCAGGTGGTGGAATTGGGCTTAACCTTAGAGATGCTCAACCAGGTCAATTCAATCCTGGTGATATTCGATTAGGAACTGTTGCAGCTATACATGGGGGGTACCTGAGTAGGCCGATAAGAAGCCCTCTGCTGACAGATGTTTCAAACTGGATAGACGATATGTCGCCATAATCCAAAGCGACGAAAAGGAGAAACAATGGAACATTCAAAAAAGATAATGTCAACCCTTGCTATAGGGCTTTTAGCTCTGATAATGTTTAGCTTTTTGATCCTGTTGATATGGTGGATAGTTCCGACATTGACTGTAACTCCTAGAGAAAGGATGCAAAACGAGTTGGCGAAAGAACTGGGTGTAAAGATTAAAGACTATCCTTATCCATACTCTTTCCCATCAGGATATTTCTCCACAGTGCTAAAACCAGGCATGTCCATCCAAGAAGTCCATGAGATTGTTCAGGGGTATGAACAAGTATTGCATTGCGAAAACAGAGAAGAGGTCTATTACTACCTCAGTGTAGAGCTAGAAGATACAGAACGCTTTTGGATTTTTTATGATGAAGAAGGCAAGTATGAGGGCCTCCAAACAGAAGATAACGATAGTGGAAGATTTTCAACAAATGGCTGTTTCCCGGGTTTAATAGAGGAATAGAACTCTGCTCGGCGCGGGTCTTTGCAAAGCACCCTGCTGAGTTTCGCATCCAAACATATTGACCACCAGTGATCCCTCGGACAATGACCGCACCGTCCCCGTTTACCACCCGTAGGCCCTTAGTAGAAAGGCAAGCGACCTGGAATTAATCCACTGGAAAATCTCAGTTTAGTACGGGTGCTCAATATTTAAGTTCTCAAAAGGATGTAAATGCTTCTCATTCAATATACAAATCGTGAAACCATATTGATGAGCAGTAGCGCCGATGAGACAGTCCAGAAATCTAGTGTTGTGGCAACGGTACCAATCCCAGGCTGTGACATATATCATGCCCGAAATGTAGACCATCGAATACAGAGCAAGTTCCCTTGACCCATTCCTATTGCCGGAATAAAAAGTTTTAGAGTCGCCTTTCCTGGTGCAGTTTTGGTGCAGTTGGGATGGAAATTTTGGATGTATTAAACGGGATGGACGAAAACCGCTCGATTTTGTAGAGTAAATGGACGGATTGGACGAGATTTAACGCAAAAAACTCATCCTGGTTCATCGCTAGGTTCGAGGTTCAAGTCCTCGGCGAGGAGCCTATATACGGAAGCCAACTGCAGAGTACGCCGCATGTAATTGCGCTAGCAAATCTGGAGAAGGGATGCCCTTTGTTAAGATAGACTGGATGCCCATTTCTCGGAACTGCATGTTCAGCGCAGTGTCCACGTAAGCTGTCAATACTACAATAACCAAGTCCGGAAAATGAGTCCGTACCTGCCGCAAGGTGGCCAAACCCAGTCCATCTCGCATCAAGGGGTCCATTAAAAGCATATGAGGACGCTTCGATTGTGTTTCCTCCCAGGTTTCATGGCTATTAGATGCCACCCCCACGATTTCAAAATCTGCTTCTCGCCTCAACCTTGCCTCTAGTTGTTCTCGCACTACGTGATGGTCGTCTGCCAAAACAAGTTGGATTTTGCGTTTCTTAAGTTCATTCGTTGATACCATAGATACATATGTAACACAACGCTCTTAACTACATAAGGCTAATTGTCACAAGATTAGTGGGGCAAATGTACCAATGTCTACGGAATTATGGTTAGAGATTCTGTAGGCTGCTTGTTAGGATCAATGGAATCTCAAGTTGAACAGATGTCCCCCCAGATTCAGGATTGGTAAACGAAAGTTTCCCACCCAGGGCTTGGGCGCGTTCCTGCATATTGTGCAGACCGTGCCCGGCTCCTTTGTCGATCAGGCCGAGGTCCAGCCCGATCCCATTATCGGCAATCGTCAGGAGAAGAGCGTCTGAACGGCTGCCTATATGAATGTCCACCTGGCTGGCGCGTGCATGCTTCCGCACGTTCGTCAACGCTTCACGGATAATATGGAGAATTTCTACGGTCTGTTCAGGCGAGAGTCGCGGTAAATCTTCCGTGGCAACCTGGATATCTATGCTGAGGAAGGAGTGGGCACGCACCTCGCGAGCCAGCTCTGCCAATCCTTCGCGCAGATCACGCCCCTGAAAGCGCTCTGGACGTAAATCCAGAATGTAATTACGTATGTCATGGATGGTGCGCCTCAATCCCTCTACGGCTTGCGAGACTAAATCTTTACCACCTTCGGCATCTGTTTCGAATCGGTCATGTGCTTCTTCCAGCATGAGCCCAATGCCATATATGGATTGGATCACTCCATCGTGCAAATCCATCCCAAACCGGTCCCGTTCCTGAAGCAAAGTGAGCTGCTGCGATTGGCGGTGGAATTGGGCATTCTTGATGGCAATCGCTGCCTGGGTTGCAAACATTTCCAGGAGCTGCTGATCTTGTTCTGAAAAAGCCGTTACCTTTCCCGCAGGGGATAACTTATCTGTCAAATAAAGATCACCTAGAATTTCACCTTGAAATGAGATGGGTACTCCTAATAAGGAACGCATTGGAGGATGATGGGGTGGGAAACCAACTGAACGGGGGTCTTCAGAGATACTTGGAATACGGATCGGTTCACCGGTCCTAATCAGTACACCCAGTAGACCATGTCCGCGAGGGGGCTGTCCCAGCAAAGCGCGTTGCTGCGTTGTGATCCCGGACGTGATAAATTGGTCAATATAGTTTCCATCCTCGTTCAGCACACCAACGGCACCATACTGCGCCTCCGCCAGGCCCCGCGCCTCATCGACCACGCGTTGAAGCACCGTCGCTAAATCGACTTCCTTGGTCAATATCAGAGCCGCTTTATGGAGGGCTGCCAGTTGTTCGGAACGCCGTTGTGCCTCTGCTTCGTGTTGTTCGATGATGCGGAAAAGCCAGAGATTGAACCCGACTGCAGCTGAAAGTAAGATGCCAAACCTCAGCCAGGCTTGTGCCCATGATATCACCGGGTTGATGGCTGTAAATCCAAACACCACAGCCCCAATGCAAAGTGCTGATAGCAGCAGAGACAAACGTTTCAGACTGTAGGTATTCATGGTCGCGATGTTATAATTTTGTCGGAGCGGACGAATGCTTCTGATTATAGTCGCCTTCCACTGTATGGAGATTGGCTGTTGAAAATCTTGCTGGTTGATGATCATGAATTTGTGCGGATGGGGATCAAAGCGTTGCTAGCACGTCATTCTCAATTCCAGGTTGTGGCGGAAGCAGGCAACGCGCACGAAGCACTGGAGCAGTGTCTGAAACATCATCCTGATGTCATCATTATGGACATTCGCTTGCCAGGTAAAAGCGGCATCGAGGCGACGCGAGAAATCATGCAACAATTGCCCGAGACAAAGGTAATCATGCTGACTTCTTTTGCGGAGGACGATTTGCTTTTCGAAGCGATCATTGCTGGGGCAGTTGGTTATATTCTCAAGCAAATTGACAGTAAGGAGCTGATCCGCGCCCTCGAAACGGTTGCGCGCGGGGAAGCGCTTCTCGATCCGACAGTGACCAAGAAAGTCTTTGAACGGGTCCGGCATGCGGCTCGCGAGTCGGAAGATATGATGTTTGCCAGCCTTTCCGACCAGGAATTGCGTGTGCTGGCTTTGGTCGCGAAGGGAAAAACCAATAAGGATATTGCGGAACATCTCTTTTTAAGTGAAAAGACTGCCCGCAATTATGTGAGTTCTATCTTGGCAAAGCTCAACCTATCTACGCGGTCTGAGGCAGCTGCTTTTGCGGTAAAACATCACATAGACGATCACTTACCAACCCAGTAATACAGATTCGTTCAAATTCTCTGCCTTAAGTTAACTTTGACCAGCACTCGTTCTTCAGCGAGCTTTGAAATATCCCCTGTGTTTGGCTGGTCCTGGCTTTCCAGGCGAATGCCGAAGTACCGAGCAATTTCAGGGCGGTGCTGAAAGAAGGGCTTAAGATTTTCTAGCACAGCAGTGCCATCTTCCACGAGATTGCCTCTCACATACATATCTCGTCCCGCGAAGCGAACTTTTACGGGGGCACCACCACGCAAATGCCGCCACCATGTACGGTTTCGAAGACTAGTAATGTATAGAATATCACCACCCTGAAAGTAATTCACAGGGAATGTAAATGTATGTCCACGCCTGCTCCCTGTAAGGGCAAGGAGCAAGCTGTTTTTGCTGATTACCCAATGAAGTGGGGAACGGAGAATAGCGGTCGTGAGTGCATTTCCAGTCTGCATAAATAGATTTTTCATTTTTGCTCCTTGAGCAAAGAGTTCCAATTTACAAACCCATTTAGCTGTTTTTAAACAGTTTCAGACACATTTTGCCTGTTTCGTGAATAAATGAGCCAACAGACAATGCCTACCATTAATGTACCGCCTGCCATTGCGGGAGGAAGCAGAGCATGGAAGGTTGGCTCAGGTGTGGTTGTCATGGTGCCTGCTGTGGATCGAAATATCTTATCCCTTGTGCCAGTATCCGATACTTCTTCTTCATCATCATGGGTCATCTGTCCCGACAATACCAGGTCACTCGCCCCTGACGACTTGAAGATAAAAGGTGACAATGGGCAATAAGAGAAACATTCTCTTGAATACCCAATTTGTTCGCAACTGTGTCAGCAAGTGCGATCAAAATCCTGGAAGGAAAACATCATCATGAATTACACAACAAGTCACACGGGAAAGCCCCACAGGTTCATGCCTCCACTGAGCGATTTCCAGACCAAGGAAAAGAAACATCACACTCAACAAGTCGTTTCTGTTCCAGCTTACCTGGAGGAAAAGTATTGGTGGGCATATGTTCGCCCGCAGGCGATCGCCTTTTGGGATCACGAGTGGATGGTCAATCTTATTCTCTTAGGAAATATGGCGAAGCTCCGCGACCGGGCACTGGATGCACTGGGCTCGCCCATAGCAGGACGGACACTCCAAATCGCCTGCGTGTATGGCGATTTTTCGGTGAGGTTGGCAGAGCGCCTGGCAGCCAATGGCTCGCTCGATATCGTTGACGTGGTGCCCGATCAATTGGAAAACGCGCGCAGAAAACTTTCTCCGACTGTACCCGTGCGGCTAACCCAGAGGGATGCAACCTGCCTCACTAAATTCGATGATGCGACCTATGAGCAAGTCATTCTTTTCTTCCTCCTACATGAGATGCCGGCAGACGTCCGGGAAAGGACATTACGTGAAGCACTTCGCGTTCTCAAGCCGGGCGGTAAATTAGTCATCGTGGATTTCCACAAACCCTTTGCCTGGAATCCCTTTCGGTATCTTTACCCGCCAATGTTTCGCTTGCTGGAACCCTTCGCACTAGACATGTGGCGTGAGAGCATAGAGCAATGGTTACCTAAAGATTTCGTAGCAGCGGAAATTACGCAGGAAACTCTCTTTGGCGGCTTATATCAAAAACTTGTCATCCGTAAACGAATGGGTCATTTGTCCCAATAAAGCCGGGACAATTGCCTCATGACCATCAGCCGAGTAGAGAGCATAATGATGACTAAATGAACAAAAGATGTCTGAATTCAAATACCCAAGAAAGGAGTTTTCCCATGACATCCTCAATTCTCACCCGCAATGTTCAACCGCTTGAAACACCCTCTTTCATCCATTTTCTCTTCAACGACCGGCGTGCCTCTGTCCTTTGGCTGGTGGTCCGCGTCTGGCTTGGCTGGCAATGGTTTGAAGCGGGTCTCGGGAAAGTCCAAAACCCCGCCTGGATGCAGACCGGCGAGGCGCTGAAAGGCTTCTGGTCCAGAGCAGTGCAAATCCCCGCAGAAGGTCGTCCGCTCATCGCGTACGATTGGTATCGCAATTTCCTCCAATCCATGCTGGATAGCGGCTCTTATGTATGGTTTGCCAAACTCGTTGCTGTTGGTGAACTGCTTGTTGGCATTGCATTGATATTTGGGTTCCTGACGTTCGCGACCGCTCTCATAGCTGGCTTCCTGAATTGGAACTTCATTATGGCGGGTTCTGCCAGCACAAACGGCGCCTGGCTCGTGCTCGCAGTCCTGCTAATCGCAGCTTGGAAGATCTCCGGTTATCTGGGTGCAGATTACTTTCTTCTCCACCGCCTTGCTGCGTTATGGACACCCAGCAAACTGAAAGGATGGCTGGGAGCACCTCTGCCACAGCCGATCAAGTAAGGCTACCTAACCCATCAATCTCGGCGGCATTTTTGCCGCTGAGTTTTTATTTCCTAAGAACCAACTGAATGTTGATCTTTAACAGATTGATAGTGCCGCCACGACCTGCAAACAATCTTCTCTGACGAGAATGTGATACGCGCTGGTCATCTGTCCCTCAAAAAAGAGGATACTTGCCCCATCACGATATCCACGAGAATTCGCATAATGAGTATAGAAAGGAGCAAACTATGAACAGAACACCCGTACGCAGTTGGATGAGCGAGAGGCTCATTACGATTACTCCAGAAACGACTTTCCCCGAAGCACAGCGACTCATGCTAGAGAATAAGATTCGTAGACTGCCGGTACTGCAATCTGGTAAGCTGGTTGGCATCGTAACCCTAGGGGATATCCGCGAAGCTAAACCGTCTGATGCAACCACTTTGAGTATCTACGAATTGAATTACTTGATGGATAAATTGACAGCAAAAGACTTCATGACGCCAAACCCGATCACGATCGCTCCAGATGCCACGCTGGGTGAGGCTGCCAGGCTCATGGTGGACCATAGGGTGGGTGGTTTGCCTGTTATTGATCACGGAAAGCTCATCGGCATCATTACAGAGACCGACTTTTGTTACTGGATGATCTTTCAGCCAGAGCCTATACGTCCAGATCATGTCTTAGAAAGATGAAGACATGATCCTATCACTAAGGAGTGTGTGCTTTGAGTGAGCATCCGATAAAGAATGAGGACTTCTATAGTCGCACAAACACATTCTTCAGTTCGCCCCACTATCTCACTCACCTTCATCGCGTGGGCAGTGATGCTCGCCGTCAGTGTCTTACCTGACGCCCTCTTTCATGAACTAACTGCTGCGATGTCCGAGTGGCTCACGCGGGTCAAGATCAGTGTACTGCTATTGATGGTGGCTATTACATTCTTTTGGAAAGAGATTCGTCCGCTGCGCAACTTCTTCATCATCTTGTTGGGAGTTTTCGTAGCAGAAAAGGGAGTCACGTGGCTTCAGGCGTCGCCGCTATGGCAAGCCTGGCGCTATACGGATGCATCTTTCGCGGTAAACATGTTAGGCATACAACTTGGGCGCTTACTGGTGTCACTGACCATGATCGGGGTAATGCTCGCTCTCGGCTATCGCCGCGCCGACTTCTTTCTGGTGCGCGGCAAACTCGATGCTCCTATTGAGCCGGTCAAGTGGCTGGGATTCCCAAAGCCTGATTCGTGGGTACATTTCGGTAGCCAATGGAGTTTCTATATTGTCGTAGGCCTCGCGGTCTTCCTAATCATCTTTGGGCGGCCGTCGTGGCTATCGTTGGTCCGAGCTGTCCCATTGCTCCCCGCCGTAGTGCTCTTTGCTACCATGAATGCCTTCAACGAGGAGATGACCTATCGCTCCACCATGTTAGCGGGCTTGGAACCCGCCATCGGCTCCCGGCAGGCGCTGTGGAACGCGGCATTGTTCTTCGGTATCGGTCACTACTTTGGCGTGCCCTACGGTGTCATTGGTGTAATTATGGCCACCTTCTTGGGCTGGATGCTAGGCAAGGCTATGCTTGAAACGCGGGGCTCTTTTGGGCATGGTTCATTCATTTCGTGCAAGACGCGCTGATTTTCATTTTTATGGCTGCGGGTTCCATCATGCCCGGTGGGTAGAAGGGCAACATGCAACATAGACCGCACATTTTTGATCGGCACGAGCTAGCGACCGCATCGAATTGGTAACGACGCTCCTCCTACCGACACTTATAGGTCATCTGTCCCGACAAAACGATGATGTTTGCCCCATAGCATCCTGCACGATAGGGAAGATAATGAGCACCAAAGGCGTATCACAGTTCCAATACATCACGATAAGGAGATCACAATGAATAAGATGAAGGCTAATGTTTTTCATGGCGTTAATGATATCCGGGTGGAGGAAGTTGAAAAGCCACGCGCTGGATTTGGAGAGGCGGTCATTCGCGTAACGCTGACCACGATCTGTGGCACGGATCTACATATCGTACGCGGTGAGTATCCTGTGGAACCCGGGCTCATCATTGGGCACGAGCCCGTAGGGGTCATTGAAGAGCTTGGACCCGGTGTGACGGGTTATGAGATTGGTGAACGGGTTCTCGTGGGTGCGATCACACCCTGTGGTCAATGTCGCGCTTGTCTGTCGGGACATCTTTCGCAATGTGGTCACGCTGGTCACAATCATGGTGCCGGATATCATGCCTTGGGTGGCTGGCAGTTTGGGAACACCATCAACGGCGCGCAGGCGGAGTATCTGTTAGTGCCGCATGCCCAAGCCAACCTGGCGAAGATCCCGGATGATGTGACAGATGAGCAGGTTGTGCTGCTGGCTGATATCGCTTCGACCGGCTTCAGCGGTGCCGAATCAGGTGGTGTGAAGATCGGGGATGCGGTGGTTGTCTTTGCGCAAGGCCCGATTGGCCTGTGTGCAACCGCAGGAGCCAAACTGATGGGCGCCACACTCGTCGTTGGAGTGGATGGGGATAACACTCGACTGGAAATGGCGAAGCGGATGGGTGCGGACGTTGTGCTCAACTACAACGATGTAGATGTTGTAGAAGAGGTGAAGCGTCTGACGGGTGGCGGCGCGGATGTAACTATCGAGGCACTTGGCTTGCAACAAACGTTCGAGAATGCGTTGCGCTCGCTACGTCCTGGCGGTACGCTCTCCAGCTTGGGAGTTTATTCCGGAAAGCTGCAAGTGCCCTACGATGCTTTCGCAGCCGGTATCGGAGATTATCGGATTGTGACGACCCTGTGTCCTGGTGGCAAAGAGCGGATGCGCCGGCTGATGAGCGCCGTACAGTCAGGTCGGTTTGACCCCACTCCGCTCATTACACATTCATTTTCGTTGGATGAGATTGCTGAAGGCTACCGTGTGTTTGGTGAGCGATTAGATGGCGTGATGAAGGTCGCCATTCGACCCTTCCCAGCCGAACAGCATAGCATTTTATCAAGTGCCGACAGTTCCGTTTGGGGGTAGGCGTTCGTGCAGCGGTCTTGATATAGAATTTCCTTTCTCGTACCGGAACTGCAGCGCTACTATCCTATTCTGTCTCACCTGTCCACTTGACAAGCCAAGAACTCCCTCTCACGAGGGGAGTTCTTTTTTGATCGGATTGAGCTAATCTTGCCAGAATCTGTTGTATTTCTTAGGGGTAATGGGTGAAACGATGAGTCTATTTAGTTCGCAAGGGTAAGATATTCCCAGGCTTTGCAACTAATAATTCAGGAGCAGTTATGAAGCACGAGCGATTTGAGAGATGGCTTCAGAATATATATGAGACGCAGGATGTGGAGATTTCCTGTACCCAATGTTTTGATTTGATCTCAGGCTTTGTGGAAGCCGAAATATCCAGTCAGAAAGTGGCGGCTCAATTGCTGCACGTAAAACAACACCTGGACCAATGCCGCGCCTGCCGAGAGGAATATGAAGTATTGCGCGACCTAATTCTTATAGAAAATCAAGGCAACGCGCCCAGGCTGGATGATTTACGAGCTTCGATTCCCTAAACGTTATATCTTCTCCAGAAGCGTTTTTTGTTGAGAAGGAAGAGCTTCTCTGCGCAGCCCACGAGCGGAGTAATTCTCAGAATATGCCTGCGACAAAAAAATACTCCTCGGCGCCTTATCAAGGCACTTTCTGATGCGCTTATTAAAGAAATGCGAAATAAAGATTGAATAAGGAGTAAATCATGAAACGTAATCCCCTATTGGAGTTGCAAACTCTTGGACAAAGTATCTGGATCGATTTTATTTCTAGAGGGATCATTTCCTCCGGCGAGCTTCAACGTTTGATCGAGGAGGATGGTGTCAGCGGTGTAACGTCCAACCCTTCGATTTTCGAAAAGGCTATTACGGAAAGTGGGGACTACGATGAAGCGATTCGTGTTTTGACTTTGCAAGGGAAGACGACCGCCGATGAACTCTACCAGGTCATTACGGTAGAAGACATTCAGATGGTTGCCGACCTGCTCCGCCCAGTATATGATCGTACGAACGGGCGGGATGGATTCGTGAGCCTGGAAGTATCGCCAACCCTGGCACATGATACGGAAGGAACGATAGATGAAGCTCGCCTGCTGTGGTCTCTGGTAGACCGTCCAAATTCTATGATCAAGGTGCCTGCTACGCGTGAGGGCATTCCGGCAATCAAGCAGCTCACCAGCGAAGGCATCAACGTTAACATCACTCTGTTATTCGGCTTGCCCCGTTATCAGGAAGTCGTCAACGCATACCTTGACGGTCTTGAGATTCTGGCAAGCAATGGAGGGAATCTCAAGCACGTTGCATCGGTAGCCAGCTTCTTTCTCAGTCGCATTGACGTTCTGCTCGATCCTGTGCTTGAAAAGAAGAAGTTGGCAAACGGTCCAGAGGCGGATGTAGCTTCGCTTTTACATGGACAAGTTGCAATTGCCAGTGCGAAGGTAGCGTACCAGCTTTATAGCGAAGTGTTCAAGAGTGACCGTTTTGTAAAACTTGCAAACAAAGGCGCACGAACGCAGAAATTATTATGGGCAAGCACGAGCACGAAAAATCCGATGTATAGCGATACCAAGTATGTCGAACCGCTGATCGGTCTGGAAACAATCAATACGGTGCCTGTTGAAACCCTGAATGCCTATCGGGATCATGGACAGCCTCAACTCAGCCTGGAACAGGATATATCCCAGGCATATCACGTCCTGAACAAGCTTCCGCTGGTTGACATTGATTTGGATAAAGCCACACAACAGTTGGAAGAGGAAGGCGTGGAAAAATTTGTCTCTGCTCTAAACCGACTGATGCTTGCCCTTAAGGAGAAACAGGCTGCTATAGATATTGTGGCAGCTAACTCAGAAAAATAAAGAGACCTGGTTATCGTGTTGGGAGTTGAAAACGGCAGAGAACACACTCGCAAGGAGACGAATAACCGGGAGTGCCGTGATGACCTCGTAGTTTCATTTCTCGCTACATTCGCTGCTTCATCACTTACACCCACAAGAAGCCCAAGATAAAAACCTAACGATACTGATTATTCATCACTCTATTCTTGGGCGAATGTATGTCAAGATTTCTTAAGCCAAATGAGTCCTTATATTCGACTTCGATAAGTAGGTAGGGCATACCAGCCCGCAAATTTTCAGGGCGGAGATATCGAAGATGTGCTGTATACACAAGACCCCATTTCGTTTTGCAATGTATAACTGCGCCATCATGCCGAAGTCTGTTGATCACAAGCGCCTCTGTTTCCAATGAGGCGCTTTTTCTTGGTAAGAAACATCCCTTTATAGATACTAATAGGCATCAAGTGAAACTTCAAAATTTTTCTGAAAGGAGAGACAACTTATTGCTAAACATTCCCACCCAGCAAAGGGCGCGGCAGTTCCGATAAACCGCCGCGCCTGCGACAGCCGAGACTTCTCAACAAGCTGGCTGCACCCTTTCACTTTTACCACACAGGTAAATTATCTTCAAGGGCGCGCCAAATACGAAAGGATAATCGTACGATGAAACCGTTTCTGTCGAAAAAATCTGTATTTGCCGTGTTCGTGATTGCTGCGCAACTATTGGCTGCCTGCGCTCCATTTATGATCCTGCCGATCCAGGCACCATCTCATGCGCACACCGAGCAAGAATCCTCACAGGCTCCCTTGCACAGTGATCTCTCTGTTTCCCAACCGATGGCACGCAAGGACAAGATAGATCCGCTGATCTTCCGGCAGGCAGTACGCAAGCTATGGGAAGATCATGTGACTTGGACGCGTGTTTATATTATCGCTGCCCTGGCGGATCTGCCTGAAGCGGATGCTGCTGCCCAGCGTCTGTTGCAAAATCAGGAACATATTGGCGATGCCATCAAACCCTTCTACGGCGATGAGGCTGGTGATCAACTGACCTCCCTGCTGAAGGATCATATCCTAACTGCCGCGGATTTGCTCGCCGCAGCAAAGTCAGGTGACAGCGTCAGGTTCGAGGAGGCGAACGAGCGCTGGTATGACAATGCCGATCAAATCGCTGCGTTCTTACATAGTGCTAACCCGAATCACTGGCTACTAGCGGATATGAAATCCATGATGAGATCTCACTTGGACCTGACACTGGAAGAAGCCAGCGCTCGACTGAACGAAGATTGGGAGGGCGACGTGGCTGCCTACGATAAAATTCACGATGAGATCCTGCATATGGCAGATATGCTCTCGGACGGGATCATTCAGCAGTTCCCCAAACAGTTCACTCCTAAGAAAATTTCCCAGCAAAAGGTGGACCTCACCCTTGCGATGGACAAACTCTGGGAAGATCACGTCACCTGGACGCGCATGTTTATCATTAGCGTCACCAGTGATTTACCTGACGCAGATTTCGCCGCCCAGCGCCTGCTGCAAAACCAGGTCGATATCGGCAATGCCATCAAGCCGATCTATGGTAACAAAGCGGGCAAGCAATTGACCTCGCTCTTAAATGATCATATTCTGATCGCCGCTGAGCTTCTGTCTGCTGCCAAAGCGGGCGATCAGGAAAAATTCGCAGACGCCAATGCGCGGTGGTATGCAAACGCCGATCAAATTGCTGCATTCCTAAGCCATGCGAATCCAAAGCACTGGCCAATAAAGGAGATGCAGGTGATGATGAGAACGCATCTAGATCTAACCCTGGAAGAGGCGGTAGCCCGTCTGAATGAGGATTGGAATGGCGATGTGGCAGCGTATGATAAAGTTCACGACGAGATCCTGCACATGGCAAGTATGCTTACAGAAGGTATCCTTGCTCAATTCCCAAGTAAATTCAAGTAAATAGCCATCCATCCGACTGCACTGGCAGACTTTGATGGTCTGCCAGTGCGTCACTGTACACGCTCATAATGTCACACTGTGAACGCAGGATGAACATTTCAAGGAAAAGGAAGAAAGGCGCAAAGGTGCCAAAGAAGAAATCGTCAAAGAAAGGTGATTAGACCAGTCTAGAAAAAAAGCCCGTTTGGGGTCTTCTTGTTTAAGATACTCTTTACGTTTGAGGTGGTGCAGACAGAGCCCGTGTCATTTCCAACCAAAGTCTGGTGTTTTCATTCAAACGATAACTTTAGTGTGACGATTGCTTTGGTTAGTTCGCTTTGCTATAATGATTCCGATCCAACAGAAGGAGCAGTCAGATGCAGTCATTTATTTTCGACGATGCCATTCGGTTCCGGCTGGCAACCCAGCAGGAGGATACCGGCGCGAAGCTTCAAGTATTCTTTGGCGTGTTCCTCGGCGTGATGCTGCGCTGGGTCCTTGTCGACGTGATCCGCGATCGGATTCCTTTCAATCTCTCGGTCGTAATTGCACGGCTTGTGATTGCGCTGATCGCGACGATCTTTGTTTTTTCCGGCTACTGGCAAAAGGTCAAAGACCAGCCGGCCGGGATGCGCTTTCTGAACGCGTTGGCATACGGGGTTTCCATTGATGCGCTTGTGGGCCCATGGACGTACTAGGAGGAAACTCAGATGTTTCAATTTAAGGATGCGATTAGCTTTCGCCTAGTCACGCAGCAGGAAGATACGAAGGCCAAAATCCAGGTGTTCGTTGGCGTTTTTCTGGGTGTGATTCTACGCTGGATCTATAGCGTTGCCGTCGAAGTGATCCGCAATCAGTCCCCCTGGTGTTTCGGCACGTGGACCAGTATTCTTCTCCGCCTGGGCGTGGCGCTGATCGCGACGATCTTTGTTTTTTCCGGCTACTGGCAAAAGGTCAAAGACCAGCCGGCCAGCATGCGGTTCTGGAATGCAGTAGCATACGGTATCACAATGGATGTGATTGTAAGCTCCTGGCTGCCTGCGCCGGTTTGTTGAACTGGCGGATTGACAATCCGCCCTATGTGTAAAAACAAAAGAGAGAAGTCCAACTTCTCTCTTTTCACTTTGATTACTCTTTACTCTTCTCGCTGCTCTTTGTTTCAGAAGGCTTGCTTTCTTCCTTCTTCTCGGTTTTCTCCGGCTTGCTCTCATGAGACCCGTTCCCGGACGAGGAGCGATGGTCTGTGGCATAGAACCCTGACCCCTTAAAGATGACTCGGCTTGGGGTGATGACTTTTTTCAATGATTTCTTGCGGCACTCCGGGCAGGTTGTGAGGGGCGCGTCCTGAAACGATTGATGACGCTCAAATTGCACACCACACGAATTGCAGCGATATGTATAAACGGGCATTCTTGCTTCTCCTTGCTATTCAACCAGCACGGCATTATAGCGCGCCCGCGTAGTGAAGGCAAGGGAGAGGGC
Source organism: Anaerolineales bacterium (assembly GCA_035699125.1). Lineage (GTDB taxonomy): Bacteria > Chloroflexota > Anaerolineae > Anaerolineales > Villigracilaceae > Defluviilinea. The sequence continues at coordinate 19,228 of DASSBC010000072.1, forward strand.
ATAAGAGATCTGTTAACGGATACCGCTATCGTAATGGATAGTAAGCTGTGTGTAGCGTCCGGTCTCGACGGTAAACGATTGATCGCCGGCGAACGGAATTCCGTTGGAAGATTCGGGATGCAAGATGTATACGCCCGGCACGAGCGACACACGGAAGCGGCCCTGCTCGTCTGACTGAAATTGAACGACTTGCACACCGTTCGGGCTGGTGACGGTCAAGGTTGCCTGGTACGACTGGTCGGGGCAATCCTGTCCTTGCTGGACGACGGGACACATCGGTCCGAGGAGCACCTGCCCTTCGACTCCACTGCCCCTCGGCGTGGGGCTGTAGATGGTGCAGGTGGCAAGGGCAAGGATCAGCACACCAATAAGCAATTTAACATTCATCGCGGCTCTCCTTCTCTCTACTCATTCAACTCTGGCGGAGCCGGATTTGTTCCCCTTTGACAAAAAAGTACTTGTTACAATTTAGTGACCTCGATCTGTTTATGGCACAATTGTAATGGCTGGCACATTGTATACTTCTTCGCGCCAGGGTAAGCGTGAGGCAAACGTTTGCAAGTCATCTGTGCCTCGCACTGGCTGGCGATATAAATAAAACAAGTTGTTGCCGCCCTGCATCGATTCGTTTCCCAGCCCCATCGCAGCGACGTAACCCGCGAAACGAACATAGCCCAGTGAGCTGTCATCGTAGGCGCCAAAGGGATACGCAAAACTTAAGACCGGCACTCCTAAAAGAGACTCCAATTGGCGGCGCGATCCCACGATTTCATCTTCCTGCCGGTCGGGGCGCGTGGTCAAATCGATATGGCGCAGGCTGTGACTCCCAATCTCCCAGCCCGCTGCATGCAGCGCCCGGATCTCCTCCGCATTCATGTAGTTTGTGATTCCGACATAGTAGTAGACGATATAGGCTGTGCCTGTAAAGCCATACCTCTGCATGATTGGCAGGGTTGTTGTGTACGTTGTTTTGCTCCCATCATCAAAGGTGAGGAGGATGGGCTTGGGGGGAAGCTCGGCTCCCTGCGTGATCGCCCGTGCAAGCAATTCCACAGAGATCGTTCGATAACCCCACTGATAAAGAAGATTCATTTGTCGATCGAACGTCTCCGGGGAAACGTAATATTCATTTTCTGCCTCTAACGAGTAACCGATATGGTGATACAGAAGGATCGGAACGATAATTTCGCCAGGTCCCTGGAGTACCCATTGCGGTGTGGAAGTTAAGCTAGGCGTAAAGCTGAGTGTCGGAAATGGTGTTTCTGTCGATGGCAGAGTGGGAGTATGGGTGGGAAATGTAATTGGAGTGAGTGTCGCAGGCGGTGAAGGCGTAAACGATGGAAGCAATGTTGCTGGGAAGTTTGGTATAACTCTGGGAGTCAGTGGCACCATAAGACGTAGTCCCCCACACGCCATGAGGAAAAAAGTGAGGATTGCTATTCCAATAGACGTTTTTCGCAAGCGTTTACAATGGATGATTCAAATCCCAGAGAATGCGTAGACCGTCGAGCGTGAGCCAGGGGGCAATGATCTGGATCACGTCGGTTTCCTGGGCGATGACTGCTGAAAGCCCGCCTGTTGCAATCACTTTCATCTCGTCCCCCAATTCCTTGCGGAAGCGCTCGACCATCCCCTCCACCATGCTGACATACCCGAACAGGAGACCCGCCTGCATGGCATGGACGGTGTTCCTGCCAATCACAGATGGCGGGCGTTGCAGGTCAATGCGCGGCAGTTTCGCCGCATGGACAAATAACGCCTCCGTAGCAAGATTGATCCCAGCAGTGATCGCGCCGCCCAGATATTCCCCATCTTTCGTCAGTGCGTTGAAAGTGGTGGCGGTCCCAAAATCGATCACACATGCCGGCCCACCATACATGTACATGACTGCCACGGCATCCGCAATGCGGTCTGCCCCCACCGCCTTAGGGTCTTCATAACGGACTTTGATTCCAGTTTTGATCCCCACATCCACGACGAAGGGATCTTTTTCCAGATATTCCCTGCACGCCTGGATCACGCGTCCCGTCAGTTGAGGCACGACGGATGCGAGACAAATTGCTTTTAGATCCTTAATGGTAAGCCCAGCGTTTTGTAAAAGCCCCTGGAACTGCAAACCATATTCATCCGGCATGCGGGCGTGGTCTGTGGCAAGCCGCCAGTGCGAGCCAAGTACATCGCCTCTGTACAGTCCCAATGTGACATTGGTATTCCCGATGTCGATTGTAAGGAGCATGGTTTAAGTATACACGGGAACAAGTAGACAAGTAAATAGGTACACAGGAAAATGCTTGTCTACTTGTTTACCTCTTCTATGATCTCCGCCACCATGTCAAATTTGTGGAACTGCGGCATGATATAGACGCCGTTCGCCCAACCCTTGAGTTGCTGGATTAACTCGACAGCCAGATCTACGCCGGCGCGTGTCCCGTTTTCACCAGCATCCTCGATTCGTTTGCGTGTCTCCTCGGGAATGAAGATGCCCGGCACTTCGTTATGCAGGAAGTTTACATGCCGCACGTTGACCAGTGGCAAGATTCCTGCCAGCACAGGCTTATTCAACTTTCCATGCTTTGCTTCATAGCGCTCTAATAGTGAGGGGCCATCCTGGGGACGGTAGGTGGGCTGCGTGATAAAAAAGTCGGTGCCGGCTTTGACTTTTCGGTGCAGGTTCTTGATTTCGGTTTCCACATCCGGCGGACACAGGTTTAGCGCCGCGCCGACAAAGAAGCTTGTTGGCTGACCGATACTTGTCCCGGAGTGATCCACACCTGCGTTGAATCCCTGTTTGATGAGTTTGATCAAACCAGACGGAACGAGGTCATAATTATCCATTGCTTCTGGGTAATCGCCAATCGCAGTCGGATCACCCATCACGACGAACACATTGCGAATGCCAAGCGCGTGCGCGGCAAGCAGGTCGCCCTGGACGCGTAACAGGTTGCGTCCCCGCGTGGGGAAGTGGAGAGTGGTCTCGACCCCGACCTTACGCTGCACCACATCACACACCGCCCAGGCGGACATCCTCATGCGCGCCATCGGAGAGTCCGCCACGTTGATCACGTCCGCGCCGGCGTCGGCGAGAAGGGAGGCACCTGCCAGCAGCTTGTGAGTCGAGAGTCCGCGCGGCGGATCCATTTCCACCGAGATGGCAAACCCTCCGGAACTTAGTTTTTGTGCGAAAGGAGACGGCTGTTCCTGCGCGGTCTCCGTGATCTCTTCCTGTGGAAAGATAGTGATTTGGGGCTGTTCGATTCGTGGCGCAGTATCGAGTGCCTTCCGCATGGCTGCAATATGCTGAGGTGTCGTGCCACAGCACCCACCCACGATGCACGCGCCCATCTCGCGAAAGGAAAGCGCATATTCCCCAAAATAGTCGGCGTCTGCTGGATACATGATGCGCCCACCGACCTGTTCGGGCCAGCCGGCATTCGGCTTGACCCAGAAGCGCCCGTCGGGAACCGCTTGACACATCTGCTTAAGGATGCGCGAGAGCTGTGCCGGACCTCCTGAGCAATTCACGCCGATCACATCCGCGCCTTCCTCTCGAAGCGCGCGCGCAACCTTAACCGGGTTGTCGCCCAGCACAGTGCGATCATCTCGCGTAAAGGTGACGGAGGCAACAATTGGTAGGGGCGAGTCATGACTCGCTCCTACTTCTTTCGCCGCCCGGATCGCCTCACGGATTTCGTAGAGGTCACTGAACGTTTCGATCACGATCAAGTCTGCACCGGCTTCTGCAAGGGCTTGGATTTGCTCCAGGAAAGCGGCACGTGCCTGTTCGGGTTGCACCCGCCCAAAAGGAGCGATCCGCACCCCGAGCGGACCGACATCGCCCGCAACGAATACATCTTTGAAGGAAGCGGCGACAACCCGTTTCGCCAGGTCCACGCTTGCCCGGTTGATTTGCACGACGTGATCTTCCAGACCATGCTTGGCAAGTTTGAAGCGGTTTGCGCCAAACGTGTTGGTAATGATCAATTGCGCGCCAGCCTCGATATAGGCGCGATGGATTTCCGCGACTGCCGAGGGGTGAGTGAGGTTGAGCTCATCGAAACATTTATCAAACCCAATGCCATGCGCGTGGAGCATGGTTCCCATCGCACCATCGGCGAGGATCAGTTCGGTGGAGAGTCGTTCCAGTACATTCATTCTGTTTCCTCTATGGCTGTCGAATGACAGCAAACACAGCGCCTTCGCGTGTCACTCGGTACACAATTGGTGCATCCGGAAAGGATGTTTTTTCCAGATCATAGCGTGCAAGCGTCACGACAATGTCATAGCGATCGGCGCGCTCCGGCTCTTGCGGTGAGTAGATATGAAGATCCGGGCGGGCGAACCGGGTAAATAAGTGTGCCGGTCCATCTACCCAGACGTCTGCGTTCGCCGGGGCAATACGGTTGGCTTCCCGCGCGGCTTCGCGATACGAAGTCGCCCAGTATTCCAGTTCAAAGCGATCCATGGCTTCGCCAACACCACCAATAAACTGGTTGTAGTACACGTATTCATACGGATGCAGGCTTGCGGATGCCATCACGCCTGGAAGAGCAACAAGAGCGATCAGCGCGGCTTGTAGAACAGGTTTTTGCACCAGATCGAACGCCAACCCTGCTGTGAAAAAGATCGGCGGCAGGAGGAAGAGCGTCTGACGGAAGTTATCATACAGAGTTGGGCGCAAAAGCATAAGAGTAGCCAGGGGTAGCGCGAACCAGACCAGTGTGAATGCCAGCAGCTCGCGTGGTTCCATTTTCGTTGCAAAGCCAAAAATTGCCGCAGCCAAACCCACGAAAAACAAGACCCAAATTGGTTCTGTTAACTGGATCGCCAGAAGGAGTGGCATGTAAGAGACGGGCAGGTCATCGGCGCGATACGCCGCGCCGTTGAAAAGGACCATCCCTGGCCACGGGTGTCGCGACATGATCCCTACGGTTTCCCAAAAGTGACCGATCGGATTGGGCCAAAGATAGGGCCAGGTCAGGTACATAGCAAAGGTCGCGATCAGAGCATAGGTCCCGAGCACGAGCAAGGCCTTCTTGCCCGATTTCCACAGGATATAGCCTGCCACAAGCACGCCCGCCCACACGCCGAAAATACGGATGGAAACGGTTAAGCCAAGGATGATTCCTGCAGGCAGAATTATTCCGAGGGCGGGCAAGGCAGCCGGGAAATAACGACCATAGAGCCAGATCAATATGACAGTGGCGATCAAAAAGGTAATGGCTCTCACCCGTAAGAACAGCGCAAAGAAACGTGCAATATAGACTTCGGGCGCAACTCTTTGGATTCGAGGAATGACCTGTGTCAGCCACGACCCATCGCCCTTTGCAGCCTCACGCACGAGACCGTCAATGCCTTGATGCACCAGATTGGTGCCGCCAAAGAGAACGACGAGAAGCGCCAGCCAAAAAATCGTTGCAGTGAGTAACGAACGACGTGACTGCGGAAGCAAGTGGTTCCAGGCTGAAAATGTGGATTCGAGAATGCCAGGCGCCTGATGCCCGAACAGGGAATCGCGCATTCCCACTCCCAGATACAGGCTTAGTAAAAAAAATGACAGGAGTGGAATGTCCTTGGGATTAATAAACGCGTGCCCCCAGAGTACAGGCTGAGTCGTAAAGAGCAGGGTCGCGCCAAACGCAGCTGTGTGGCTCATCCAACGTACGGCGAGGTGATAAAAAGCCCAGATGCCGAGCAGGAAGGTGAGGAAGTAAACGAAGTGTTGCACGTCCACTTCCCGCACAGAAGAGAAAACCTGCGTAAAAGATTTTGTAACGACCCGAGTCAGCATCACAAAAAAGGGACCGTAATTCTCAAAGCGATCCCCTGTGACAGGAATCGTCCCATGCTGGAACCAGGTTCCATAGGCTTCGAGCGAGTCCGCTGCGTAATCATAGAGCTTCAATTCATCCCACGACTCGCCGTAATCGGTAATGGTCAAGATACCGATCAAAAGGCTCAAGGTCAGCAGGATGGTAAGAGGCAGGTTTTGTTTCATAAAGGCTTATGCAAACAAGGAGACAGGTATACAAGTGTCTACTTGTTTACTTGCATACCTACCTCATCAATTGCTCGACGCGCGATTCACCAACGCTGTAATACTTGGCGTCCTTGTGATGCACAATGATCGCAGCCGTGGATTGTTCCGGAATTAGTTGATAGGCGGAAGATAGGGTCATACCTAATTCTGTCTCTGCAGCTGGCAGCAACTCAAATACCTTTTTGTGATCTTCCAGTTCTGGAATGGCAGGATACCCCCAGGAATAACGCTTGCCCTGGTTCTCGGGGATGCCTAGCTCGCGGCGGATATGATGGTGTAAATAATCGGCAGTCGCTTCGGCAGTCTGGACGGCTAGCCCATGCGTGAAGTAAGCTTCCGTGTAATCATTACTAGCCTGTAACCTGTCGAATCGCTCGGTGCCTTCCTGCCCGACCGTGACAACCTGGAAGGCAACGACATCCAGTTTCCCGGAATCGACGGGAGCAAAATAATCGGACAGAGCCAGGTGATCGTCATACGGCTGGCGCGGAAATGAGAAACGCATGAATTCATCCGGCGATGCGGAATTAACAGTATCCGGATGGTAAATGATCAAATCATTGCCGTCCGACTGACACGGGAAGAGCCCGTACACGCCTTGTGGTCTCAGCCATTTATAGCGCAGAGCTTCCCTGGTCATTTTTTGCAGCCGGTCGTCAAACTCCACTTTGAGTTTTTGCCATTCTTCGCCGTGAGCGTTCTTCGCGCCCCAGGATAAGCGGTAGAGTTCATTCAGCCCCAGATGCTTGAGGACGATTTCCAGCGGCATGTCTTTGACCACGCGTTGACCCCACTTGAGCGGATGCTGGATCGGCTCCGGCTGGACCTTGGAGCGCGCTGCCGTCTTTCGATATTCCGGTACCTGTGAGGCTCGTCCCATCTCGAGGTCGCCCTCCTTGCGGACGCGTACCAGCAATTCCTCGCGCTTTTCTGGGACGATGAGCTGATCCATCGTCTCAAGTCCCTCAAACGCGTCCTTGCAGTAAAAGACTCCCGGCTCGTGGATATCCCCATCTTCGGTGAATAGGATGCGCCTGCCAAAGCGACGGTTGATTGCCGCGCCACCCACCAGCACCGGGAATTTCAGCCCGCGGCGATGCAGCTCGTTAACGATCAAAGGCATTTGTTTGGATGTCGATACGAGCAGAGCACTTAATCCAATGGCGGTTGCGTTGACTTCAACGGCTTTGCTAATGATCGTCTCTGCCGGGACTTGCTTGCCGAGGTCGATCACAGTGTAACCATTGTTGGCAAGGATGGTTTTGACGAGGTTCTTGCCAATATCATGCACATCCCCATAGACGGTTGCAATCACGACAGTGCCCTTGGTGACACCCTCCACCTTTTCGAGATAATTTTCCAGGTGCGCAACCGTCTTCTTCATCACTTCGGCGGATTGCAGCACAAAGGGCAGGATCAACTCGCCCGCGCCAAATTTATCGCCGACTTCCTTCATAGCAGGGAGCAGGACGTTGTTCAGTGTATGAACAGCCGTTTCGTGATTCGTTGGGAAATCACCTCGCTGGATAATTTCATCGATATCCGCCTCGACGCCTTCCTTATGGCGGTGCACAATCTTCCAGTGCAGGCGCTGTTCGGGAGTCATATCCTTGGTAGGATCAGACGCGCCAGTCTGCTCGGTAGGTGTAACCTTTTCATAATATTCGATGTACCTCTGCAGCGCGTCGGGGCGGCGGTTGAAGATCAGATCTTCGGCGAGGTCCTTCTCTTCCTGCGGGATATCGGGATAGGCAGTGACGTGCGCGGGATTGACAATTGCCATGTCCATGCCTGCCTGGATGCAGTGATAGAGCATGATGGAGTTCAAAACCGGGCGTGCCTGCGGCGATAGTCCGAAGGACAGGTTGCTCACGCCGAGCGACGCCAGGACACCGGGCAAGTTTTGTTTGATGAGTCGAATCCCTTCGATGGTCTCAATCGCGGAGTTGACAAACTCTTCATCACCTGTTGCGAGGGTGAACGTCAACGCGTCGTAGACTAAATCCTGCGGCTTGAGTCCGTGGTCGTTGACGGCGATGTCGTAGATGCGTTTTGCGACCTCCAGTTTCTTCTCGCGGGTCTTCGCCATGCCGCCTTCATCAATGGTCAGGACAATCACAGCTGCGTTATGTTCTTTCGCGAGCTTAAAGACTTTATCGGCTTTCTCACGACCTGCTTCGAGATGCGTGGAATTGATCATGCATCGTCCCGGCGCGGTTTTGAGGGCGATCTCGAGCACATCCAGTTCGGTGCTATCAATGACGAGCGGGACATCTACACCCATCTCGAGCTTTTTGACAACTTTGCGCATGAGTTCTGCCTCGTCGGGGCGTTCGGTGACAGCGCAGGAAATGTCGAGGGCGTGGGCGCCGAATGCCACTTGTTGACGCGCGATCTCCAGAATCGAATCGTAATCCTCCTCGAGCAGAAGTCGCTTGAACTTGCGCGAGCCTTGCGCGTTCAGCCGTTCGCCGAGCAGGGTGGGAGGCGGGTCCTGGCGCATGGCAATGGCAGACATGGCGGAGGCAAGCTGGGGCGTCGCATGAGCCGGGCGGTCTGGGTGCGGATGCGCGTTCAACTTTTCCACCAGCAGTTTCAAGTGTTTGGGCGTTGTTCCGCAGCATCCACCGACGACGGAAATGTTGTGTTTGGTGACGAATTCGTACAGGTCATTTGCGAAAGGCTCCGGCTCGAGTGGATAGACTGCCTGTCCATCCACGTTTAATGGCAAGCCCGCGTTTGGAATACATGAAACAGGAAGTGTAGCGTTTTCGCCAAGGATGCGAATTGGCTCACGCATGTGCTCGGGCCCTGTGGAACAGTTGAGACCGATCACGTCGATGCCCATGCCTTCCAGGATGGTGAGCGCGGCGTTGACGTCCGTGCCGAGCAGCATGCGACCCGTCGTATCGAGCGTCACCTGCGCCTGAATCGGCAGGTAAATCCCCGTCTCGTCGAAGGCTTTGTGGATGCCCGTGATCGCTGCTTTGACTTCAAGGATATCCTGTGACGTTTCGATCAGCAGCACATCTACCCCACCGCGGATTAAGCCGACCGCCTGTTCGCGGAAGGTCTCAGCGAGATCATCGAAGCTGACATTAGATAGGTCGGGGTCATTTGCAGACGGAAGCTTGCCCGAAGGACCGATCGAACCCGCGACAAAACGCGGCTGACCAGTTTTCTCAGCATATTCATCCGCAAGACGGCGGGCGAGGCGCGCCGCGGTTTCGTTGATCTCGATGACGCGATCTTGCAGGTTGTACTCTGCCATGGTGATGCGGTTGGAGCGGAAGGTATCCGTCTCCAACACATCGACGCCGACGTCGAGAAATGAGCGATGCACTTTTTCCACAGCTTCGGGATAGGAAATGACAAGGTAATCGTTACATCCGTTGTATTGTTCACCACCGAAATGCTCAGCAGTCAGATTCTGCACTTGCAGGCTGGTGCCCATCGCGCCGTCGAAGACAAGGACTTTCTTTTCCAGAGCGTCGAGATAGGTTCTATTCGTGTATTTTGGATTCATATGGCTCCTCATTCTTCTGATAAACATCTTGACATAACAATTCCATTATTCTATTATTCCTTATGAATAATACCTTAAGTATACTAGCGAGTGTTACATGACAACTGATAACCTTGGTGAGCTACTAAATAAATGGGAAGAGGCCTATAAAAAAGGTTTATTGTCATTTTGGATTCTCCTGCTTTTATACGAGCGTCCTTCCTATCCTTATGAGATGAGCGCCGAAATATCAAAGATCAGTCAGGGCACAATTTCGGTAGACGATAATAGCATATATCGTGCGCTGAATCGCTTTGAGTCAGCAAATATTGTGAAAAGTGAGCTTCAGCAGTCGAACACCGGTCCACAGCGTAAATATTACAGTCTCACGAGCAAGGGCAAAGCATTGCTCACCGAATTCATTCAACGCAACATTCAAGTCTTTGAAACTCCTTCTGTCGCGGAACGGATCGCGACCGTTCTGCAAAATTCCAGTCAAGCGAAGTAGAGAGGAAACATGGATACTGAACGACTCGAAAAACAACTTTCAATATGGAATAAGTTCATGTATATGGGATTGGGCTCTGCGATGACACTTGTAGCATCCAGTCCCGGAGAATTTTCACAGGCAGATGTGGTCTGGCTTTTGGTCCAGATTACAATTACGCCAGTTGGCTTCTTCCTGCTCTTCGGCAAGCGCTGGAAGACACTGCCGCTTTCGAACGAAAGGATCAACACAGGTCTAGGTTATCTGCTTGCTGGTTGGCTCTCACTTTTCGTTCCATTGATTCTTGGCGCGGGTTCTGCATATACACTCTTTCTCCTTGTTTACACAGTTTTTCTCGGGTTGATCTACGGGCGGGTTCAAAAGAAATTTTCTAATTCCGACGAGATGTTCCCGTAAGCTATTAGTTATTCAAACTTTCAATCCCTCGGAATCCTCCAGCACAGACCTTGCCCAGGCGGTGATATTTTCACAATACACCTCCGCATTTTCTGAACGGACATCGAGAATCGTCTTCGTCCACGTAGTTTTGTCGATGATAGGCTTGCCATCTCTAGATTTGATCTTGAACTTTCGCTTGCCGCTGTCAACGATGTCTTTGTTTTGTTTTCGAATGTAGGCTGGCGGCTTATTCTCTACGAGAAACTCTCGCAATAGATCTCGCTCAAACAGCCAGCCTTCGCGCGTCATTTTACTGGAGTGTTGGACCATAAATGTGGCAACCGTCAGGTGATGGACGGCACCGTATCCTGCGTCGGTGAATTCCAAGACGAGGAATGCATCGAAGCGCTCTTTGCATAAAGAATCAGACGCCCCACATTCGGGACAGTTCATTTTCGCTCCCACAGCCAAATAATAAAATCCTGCGGGAATGTCGGCGCACCGAGGTCGTGAAGCTTCTGCAACACAGTAGCACGGTGATCGGTGCCATGATTGATAAGGTGCAAGAGTATTTGCCAGCGTGGTTCGCTAACTTGCTCCGTGTTTTCGTTTAAGTCAGTTTCGGTCAGTGTAGAAACATACTCCATCAAGTCCCTCTCAACTTCTTGAGAGATTTCACGTGCCGCGGCGCTTGTTAGGAAGTCTTCAAAACTCAAGTGACCAACATCGGGTTGATTTTTCAAACCTGCCAGCCAGCGACGATCGGTGCTGGCAAGATGGACCATCAAATTGCGAATTGAACCGCGCGAATATGGATCGTCTGTGAGAAATTGTTCATCACTAAGGTGGTCAATTGAATCCCAAACCCGGCGGGTCATATCGGTATGGTATTCCATAAAGGTTTGTATCCACTGAAGGTTCATTCTGATTCCTTAATCAAGCCCAGCTATCTATTTCCTTGTCAAAGCCAAATTCGTTTTTTTCGAGCCACTTCTTAATTCCAAAGTAGCTCTGAAATTTCGCTGCCGTCCACGAAATGATTGAAGTTCGATCCTGTTTTGTTACTGAGAACAACCCGTTCATGTCGTGAACAGTGATCATGTAAGCAATATCATTTCCAAACATTTGCTGGGCGGTCTCACTAAAATCATAGAACTCAACTTTCAATTGACCAGCCTCCAGCCAGATCCATGTGGCAGTTTTATCGGGTCCGCCAGAAAGTTTAGTTTTTTCTGTCATTCGCCTTTCATATCGGGCGGCAGTGTTGCAAAGCCAGCTCCCGTCATCTTGCCTTCGGCAATCAACTTTCGTGCCCGTTCCTTGTTCGTTTCGGTCCAGTTCGACTTCGGTCGGCGCGGTGAGAAACGTAAGGCATACCGCTCTGCATCCATAGATTTCTGAGTGCCATCGATCCAGCCGAAGCAAAGCGCCGCTTCCACCGCCTCTATATAGTTGATAGATGGTTTCTTCGCAGCCTTCTTATATTGAATCAACCAGATCTCTTTCTTGGATCGATGATTTTCCGCAAGCCACTTGCAAAACTCATCGCCGGTTGTCACATAAAGGGTTTCACCGATTTCCATAGGGCCTCTATGTCTTTGCGAGGCGCGTTCTTGGCGAAAGCCATCCACTCGAAACGGGAGATTGCTTCCTTTCAGGATGCTTCGCAATCGCTTCACTCGCAATGACATTATGCAATAAAAGCGCCTCTCAGAATGAGAGGCGACATGCAAGCACAAGTCCTCTCTCATCTCCCGGACACACATAGTGAGTCCGCCGAAATTGGCACCAGCTTCACTAATGAGTGAATGGTTGCCGAGGCGTCAACGGGTCGGTCCCTCAGCCTCTCTGGATGAGCAAATCCGTAAATTGTTTCAGTCTTATAACATGATGGAGGAGGGATGTCAAATAAAAATTCGCTTGACAGGCGAGGGCTTCATCCGATAGACTCACGATTAAGGAAAAGCTTAATCGCAATGAAGAAAGTTCAAACAATCCGTTCCTTTGGGAAATTGAAGCTCTTGGCAGACGCCCATCGCCTGGATATTTTGCGGCTCCTGATGGCTGCCCCTGCCACGCTCACAACTCTCGCCCGGACAATGAATCACTCCCCGGCATGGGTTCGTCATCATATCTTAGCACTCGGATTGGCAGATCTCATCGAGGTGAGTGAAATCCGTAAAACAGGGAAGGTCACCGAAAAGTTCTATCGAGCAAAAGCTGATGCGCTGCTCTTGCAGGAGATCATCCTTCCGAAAACCAAAACGCCAACTGTGATCTTCTCAGGTAGTGATGATCCTGCTCTTCCGGGGATTGCCGAACGGCTTCAAAAACACGTGAACCTGTTGAGCCTGCCTGTAGGCTCCCTGGATGGGCTGGTGAATCTGCGCCAACGATTATGTCAGATCTCTGGTGCTCATTTGCTCGATGAAAGTGGTGAGTACAACACACCTTTCATCCGTCATCTATTCCCGGATCGTGCTGTGGAATTGGTCACGCTTGCCTATCGGACCCAGGGTCTGATGCTGGCGGCAGGGAACCCACATCGCATCAAGAACATCTCTGAGGTGGCGCGCCCCGGCGTTCGTTTCGTGAATCGAAACCCTGGCTCTGGAACGCGGTTGTGGATGGATGCCGAATTGCAAAAAGTTGGTATTCCAGTGGACAGAATCAATGGTTATGACAATAGTGTAAATACTCACAGGGCAGCGGCGGCACGGATCGCAAACTGCAAAGCCGATGCGGCGCTTGGACTACAAACTGCAGCGCACCAATACCATCTTGACTTTATTCCACTGTTCGAAGAGCGCTATGATTTGGTCCTGCCCCGGGAGAACAAAAAAGTCCTTTTGCCTTTGCTGGATTATTTACAGACGGCGGAGTTCCGCAGTGACCTCCATGCGCTGACGGGTTATAACACCACGCACAGTGGTGCGCGAATCTCCCTTTAGGAGAAAACCATGAAGCAAAAATCGAGCCTGTTGGTCCTGTTTGCCCTGGTGCTCAGTGCCTGCGCTCCTGCGCCGACAGCAGTCCCTTCCAACCCAACCTTGGTCCTTGCCACAACCACATCGACACAGGACTCAGGCTTGCTGGATGTGTTGATCCTCATGTTCGAAGCGGAGTCTGGCTACACGGTCCAGACGGTTGCAGTGGGCTCCGGGCAAGCCATGCAAATGGGAGAAGAAGGCAATGCGGATGTTTTACTGGTCCATTCCCCGGCGGCGGAAAAACAATTCATGGCAGATGGATGGGGAAAAGATCGAGCGCTGGTCATGCACAATGATTTCATCATCGTCGGACCCGCCGATGACCCGGCGCAGATCAAAGGTCTCGCCGCGACGGATGCTTTCGAGGCGATCGCCGCTACACAGGCGGGATTCGTTGCCCGAGGGGATGAGTCGGGGACGAGCACCAAGGAACTTGGTATTTGGGCGAAAGCCGAACTTGACCCCCCTGCAGACCAGCCTGCCTGGTATACCGAAACAGGACAGGGCATGGGCTCCACCTTGACCATTGCTTCGGAAAAGAATGGATACACTCTAACCGACCGCGCAACCTTCCTTGCGAACCGGGATAATTTAGATTTAGATATCCTGGTGGAAGGCGATAACTCGCTGCTCAACGTGTATCATGTAATCACCGTTAATGTGGAAAAGTGGCCCAAGGTCAATGATGACGGCGCAAAGGCTTTCCTGAAATTCATGACCGCACCAGCCACGCAGAAAGTGATCGGTCAATTCGGCGTGGACAAATATAGTCAGCCATTGTTCTATCCGGATGCTGATAAAACCGATGCAGATCTTGGCTTGTAAATCACATCGTTTGGCGCGAATGAATCTATCATTCTTGCCCTTTTTGCTTTCTGTCGTTATATGTTTAGTTAGTGTTCTTGGAGCATGTAGCAGACTAAGTAATAATTCCGAGTCGCGAAGCCTAACGGTTTATGCTGCCGCCTCGCTGACGGATGCGTTGACCGAGGTGGGTAAGGCGTTTGAAGCCCTACATCCAGGAGTTACGGTGTCCTTCAATTTTGGCGGGTCTCAAAATCTGCGGACTCAAATCGAACAGGGCGCGCCCGCCGACGTCTTTGCTTCTGCAAACCTCAAAGAAATGGACGCCTTGGTGACAGGAAGCTTTGTCGATTCAAACGCTCCCAGGATTTTTCTCACCAATCAACTTATGGTGATTCTCCCGAAAAATAACCCTGCCGAGATCGCCTCTCTGCGGGATCTCAGCAAGCCCGGGTTGAAACTTGTCCTTGCCGCAGAAGAAGTCCCGGCGGGCCGATATGCCCGCGAAGTGTTGGAAAACCTCAATGCCATGTTTGGCGCGGACTACAGTGGTCAGGTGCTGGCAAATGTAGTATCGAATGAAGATAATATCCGGCAGGCGGTGACCAAAGTCCAGTTAGGAGAGGCAGATGCGAGCATAGTCTACGTATCGGACGCAGTTGCCGTGCAGGAATTGCAAACGCTTGCGATCCCTGCCGACAGGAACGTGATTGCCGAATATCCAATCGCGCCACTGGCAGAGTCTGCGAACCTGGCTCTGGCAAATGGCTTTATCGATTATGTCCTATCTGCGGAGGGGCAGGCTACGCTTGAAACATGGGGCTTTACACCCATTATTCCGTGATATAAAACGAAACAACCTTCACAAGGATGAAGTTGTTTGGCTGTTTATGTCACAACTGCGCAGATCATTATTTCCTTCAAAACTCTCTCCGTTTACCGAGTGGCTGTTCATCCTCCCCAGTCTTTTGCTGCTGGCGTTGCTCGCACTCCCTATCCTGGCTCTGCTTTGGCGCGCTGGAGTCAACGGGATATTCCTGTTCATCACACAGCCCAACGCGATTGCCGCGCTGCGCTTGAGTCTCATAACGAGCAGCCTGAGTGTAGGAATTGCAATCCTGATGGGAACACCGCTTGCCTTTGTGCTGGCACGCAGAACCTTTAAGGGAAAAACGATTCTTGAACTGGTGATCGACCTGCCGATTGTGTTGCCTCCCTCTGTTGCCGGAATCGCGTTGTTGATCGCGTTCGGGCGCCAGGGTGTGTTTGGCTCCGTTTTAAGCTCAATTGGAATCAGTTTGCCCTTTACCACTACAGCTGTGGTCCTGGCGCAGACCTTTGTCTCTGCGCCATTGTTCGTGCGTGCAGCACGGATAGGGTTCGCGGAAATCGATCCGCAGATTGTTGAAGCTGCCTATGTGGAAGGAAGCAATGAGTGGCAGTTATTCCGCTTTCTGATGGTTCCTCTGGCTGGGCGCGCCATCCTCAGTGGAGCCATTCTGGCATGGACGCGCGCCATCGGTGAATTTGGCGCGACGATCCTGTTCGCGGGCAACCTGGAAGGTGTGACTCAAACTATGCCATTGGCGATTTACCTCGGGCTCGAGCGCAGTCTGAGTATCGCTCTGGCTTTATCTACAGTGCTGGTCTTTGTATCTTTTCTGCTGTTGCTTATTACGCGCCGATTGGAAAATCCTAAAGATAGCTCTTCCCCTTAGAAGCCATGTTACTCAATGCCGAGATCTTCGAAATCACGATTCTTTCCATTCAAGTTTCTGCGATTGCAACGGTTATTAGTTTGCTGATCGGTCTTCCGTTCGGCACCTGGCTCGCGCTGGGGAATTTCCGCGGTCGCTCTTTTGTTTTGAGCATGATCAACACAGGTATGGCATTGCCGCCTGTCGTTGTCGGCTTGGTGGTCGCCATCCTGCTCTGGCGCAGTGGCCCGCTCGGGAATTTACGCCTGATCTATACACCGATCGCTATCATCATCGCCCAGACCATCATCTCTGCGCCCGTTGTCACAGGCTTGACAGCCGCAGCGCTCGAAGCACTCGACCCACGGCTTCAGCAGCAGCTCCTCGGGCTTGGCGCTTCACGCGGGCAAATGGTCTGGTATCTGTGGAGGGAAGCGCGCTTGCCGCTCCTCGCTGCTTTGATGGCGGGGTTTGGCTCAGTCATCTCGGAGGTCGGCGCCTCGATGATGGTGGGGGGCAATATCCGCGGGCAGACGCGCGTGCTCACGACAGCCATCGTCCTCGAGACCAGCAAGGGGGACTTTAGACAGGCGCTTGCTCTCTCCACCCTGCTGCTTGTCCTTACCTATCTGATCAACCTCGCGCTGACATGGATTCAGCAGAGGGGACGCAAGGCAGACTGGCAACCCACGAGGAGGATTCCTTCTCTGCCGCGGAAATAGCATGATTCAAATTCGTGATCTGCTGATCGAACGGAATGGGCTGAAAGTGCTTCAGGTTGACTCTCTGGAGATTCAACGCGGCGAAACCCTCGCGATTGTGGGCCCGAACGGCGCGGGGAAGAGCACACTGTTGCTCTCGCTGGCGCGATTGCTCCACCCTTCGCGCGGTGAGATACTCTACAAAGGCAAGTCTCTTAAAGACTGGGGAGAACTGAAATACCGAAGGAAAATATCATTTGTTTTTCAGGCTCCATTGTTGATGGATATGACGGTAGAGCAGAATATTGCCCTCGGTCTTACGTTTCGTGGCTTGCCAAAGGAAGAGATCCGCCAGCGTTCAGTCAAATGGATGAAACAACTGGGTGTGGAAGCCCTCTCGAAACGGCGGGCCAGCCAGTTATCTGGGGGCGAGGCGCAGCGAGTGAGCTTGGCACGGGCGCTCGTGCTAGAGCCTGAGCTCCTGCTGCTCGATGAGCCGTTCTCGGCGCTCGATCCGCCTACACGGATAAAGCTCATCGACGATTTATCCACCCTGCTGAAAGCCTACCAGCGGACAGCGGTCTTTGTCACGCATAACTTGAATGAAGCAGCAACCTTGAGTCATCGGATTGCTGTGCTCGTAGGAGGGGTTCTGCGCCAGGTGGGAACAGCAGGGCAGATTAAGTCGAACCCCGCGGATGAGACGGTCGCCACGTTTTTGCACGAGTTACCCCAATGATATAATCCCTCAAAATTCGCGAGGGACCATGCTAAAAATCGAGATCGTCTACTGCGCAGTCTGACACTACACCGGTCGGGCCGTGAGCCTGATGGATGAATTGCTCAAACATTATGAGCATCTGATCGAAGAGATCAAACTGATCCCGTCGGATGGCGGAATGTTCGAAGTGACCGTCAACGGGCAGTTGTTGTATTCGAAATTATCGGCCCACCGTCACGCTGCGCCAGGCGAAGTCCTCGGGTTGGTGAGGAAGATGGTTGGAGAGTGAATGGTTCCCAGTTGCGTAGCAGGACCAGCATGCTCACGTGATTGCTCGACAAGCTCTGGAAGAAGTAAAGGAAGCAATTCAACTGCTGTAGCGTCCAAATATTATTGCGTTGTAGCCCTTCTTGTATTCGCGTGGCGCCGCCACAGATTGGAGATTTAATATGTACAAACCTCTCCAGTGGATCACCTTCTTATTTCTGTGTTTGATGTTTGTTGCTTCTTGTGCTCCCTCCGTTGCAAATACTCCGATTACAGAAGAGGAATATGAAGAAGCTGTTCAGCAAGCGCGCGACACCATGGATGTTCTTCTGGGAAGTTTGCTTGCTCCAGATCCAACGGATCGCTTTGTAGGTGTGAAAGCCCGGTTTACTGGGAAAGAGATAGAGTTTGAAGATCATTGGACGGAGCCAATCGATTACTATAACAATGTCTTCACTGTAAGAATACTGGATGGTTTGACTCTGAATACTGGCCTTCATGCAGAACAATTTGTCGAAGTTCCCGCCGAGAATATTTTGGATTGGATCATCGTGGAAAGCGATGGAAACGTGCTCGGGGGCTATACTCTTCGGTTGGAATATGAGCGAATGACGCCCGAAGAGCAGAAGCAATATCGGGAAAACACCGGCTACAAGTTTAGGTAAAGGGACGATCTATTTTTTACTATGCGCGTATTGCTCCAGCGAGTTTCCAGGGCAAGCGTAACGGTAGAAGGACAGACCATTTCCTCCATCGGAAAGGGTCTGTTGATTTTATTAGGCGTGGGGCACGGGGATGGGGAAGAGCAGGCGAAGTTCCTCGCCGAGAAGATCGCCCACCTGCGCATCTTCGAAGACGCGCAGGGAAAGACCAACCTTTCGATCCTGGATGTAAAAGGGGCAGCAATTGTCGTCTCTCAGTTCACGCTCTACGCCGACACGCGTAAGGGTCGCCGTCCATCGTTCCTGAGTGCTGCGTTGCCAGACGTGGCCGAGCCTCTGGTGAACCGCTTTGCTGAGCTGTTACGCGGACATGGCGTCCCTACCCAAACAGGAAAGTTTGGCGCGTACATGCAGGTGGAGATCCATAATGATGGGCCTGTGACGATCTGGCTGGAAAAATGACACGCCTGCCCAATGGTTTTCAGAAATTATTGCATCGTATTTTGTTGCTGCGCCCGGTCACAGCCTTCGCTGCTCCAGGAGTTCATCATATCGATCAGGCGATATGGAAGCTAACGAAGGGAAAATTCACGATCTCTGCGACCCTTGGCTGGAATATTATTCAACTCACAACGAGAGGTGCCAAGACAAATCAACCGCGTATCATGCCGCTTGTCGGCGTGTTTGACTGTGAAAAGATTGCTCTGATTGCGTCCAGCTTTGGGCGAAAGCACGACCCCGGTTGGTATTACAACTTGAAACAATATCCGGAAGGCGAGGTTCAATTTAACGGTCGTTCGGGAAAGTACATTGCTCATGAAGCATCTGGGCAGGAATATGAGCGCTACTGGCAGATGTCCGTTTCCTTGTATCAGGGGTACGAAAGGTATAAACAACGCGCCGCCCAGCGACACATCCCGGTGATGGTATTGGAACTTAAAACCTAATGCTTAAGAGATTTATGGTGTTGTTTTGTCTACTGACATTTGCTTGTATGCCTAGTCCCACTGCTCCAGTGCCCGCGGAGGACGCCGAACTGGAAGCTGCGATCGCACAGGCGCGCGACTCACTCGACAATTTCATCGCGAAAATCACGACGCCCCATCCAGACCGGACCCTGGCGGCCGTCAAAGTCCGCTTTACCCCGCCCGGGGAGCCACCGCAGGATATTTGGGTAGACCAGGTCAAGTACGCTGATGATGGTCTAGAGGGGGCGATGGGCGATGATCTTCCGCTACTGAGGTTGAAGTTTGGGGAAACGATCAAAATTGCGGAAGAGGATATCGTCGATTGGGCGATCGTGGAAGATGGAAAGCTTGTCGGCGGCTACACTATTCGCCTTGCCGTTCAACGCATGTCCCCCGAAGAAAAAGAGCGTTTTCTCGAGACGCTGCCCTATACGATCGAAGATTGACTCAGCCAGTGCACGCCCCACAACACAGCGTCCACCTGTACTGCCAGCGCGCCGGCTGCGAGCATCGCCTCGGCGTTTTCTTTTGTCCACACCCCTCCCGCGCCGATGATGGGAAGTCCCAGCTTTGCCGCGGAGTAGACGGTTTCGAGTGCACGAGGAAATAACGAAGGACCGTAAAGCCTGCCAGTCATTAAGTGATCTGTCATCAGTGCCCCGCGTGGGGCTGAGACACTGATCGCCTGCGCGCCTTCTTGCATTAAGCGCGGACCCAGACTCAGTACTTGCTCCACTGGTAGGGAGAAGATCAGGGGCAGCTCTCCCAAACACATTTCAAGAGTGAGCAGCAAGATATCGTCGGCAAGCAGCGGCGCAAAACCAAGCTCTGCCGCCATCACGTTTTCGTGTATTTCCAAGGTCCGCACCATCTGCCGGGTTTCCTCTGGTCGATCTGCCATGAGGTGGACGATTACCGGTAGATCAGATCTGTCCCAACGCGAAGCATATCGTTTAATCCCTGCATTGAAACCTGGGTTGGGCAAGCCACTATGGAGCAAAAAGCCACCTGGGTATTCGATGACTTCCGGTTGCGCAGCAGGCTTGCGCGGGCGCAGCGAAAACGGGTTGGTCACAAACGCGCCGAATGAGTCCAGGGAGATTCCAGCGCGAGAATCCGGCGCGAAACCTAAGGATCCCGCCGCATTCATCAGTGGCTTGCGAAAATAGAGATCACGTTTCATTCCGCATCATAGATTCACGCCGAATATAGAAATACTTGTGAAAACAACCCCTCTTTCTTAAAGAGGGGTTTTGATTTCCGCAGTCAATCCTATAGCTTGCAACATCTCATCATTTGTATCGAACTTGAACTCCTCCACACCCCGTTTTTGCGCCTCGGCAATTTCTATAGCTTCCAGCTTTTTAATATCTTCTTTGGTCACGACCGGTTTGTTCAGACTTTTGATCTTCTCTGCCATGATCTCTAGGTTTGGCTCTAACGGCTGTTTCGTTTGCAGATATTGCCAGACCGCTCTCGAAGCATTCGTGCCATCCTTGCGGGCGTAGCCAACGAGACCTGTGCTCGCCTGCCGCGACCAGCCGCCCACGAATACATCTTCGGCAGGCGCTTCGTAGGAAATACCGTCAATAGGGAAACGTGGAGTCTGATTCTTGACGAACTCATTCCATTCGACGGTTAAACCAAAGGATTCATCCACCTTGTCCCCGATGGCGAAGATGACCGTTTCTACGTTCAGGCAGCGCTTGTTCCCGGTGCCGCGGGCTTTTGTGTCACCGTTGGCTTCCACCAGGATATTATCCTCAATCTCGACCTGGGTTAATTTGCCGTTCTCATCCCCGATCATCCGCACAGGAGAAGCGAGGAACTCGAATCGAAAACGTGTGTCGGACACTCTCGGCAGTGCCTTTGGTAAGGCTTCCAAAATCGTGGCTTTTGCCGCCTGCGGGTCCTGATGGACATCTTCCATGATCGGGGCAACACGCCGGATTTCGGCATCCAGCGCCGCTTGATCCAGGTTGGCGATCACATATTCCATTTCCTTTTTTTCGAACTTGACCTCTGCCGGACCGCGCCGCACGACTGCAATGACCTCATCCACTTTGAGCTCGCGCGCCAGATAATGCGTGATGTCGAGCATCACATTTCCTGCGCCGATCACCGCGCAGCGTTTTCCAAAGCGGAACGTTTTCTGACTGAATGGCGGGAGGTGGTTGTAATAATAGACAACGTCTTTGGCGTGATACACGCCTTCCAGATCTTCCCCCGGCAGTCCCAGCCATTTCGTGCCTTGCGCTCCAACCGCGACAAGAATTGCCTGAACGCCCAGGGCGCGCAGATCATCGAGCGTCAGATCGCCCTGCGAACTGACAGTAATATTTCCATAATAGTCTATATTGGGGAGCTCCAGGATTTGGCGGAACTGTTTTCGCAAGCCATTCTTCATAATGTATTTATTCGGATAGATTCCATACTCGGCTAGTCCACCTGGCTTAATATCACGGTTGAATAAAAGGACACGAGCTCCTTTATTGGCAAGTTCACGCGCACCGAAAAACCCTGCCGGTCCCGCACCGATGACAGCGACAAAATATTGTTGCGTAGCAGTCACACCACCTCCAAATCCCGTTTCCAAACTGGCTGATTATAGTCAAAAAGAAATTTAGAGACAAGACGGGTGCATGTACTTTAGGTAACGCGTACATATACCGGAAAATATCGATCCTCGAAACCCTATATCTATGTTAAGATTACAGGTATATTGCAATCTTACGGATTGTATAGTAATTATTGCTGCGCAAGACTCGGAAACCCCGATGAATCATCATGAGTGAGGAGGTCGAATGACGACGCCTGACACCGATCAAAATCAAGCCAGTAAGATGAAGAAGTTGACTTCAGACACTGATGTGGACAAATCGACTCAGGACCGATTACCGCCTCGGAACGACGCAGACCGTTCGCGAGCGGCGGTTTCCTCGCCTCCCTCTCTACCTCCCGCAACAACTGAGTCGAAGCCCAGAAGATGGCGCTGGCAGTTCCTCCCAGCATTTTGGACAATCGCGAGTATTCTCTCGTTTGCGGTGAACATTGTACTCATCATTGTCTTGCTCATGGCGTTCCAATTGCTGGATCAGATTCAGAGTCTTCAATCGTACGGAATGGGCCAGGCTTCGGGTTTGCTTGGGGGCCTGTATTCCAACTTTGTCAAAATGGACCAGGCAAGTATCCGCACCAATATTCACGTGGAAAAAGATATCCCCGTGCAGTTTAGCCTAAATGTCAGCGGTCCGACCAACGTGACGTTGAGCCAGCCTGTGACAATCGATGGCGCGCTGGTCACGGTGCAGACGGGCGGCTTAAATATTACAGGAGCCCGCGCTACGATTGTATTACCGCAAGGAGTAGTTTTGCCTATTCAGATCGAAAATTTAGTTGTACCTGTGGATCAGCAAGTGCCGGCTGTGCTCGATGTACCCGTGGACATCCCTTTAAGTCAAACGGAGCTGCATGAGCCATTTGTCGGACTGCAGGAAGTTGTCAAACCCTGGTACTGTCTGATCCAACCCAATGCAACGGTCAATGGATTTCAAGTGTGCGCGTCTGACCCGACTCTGGTCGCTCCAGAGTTGCGACCTACACCGGTAGAGACTGTGACTCCATGACGGATTCTCTGACACAAACGACACTCTCCAATGGACTTAAGGTGCTGCTGAAGGAAGTACATACCGCGCCGATTATTTCGTCGTGGCTGTGGTACCGCGTTGGCTCGCGAGATGAAATTCAGGGGCGCACGGGCGTTTCGCACTGGGTGGAACATATGCAATTCAAAGGCACCGAGCAATTCCCAGCCAATCTGCTCGATAGAGCGATCTCGCGTGAAGGCGGCACGTGGAATGCTTTTACGTATATAGATTGGACAGCATACTTTGAGACAATGCCTGCCGATACAATTGATCTCGCTCTCCGCCTGGAAGCGGACCGGATGCAAAATAGCCGCTTCCTCCCGGAAGAAGTTGCCTCGGAGCGGACGGTGATTATCTCGGAACGTGAAGGCAGCGAAAACGAGCCGCTTTTTTTGTTGGGAGAGGCCATCCAGCAGACTGCCTTCCGCATCCACCCCTATCACCATGAGGTAATCGGCGACATGGCAGACCTGCGCTCGATGACGCGCGAGGATCTCTATCATCATTACCGTACATTTTATGTTCCCAACAATGCCGTCATGGCAGTCGCCGGTGATTTTGATACGCAGTCGATGCTCGGGCGCATCCGCGAATTATTTGAACCTATTCCTGCAGGAGGAGAGCCGATTCGGCTGGCGCGACCGGAACCCGCCCAAAATGGGGAGGTGCGTCTCTTCGTGGAAGGACCAGGTTCGACCTCCTACGTGCAGGTTTGTTACCGGTTTCCGCCGGCTTCACATCCGGATTTTTTCGCTTTGGCTGTACTCGATAGCCTCCTCGCAGGTCCCAGCAACCTGAATATGTTCAGTGGAGGAATCTCGAACAAGACTTCACGGCTCTATCGCGCGCTGGTGGATAAGGAATATGTGGTCAGCGTGCATGGCGGTGCGCAGGCGACGATCGACCCGTTCATGTATACGATCACGATGACGGTCCACCCGCGGCGCAAACCTGAAGAGGCTCTCGCCGCGTTGGATAAAGAAATTCAACGTGTAAAAGAGGAAAAGGTAACGAAAGACGAAATCGCACGTGCCATCAAACAAGCGCGGGCATTGTTTGCCTATGGCAGCGAAAACATCACCAACCAGGGATTCTGGCTGGGCTATGCGGAGATGTTCGCAGGTTACAGCTGGTTCGAGAACTATCTGAAAAAGTTGTCTGCTGTTACAGTAAAGGATGTGCAGCGGGTAGCCAATGAATATTTCAAGCCGCAGAGCCGCGTGGTTGGCACGTATGTTCCGCTGGATGGGAAGGATTCATCGTGAATAAAGTTAATTCCTTGCCAGGACCGGATGACATCTATCGAGAAGTGTTGCCCAACGGTATCACGATTCTTTCCCGCTCGAACTTTAACAGTCCATCTGTCGTTGTCACCGGTTTTTTTGAGGCTGGTGCCTTGTTCGACCCGGACGAGAAACTGGGGCTTGCCGAATACACCTCGCTCTCTCTGATGCGCGGTACCAAGAACCGCACCTTCGACGAAATCTACAATGCCCTCGAGTCGGTCGGAGCGGGGCTGGGACTCAATACTGGGGTTCATAAATCCGGTTTCAACGGGCGCTCGCTTGCGGAAGATCTTCCTCTCTTACTTAATCTTTTGTGTGAAGCTCTTACGATGCCGGCATTTCCCAAGACCGAGATCGAGAAGCTGCGGGCGCAATTATTGACAGGCCTTGCCATCCGTGCAGAAGACACCTCGGATATGGCTTCGATGGTCTTTGACAACATCCTCTTCAAGGGTCATCCCTACAGCCGCCCGGAAGATGGATTTCCGGAAACGATCAGGGAAATCAAGCGCGGCGATCTTGTCAAATTTCATCGTGAACACTATGGTCCGCGCGGCATGGTGATTGCGATTGTAGGGGGAGTGAAACCGGAAGATGCCGCAAAACAGGTCAAGCGCGCCCTGGGTGGCTGGCAGAATAAGCAGCAAAAGGAAACGCCAGTCTTGCCTCCTGTCAAGCCGTTGAAGAGGACAGTGAGCAAGCATCATCGTATTGCTGGCAAGTCACAATCGGATTTGATCATCGGCACAAACGGACCGAGGCGCCGCGACCCGGAGTTCATGTCGGCGTCGATCGGAAACAATATACTCGGTCAGTTCGGGATGATGGGGCGTATCGGCGATGTGGTGCGCGAAAAATCCGGGCTGGCCTATTACGCCTATTCCAGCCTAAGTGCAGGTCTTGGCCCCGGTTCCTGGGAGGTAAGCGCAGGAGTGAATCCGCAAAATATAAAGAGAGCCGCCGAGCTCATCCTGGACGAACTTAAGCGCTTCGTGCAGGAAGGGGTCACGTCGGATGAATTGGCAGATACAAAAGCAAACTTCATTGGACGTTTACCGCTTTCCCTTGAGTCAAATGGGGGAGTGGCAAATGCCCTGTTGAATATCGAGCGCCATCAACTCGGGTTGGATTACTATCACCGCTATCAAGGATTGGTCCAGGAAGTGACCGCTGAAGACGTGTTAATGACCGCTCGGAAGTTTATTGATCCGGATACAGTGGTGATCGCATCAGCGGGTCCATAATACAGACTACGATGAAACTTGCAACAGGCGTAGATATAATTGAAATTGCCCGCATTGACGAAGTGGTTTCGCGGCATGGCAAGCATTACCTCGAGCGTGTCTTCACGCCCGCGGAATTGGAGTATTGCGGCAAGCGCGCTGAGTCTCTTGCAGGTCGTTGGGCTGCGAAGGAAGCTGTTGCCAAAGCACTTGGGTCAGGGATTGCCGATATTTCGTGGACAGACATCGAAATCCTCGGTGATGAGCAAAAAGCGCCAAAGTTGATATTACATGGCAAAGCCGAAGCCAAAGCTCAAGAACTAGGGTTAACGTCCTGGTCTGTGAGCATCAGTCATAACCTGACCCAGTCGGTAGCATTGGCAGTAGCGATCGGTTAAAAAAATTCCTCCCGCAGGCCAGTTCTGCGGGAGGTGCAAGGGACAGGACTCGACTAATTTTTGTCCTCTATGCCAATCCAAATGTGGCCCGGTAAAACAGGCCGGTACGAACGGACAGTCAATTTGTTAATTTCGACCGTACGTTGATTCTTCTCCTGAGCCTCGAGCATGCTCGGGTGAACCAGACACAGGTCGGGTGTACGACCATATTTCTTATGGTAATACTCCACCGCCTTTTGAATTTTGATGTTAAGGGCCGTTTGTGAGTTATCAAACCAAAGCATTCCAGTGTGCATATTCAACTCCTTGTCTATTAATCTATGCTTGGTAACCAAAATCGAAGCCAGTGGTCTCCTTCTTTTAAAGTAAAGTGTGAACCGCTGTGGAGAGCCTCTAGCCTCGCACTGACAGCGTCCAGTTGGCTGAGGTGCCGCGGGTTTTTGATCGTGCCAAAAATGCGCGTATGGAACGCATCCAGCCAGGGGATGATGTTTTCCATACGATTGGGATTCAGGGTCAGGATCGGCCACACGCGGCGTGCCGGTCCACGCAGCAAGAGCCAGCGCAGGTTCTGGCGAGCATCAAAATCAAGATTGGATGCCGCTTCCAGATCGTCTAAAAGTAACAAAACGGATTGCTGGCTCGTCTTATTGTCGTGCGCCCAGGATGCAAGCGAGAGAATGAAATCCTCGGCAGATTTATTGTAAAGAGGGAAGACTCCCACATTGTTGGGAATCTGCTCCAGGCCCTTCCATTCATCGGGGTGGTTGGTCAGCACACCGAACTGCAGGTCTTCTGGCTGATGCATTTGTGCGGTAGCCAGAGCGATCGTCTGAAGCATTTTCGTTTTTCCTGCCCCTGGGTCTGCGGTGATAAGGATGGGACCAGGAACGGGATCATGAAGGTTTAACAGAACGGGCAGATTGTCTGACGCCACACCCAGGAATAAGGCTTCATAGGGCATGGGGCCATAGTCGGCAAGGACTTCATTCAATGCTGGCAGCGCAGGCGTCGGTTTAACTGGATTAACCTGAGGCGCGGGATCGAGCTCCTGCTTAATCTCGTTGAGCGCTTCCATCATAAGGTCGTAGCGATTGATTTCTTCGTCAGACATGGGTCACCTGTAGTTGAATCGTGGATAGAACACTTGTTCTAATTCTACATTTTTTTCCTCTTCATGTCAAGTATTTGAGGGATTTTGTCGATTTTGCTTGACGTACAGACTGAATCCTGCTACACTACCGCCTGTGCTCCCTATAGTCCTTTGTGGTTTTCAAGGGCTTCGCGCGGGAGCAATTTAATTGCCTGTAGCGCGACATTTCTTGGCGCAAAAGGCGCTCATTGACTTCCCCTTTAAGTACGGCTTTGGTACTATAGTGCCAGTTTTCTTCTGGTATAATCGTCCTGCTTAATTGCGAGAAGTATCCCGCGAGGCGGGATGCCGACGTAGCTCAATCGGCAGAGCACCCGCCTTGTAAGCGGGCGGTTACGAGTTCGATTCTCGTCGTCGGCTCTGCAAGTGAAAGTTAACAATCGATACCCGGGCGGTTACCCAAGTGGCCAAAGGGGACTGACTGTAAATCAGTTGTCAGAAGACTTCGGAGGTTCGAATCCTTCACCGCCCACTATCCCAAAACGGATGGGACAGCACGAGCCTGCCCACATAGCTCAGTCGGTAGAGCACACCCTTGGTAAGGGTGAGGTCACGGGTTCGAATCCCGTTGTGGGCTCAGTTGCTGAAAAGTTCTATGTCTGTGAAAAGGAGAAAGAGACATGGCGAAGGCAAAGTATGACAGGAGCAAGCCGCATCTGAACGTGGGGACGATGGGACACATCGACCACGGGAAGACGACCTTGACAGCGGCGATCACGAAGGTATCGCAGCTGATGGGCAACGCCGAGTACCGGGCATAT
>DASSBC010000073.1:0-42316 GCA_035699125.1 Anaerolineales bacterium
GAAGTGCTGGGGCTCCAACAGCAACGGACAGCTCAACGACGACACAATAACACACTCAACCACGCCTCTCGTGATCGACTTTACCAGTTATACATATACTTATGGCAACTCCGCCCACAAACACGCCGTGACTGCCCTCAGCAGCGGTGAAAGCTACAGCTATGACGCGAATGGCAACATGACCACGCGCGTAGAAGATGGGCTAACATACACCCAAACCTTCGATGCCGAAAACCGCCTGATCTCGGAAACAGTCAGCAGCCAGACCACGCAGTTCATTTATGACGGCGATGGCAACCTCGTGAAGAAGATCAAGCCCGATGGCAGCAAGACGATCTATGTGGGTGGGATCTACGAAGTGGACAAGACCTCCGACGGCAGTGTGACCGGCACAAAGACCTATTATCCTGCTGCGGGTGCGATAATGTAATGGATAGAGCCTGGCAAACTAGATTCCAGCATCGTCAATACGGCTGCCTGTCAGTACGGTTATAATTCCCTCACTATGCCTGAACGATTACAAAAAATATTAGCCCAGGCGGGATATGGATCGCGGCGTGCCTGCGAAGACTTTATCACTGCCGGGCGAGTGCGCGTCAATGGAAAGATCGCCGAGCTGGGGCAGAAAGCCGACCCGGCTGCCGACAAGATCACGGTCGATGGCAAGCCCATCGCCGCCGTGGAAACACTGACCTACATCGCCCTCCACAAACCGCGCATGGTGCTCTCCACCGTGGAAGCGGAACGCGGCGATTCCCGTCAAACGGTCCGCGACCTGGTCGAGGCGCCGCAGCATGTGTACCCTGTGGGACGCCTCGACTTCGAGAGCGAGGGCCTGGTCCTGATGACCAACGACGGCGACCTGACCAATAAGCTTACGCATCCGAAGTTCGGCCACGAAAAAGAATATAAGGTCTTACTGGCGAAGCGCCCGGACCAGGACCAGCTCGGTGCCTGGAGGCGCGGCGTCGTTCTGGAAGACGGCTACAAGACTGCGCCGGTAGAGGTGCGCTTCGAAAGCGCCCAGGGGAAGGGCGCCTGGGTACGGGTGATCATGAAGGAAGGTCGCAAGCGCCAGATCCGCGAGACGTGTAAACAGCTTGGCTTGCCCATCGTGCGCATTGTCCGCGTTCGGATTGGACCCCTGCGGCTGGGGAATCTCAAACCGCGCCAGTGGCGTTACCTAACGATGGAGGAAATCGGCCAGCTAAAGGGGCAGGAAACAAAACCCGCAGTCCCACACCGGAAATACAATCTGAAGGAGAGAGGACGATGACAACAGTCCGTACAGACGTGTTCAAGCTCGGCGAAACATTCGCCACGCTTTTAGGGGATGAAGTGAGAGTGGGGGATGTGGCGCCGGAGTTTACTTCCGTTGTTTACGGGTGGACTCCCGTAAACCCGCTACAGGAATCAAAGGGCAAGGTAATCATCCTGTCCGCCGTCCCTTCGCTGGATACCGACACCTGCGACCGGGAGACCCGCCGATTCAATGAAGAAGCGGCGAAGCTCAGCGACGAGATTGTCATCTACACCATCAGCACAGACTTCCCGATGGCGCAAAAGCGCTGGTGCGGCGCCGCCGGTGTGGACAGAGTGAAGGTCGTTTCGGATGTGCTGGAGGCGGAGTTCGGATTGAAATACGGTCTTTTGATCAAAGAGCGGCGCTACCTGCGCCGGGCGGTCTTCATTGTGGACCGCCAGGGCAGGTTGACATACGTCAATTATTTACCCACGCTCGGGCGGGAACCAGACTACGATGAAGTGATCCGCGCCGCGAAAGAAGCTGTTGGATAATCTCCAAATCCTAACAGGGACGCTGTTGCGGGCGTTTTGTGTGAAGCAACACCTGCACTGCGTGCGGCGCAAGTGTCTACTGTTTTCCAGGAAATTTACGGCTCGTGGAAGCCAGGAGATTGCTTCGTCGGGGAAAACGCCCTCCTCACAACGACATGTACTACACATAAAATAACAGACCGCCCTCAAAGGGCGGTCTGCTTTTTATGCGCCTGCAAACTCCTGCAGAATGCGCGCCATGTGACGCGCGTGCTTGAGATACAGGTCCACGCGGATGTTTTCGTTGGGGGCGTGGGCGCGGGTATCCGGGTAGCCCAGTCCTGCCGTTGCGACCGGCAGCTTCAGGTCATGCACGAACGGGTAGCTGGGACCCGAGCCGCCGATCAGAGGGACTAACTGCATCGGCATCTCGTACACCTCTTCGGATGTGTTTTTCACAAGCTGGATGAACGGGTCGTCGGGGTCGGTGCGGGCGGGTGGGTCGCCGCCGAGATCGGTGATCTGCACGTCACGGAAACCTTCCGCGTCGAGATGGGCGCGCAGCTTCTTCAGGATATCGTCCGGGTGCTGCCCCGGCACGAGACGGAAGTCCACCTTTGCCGAGGCGCGCGCAGGCAGGACTGTTTTCGAACCAGGACCCTGATACCCGGAGGTCAAGCCGCAGATCGTGCAGGTGGGGGAAAAGACTTCCTCCATCTTGAGCTCGATGCCATCCGTGAGACCCTTAATAAACTCCTTGACGCCGTAACGCCTTTTATATTCTTCCCCTACATCCGGCAGCGCCTCGAACAGCTCTCGGTCGCGCGCAGAAGGCGACTCGATCCCGTCATAGAAGCCAGGGATGCGAATCCGTTCGTCTTCACCCTTGAGTGTGGACAACGCCCAGACCAGCCGCCAGGCTGCGTTCGGGAAGATCGAGCCGCCCATCCCGGAATGGACATCCGTGTCAGCCGTCTCGACGCTCAATTCCACGTAGCAGATGCCGCGCAAGCCAAGATAGAGCATCGGCACGTCGCGGTGATCCACGCTGCCGAATTCCCACATACAGGCATCGGCTTCCAATAAGTCCTTGTTCCTGGCGACAAACGCAAACAGATTGAGGCTGGCGGTTTCCTCTTCGCCTTCGATGATGAACTTGATATTGCAGGGCAGTTCCCCTTCTGTTTCGAGCAAAGAGTCGATAGCAAATAGGCGTGAGACGATGTGCCCCTTGTCGTCACTGACGCCGCGCCCGTACAGTTTGCCATCCCGCAGGCTCGGCTCGAAGGGAGGCGTGTCCCATAGCTCGAGAGGCTCGGGCGGTTGGACGTCGTAATGGTTGTAGATCAGAAGGGTCTTATCCGATTTCCCTTTGCGCATACCGAAGACCACCGGCGCGCCGGGTGTGTCCATGATCTGCACCTCGAAGCCGCGCGCCCTGAGCATCTCCCCGACCAAGGCGGCGCACTCCTTCATGCCGAGGTTCTGCGCACCGACGCTGGGCTGCGCCACCAGCCGGGAAAGCTCTGCCAAGCTCGTCTCGAGGTTGGCTTCGAGATAGGAATCGATCTTGCTGTAGTCTGTCATTTCACTCTCCTTATTCGAAGAAGTTGGAAAGCCATGAGATGGAATAATGCCCTGCCAGCGCAAAGGCTGTCATTTTGATCAGTTGTCCGATCCCCGAAAAAAGCAGGAACGTTTGCACGGGCATTTTTGCAATGCCCGCTGCAATCCCGGCAATATCGAAGAAGGGGTTGGGAATGGCAGAAAGCACCAGGATCGACCAGCCGCCGTATTTATCTACCCAGGGCTTGATCCGGTTGTAAATGTCCATGCGTTCTACCACCGCCTGCCCGCCGAAACCCGCCAGATAGCCGGACAGCTCCCCGATCGTCCCGCCCAGCCCGGCTGCCAGCCCCACGCCAAACGGGTTGAAGATGGCGCCCATCGCATAAATGACCGCGACGCCGGGCGCCGGCAGCAGGACCGTGGCATTCGCCAGCAAGGCGATCAAAAAGATGCCAGGGTAGCCGAAGCCTGCAAACTGCTCGACGCGATTGCGAATGCTGTAGATGTACAGCGTGATTCCCACGACGGCAAACAAAGCAAGGATGCGCAGCATGTTCGTCAGGAATCGGGAGCTGCCGGGTCTGTTGTAAGCGGTGGGCTGTACGATCTCGGTCAGGACCGTTTGTTCTGGTTCTTCTGCGGAGGCGCGCGAAGACGGCGCAGGGGTTTCTGTTCGTTTCGGTTTTGCCTGCGCCTTCTTATTTTTTTTCGTGGCTGGTTTCTTACTCGGATTCTTCGATGGTGACACGGTTGATCTTTACCGCCGGAGCATTTACGTTTCCCGGATCGCGCGGCGGGATGGACATGAGCACGTCCAGTCCTTCCACCACCTGCCCAAAGACGCTGTGGCGGTCATTGAGGTGTGGCGTGGGTCCGTGCGTGATGAAAAACTGGGAGCCATTTGAGTTGGGTCCCGCATTTGCCATGGAGAGGATGCCCTGCTTGTCGTGCCGCAGGCTGGGGTGAAACTCATCCTCAAATTTGTACCCGGGTCCGCCGGAGCCGCGCCCGGTGGGATCGCCGCCCTGCGCCATGAAATTGGAAATCACGCGATGGAACATGACACCTTCATAGAACCCTTCGCGTGCCAGGAAGACAAAGTTGTTGACGGTCTTCGGGGCTTTATCTGCAAAGAGCTCAATCACCATCGTGCCTTTATCGGTTTCCATACGGGCTTTGTATTTTTTCTTGGGGTCGATCTGCATCTCGGGTGGTTTCGACCATTGTTTTGCCATGACTCTCTCCTTAATTAATTTTCTTCCATTATTTCAATAACGCGTCCACTCTTGCCACGACCATATCCAGCGCAGCCGTGTTGAAGCCTCCCTCGGGGATGATGACATCCGCATAGCGTTTGGACGGCTCGACGAATTCCAAATGCATCGGGCGGACGGTGTTTTGATATTGTTTTATCACAGACTGGACGGTTCGCCCGCGTTCGGCAATGTCGCGCTCGAGCCGGCGGATCAGCCGCAGGTCGGAGTCGGTATCTACAAAGATCTTCACATCGAACATCTCGCGCAAGGCGGCTTCCGTAAAAATCAGAATCCCCTCCACTAAGATGACGCGGCGAGGTTGGACGGTAAATGTCCTTGTGGTGCGGCTGTGGATGGAAAAATCATAAATCGGCACTTCCACAGATTTTCCGTCGCGCAGCGCGGCGATGTGCTCGATTAGCAGGTCTGTTTCGAGGGAGTTGGGGTGATCAAAGTTGACTTCTGCACGCTGTGTGGGCGGCAACCCGCTCAGGTCTTTGTAGTACGAGTCGTGCTGGAGAAATGCAATCCGGGCTGGTCCCACTCGCTGCAGGATTTCCTGTGCAACGGTTGTCTTGCCGGAGCCTGATCCACCTGCAATGCCGATGACGAGCGGAGCCGTCCGGTGGACCAGTGGATCATGGGGCTTCATGACTTTGATTATACACGTAGAAAGAAATACCCCTCTCCACCAGGGGAGAGGGGCAAGAAGGAAGAGGAAATTATAGTCCAGCCATAAAGGCGAGCCCCACAGTGCCAGGCCCTGCATGTGTGCCCACGGTCGGGCTCACTTCTGTAAATACACTTTCGACCGGGCTCAGTGCCTGCTCGGCTCTTGCAAGCAGAGCCCTGGCATCGTCTGCGGCGTTGGCATGAAGAGTCGCCAGCCGAACTGGTGTCCGCCCGGCGATCTTCTCCGTGACGAGTTCCAGGACGCGGTCGTGCGCCTTGCTTTTGGTACGGATGCGATCTACGCCCTCGACGCGCCCATCCTGAATGGCGAGGATCGGCTTCATGTTCAACATGGTCCCTAAAAAGCGCTGCGCGCCGCCGATGCGACCGCCGCGATGCAAGAATTCAAGCGTATCCACTGCAAAGACCACGCCGGTGTTCTCGTAGGATGTTTCTGCCAGGGCAATGGCGTCCTGCAGGCTTGCTCCATTCTCAATGGCGCGCGCCACCGCCAGCACCTGGAAGCCAAGCGCCATTGCCACAGACTGGCTATCGACGACATGGATCTTTTCTCTGGCGGTACCCATCAAATCTCGGGCTTGCATGGCAGATTGAGTCGTACCTGACAATTTAGACGAAACCAGCAGTGCAATCACGTCCTGTCCCTTTTGCACCAGCTCCTGAAAGATTTCCTGAAAGGAAATGACGGCGACCTGGGACGTGGTCGGCATCACCTTGGCTGTTTTTAACCGTGTGAAGAATTCCCGAGACTCCATATCTACGCCATCTTTGTAGGTTTGATCGCCCCATATCAACACCTGCGGTGCAACCGAAATATTGTATTTTCTTACCAGCTCGAGCGGCATGTAAGTCGTGCTATCCGTTACAAGGGCAATATTTGACATGACGTCTCCTTCGTGTAGGGGTAAAGTAGGGTGATGCTTGGTATATTAACCCCTCGCTTGGGCGCGTGGATACGAATTGTTAGGTATAATACTCGGCAATTCATACTACTATGCCTGCCTCATTGAGGAGCCTGCTTTGGCCTTTAACCCGATAAATTGGCTTTTGGGCCTATTTTCACTGGATATTGCAATTGACTTGGGGACCGCAAATACACTAGTCAACGTGCGCGGCAAGGGGATTGTCATCAACGAGCCCTCCTGGGTAACAATCGATAAGCGATTGCGCCAGCCCCTCGCCATTGGGTTAGAGGCAAAGGAGATGATGGGTCGCACACCGAGCAGTGTCGCGGTCATTCGCCCGTTAAGAGACGGTGTGATCTCCGAATTTGATATTACCCAGGTAATGTTGGAATACTTTATTGGACGAGTGCATGAACAGGCGATTGTGCCGCTCCCGCGCCCACGTGTGATCGTAGGGATTCCAACCGGAGTCACGGAAGTGGAAAAGCGCGCGGTCTATGATGCCGTCATGGCTTCGGGTGCTCGATCGGCATTCTTGATCGAAGAGCCGATCGCTTCCGCGCTGGGAGCCGGACTGCCGCTGGCAGATGTCAAAGGAAGCATGGTCGTCGATATTGGCGGTGGCACCACCGAGGTCGCCGTCATGTCGATGAGCGGTGTGGTGGCATCCCGGTCTCTGCGCGTGGCTGGCGATGAAATGGATCAGGATATCGTCCAGTATCTGCGTAATAAGTACAATCTGCTGGTTGGCGAGGGAATCGCCGAACAGATCAAATGGAAGATCGGGTCCGCCTATCCTCTGCAGCCCGAGAAGACGATGGAAGTGCGCGGGCGCAACCTGGTGACGGGCTTGCCTGAGAGCATCGAGATTTCGTCCATTGAAATGCGCGAAGCGCTGGCGGGCTCGGTCCAGGTAATCGTGGATACAATTCGGGATGCGCTGGATGAAATTCCGCCGGAGATCGTGGCAGACCTGATGGATATCGGGATCTGTCTGGCGGGTGGCGGCGGGCTCTTACAGGGATTGTCAGATCGCCTGACCGACGAGCTGCGGCTGCGCGTCTGGGTTGCGGAAGATCCGCTCACCTGCGTTGCGCGCGGGGCAGGGATGGTCTTCGAAAATTTTGATACGCTAAGCCGGTACCTGGTCGGCTTGGAGCGCGGCAGCACCCGTCACCGGGTATAGCGATGTTGGATTGCCTTCGGTAGGCAATCCTGCTTGCACAATTACAATGAGAAATTTGTTTCCACGTACGCTGCAGACAACGATCATCTTCTTGATCGTCGGGGGAATTATGGCGCTGGCTCTCGGAGGGTATTTTAGCAGCGCTTCCAATGTGTTCACCGGTTCGCTGGTCAGCGTCCAAGCCTGGTTCTCTGCTCGCTATATGGCGGTGCAGGATTTTTTCACCTCCCCGCGTGATATGGCTTCACTGCGACAGCGAAATGCCGAGCTCGAAGGCGAGCTTGCAGAACTGCAGTCTCAGGTGATTCAGCTCCAGCAGGAGGTTGGTGAAACCGAGGTCCTGCGAGCGCTGGTCGATTTTGTGCGCGTCAGACCTGAGAATACCTATCGAGCTGCAGCGGTGATCGGACGCGACCCGAGCCCCTTCCTGCACTATATCATCATCAACCGCGGCTCGAACGAGGGAATCCTGCGCGGGATGCCGGTCGTCACAAACCAGGGATTGATCGGGCGCATCGACGCGGTCATTGCAGATGCGGCGCGCGTGCAACTGATCACGGACCCAGCCTCGAGCGTGAACGTGCGCCTCCAGAACGCCGAGACGGAAGCATCGCTGGTTGGCTCGGTGACTGGCGACCTGACGCTGGAATTGATTCCCCAGGATATCAACATCCAGCCTGGCGATCTGGTATTGACGTCCGGACTGGGTGGCGGGTATCCTCCAGACCTGATCATTGGACAAGTGGTGAATGTACGCTCGCGTGACTTTGATTTGTTTCAGCAAGCGACCGTCCAGCCGGTGGTTGATTTCAACCGGCTGGAGATCGTACTGGTGATCGTTAACTTCAATCCGGTGGATATTTCTCCCCTGATCCCCGCCTCGCCGCCGTAGCGTATGCGTAATCTGGTTGCGATACCTGTGATTCTTTTGACCGTGATCCTGCAGTCGGCAGTCATCAGCCGTGTTTACCTCCTTTCCGGTGTTGCCGACCTTCCCATGGTGATGCTTGCCGCCTGGGCGCTGCAGGACGGCGTGGATTCGGCGTGGCACTGGGCGATTGCGACCGGACTGTTGGTCGGGTTCATATCAGGGATCTCGTGGCTTGTGCCGGTCGCCGGATATGTTACTGTCGTCGTGCTTGCCTACCTGTTTCAACGCCGCGTCTGGCAAGCGCCGCTGCTTGCGATGTTCAGTATTACGTTTATAGGAACGATCCTTGTGAGTTTTCTGTCGTTTGGCGTATTACGTTTTTCGGGTGTAGATTTGCCCATGAGTGATGTGCTGGGTCTGGTGATTTTGCCGGGCGTTCTGTTGAATCTGCTTCTGGCGATCCCGGTGTACGCGGTCATGCGTGACCTGGCGAGATGGGTATATCCGACTCCGGAGGTCGAATGAGTTCGCAAACTGTACGTAAATATGAAGCGCCGCTCTGGCGGGTGCTTTTTGTCTATGCCGTGATTATCGGCGTTGTGGGCCTGGTCACCTATCGCCTTCTTGCCCTGCAAGTCCTGGGGCAGCAAAGTTATATGGTGCAGGCAGTGGATAACTATGAAGACACCATCAGCGATCCTGCTCCACGCGGCATCATTTACGATCGCAATGGCTTTGTGCTTGCGCGTAATGTTGCCTCGTATAATGTTGTGATTACACCAGCGGGTCTACCGGATGATGAGGCGGATATTCAGCGCATCTATCGTGAGGTCTCTGCACTGACGGGGGTGCCAGCCGGCGGACCCGTTACCGAGGCAACACTCGAAAATGCAAAGCTGTTTTCTCCCTGTGTGCCCGGTCCGAGTATCGCCGATATGGTGGCACTGGGCGACTCGCTCGCGCCGTATACACCCGTCAAGATCAGTTGTAATATCAGCGAGGAGCTGGCGCGAGTCATACGCGAAAAGGCGGTCGACTGGCCGGGTGTGGAACTCGAGATCGAACCGGTTCGCGAATATCCCACCGGTTCCTTGACAGCAAATATTGTCGGGTTTCTCGGTCCCATTTCTGCGGCGCAGGAAGAAGCATATCGTGCCCGCGGCTTTATTCCCAACCGCGACAAGATCGGTTATCAAGGTGTGGAACTATCCTTGGATGATATCCTGCTTGGGAAGAATGGGCAGCGAGTTGTTCAAATCGACGTGGCAGGTCAGGTGCTGCGCAACCTGGAACCCCCGATTGAGCCGGTTGCTGGAAATAATCTTGTCTTAACGATCGACACGCGCCTGCAGAAAGCTGCAGAGGCGGCATTAGCCGATGAGATCAATTATTGGAATACGTTCTTCAGCACCACGCGTATTTCCAGCGGCATTGTGATCGCCATGAACCCAAAGACAGGTGAAATCCTTGCGATGGTTTCTTATCCCACCTTTGAGAACAACCGCATGGCGCGTTTCATTCCAGGCTACTATTATGAACAGTTGCTCGAGGACCCGCGCAAACCTCTAGTGAACAACGCTATTTCGGCGATGTTCCCCCCCGGCTCCACGTTTAAGCTTGTGACCGCGACCGGCGCTTACAACGAAGATGTGATCGGACCCGAAAAAATCGTCGAAACGCCAGGCAGGCTGATGCTTTGCGAGCGATTCCGTCCTACAGATCCATGTACCGATCGTAACTCCCGTCCGTTCGTCGATTGGATCTATGACCGCAACGGCGTCATCAACGAGTCCGGCTTTGGCGCGCTGGATTTTTATCACTGTATCGCCTACTCGAGTAATGTCTGTTTCTATAAGCTCGGAGGTGGCTATGAAGATGAGATTCCGGATGGCGGGCTCAATATCTTCCGCTTAAAGCAGTATGCACGTGCCCTGGGGTATGATGAGCCTTCTGGCATACAACTGCCCGGTGAGGAGGATGGATTGATCCCCGATCCAAGATGGAAACGAATCAATCAGGGTGAAAACTGGTCTACCGGGGATACCTATATTGCCAGCGTGGGACAGGGATTGGTCGATGCTACGCCGCTGCAGGTGTTGATCTCGGGCGCGACCATTGCGAATCGGGGCAAGATGATGCAGCCGACGATTGTTCGAGAGGTGCAGGATAGTGAAGGTCGTGTCATTCCAATGTGGTTCAACCCGAGCCCAGACGATTTCGCGGTGTATGAAGAACATGAGATCGTGGATGAGCAGGGCAGAACAAGAACAGTCTACGTGAATCCCTCGAAGCCTGATGAGCTTCACTCCAAGCTTCCTGACGGAAGTTATCAGATTTCCCCTTTCACCCCCAACCTGAAATGGGATATCACAGATCCAAAGGACCCCCGGATTGAAATCTTCAATTGCGAAGTCGGGTACTGTGATCCAACAGGTGAGTTCAAGGCTGTGGACCCAGAATCCGTGGAAGCCGTTCGGACTGGTACACGTCTAGCGGTGACGGAGGATCCATTAGGCACGCTGCATGGTGTATTTATGGAAGACTACCCGCTCCCCATTGCTGTGGCGGGCAAAACAGGCACAGCAGAGTATTGCGATAACGTGGCGCGTGAACTGCAGCAATGCCAGTTCGGTTCCTGGCCCACACACGCCTGGACTCTGGCGTATGCTCCCTTTGACGATCCTGAGATCATCATCCTGGCATTTGCCTATCATGGAGGAGAGGGTGGTACGGTGGCAGCGCCGATTGTGGCGCGCGTGATGCAAGCTTACTTTGAACTCAAGTCCATCGATCTTGGCAGGCAAGAGGGTGGCAGCTAATAGCCCTGTAAAACTCCATGCTATAATTTGACAACGCAGGATCCGGTGATCCTTTCCAAGCAATGACCGAGACGAACTCCCTCATCCAGATCAAAGGTTTACGTGACGGACTGCTCGTCTCGTTAGATGATGCGCCCTGGGAGGAACAGCGCCTGGCGCTGCTTACCCAGGTGGATGGACAGCCTGCTTTTTTCCAGGGCGCGCGTTTGGCGCTGGATGTGGCAAGCCAGGTCTTGCACGTGAGCGAGCTGGCGGATCTGCGCGATCAACTTTCGGAGCGCGGTATTTTTCTCTGGGCAGTGCTCAGTGAATCTCCGACCACCGAAAAGACAGCCCAGCTACTGGGGCTCGCTACCCGTATTTCCAAGCCTCGCCCTGAGGAAGGGCGGAAGTTCGCCGTCGAGGATATCGGTGAGGAAACCGCGATGTTTCTTCACCGCACGCTGCGATCGGGTACCCGGATTGAGTTTGCAGGGCATGTTGTCGTGCTGGGCGACGTGAATCCTGGTGCGGAAATTGTGGCTGAAGGGAACGTAATGATCTGGGGAAGGTTACGCGGGATGGTCCATGCCGGTGTAAAAGGAAATCGGAAGGCAGTGATCTGCGCCCTCGATCTTTCGCCAACCCAATTGCGGATCGCTGACGAAGTGTCTGCCGCCCTGCGGCCGCAGGAACATCCCAAGCCCGAAATCGTACGTATCAACAAAGATGGAAAGTTGCAGGCAGAGCTCTGGTCGCCTGGATAAATCAGAATTAGGACAAATACATGCCCGCACAGGTAATCACAGTTACATCCGGAAAAGGCGGCGTTGGCAAAACGACGGCGGTCGCAAATATCGCGGTTGCCCTGGCGTCCGAAGGATCCAGGGTCGTCTGCATTGATGGTGATATCGGCCTTCGAAATCTCGATGTAATTCTGGGTTTGGAAAACCGGATTGTGTATGATATTGTGGATGTAATTGAAGGACGCTGCCGGTTGAAACAGGCGATGATTCGCGATAAGAAATTACCGGAGCTTTACCTCATCCCAGCGGCGCAGACTCGTGACAAGAACGCCGTCTCACCCAGCGACATGAACCGCCTGATCAAAGACCTGCGCAATGATTTCGACTTTGTGCTGATCGATTCACCTGCAGGGATCGAGCGC
This sequence comes from Anaerolineales bacterium, assembly GCA_035699125.1. Lineage (GTDB taxonomy): Bacteria > Chloroflexota > Anaerolineae > Anaerolineales > Villigracilaceae > Defluviilinea. The sequence continues at coordinate 12,223 of DASSBC010000073.1, forward strand.
GGCTTCAAAAATGCGATCGCCCCTGCGGACCGTGTTCTGGTGGTCACCAACCCTGAAGTTTCTGCGGTTCGCGATGCCGACCGCGTGATCGGCATCCTGGAGGCGGAGGAAAAGGGTCCGGGCTCCTTGATTATCAACCGCTTGAATCCGGCCCTGGTGAAGAACCACGATATGCTCTCAGCGGACGATGTGCTCGATTTGCTGGCAGTGGAGTTGATCGGGATCGTGCCCGAGGATGAAAATGTAATTATCGGGTCGAACCGCGGTGCCCCCGTTGCGTTCGATCCGAAGAGCCGAGCGGGGCAGGCATTCCGCAATATCGCCAAACGACTGCGCGGAGAGAGCGTTCCTTTCCTTGATCTGGATAACAACACAGGTGGATTCTGGCAGCGCCTGCAACGTCTGGCGGGGAGGAAGTGACCATGAGCTTCTTTGACCGCTTATTCGGAAGGAAAAACAGTGCTGAGAGCGCCAAGGAACGCCTGCAGTTGGTTCTGATTCACGATCGTACGGATCTGACCCCGGCGCAATTGGACTCTCTACGCGATGATCTGATCGCGACGATTTCGCGCCACGTGGAGATCGATGCCCAATCCGTGCAGCTCGGTATGGAGCATGATGGACGCTCGCAGCGGCTTGTGGCGGATATCCCGTTAAAGAGCGCCTCCCGTCGTCGCGCGAAGAGATCCAAGTAAGTCCCCTGTATGCTTCCCAATATTTCATGGCGTCATTTTGATTTCTGGCTCTTAGGCGCGGTCGTGCTTGCCACGGCGTTTGGCACCACCATGATCCGTTCCGCGGTGGCTGGGAATGAAGTTTTGATGCCGCTCATCAACCGTCAGATCTACTTTGCTCTGCTAGGGCTGGCTTTGATTTTTGTCGTGGCTGCCATCGACTACCACTACTGGATCGCCCTCTATCGTCCGCTTGTTTTTGTGATGAGCATCTTGCTTTTCGCCTTATTCCTGAGCGCGCAAGCGGTGTTTGGGGCGGCACGCTGGTTTTCAGTGGGTGTGTTATTCCTTCAGCCCACCGAGTTTGCGAAGATTGTGGCGATACTTCTGACGGCGCGCTATTTCGAGAGGACACAAAACCAGCCGCGTGACCTGCGCTGGATCATCGGCGCTTTCCTGTGGGTGATGAGTCTTGCTATCTGGATCCTGCTTCAGCCGAACTTGAGCAACGTCGTTGTGCTCATGGTCCTTCTTGCCGTCCTCCTCTGGATCAATGGTATTCAACTCAAACATCTTTTATTATTTAGCGTCATCGGCTTTCTGGGGATTGCAACAGTTGTCACACTATCGGTGTTTGGGATCCGCATCCCGTTCTTGCAGGAATATCAGCAACAGCGGATCACGAATTTTGTCTTGCCAGACCCGAATGCCACCTTCGGCGAGAGATATAACGTTGAACAGGCACTGATTGCCGTTGGCTCAGGCGGGCTATTCGGGCAGGGGTATGGGCATGGCACACAGACACAATTACGGTTTTTGAAAGTGCGCCATACCGACTTTATTTTTTCTGCCATTTCGGAAGAGTTTGGTCTGGTCGGTTCTCTGCTGGTGATCGTCATCATTGTTCTGGTGATCTGGAGGTGCCTGCGCACCGCGCAGAAGGCGCGAGATGTGGCGGGGATGAATATTGCCTACGGAGTCGCTACGCTGATTTTCTTTCAGGGTATGGTCAATATCAGCATGAACTTAAACATTGTGCCCGTTTCGGGGCTGCCGCTGCCTTTCATTAGCTATGGAGGCAGCGGTCTGACGGCTCTTATGCTTGGTATTGGCTTGGTGGAAAGCGTGGCAATGAGACACAAGCAAATGGATTTTTAATGCCTCTGTTCGACCTGCGATTCAGCTGCGGAGGAACGGTATCACGATGGGAGAAATAGTTTGGATCAAAAACCTGCTCGTACACGTTTAGCACCATCCCCGACCGGTCGGTTTCATGTTGCCAACGCACGGAACGCTTTATATTCTTATTTGATCGCCCGTCAAACAGGCGGACAGTTTATCCTGCGTATCGAAGATACCGACCAGCGGCGCTTTGTGCCGGGCGCGGAAGAGGTGATCGCGCGCAGTTTGGACTGGCTGGGTCTTACACCCGATGAAAGCCCATTCCACGGTGGACCCTATGGACCGTATCGGCAAACGGAACGCCGGGACATCTATCAGCATTATTCGAAGCGTTTGGTCGAGACGGGGCATGCCTATCCTTGCTTTTGCACACCGGAGCGATTAGACCAAATGCGCAAGGAGCAGGAAGCGCGCAAGGTGGATCGAGTCCGATACGACGGGCTTTGCCGCCGACTGGATCCCGAGGAGGCTGCCCGCCGCGTTGCCGCAGGCGAAAAATATGTCATCCGGTTCAAGATGCCGTATGAGGGCACGACAACAGCGCATGATCATATACGCGGGGATATTGTCACCGAAAATCGATATCTGGATGACTACGTGTTATTGAAGTCGGATGGCTTGCCGACCTATCATCTTGCTGCGATGGTGGATGATCATGAAATGAAGATCACGCATGTATTGCGCAGTGCTGAGTGGCTGCCAACGTTTCCTCTGCATGTCCAGATCATCCGCGCCTTTGGCTGGGAGGAACCCGTCTGGCTTCACCCTTCCATACTCTTAAAGCCGAGTGGCAAAGGCAAGATGAGCAAGCGCGATGCTGCTGCAGCGATGAAAGATGGTCATTCTACATTTGTGGACGACCTGGATGGGTTGGGATATATTCCGGAAGGTGTGCTGAACTGGATCGCGTTAATGGGCTGGGGCGTTGCGGACGATGACGTGATGAGTCTTGATGAGATGATCGAGCGATTTAGTATCGACAATCTGACGCCATCTCCCGCGGCGATTAACTTCCAGAAATTAGATCATTTCAATGGTACCCATATCCGGCGTCTTACGACGGAACAGCTGGCGCAACGCGTCAAGTCGTTCCTTACAGAGACCGGTCTGGAAGTGGACGATGATACGCTGCTCAAGGTCACGCCGTTAATCCGCGAGCGTCTCGTTACACTGGACGATAGCATTGCCTTTGCAAGTTTCTTTTTCAAAGACACAATAGAGCCGAATCCTGAGGATCTCATTGCAAAGGGCCTGGACGCCAGTCAATCGGCTGCGATCGCACGCGAGTCCCATAAGATCCTTGCCTCCTTACCGGAGATGTCCCACCAAACGGCGGAACCACCCATGCGCGAGTTTGTGGAACGATCAGGCTGGAGCGCGAATCAAGTCTTTGGCATTTTGCGCGTGGCAGTAACCGGGCAAAAGGTCAGTCCGCCGCTCTTCGAGAGCATGGAAGTGATCGGGAAGGAAAAGGTGCTGGAACGAGTCCAACACGCGATCTCTCTCTTAGAGAGTTTGTAGTGTTCGCGTTCACTGTGGACTGCGCAGCTCGAAATATTCAAAGGTTGCCGGGACGTTCTCGCCTCTAAGGCGCTGACCTGTGACCAGCCCGATGTGTGTTGGGTTCATATCACTCGTGTGGTTGCCAATCAGAAACCAGACCTTCCCATTTGTGCTGGCTTCAAAGGTATAGGCATGGTCCCTGCGGCTTAAGCGGAGCAGGAGAGGGTCGATGTCCCTAAACGGTTGCCCGAAATCTGGTTCCACAACAACACCGTTCTCATAAGCATTCATATATAATCCCACACCTACGCAGCCTGTAGAATTACAGGCACCGCGCCCTGCCTGAATAAAATTTTTATCGTTTTCGTAAATGATCAACCCGGCAAATTGATAGTTTTGTGTGGGTCGAAATGTAATTTGGGTCTGGATTTGAAAGTCTCCTGCCGGGGCAGGGCGCAGGAGCAGGTTGGGATTGGTGCCCGCGACCACATAGCCGCCGGCAACATTGATCTGTAGTGCGCCCGGCAAAGCGGTCAGACTCCAGTTTAGTGGATCTTCACGCACCCAGCTCCATTCGGTATCCAGTGTATTGTTAAAATCATCGCGGAAAAACTTCGGGTCGGGTGTTGAAGTGGGGGAAACCGTTGGGGTGATGGGTGTTGGTGTTACCGAAGGGGTAGCGCTCGGCGTTGTGGAACCGAGCGGCGTGATCTGAATAGGAGGTTCCGTAGGAAGCGGGGGCAAAAGGCCACATGCTGACAAAAAAATAACTACCCATAAGAAGCGAACGTTTTGCATCGCAAGATTCTCCTGGCTGGCTTCCTGCCAGGTTTGATTGTACCCTTACAACGCCAGGAGAGCCGAAGCATACCATTTCTAATGTATGACAAGATTAATGAAGGATGCATGCGATAAAGAGCATAAAAATAACATGCGCTGGCACTGGTCGTTAAGTAGAGCAGGACGGCAACGCGAATTCATTTATCCACATCATCGAGAGCTAAAACGTACACGGGAAAGGAAGTGTTATGGACCGAAAATGGATTTATTTGCTCAGCCTTGTCGGCTTTTTCTTGATGTGGGGGGTGTTTGGATTTGCGGCTGCCGCACCGCGAGGTGAGCCCGATGTGCGGGTGAAAGTTCCTCTCGTAGAGAATACGGTGGTCGTTTCAGAAGCGACCTCCGCAGCCGCGATCCCTGTCACGGGTGAGCCGGAACCGTTATGGACCGAGGTTCTCGTGTTTTATGGATCGATTGCCCTGGCGGCTCTGTTTGTGATCCTGGCGCTCCTGAATTTTGTCAACAGATTCACGAAGACCTCCGAGAAAACGCCTCACCCGTAATTCAGTTCTACAGAACGAGACGACTCCTAACCAGGGGGCATCTCCTCATTCCGGTATTCAATCAAATAGGCGGGAATGGTGATGCCGGAAATAGACACATTCATTTCGCGCGCTTTGATCCCCGCCGTTGTGGGGATCATTTGCATGGCTTCTTTGGTGATGAGTATCTCACCTGCCACGGCAAGATCCTCCCCCATCTTCGAGGCACGGTTGACGGGGTCGCCAAAACAGTCTTCGTGCCCGATCACCAAAATCTTTCCATAATCGATGCCGCAGGAGATATGAATATCGAGATCCTCTGACGTGAGTAGATTTGCGGCGCGGAAGGCATGTTGCATGGCAATTGCAGCGTGGACGGCTGTAAGCGGATCCGGGAAGACGGCGAAGCAGTTGTCAGCTTCATACTTGATCATGAATCCGCCATACGATTTGACGATGGGCTCAGTAGTCATTTGCATGCGCCGGACCATGGATAGATAATGCACGATGCCATACTTTCGAGTCAAGAGCGAAAAGCCAGACATATCGAGAACGAAGACTGCATATTCCGCGCCAAACTCATTCCAGAGCGAGCTTTCCATGGTTTGTCGTTCTTCCACCCCCTCGGCTTGGGAGAAGCTGAGCAGCATGTCGTGGAATTTCTTGGAAGGGTGTGATGGCATTTTCGCTACTAAACATCCGACAGGTCAGACCTGTGCGCCTATTTCGACTTATTAGACTTTTCTATCTTTGCCCAGGTATCTTTCAGGGACACGGTCAAATTGAAGACGGGTTTTTCAGTGGTCGAGTCTGGATCTGTGCAGAAATAGCCGAGGCGCTCAAACTGGAAACGGTCCCCCGGTTGGGTCTGGGCGAGAGACGGTTCGACATATCCACGCAGGATGTGCAGTGAGTCCAGGTTCAGCGCCGTGAGGAATCCTTCTTCGCCTTCCTCGGGATCTTCCTTCGTGAAGAGACGGTCATACATGCGGAACTCTGCTTCTTTTGCGTGGGCAGCCGAAATCCAATGGATCGTGGACTTAACCCTTCGTCCATCGGGTGCGTCGCCGCCGCGTGTGGAGGGGTCATACGTGGCGTGTACTTCGACGACGTTGCCTGCCTCATCCTTGACGACATGCGTACATTTGACGAAATAGGCGTATCGCAGGCGCACCTCGTTCCCCGGGTAGAGACGGTAATATTTGGGGGGAGGCGACTCACGAAAATCATCCTGCTCGATGTACAGAGCCCTGGAAAATGGAACGTTCCGCGTTCCTGCCCCCGAGTCTTCGGGGTTGTTGACTGCCTCCATCTCCTCCACAAGATCATCGGGATAATTATCAATCACGAGCTTGAGCGGTTTGGTGATCGCCATGCGGCGTGGAGAATGTTTGTTGAGGTCTTCGCGCACGCGAGACTCTAGAAATGCGATATCGGCGATCACACCCGCATTGGACGTCGCGACCGTCGAGATCCCCATGCGCTGCACAAAATCGATAATGGCTTCCGCGGTGTACCCGCGGCGGCGCATGGCGCGCAGCGTGGGCATGCGCGGGTCATCCCAACCGTCGACATATCCTTCCTCGACCAGTCGGCGCAGCTTGCGCTTGCTCATGACCGTGTAGTTCAGGTTCAGACGCGCGAATTCAATTTGCCGGGATTTGAAAACGCCCAGCTGTTCATGGAACCAATCATACAGCGGACGATGATCGCGATATTCCAGCGAACAGAGAGAATGGGTGATGCCTTCCATGGAATCGTTCTGCCCGTGTGCCCAGTCGTACAAAGGGTAGATCTTCCATTTATCTCCCGTGCGGTGATGAGGCGGCTCGTGAAGAATCCGGTACATGACTGGGTCGCGCATGTTCAGGTTTGGATGTGCCATGTCGATCTTGGCGCGCAACACGCGCGAGCCTTCCGGGAACTCACCATTCTTCATGCGCTCGAGCAGGTCCATGTTTTCTTCCACATCCCGGTCGCGCCAGGGTGAGTTTTTGCCCGGCTCGGTAAAGGTGCCGCGGTTGGCACTGACCTCTTCCGGATTCTGGTCATCCACATACGCCTTACCCATCATCACGAGTTTCTGCGCCCATTCATAGAGCAGGTCAAAATAATCAGACGCGTACGTGATCTTTTTCCATTCGATGCCAAGCCAGCGCGCATCTTCGATGATCGCATCCACGAACTCCGTTTCTTCTTTCGTGGGATTGGTGTCATCGAAGCGCAAGATCAATTCACCGTTATTTTCCTTGGCGATGAGGTAGTCGATCATAAACGCTTTGACGTGCCCGATGTGCAGATAGCCATTTGGCTCAGGTGGCAGGCGCGTGCGGACATAGTTGAAACGTCCGGTTCTTAAATCGTCCGCGACAGCTTCGCGGATAAAGTCTGTTGGTCTGTCCTGCGCAGAGTCAAAGGGTTTGGTAGTCTCTTCCGTCATAAAGTGAGCCTCGATTTCTCAACCACACACCGATCCTGGCGGACGGTGTCAGGGGGTGCACAGCGAAAGATGGGTTTCTGATTGTTTTCTGTAAGAGTTCCTGTGGAACAATTTCTGAGTCTCTGGCGTCAAACGGTTGCGCCAGAATTTGCGTGTCATTTATTGACCCCTGATTATAACAAAGCGCAAAGTATAATCCGACTCTCCGATATTTCGATACCTGGAGAACCTATAATTTGATATGGAGGCTAGAATGACTGAAGCGAGTGATCGCCCCGCTGAGCGGGATCTTCGACCAGCAGGTTTCCTCGGTACTTATTTTGACCGCGATGGCGTTCTGCGTTTGTCGCGCTGGGCGGATGTCATTGCATGGATCGTTTTGACGATCTATCTTTTGTCCTGGCTGGTCTCGTTCTTGTTCTTCCTGGGGCAATATTTCAACGGACTCTATTTTGACAAGGGAGCCACGTTCCTAAATGCGTTTAGTCTATTCGCTCCCTATTTGCAGCAGCCATTGCCTGGGTTATTCTATTTTTTTGGTCTTCAAGCAGTGTCCAAAGGTTTGTTGATTTTCCTCGATATGGAGGATAACACACGCCGTGCCGCACGTAAGTGATTGACTCGTTGTCGAGAATCGGTGGTAAAATACCCGTCGCATTGGGGAGTGGTGTAACGGCAACACGTCACGCTCTGGACGTGAAATTTGGGGTTCAAATCCCTGCTCCCCAGCAGGAAAAAGCCCGGAAATTTTCCGGGCTTTCGATTCCTAAAGCGACAGCATAAAACTCATGCGGCACAGTAGCGCAATCAACTTCGCAACCCAGAGAGGGGTAGCATTGTGGTTCCAGGCATTCAATCTGAGCCCGATTGAGATTAAAATAGATATGAGCTCTGTGGTTTGCATCTTCAAAAACTAATTCGTACTTTATTGGAAACTTAATTATGGAACTGAACTGGATCGCTATCCTTGGAGCTCTGTCGTACCTCATCAGCATCGCGGCGCTGTTGATCGTACCCGGGAACCGCAAGCCGGGCGAGGCAACAGCCTGGCTCTTACTGATGTTTTTGGCGCCAATTCTCGGCTTGGTCTTATTCCTGCTGCTTGGCAACCCTCACCTCTCCAAAGGACGCCAGGACCAGCAGCGGGCGATGAACGAACGGATCAAAGGACTCGCAGAAGACACCCAGCAAACGCCGGGGTTACAGGCAATCTTCAACCCTCCACTTTCGGAACGCTATGAACCGCTTGCCAGCCTGATTGCCAGTCTCAGCGGTATGCCTGCTCTGGCAGGGAATACAGTGGAGATCCTGACGGATTACGCGGGCGCCATCGAGTGCATTGTTAAGGATATCGATGCGGCACAGCGCTACGTCCATCTTGAGTATTTTATGTTTGCCAATGACACGATGGGGGCGCCGGTCGTTGACGCGCTGATCCGTGCCGAGAAGCGCGGCGTTACCTGCCGGGTGCTGATGGACCACCTGGGTAATCTGTTATTCAATGGACCTGTGTTAAGGCGCTTACGCGCGGCGGGAATTGCCGTCCATGTGATGCTTCCCATCAACCCATTCGACAACCAGTGGAACCGGTTCGATTTGCGCAACCACCGCAAGATCGTCGTGGTAGACGGGCGCACCGGCTATACCGGTTCCCATAACCTGATCGAGAACACCTATCACAAAATTAGTAATGTACGAAAAGGTATGCATTACATTGAGCTGGTTGCACGCGTCACCGGTCCGATTGTGCTTGAGCTTAATGCAGTTTTCACGACCGATTGGTTTTCGGAAACGAATGAATTAATCGACGCTCGGACCGCGCCGGAAACACGCGGGCTCGCCCCAGTGACTGGCGATGTGCTTTGCCAGGTGCTGCCGAGTGGACCCGGCTTCCAGACGGATAACAATTTGATGCTGTTCGTAGCGTTGTTTCACACTGCCCGGACGCGGATCATCATTGCTAACCCGTATGTCGTGCCCGATGAATCGCTTGTTCTTGCGCTGACGGCCGCGGCACAGCGCGGCGTCGAAGTGATCCTGATCGTATCGGAGATCGGGGATCAATTCCTGGTGTTCCACGCGCAGCGCTCCTACTACGAGGAATTGCTAAGATCAGGCGTGCGCATTTATCTTTACCGGCCGCCTGTGCTCTTGCATTCGAAATATATGTGCATCGACGACGATATTGCGGTGATCGGGTCGAGCAACCTGGATATCCGCTCCTTCCAACTGAACCTGGAGATCACACTCGTTTGCTATGACCCTCAGGTCGTCTCTGACCTTCAAGAGGTCACTGCGGATTATCTGGGCAATACACGTCCCTTGCCTCTGGCAGAGTGGCAGGCACGCCCCATCTGGATCAAGTTTCTTGACAATGTTGCACGCCTGACTTCTGCCTTGCAATAATGGTTAGGCGGCAGAGGTTAACCCTTTTGTGAGGATAGAATGAAAAAGACGAGCTTGCTGCACTCCGAGCTGTCGTACATGATTGCAACTCTCGGTCATCTGGATACGCTGGTGATCGCAGATGCAGGCTTGCCTATACCCGCGGAAACGGTGCGCATCGATCTGGCGCTGACGCAGGGAGTCCCAGGTGCAATCCAGACTCTGAAAGTAGTGCTTGATGAAATGAAGGTAGAAAAAGTAATCCTCGCCGAGGAGGTGAAAGAGCGCAACTCCAAGTATCTGGCAGGTGTACAGGAACTGCTGCCGGATGTTCCCCTCGAGTTTGTGACGCATACCGAGTTCAAAACAAGGACTGCGAATGCCCGCGCTGTGGTACGAACGGGCGAATTTGCCCCTTATGCCAACGTAATCCTCGTATCCGGCGTGGTTTTTTAGGATAAAGAGTCACTGCCGAGCACATCTCGCCGGAGCGCGGGACCGTTATTGCTCCTGGTCGTTGATCCGTTCTGCGACAAGCAAAATCTGGTCTGCGGCAAAGTCAGCGGCGTCCTGCGTTAGGCCTTGCTCAACCATCAGTCGACTAGCGATCTCGGTATGGTCCATGCGCAGGACATCTTCGGGCTGCCAGCCTTTGGCATAGGTGGCATAGATTTCATCCGCAGTTAAATCATAGTAGACCGTTTCGATCTGACTATCGCGATGGGTATCGTTTTGAGAAAGCTTTTCCCGCGATTCCCGGACCTGTTCTTCTAATACATCCAGAGCCGCCCGTAGTGCCACCATCGGGTCAACATCCTGTTTCGAAACTGCGATATCTTGGGGACGTTTGTAGACGACGATGCGGACACGATATACATCGTAGGTCGTTGTATCTGCCGTTTTTTCCACGGCAACCGCCGCCCCGATTATGTCGGAATGAGACGAGGTGAGTTCTCTTAGTTGTTGCTCTGTCTCACGCTGAAACTCATCGCCAACTTCCGAGACCTCGATGTTGTAGTCAATATAAAAATCTGAGCTTCCCATGGTTACTCCTGTACTCCTTCGATGTGTCTATGAAATGAGGCTAGGCACATAATGATATGAAGGATTTGTAGAAGCAACAATTAGGGATTTCCCTCCCAGCGTGAGGGTGCTTTTTAGGAAAAGGCTTCCGTTCCCCGTATTTCAGAGGATTGAAAATAGTATAGCGGTTTTTTGTACTATAATTAACGAATGTTGACGGGATTTATTTTCGGTGAAGAGTCGCATCGCCGTATGGTTGGGGGGCTTTTTCGAGCCACGCGTTGGAATCAGTATCGTGAAAATTGGCCGGTTGTATTGAACGCTCTGCACCGACTTTGGGAAATGGGGAAAGTCTCTGAGCTGAAGAGTCCGTTTTATGAACCGGTGGAAAAACCAAAAGAGCCATAACCCACGCTGGGTGGGAATCGTTCACCGGCAAAGCCAACCTACAGCTTTTTGCGAGGGGAGTCCTGTTTTCAAACCCCGCCTCCGGTGTCACGGGACGCCGAAATCTTCCTCAACGAGCCTCCCTAGAATACAATCTGGATATATCCTTTTTGTGCCTGTCTTTTCGGCTTGGAAACTTATTCAAGTTTTGCGATTTTTTTTAAGGTTTAGCTGGAGAGGAGTCGGAAACATTGACTATGAATAGCAATGCGTACCCAAAGAGGGAGAATGACCCGTTCAGGATAGCCATCAAGGAGGATCAAATTACTGTCCCGCCGGAAGGCAGGGCGACGATTCAAGTTGGCATCCTCAATGAGGGCCCCGGGGAAGAGTATGTGGATATCCTGGTCAAAGGCGTACCGATGGAGTGGGTCACGATTCCGACGCCCGTCCTCCACCTTGCCTCGGGCGAAGCAAAGCTTGTTGCCATCACCGTAGAGGCACCCGTTATTTCAGACAATCGCGTTGGGCAATATCCGCTGGATGTGCATGTCATCAGCCAGAATGATCCGAAGCGTGCCGCGGTTGCGCGCAGCACCCTGACGGTAGCTGCCTACCAATCGAAGGGTCGGATCGGAGTGCTGCTGGGCGCGGTCGATTTTGCCGTCACGCCGGGCACGACTGTTGAGATTCCGATCCTGGTGCAGAATCGCGGCGATCAGGAAGATAGCTTCCGCTTTAGTGTGAGTGGACTCCCCGCACACTGGGTATCGGGCAGCCCCGCGCTGACGCAGCTGGATCCAGATACGAGCGCCGAGGTTCTGCTAACACTCCAGATTCCGCGTGCGCCGCAAGCCAGCGCCGGACGAATGCCTTTCACGATTCAGTTTGCCAGTCAGATGTTCCCCACGCAAACGACGTCGGTGCAATGCGTTCTGACGATCGCGGCGTTTTCACAATTTACTGCCTCCTTGGAGCCGGGTTCCCTGCAGGCTGGTCAATTTGGACAGGTGAGCGTCTACAACGAGGGCAACACGATCGATGCCTACAGCCTCCACTTTCAAAGCCGGGCGGACGAATTGGTCTTCGAGAAGGCGGTGCAAGTTCCCCGACCGGGCCCACATGGCACGCAGCAAATGGGGCTTGCCTATGTGGAGATTCCGCAGGGGGAGAGGTTCCAGGTCCCTCCGGGCGAGCGGGGAACCTATTCGTTTCGTGCCAGGCTCCGCTCCCGGCCACTACTCGGCAACGAAGAGACCTATCCATTTGGGGTGCAGGTCCGATCTACAGCCAATGAGCTGACGGAGCTTTCCGGGCAAGTCAGCGAGCGGGCTTACGTTCCGTTCTGGGTATTACCTGTCGGTGTGATTGCGGGGTTGCTCTTTTGTATTTTGTTCCTCATTCCGTTGAGCGGGATACCCACGTCCGGCGGCGCCACCCAGACGGCTGCCGTTAACCTAACACAGACTGCCTCCTCGGGGACAGGAGATCTGGATGGTGATGGACTGTCCAACGAACGCGAAGCGGCTCTCGGTACCGATCCTCTCAACCCGGATACGGACGGCGACCGATTAACAGACCGCGATGAGGTTGAGACCTATCAGACCAATCCGCTCGTCGCAGATACGGATGACGACCGTTTACAAGATGGCGACGAAGTCCAGATCTATTTGACCGATCCGCGCAATCCTGATACGGATAACGATGGACGAAAGGACGGCGATGAGGTTGCCGGCGGGACCGATCCGCTCAACCCTGATACCGATGGGGATGGACTGCTGGATGGCGAGGAAATCCGGCTTAACACCGACCCGCTCAACCCTGATACTGACAGGGATGGACTGTTGGATGGCAAGGAAAACGAGGTCTGCCCGCGTCCGACCGATCCGGATTCCGATGACGATGGCATCACGGATGGCAGAGACCTGGACCCGTGTGACCCAACCAACCCGTCTCTGACGGCTACGGCTGCTGCGGGTGCGACGTCGGCGGCTCCGACGTTTACTCTCACCGTGGCTCCCACAATCGCTCCCAGCGAAACGCCTCTGCCCACAAATACTAACCCGCCTCCAGCCACCATTACGCCGCCCCCGCCGAGTCTGCAGGGGACGATGCTGTTCGAGTCGAACCGGACCGGGAATGCTGAGATCTATGCTCTGAACTTTGCTAATCAATCGCTGACGCGGGTGACAAACAGCCCTGCCCAGGACGTCCAGCCTGCGCTGGCACCCGACTCCATCCAATTTGCCTACGTGACCAATCAGGATGGGAACAATGAAATCTACCTGACAGGTGTGGATGGCAGGACCCCTCTAAATCTCACCCATAACCCTGCGGATGACATTCATCCCGCTTGGTCGCCAGATGGGAACTGGGTTGCGTTCACCACCAACCGGGATGGGAATCAGGAGATCTATGTCATGCGCCGTGACGGCTCGGAAGTGCACAACCTGACGAACAACCCTGCCAATGATTTTGCTCCCACCTGGTTCTCGGTCGGAGGCCTGTTTGGCACAACGGACTGGATCGCCTTCACGTCCACGCGCGATGGCAACCAGGAAATATACAAAGTACGACCGGATGGCTCCGGGTTGACCAACCTGACGCAAAACCCGGCAAACGATCACTCTCCCTCCGGCTTTACCAGCGGCGCGATCATTGCGTTCGTGAGTGACCGGACAGGCAACTCTGAAATCTTCGTTATGACCGATACAGGCGGCGCGCAGAACGACATTACAAATCATCCGGCGCAGGACTTGGAGCCGTCAATCAATTCGACAGGGCTTTGGGTGGCCTTCTCAACCGATCGGGATGGCAATCTGGAAGTGTATGTTGTCCGCGTGGATGGCGGCACTGCGTCCAATCTGACCCGAGACCCGGGGCAGGATCGCCAGCCAGATTGGTGAACCATCCTTCGCTGTGGCGATCAGAGCCGCGGCGGACCCTGCCGGACGCGCTCTCGGATCCGGACTGTGGCTTCTGGCGCCCAGGGCACCTCGAAGCTCCAGCCAAAGCGCCACGGATCGACGGGCTCGATCCACCAGGTCACGCCTGCATCGGCGTAAGGCTTAACAATCTCCGCCGCTTGAGGCAGGTCATTGCCGTCTGTAGCTCCTGAATGCACTGCATCGAAGGGCAGGGTGGATGTCCGGTGTGACTGAATATAGGCAAGCAGTTCTCGCCATTCGTCGGGCGTGATGCTGCCATCCCCTTTGATCGGGCAGACTCCGTCCCAGCGTGCGGCGCGGCGTAGCGGTGTTTTATGGGGCCACCAGCCGCCAACCCAGATGGGGATGCGCGGCGATTGCACAGGCGTCGGACGAAAGATTACTTCCTTCACGTTGAATTGTTGACCCTCGTACTGAAATGGTTGACCGGTCCACAAACCGGTTAATAGTTCCAGTCCCTCGTCCAGGCGGCGTGCCCGTGTCTTGGGATCTGTGACTTCACCAAAGAAGCCAAAATCCCATTGAACGGGATCCCCTAATCCAACACCCAGGATCAGTCGTCCATTCGAAAGTTGATCCACAGAAACAGTTTCCCGCGCCAACTTCCAGGGGCGGCGTCGGGCTATGGGCGTGATCAATGTCCCGATTCTCATCCGCTCCGTCCTTGCGGCTACCGCAGCCAGAGCGACCCACGGATCCGCCATGGGATGAAAAGTCGGGTCGAAGAACATGGCATCCCAAATAAAGAATCCATCCCACCCTGCCGCTTCTGCCTCGTGAGCAAGTTCTGCCAGATCGCGCGGATTGCTAAAATCTGCAAACGCCGGGATACTAATTCCGAAGTGCATATGTCATCTCCTTTTTAGGAGGCTGATGATACTGCACATACGTAATTTCGCCCTAGCGTCCGTTCGAATGCTGATGTTGAAAATCAAAAATAGACTGACGAACGAGTTCTCTTCCTAGATTCTCCAGTAAAGACAGCCTAGGGACCCTTTGCACGAATATATTGTTCTACGTCGACGTTGTAGACCACATCTTCCACGGTAAATACTGCCCAGGGAGTGCCTTCATCTTCCCAGGTGAGGGCACTCATCACAGCAATATTAAAGCCTTCGACAATCTTCCATGCCAACGCTTCATTGCGCCAGAGGGTTTTAGCAGAACTTGTGGCTTCATGATAGCGCATGGATTCCATCGACTTCAGTAAACCAGTATCGGGATCGAAGTGCACAGCGAAACGCTCCTCCGTCTTACCGAATGGCACGAAAAGGGCGGCCGAAAGCTCGTCCACGGGCTCCCAACGCACTCGTGGATCAGTGACAAGAATGGATGGTAACCAGAAAGCGGATTCCGCCCACAGTGCCAGGTTCGCTCCCTGATTTACTTTCGGTTTGTTCTCGGTGACTCCAAAAGGTAACTCAAAGCGACTCTGACTGTTCAGATAATGTTCATTGACTTTCAACAATGGGAAACCAAACCAGGTCACTTCAATATAGTGGTGATACCCTTGACCCGCCTGATGCGTAAAGCGAAAACGCCCAGGAAAGGCGATACCGCCGCGAGAAGGCAGCCGCAGCGTCCCGCGACCCGTCATTACCGCCGACGTTACGACCGGCACACGTTCACCATACAGTTGACGGTAAAAACGCTCCACGGGTGGTGGCAGGTTAGCAGGCAGAGGAATTATTTCGGGTTGCAGTGAACGTTGCGGGAAGGCTGAAAATGAGGCAGGTTTGATTTGCAGTCCCAGCCAGCCTGCCAGCAGGAAAATAAGAACTACACCAACCAGGAGAAGGAAAACTTGCATATCAATCCTGCCTGCGCTCTACATTACTTTCTCACTGCCCAACGATCTCGAAGAAGTGTTGGAAATATCGATCTACGTCAACTGTCATCGCAACCTGGTGTTGCGACCCTGACCCCTCAGGCTGCCAGAGCGTTTTTCCGGGATTGTCGTCACGATCGAGCCGAACCGTCCCTTGTTGATATGTACATAAATCAGGCTCGAAGATTGTTGCTGCCGCCAGCGGATCGTGGAAGGTAATGAATGGGTAGAACCCCGCAAACCAGATCTCAGCCATATCGAGTACAGAGCGCATGAGCGGTGCTGTAAATTTTTCGCGCACCTCGTCTGCAGACATCATCACTTTTTGCGTCACATTCAATCCCAGCGAACGGTGAAGGCGAACCGGAGTTTTATAGACGATCTCAGACGCCAACAGATCACCAGCGACATTCCATTCGATCCGTCCTGCTTCGGGTCCGTTTTCGTCAAAGTTCCCACCCATCAATACCAAGCCAGCCAATAGATCCGCGACATCAGGATGCTCGGAGAATAACATACCAGCATTGGTGAGCGGACCAACCGTGAGAAGCGTCACTTCGCCGGGGTGAGCACGGATGGTATTCGCCAGGAAGCCCACCGCTTGATTTTTGGGGAAATCGGATTGGTGCGGCCAGCGCGGCAAAACTTCCGCCTGCTGCGCGATTCGCTGACGCTGCTCGCCTTGCATAGGGGCATCCGCGCCGGGGTAAATTGGAGTGTCTTTGCCAGCGGCTTTGCAAAGAACACTTGCTAATGCGGCTCGCTTGTCTGCTTCGCCAGTAACGGTCGTGATTCCCAATAAATCGCACTCTGGGTGGGAGAGGAGATAGGCAAGCGCGACGGCGTCGTCCACGTCCGTGCCGATGTCGGTATCGAGGATGATTTTTGTCATGTGGTTATTTTAAGCGGCAGAGCCGCAGAATGCACAGAGATTCCATTAAGCAATCTCTGCGTTCTCTGCGACTCTACAGTAAATTTTTCGAGAATTAATCTGCAACTTGCGGGGCGCGCTGAATCTGGGGATCCGTGAAGATGTCGGACTCATCGCGGCTGCGGGTGGAAAACTCGGAGACTACCGCGCCTTCGTCGCCAGCCTGGAACCAGTGCGGTGTATTCGGCATCAGAGTATATTGCTCTCCGGGATGGAGGACGATCTCATGCCAGACGTTGTAGGTCTGCTCGCGTCCCTTTGGCGTGCGGGCTTTCGGGTTGGGCGTCGCCTCGCCAGGAACGTACAAATAGACCTCGCCCCAGCGACAGCGGAAGGTCTCTTCCTTACCGGGCTCGCCGGCCACGGGTGGATGGTAATGCTCCGGGCACGTCTGGCGCGGGAAGAGGACGAGTTCCTTGGCACACACGCGCTCCGTGTTGACGTAGACGACGAGTTCCAAACCGGTGCTATCCAGCTCGTTCAGACCGAAATCTGCCACCTCGATGTTGGCAGCTTCTTCCGGCGTGATTATGATCCCTGCGCGGGACAGATATTCTTTCGCTTGCTGCTGGGCAGATTGAAATTGTTCCCTGTTGATCATATATGCCTCCTCGATAACTATCATGAAATGGCTAGGAATTTGCAGGCTAGCTCTTCAGTAAAAGAATACTGTAAAGCGGAAGATTCTTAAGCGCGATCCGAGGTGAGTCTCCTGAGATCTCCAGCTCCGCTTGTGGCGGCTCGCCCGGACTGAAGACTTCGACGTCCTGAAACGGTCCGGGCAAACGTAAGTCTAAGGTCAACTCATCCAACATTGGGACCTGATCCCGCTGCGGGTCATAATCGTAACGGATAATGTGAACAGCAATACCCTCCTGTACGCGCTGGAGGTTGATTGCCACATCGCCTGGAACCGAACGTTCCAGCTGCTTGCCAAACGGAAGCCAGTTCAGGTCAAATGACGCGCCCACCTCGACTCTGCGTGCCCCTGGATGCTTCAAAATCGCATCTCGTTGCTCCTGATGCAGATTTGCGCCAAGCTCACCCATAATGAGCAAACGGCCATCTTTTTCAAGAAACTCTTGCACCAACTTGGCTTGTGCATCGGTCAGGAAACGACAATCAGGCAGGATGAGCGTACGATACTGACTGAGGTTTTGGAGCGTTAACGTGTCAGACCGTAGCTCCCCATCAGGGAAGAAAAGAACATCGTAGGGTTGGACGGCATCGCTCAAGGCTTCGCAAACCTGCCAGAAGGGACCCATCTCGCTGGTTTCCAGGTTGTACCTGTTATCGGCGAAGATGCCGCGTCCGCTTTCGCGCTGGAACTCAGTTTCGACGCTGTACACGACCGCGGTCTCCGATGCCGTTCGCTGACTGAATAGATGTTCGTGATCCGCGATGAATTTCTGGATCTCCACACACAATTCGTGCGGAGGGTGGAACGAGTCCTGAATGACACTTCCCATCCAGGCACCATACGGAACGCTCATATTCGCGCCTAAGGCAGCGGCTTCATACAGAGACATTCGAAAGAGGTCATATCCCTTGCCGATCTTGAGCATGTCAACCAGCTCCGGGATCACGCCCCCATAGGGGTTCTCTACCACGATGACCGGTTTGCCCGCCGCGAACCCGGCGACATAGCGATACCAGGCTGGCTGGCGGTAGCGCGTGTTGCGCATCTCGGTCATGATGAGGTCTACCTTCGGCTCCATGGCGTAGTACCAGTGCGCAATCAAGTTGAAGAAGTTGCCTGAAACCAAAACCTTGCGGCCTTTTTCGGTGGCATACTCTCGTGCATAATCTGCCAGCTCGGCAAAGTAACGGGCAATCTGACGCGTTTGAAAGCGGTGATATTCCCAGAAGATGGGAGCGCCTTCGCGCTTTGTCTTGAAATCGAATCCTTGCGCCAGCAGCCATTCGCCGTAATGGAAGTTTTCCAGGTCGACACCACTCAGCTCGGCAGGACGCTGCTCTTCAGGCAGGTCTTTCAAATACTGCCGAAAGCCTTTCATGCAGTCCTTGCAAAAGCACCCGCCATACTGAAAGCTAGTGATGGGCAGCTCGGCTTCATCCAACTGGATCCCATCCACGCCGGCGTCGATCTGGATGCGGATGATCGCTTTCAGATACTCGCGCCAAACCGGGTTGTTGCGATCCATCAGGTAGCATTCATGCTCCCGGTCGGGGCATTCTACCCAGCGCGCGTGCAAAGCCTCGCCATGGATGTCGCGAGAAACACAGTTTTCGATCAGGTCGGTCACTTTGTTTCCATCGCTGTCGATCAACCCATTGGGAAAATACTGCTCGATCGGTGGCCAAAGCTTGGGGAAACGGTTCTGCGAAAACTCGCGCAGCCCCATCCAGACGCGTTTGCCGACGCCGCGTAATTCGTTGAATGCGAGGATCCGCGTTTCGTCTTCGTTCAGTTCGGCAGGCATCTCCCAGCCCTGCACTTCGAAGACAATCCCGAAGACTTTTATGCCGTGTTTCTTGCATTCCTGCACGAACTCGCTGTCGTTGACGAAGCCATAAAAGCGAAAGCGCGGGTCGATTTGTGCAAAGGCTTCTTCCTCGAGATAGGGTAGTGAGATAGACCCACCGCCCATCGCGGACCAGACGAGCGTCGTTGCCCGGTACTCGACCAGATGCTCGATCATGCGCAGGCGGCGGCCCGGCAGGCTGGGATGATAACAGTGCTGGTGGGGGAACCACGCATCGAAATAAACACCTCGTTCCATGCGCACCTACTCGCCGATTACATTGCTGGGAACGCCAAAATGTTCATCCTGGTTGTCGCCGCCGCGCACGAAGGAGAAGCGAGGCTCCGGGCTATCTGAGGCGCTATAGGCGTTGTTATAAAACCCCTGGACGACATCCACGGCTTTTCGGCTCCAGGCAAGCAGCTCGTTTCGATATTCCGGCTTATCGTCGGTCATCTTTCGGATCCAATCGGTCGCCAGGCGTACATGGGTCAATTCGTCCGCCTGAAGATAGTCGCAGAGCTCGGCGATGCGTGTGTAGCCGCGTTCCTCGGCGTGTTCGCGCCACTCGCGCAGCGTGCTCATGAGGTTGCGTTCTGCCCAACTGTTGGTGACCGAGATGCGGCGCAGGGGATCTGATTCATTTTGCATCCACCACCAGGCAAGCGGCCAGGGACCGTAACCGAGAGTCGCCCCCAGCTCTTCCTCGCAGACCTTTGCCACAATCTCGATATGGCGCGCCTCGTCCCACATCTGGTGCGCCAGCTCCATGCGCATCTCCCATGGAAGCTCGGGGAACTCTGCCAGCATCTTGCCCATGCGATCGGTAGTTTCCACCTCGCCGTAAAGCAATTGATGGAACTTATGACGGAAACCTTCGATGGACCACTCGTCCTCAGACTTGTAGGCTTTCTCAAAATCCCTTGGGTCGGAGGAAAACCAGAACGGTTCTTCCACGATCGAATGCTCAAGTGGGGGACAGGTTTTCGTAAACCGGTAGGCGCGTCCACCGCGACGTGTGCGTGGCTTGGGCTTGTCGGTCTCACGAGTACTATGGAACGCGAGCCAGTGGGACTCTATTCCCTGCCCAGTGACGCCGCCCGATTCGACCAACTTCTCTTCGATATCCGCCTGGACTTCGAGCGCCTGTCGTCGTTGCTCCGAGTCGCGCGTGAGGGTCTCCAGGACGGCTTGACCCCAGGCGATGTGTGATTGTCCCATGGCGGCTAACTGTCGCAATAAGCGTACGGTCGGCGTATCGGCTAAGGGATCGGTGGCGTCCGCGTGGTAGACATAACTACTGACGAGATGGGGCTCGAGTACCCGGTACACAGCCGTCAGGCGCGCAACTGTATTATCCAGTTCCCACACAGTTTCGCACAACCGCGCGAACTCATCTGTGCCCGATTCTTGGCTGTCGCGGGTCGAGCGTAATTGTTCGAGTCGCTCGCCAAGCAGGTCAGCGGCTTGAATGTGATCGTACACATGATAACCAAAAGTAGCCTTGCACGCGATTTGGGGTGTTGTGTGGCACCACCCCGCGATCATTTCCATCAACTGCAATTCCAAATATCGATAATTCGCGAGGCGCTGCGAGTTCTCTCGAACCGTAAAGCGCCCACCAAATTCACGACGATCTACAACAGGCATCGTAAACTCCTTTTCTATTCAACTTAACGTTCAATCTGCACCGGCGTGTCTTCAAACCTCACCACGTGCCCGTCGATCTTGCCTGTATCCTTGAGCAGGAGGACGACGACATTGAGATGTTTGTCCAACGCCATCGGCGCGCCATGCCACACACCCTTACTCAGCAGCACACCCTGCCCCTCACGCAGTCGAAAGACGCGGAAGCGCGCCAGGTCTGGGCGGCGGGTGGGCTCGTCCGGGTAATCTGGGGGACCGACATATACCAGACAATCTCCGCCCATAGGAATCAGTAATTCATCGCTGTGCATGTGGCGTTCTGCCCAGTCAAACTTTAATTCGGCAGGATTCAAATCCAGGTAGCCAATGGCATACTGACGGTCACCACCAGCCAGGGTATGGTTTTCGCCCCACCACGTCCACCCCGTACCCTGCGCGTCCTGCTCACGTGTTGGTTGGCGAATCACTTCACCAAAGGGGGCGAAGGATTCAACGTTTAGGTCTTCGATTTTGAGCTTCATGCTCCCTCCATTACTGGTTCGTCCAATCGAGGGTGAAGGTGCGATAAGGAACAAGCTTCGGCGCACCGGCTAACCCCGAAGGGCGTTCCACTGCTTCGAGCAAGTTGACGAGGGTGTTGGCAATACGTAGCTCAATAATATTCTCGCCAGGCTTCACCAGGTCTGTGATCTCCATCTGATAAGGTTCCCATAAACGCACGCCCGCAGATTGGCCGTTGACCGACACTTCTAATACATCATCCTCCATCTCCGGCTCCAAAAACACGCGCTGACCCTTGAAGGAGTCTGGTAAAGTAAAGCGCTTGCGGTAGATCCCCCGGCCGGAGAAATATGGATAGCCTTGTGTTGTCCAGGTCTCCGGTTGCAGGGATGTACGAGGTGCTTCAATGCTATATGTCTGCGCGTCCTTACCTTGGGGCGCAAGGCTGAAATCGCCAGTCAGCTTCAGAAGATCCAGCAAGCCGTCTGTGGGGCTTGTGACCACCAGCCGCAGGGCAATGAGGTTTTCTCCCTGGCGCAGGTGCGGGGTAATATCCACAGCCAGCATCTGTCCATCGATCTGGCTGCGGATGGGCTCAGCAGTGACGCGTTCACCATTGACGAAGAGGGACCACTCGGAACCGGCAAATCCATCCACAATTAGGTTGAGTTTGGGAGGCAGATAATTTGCCTGGAAGGAAATCCGATACCAGACAGGAATCGGATAATCCGACTCCGGTTCTGCAGGAAGCTGGTAAGACCAGGCACCGGGAACCATAGGCAGCCAGTTTTGGGTCTCGATTTCCAGTTGCGTATAGGCACTCTGGTTATTGCCTGCCATCTCTTGCGCGGTGAGCCACGTCCCAATCACTAGAGCATTCTCCGTCTCTGGTTGGAACTCCCATTCGCCGTCCAATTTCAAAGGGGAGGCTGGTGTCTCTGCGGGAGCCGTTAGACGCTGCTGTCTGCCGTCCTTTTCGATCGCCGCAAAGGCTTCACTTGCCCGAGCAAACCCTCTGATTTCGTTTCCATCCAGCGACTCAACATTCATGTTGGTCTCGACGACGCGCATTCCTTGATCTGGTTTCACCAAGATGAATGCTGAACCAACAGGGGAGAGCTCGAGGTGGAAGAACGTGCGCCCTTCGTTTACCTGAGAGGGAGCGATAATGTGTTCCGTGCCTGTAGATGGATCCCAGTGCACCGGCTGGACGGCGCCGGGGAGACCGACTCGCGCTTTTTGAGGTTCATATGTGGGGTTGACGATAAAGTAGATGTCCTGCCCGTCATTCCGGCGATGAAGATAGAAGACTTCGCGATTATCGATCACAACGTCCGGTTCGATGAGGTTTGAGATAGCCTGTTCCAGGGCATCTGCAACCCCTACGCGTTCGGTAGTCACTTCGTCTGTAATCTCCTGGCGTTCTCCACCCTCCGGCGCGAAGAAATAACGGCTTGTTTTCTCTTCGGACTTGATGACAAACAACGGACTTTCTGTTTTGCCTGGCGTGTCAAGCTCCTTCTGTACGCGCATCGGGAGCTGACGGTTGAGTGCGTAGCTGCGCAGGAAAGCTGTTTTCCCGTTTTCATACTCTTGCTCCATCAGGTCCAGGTCCGTTTGTTTTTGGAAGGTCTGTTGTGTTTCGACCGGATCCACCCCAAAGAGCGCGCGGACTCTATCCGAGATGTCCACCAGTGCAGTCACATCGCCTGTCCTGGTAAATGCCTGGTGCGGAAGGAAGATTACCCCAAGCACCCGTCCGCCCTGCGCGACGAACTTCTCAAGCTTCTCCAGTGTGCTCAGCTTGATGTGCGCCATGGGAGGCAAAATCACCAATTCATGTGCTTCATCCTCTACACGGATTGTGTTGCCCTCAATTTCTGAATCTGCGAGAACATCTTCATCGAGGTAATCATAGTCATAATGCAGGCGGAGCAAGAGATCGGTAAGCGTGTTGAAATCGCGTTCGGTGCGGTCGCCGATGTCGTTATGCGTCTGAGGAGTATATGTGGCGAACATCCCATTTATCGGCCAGAGCAACGCCACCTTGGCAACGTGTCTTCCGCCAGAGAGCAGATGGCTCAAGCGGCTGACGTAATTCGAGAACTCGCCGTAATATCTCCACCAGGGATATTGATAGAACATCGACGGCGGCCAGTCTCGTTTGCGCGGACCCTCCAGGGTGTAATGGAAGCCGTGCGGGTTGAGCAGATTGACTCCGAGCACATATTCCCAGTCCGTGATCCACTTCATGCGCTGCATGGTCGCGTCCATGAAGATACCGCCAAAGGACTCGCACAGCAGCCGTGGGCTGCCTAATTGATGCGCAGCCGAGCTGCCAACCTTCATCGCTACGTGCTCATCCGGGCGGTCTCGGTTGCCAATGATAGGGTAGAGGTGATCCACACCGACCACATCCATGTGGCGATAGTGTTTGAACAGATTGCCTTCCACTCGGATCAAACGCCGCAGCCCCTCTTCGTACAGGAGATGCCCCGTAAAGAGGACATCGTGCTTCTGACACCACTCATGGATCTGCTGATAGTATGCCTGACTGTAGAAATCCGTCAGTGTGTTATAGAAATCGTAACGTACGCGTGCACTATCTGGGCTGATATCGAAGAAGAGGTCTGGAAGGCGCGGTCGCAGGTTGTAGCCGTTGCGCTGCTGAAAGCGGCGGAACATGTTCTTTGTCCATGGGACAACGGGGTTTTCCGCGCCACTCAGGTAGTAGTGCATAGCGGGCTCGTCGGTATAAAAGCCCAACATCTGCGAAGACATCTTTCCATCTACCGCGGTCTTATAGGGATCATACCCGTGCTTGAGGAACTCGGTCGTTGATTCAGGATTCATCGCGTCGATATAGTAATCTGCGACCTTCTCCACGATATACATCAAGCGCCAGTTGCCTGCCGGCGCCTCCCACGGAATCACGTCGCGGAACGATAAGTTGGGAGTCAAATCGATGACTTCCTGATCCCCATCCAGACGCACGGCAAACGCTGCCACCGGCGTGGATTTTTCGAAGTCAATGTAGCGGCTGTCCGCACCGGTAAGGTAAGTAAACCATGGACCGCGCACTGTGAAATTGAGACATTCGATGTAGCGCTGTGCCAGGTCCGGGCGGGCCTTGAGGACGCGTTTATCCGCCGTGCCGCTTGGCCAGTTCATTTCATCATAGATCCAGGTTTGCAGCCCGAGTTTTTCTGCCTCTTCGACGGCGAAGTGAATGCGGTCGAGATAGGTTTCCCCGATGTAGTCGGTTTCTAGCCCGTAACGACCATGTAGGATGATGCCGGGCATGCCCTTGTCGCGAAATTCTCGCAACTGGTAGAGCATCTCGTTCAGCTCTAATTCACCGTTCAAAAACCAGAACGGAAGAATGCCATACTCGCGCGGTGGTTTATGAAAATTTTCTTTTTCGACGGGAATCGACGGCCAGGGTTTTGGCTGCATGAATTGCACTCCTTGGATTTCAAGCGTAGGGCGGGATGGTATCCCGCCAAATTTAGAATAGGCGGCACGCTTCGCGCATCCCGCCCTACAGGTTCTGCATCACAACTGTTGACTTAACAAAGCCTTCCGGTTTTTCATACGCGGTGCGAAAGGCTTGTCCGATCTCGTTGAGTTGGAAGCGATGCGTCACCAGATCTTGCAAGCTCAACCGTTCGGACGTGAGCAGGCGCATGCCAATCCGCATCCCGCGCAGGATCGTGTCTTCCTCGCGGAAATGCGCGTTCAGCACCTGGAACGCCATCCAATTCCAATAGCCCAGAGGAATCTGGCGTGGCTGGCCCTGATGAAAGCCCACGATGACGGCTTTCCCGCTCATGCGCGTGACGTCGCCGACCAGGTTAAGAGGCGCCTGTGCACCGACGACCTCAAAGGTAACATCCGCGCCCCGCCCGTCGGTCAACGTTTTGACAGTTTCGGGAAGCGACTCTTTAGAAACGTTGATGGCATGTGTAGCGCCGAGTTGAAGGGCGCGGTCGAGGGCGTCTGCACGGGTATCCGCGACGATGAGGTAGCGCGGTCCCTGCATCGCAACCAATTTCTGGACTAAATTGCCCATGAAGCCAGCACCAATGATGACTATGTCGTCGCTGAGCGAGATGTTTGCCAGCTCGACTGTGTTAACCGCGCACGCCAGCGGCTCGGCGAGAGCCAGGTCCAGTGGCAGGTCGCCTGCTGGAAAACAATACTTCGATTTGACAACAACGTATTCGGCAAAGCCGCGACCTGGCGCCCAGACCGCGACACGGTCACCCGCAGCGAACCCCTGAACATCTTTCCCTACGTCTGCCACGACGCCGCTCACCTCATGACCCGGATAGCGTGGGTACATATCCCCTCCGGCTTTGCCTTCCCACATATCGAGCTCGGAAGTACATACTCCACACGCCGCGACCTGCACCAGCACTTCATGTGGCAGCAGCGCGGGGATTTGTTCCTCTTGGAACTGAAATTCCTTTGGACCCGTTAAGATCGCGATTTTCATCAGTACGTCTCTTGAAGACTTTTCTGCCACAAAGGGCACTAAGAACACGAAGGGACACTTTGAAGATCTGTTTTCGAGTGCAGAGCCTTCTCACGATTCCTTGTTCACTATTAGGATACGAGCACTCATCGGATCCATTGCAATGGAATTCGTCGCGTTGAATGAGATCTCCTCGTCATTCAACACGTCCAAAAGGGTCCCTGTCAGTGTTTGGAATTCCTTGGGGAGAGGCAACGTCACAGTTGCTGCCTCCTCCGAAAAGCTGAGTAGCACCAATACCGGCTGTTCATTCCCTTCCAGAAAGCGGACATATCCCATCACCTGGCTTTCGGGTTGCACGTCCAGCAGTTGCCACAGGCGAGAATGCAGGCTCGGGATGCCCTTGCGCAATGAAATCAGCTTCTTATGATAATCACGCAGACCGCGATAGCGCTCGCGGAAGGAAATCGGCGTCACGTCAAAATAGGGGCGGAACCATTGCCCTGCCTCATCCGCTGTGTAGATGCAGGGAACGCCCGGGAGTGTAAGCAAGAGCGCGGTGGCGACACGCGTCAACGGCTCGCCATGGGTGGTGATGAAGCGCGTCCCTGTATCGTTGTTGTTGAGGAAACGGAAAATCAAGGCATCGGGGTGATAGGTATCTGATCCGCCCAACAGCATGTTCTTAAGGCTTTCGATAGTTTGTGCCGTATCGACTTCCTCTGCCTGCTCACCCCAGAAGCGCGCCCAGGACCAGTTCCCAAGGTTCTCCGTCCAGTCGTATGCCGCGTCGAAGCCGTTATCGAAGTAGTACGGGTCGCGAGCGCTTGCCTCTGCCAGCAGGAAGAGATCCGGCTTGATGCGTTTCAACTCACGGCGCCACTCGGGCCAGAAATCCGGCCGGCGCTGCTTAACACCCCAGCAGGCGTCCACGCGGAAGCCGTCTACGTCGAACTCACGCACCCAATAGGAAAACGCCTCGATCATCATCCGGCGGACTTCCACGTTCTCATAGTTCAGGTTGGGGAGATGAGTCCAGTCGAAGTAATAAGTGTAGTCCCCGTTTGCATCGCGGTCGTAGAAATCCCAGTATGGGGAGTTCTGACCCTTCTCAACGGTATCTTTGAAATAGGGATGCTCGTTCGAGGTATGGTTGGGGACGAAATCCATCAGCAATCGAATGCCGCGCTCATGCGCAGCCTGTACGAGCGCGCGGAACTCCTCTTTTGATCCAAAGTTATCGCGCAGCTCAAAGTAATCAAGCACGGAGTACCCATAATCGTTTGTGTCATTGACCGGCGCGAGCCACATGGCGGTGATGCCGAGGTCAGCCAGCTCATCTAGACGGTACTGGATCGCCTCTGCCCCTGGTGTGCCAAACACGCGAGGAATCACACCGTAAACAATCGCCTGATCCACCCAGGCTGGGTTTTCATGATCGTAATCCGGGATACGCGGCTGACCATTCTCCACGACAAAGTAGGTCGTGCTTTTGTCCTCGCGTCCCGCCTCATCGATCACGCGCAAGGAAACATAGTATTCCCCATCCTGCGGCGGCGGCTCGATCTCGATTCTCTCTCCTCTGACTTCTGATCTAAATTCCTGCTGCTCCTGATCCGCAGAAACCTGCACTCGAACGATGGCGGGGTTGTCTGCACGGGCGGACCAGATAAACTCGCGAATGGGCTGTGCTTCCACTTCGTCCGGGCGAGTGCTGCTGCCATTCAAGATTACAAGTCCCTGCACGAGCGACGGGGAAATGATAGCGGTGGGGCGCTGCGGAAGGCGTCCATTGATGGTGATTTCAGGCGACAACTCTTCCTCCTGGTCTGGATGCTGGCAAACAGCATGGATTGGATTCGCTCCCGGTCGGATCAATACTTCCGCCGAAAAAAAGTTTTCCTGCGGGGCAGTCTGCGCACGCGCCTCTTCGTTCTCAACCCACACTGCCTGGCAGACGGCAGGGTTCGACATGCTACCCCTGATCTGCTTCACGAAAGCCCAAGCATCGGCGTCGTCTCCGGTTAATTTAATTCCAGAGGGGAGTGAAAGGGTCGGCACAACCGTGGGGGTCAATGTCGATCGCCCCGGCCCACATGCGGTTGCCCAGGCGCTACCCGCCAGCACAATGCTCAGGCGCAGGAATTCCCTGCGGTTCAGCGATCGATTCATCATAGGTTATGAAGTGGCTTCGTGAGTAAGAAGTCGCACTGTCTGAGCGGGAACGGTCACATGGATCCTTCCATCTACGACTGCCAACACGCTTTCATCTGTCATAAGATCATACAGATTCCCTTCCGAGACAGTGCCGAACTCCGAGGGGACGTCGAAGGAAAATACAGCAGGCTCTTCTGAAAAGTTCAATAACACAAGGACGGGTGCCTCCCCTGTATCCGCATAGCGGATGTAGGAGAAGACGGTTTGTGGAACGGCATCGGGCGTGATGAGAGACCAGAGGCGCGAGTGCAGGCTGGGAATGTCCTTGCGCAGGGCGATGAGCTTTTTGTGATATTCGCGCAAGCCAGGGTATTGTTCTTCAAACACAAGAGGTTCCAACTGCTGATATGGCTCGAACGCCAACCCATACTCGTCGCCAGTGTAAATAGAGGGTACACCCGGCACTGTAAGCAAGAGAGCTGTGGCAACCCGTGTGACACCTTCCCCATAACGGGTGATGAAGCGATCGCCAGTGTCATTGTTGTTAAGGAAGCGAAAGATGACAGCATCGGGAGGAAACCCTTCAGGGCGGTTGGTGAGGGCATCTGTCAGGTTGTAAGAGAGAAGGCGCAGCTTATAGGCAGTCCAGACGACATTCCACGCCCAGTTGCCGACCGCGTAGGTCCAGTCATAGGCGACGTCAAAGCCGTTTTCGAAATAATAGGGTTCGCGCGCCGACGCCTCTGCCAACAGCATCAGATCGGGCTTGATCCGTTTAAGGGCGCGGCGCCACTCGAGCCAAAATTCCGGATAGCGCTCTCGCACACCCCAGACCACATCCACACGGAAGCCATCCACATCGAACTCGCGCACCCAGTAGGAAAACGCCTCCATCATCATCTGGCGGACTTCCGGGTTGTCGTAATTCAAGTTGGGCAAATTACTCCATTCGAAGTAATAGGTATAGTTTCCTTCTGCATCGCGATCGTAGAAGTCCCAGTAGGGTGATTCGGGTCCGCGTTGCGCGTCCTTGAAATAAGGGTGCGTATTGGAGGTATGGTTTGGGACGAAGTCCATTAGCACGCGGATACCAACCTCATGTGCGGCTTGCACCAGATCACGAAAATCTTGCTCGGTCCCGTAAGCAGGATCCAGTTTGAAATAATCTTCCACCGCGTACCCATAGTCATCTGCCGGGTGAACGTTGATCGGACCTAGCCAGATGGCATTGATTCCCAGGTCAACCAGCTCATCCAGCCGCTCGCGGATTGCGGCAAATGCCGGGCTGCCAAACAGGAAGGGGATGATTCCGTAGACGACGGCGGTCTCGATCCAGGCCGGGTTTTCCATATCGTAATCGGGGATGCGCGGCTCGCCGTTCTCTACCACGAAATACGTCGTGCTCGTGTCTTCTCGTCCCTCTTGATCTCTCACCTGCAGGCGCACGTAATACTCCCCGTCTGTCGTTGGTGGAGTAAGGGAAATCGATTGCCCCTTGACCTCGCCCACCAATTCCTGTAACCGAGCGGGGTTGCCTTCACGCGCAGCCCAGACGTACTCAACGATGGCTGTCTCCGTCCCAGGGGCGGCTACGCTCGGACTGCCATCCAGGACGATTTGCCCACCGTCTATAGAGATTTGAATCGTCGCGGTCGGCACCTGTCTGAGCCGCTGGGTATACACAACAGACTCGGACGGAACCTCTTCACCCGCGGGTGTGATGCAGGTGGCGCTGACCTCATTTTCCCCCTCGGAGAGCGGAACATCGGCGGTGAAAGAGTCGCCGTCAGGCTTGGCGTCAAATGGCTGTCCATTGACCTGCAGGAGGACTCGTTCACACTCCCCTGCAGAGACGCCGACTTTGATTTGCTTGACCCATGCCCATGCATCCACGTTCCCGTTGACCACCCTCAGCTTAGCCGAGGGTGCGGGAGACGCAGCCGCAGTGCTTATCAGGGGAATTGGTGTGAGGGCATTTTGACAGGCAGCCGCGATCGCACTGCCTGTGGCAATGACGGACAATCGCAGAAAATCTCGACGGGTCAGAAGATCCTTTTTCATAATCCTTTACTTCATACCGGTCAGGGCAATGCCGCGTATAAAATATTTCTGGAAGAAAATGAAGATCAGAAGCACGGGCAGGGTGGAGATCACAGAGCCCGCAAAGACGATATCCCATACCGTACGGTTCTTGATGACGAAC
>DASSBC010000074.1:0-7800 GCA_035699125.1 Anaerolineales bacterium
GACATCCCCGACAAAGAGTCGACCAGCTCTTACGTGCGAGGTCAGCGAGATGATTTGATCGCTCGACAGCGCTCTCTGGCGCCGCTCGCTGAAGCGACCCTGCAAAGCCAGATTACCGACGCGCTAGCAGAGCTGGGGCTCACCGCCATTGGTCAGCCGGTCCCTCCTGTTCTCTATCATACCTCTTCCACACCCCTGGCATTGATTGTTTCCGAGCGCAGTATCATCCAGCAAATTGCAAACATCTCTATTTTACCGAGCCTCACCCTCGACGATCAGATCTCGCTGGAAGATAAAGTGGCAAAGGCCCTGGATGTCTCTACACTGGTTGTGCCCATCGGAGGCGTTGGCGTGTATCCCACGATGGTGATGGAGACTACCGACTTGCGCTGGACTCTCGACACGATCGCCCACGAATGGACACATAACTACTTGAATCTTCGCCCGCTTGGACTCAACTATAGCACCACGCCTGAAGTCCGCACGATGAACGAGACGACTGCCTCCATTGCAGGAAGTGAGGTGGGAACGTATGTGCTTCAGCAGTATTATCCTGAATTGCTCCCGGCTGCGGACAAGCCGGACTCTGGCGCTGTCTCGTTTTCCGAATCGTTCCTCCACTCGAAGGCGCAGGATGACCCGCCGCCCTTCGACTTCCGCGCCGAAATGCATGAAACGCGCGTGACCGCTGATCAGATGCTTGCGGAGGGGAAGATCGAGCAAGCCGAAGCCTACATGGAACAGCGCCGGCAGGTCTTTTGGGAAAACGGATATTTACTCCGAAAGCTGAATCAGGCGTACTTTGCCTTTCATGGCGCCTACGCCGATGTACCCGGCGGCGCCGCCGGTGAAGACCCGGTAGGTCCAGCTGTGCGCGCCTTGCGCGAGCAAAGCGACTCACTGGCAGATTTCATCAACACAATTTCCTGGATGACCTCCTTCGAGGAGCTCCAGCACGCCATCCAATAACGATTCTTAACGGCGTCATTTTCCACTTACAAACTCGGTATGCGTAAACTTCTTCCGTCTTTCTTCCTTCTTTTTACATTTCTCGTTGCCTGTTCTCCCTCGCCTGCCTCACCTCCTACTCCTTTCCCTCCCATCCCCAGCATCATTATCCCCACTCCACCTGCATGCACTGCGCTTCAAGTGGAACCTACGCCGGGTCCGGAAACGCCATCATTATTCCCGCCAGAGAGCGAAACGGATCACGTGCGAGGGGCAGACGATCCGCTCCTGACCATTACAGAATACAGTGATTATCAGGATCTGCGGAGCGGCCTGCTTGCCAAAGCGCTCGATCACCTGCTTAAGGAACACCCTGGCGAAGTACGCGTGGTTAGCCGCGTCTTTCCCTTGTTGGCGGTCAACGATAAGGCAGCCCTCGCCGCGCAGGCGGCTGAAGCGGCCGGGGAACAAGAGCGCTTCTGGGAAATGCACAAGCTCCTGTATGCGCAGCAAGGGACTTGGGTTAATCTGTCTGTGACGGATTTCGAACAATGGCTCCGCGCCCAAGTCTCCGCGCTGGGGATGGACGGAGATCGATTCGAGACAGATCTGAAACGCGAGGATATCGTCGCGAAAGTACAGCAAGCCTGGAACACCGGTCAGAAGATCGGTTTGCCGGGGACGCCATTGCTCCTCATCAACGGACAGATCTACGGGGGTCCGCGTGACTACAACAGCCTAAACGAGATCCTTCAGTTGATGGTATTAGGAAAACGGCAATATACATCATGCCCGGCGGTAACAGTTCAACCCAACAAACAGTACATCGCCACGCTGCATACAGAAAAAGGCAATGTCGTCATCCAGCTGTTCGCCGATAAAGCGCCGATGACTGTAAATTCCTTTTTGTTTCTGGTAAGGGAGGGCTGGTACGACAATATCACCTTTCACCGCGTCATCCCTGGACTGTTCGCGCAGACGGGCGACCCGAGCGGCACGGGCAAGGGAAACCCCGGGTATTACATCATTACGGAAATCGATCCGGCGCTGACGTTCGATAAACCGGGCATGGTGGCCATGGTCAACTCGGGGCCGGATACCAGCGGGAGCCAGTTCTTCATCACCTATGCGCCAATCCCCGAATACAACGAGAAATACACGATCTTTGGAGAAGTGCTGAGCGGCAGGGAAATCCTTGAGCAATTATCTCCCCGCGATGCCAAGCCTGGAACCGATACGCCGCCCGGGGATACACTTATCAGCATTACGATCGAGGAAAAGTAATTTGCAAAACACGCCCACTCATACGCCGTCTCTGCTTGGTGCGATCCTGTTTGCATTGAGTGGATTGTTCCTGCTCGGCATTGGACTGCTAATGGGTTTCACAGCATTTTTCTCATTTGTCACAGGTGAAACAGTCCAAGCCCAACAGACAATCCTTTTTCTTGCCTTTGGGTTCGAGGCAGCCTTATTATTTATGATTGCTTTTTTCGCGTTCCAAAAGACACTTCACAAGCCAGAAGCAGACCAGAATTCAACTGTTTCGGTCTCCCGTTTACAAATCCTCCTATGTATCCTAGTGGCTGCCGGAGCAGTGCTGATTGGGAGTCAGATCGGTAGCATCGAACCGCTTAACTGGTTACTCCTGCCGGTCCTGACTATCCTCGCCATTGTATTTCCATTGGGTGCTTTGCTCGTCTTTGCTGTGCAAAGGCTGCCGCTGGCTGCCCGCTGGCAATCCTGGACTGTCCTGGGTCTTGGAATGACTCTTACACCTATCTTGTTGCTCATCCTCGAGATTGGGGTGGCGATCATTCTGTTTGCTGGTTTTGTTGCCTACATCTCAATGCAGCCGGAGCTGGTAAATGAGCTCCAGGGAGTCGCGCGGCAAATCATGGTCCTCGGTCCTCAATCGGAAGCAACGCAAGACATGCTTTTGCCCTACCTGACGACACCAAGCGTGATGTTCGTGACTTTACTTTATATCGCCGTGCTCGTACCGGCAATTGAAGAATTGTGCAAGCCGCTTGGCGTTTGGTTGCTTGCCGATAAGCTGAGCTCGACGGCCCAGGGGTTTACTTTGGGCGCCCTCAGCGGTGCGGGCTACGCGCTGGTGGAGACGATCGGGGTAAGCGGCCAGGTGAGTGAATGGGCGGTTCTACTTTTTACACGGATCGGCACGGGGTTGCTCCACATTACCACGTCTGCCTTGATGGGCGCCGCCATCGTGTCTGCCTGGCGTGGGAGACGGTATATGCGTTTGATCGGAACGTATACCTTCGTCGTCCTGCTGCACGGACTCTGGAACGCGCTCGCTATGCTGTTTACATTTTCAACACTCGCGGAGTTTTTGGATCAGCCTGGTCGCTTAGCTGCGATTCAACCCTGGCTCATTGCGATGATGAGCCTACTCGCCGTGGGATTCTTTCTGGTTTTGGTAAGCTCGAATCGTAGGTTGAGAAAAGCAGTTTTGCCTCTGGAAAGTGAGCAAACCGTTCCGATAGGTGATATAGAATCATCTCTGTAAATCCCAAAAGGCTCGCAACCGACTTGCGCAAAATTTGTGACACGATTGACAAAATAGTTTCGATCAGGGTAAGAGAAACTCCTGCCGATATTCGGCAGGAGTTTCCATCAAGAGCAAAGAAACAAACCTAAGGGGTAGGACTGGTTGTTTCAACCGGAAGTTCAGTTGCTTCTGGTGTCAATGTAAATGCCTCGGCAGGCAAGTCTGTAGAGGACGCTGGTGTTTCAGCAGAAAGTGATTGCTCGATATAAGCAATTAAATCTTCCAATACCCATTCGTCATCCGCTGATATTGCCCTGCCGTCAACAATTTCGTACACACCTTGATATGCACCAACTGATACATAATCGCCTGGTTCAACCTTTGCAGTTGCACCAGTATCTTGCGCAAGAAAGAGCAAATAGGTTTTGCCTAAGACATAGACAGGTTCACTTTTATTTTCCCAGCGTAAGGTATCAGTTTCACCGATAAAAGATCTCACACGAATAGGCTTTACAATATCTCCCTTCAGGGTTTGTTTAATAGAAATAAGCGAATCTGTAAAAAGCCCATGGGCACGAGCGATCTCGTCTGGTGAAGCGTTTTTTGGGTCGCTTCTTCCATTAGGTCCATTCCATCTACTGGGCAGAATGGTTTTTATTTCACCTATGACAATTAAATCCGCCTCCTTTATCAGAGCATCAATATCAAAGCTGATAAGAAGTGCATCTGAACGGAGGGTTATAGTTTTTTTTTCATTTGAAGATAAAGTTAGAAATAATGTGGCTAATCCTAAAACTGTGATCAATGTAATGAATATGAATTTTTTCATGCTAAAGTCTCCTATGTATTTAATATGGGTTGAATTTCACTATGGATATTGCCAATTTATAGCAAGTTCATCAGCATTTTCTACGGTAATCTTTTTTATTTCGCCAGGCGCACCCTCATGCCACATTGTCACGCGCGAGCAGCCTTCGTCTGAAATATCCCAGAGATCAAGCCAATGTCCAAATTCATGCGTCATGGCATTTTGAACATTAAATGTCGTAGTGCTACCGTTGGATTCTAGATTATTGGGTAGGGGAGTATTGTTTGTATCCCAACTCAAACTTGAGTTCAAGATTGTTGATTTTCCAGTGATGGATGTCCACGAGAAGAGGGGACTCGGCGTTGTCTCAGCTACAGAGAATTGATTCTGTGTCTGTCCATTGGAAATAATATTACTACTAGTTGTGGAAAATACGAGCGTAAAATGACTTGGTTCAATATTATTCCATGTTTGAGCAGAAGAATGTATGGAATCATCCCATCCCAATGATGTGGGAATAGTGGTTCTATCAATAGAGTACGAAACGGTATAGGACGACCATGAACTCTTACTTGCCCAACAGATGCCAGATCCACCATAGTTCGGTGGAGGTAAAGTATTTGTGGGAATAGGCGTTGATGTGTTAGTGGGCGTATTTGTAGACGTTGCAGTAGGAGTATAAGTCAAAGTAGCTGTTGGAGTGGCAGTAGGCGGCAGATTGTAAATCTGGACATTCCTGAAGTAGCTCTGGGCGGTAGGGCTGGGGACATCATGGTCATGGGCAAAGAAGAGATAAAGCATCTGCCCAGCATAGTATTGCCCCACCGGAATTGTGTAATGTTTCCAGCTCGGCGCAGAAGTTGAGATACAGACTGATAAAGGGTTTCGATAAAAGTAAGAAAAGCTCCTGCCGAATATCGACAGGGGTTTTCGTAAAAGAGCAAAGCAACAAACCTAAGGGGTAGGGCTGGTTGTTTCAACAGGAGGTTCTGTTGGCTCTGTCGTATCTGTGAATGACTCGGCAGGCAAATCCGTGGGAGGCAATGGTGTTTCAGCAGAAAGTGATTGCTCGATATAAGCAATTAAATCTTCCAATACCCATTCGTCATCCGCTGATATTGCCCTGCCGTCAACAATTTTATACACAGCTGTATTTGAGTTTACTGATACGTAGTCGCCTGGATCCACATTTTTTGTGAGTCCGATATCTTTCAACAAGAAAAGAAGGTAAATTTGTCCCCTCTCGAATGAAGGTTCACTCGAATTTACCCAGCGAACTTGTTCTATTTCACCGATATAAGAACGAACGCGCACAATTGGCTGATCAAAACTTCCTTTTAATATCTGATCTATCGTAATTAATGTGTCGGTAAACAAGCCTCCAGACCGAAAAACTTCTTCTGGTGAAGGGTTCCTTGTTTCTTCTCCCTTGGGGGCGAGCCAACGACTAGGAAGAATAGTTCTCGCTCTGCCAATTACAATAAGCTCCGCCTGCTCAATTTTCTGGTCAATCGTCAAATTTTCAATAGAATCATTTTGTGTGAATATAACAGGTTCTTTCTTTTGATTTTCGGTAAAGCGCATAACAAACAATATTACCGCTAAAGTGAGAAGAAGGATTATCAAATATGTTTTTCTCATGTCTATACCTTTCTTGATATCAAAACAGAATTTTTGAGAAGAGTATGAAGTTGGTATTTAGCTCAATTTACTATTAAGGATATTTATAGTTAATCCCATTCTCATCAGAAGGCCCGAGATCGTATTGTGCCGTTGCAGTCCCATCTCCCCTATCTGCACCCGTCATAACTGAGTCACTACATCCTATACCTGAAGCCAAATCATCTAGAAATAGCCAGTGTCCAAATTCGTGGATCATAAGTTCTTGTATATTAATAGCTCCGCTGGCATGGGGATTGTTTGTATCGAAAGGGGCTTTGAGAGGATTGATTTTAGTATAAGCGTGATCAAAATAAGGATCGTCTGGCGAATCGGGATCTGCAATCGTATCATCGGACCAAATAGCTGTGCCAGCTAATATTGTTTGATTTTGGGTAAAGTCATAGCTCACTGTGTTACCACTTCCTGCTTGGCGAACAAAAGTGAAATGACTTGGCGTAACATTGCTCCACGTTTGGGCAGCGGCTTCTATTGAAGCAAGCCAATTCGCCTCTGTAATACTTGCTGGGAGAGACGATGTCACAATATCATAATAAACTGTGTAATCTGGCCAAGCGTCTCCACCTATCCAGCATGTGCCAGTGCCGCCAATTTTAGGCATAGGAGTATTAGTAGGTGTAGCGGTAGGGGTTCTTGTAGGGGTGAATGTTGCGGTAGGAGTATACGTCAGAGTAGCAGTTAGAGTGGCAGTAGGCGGCAGATTGTAAATCTGGACATTCCTGAAGTAGCTCTGGGCGGTAGGGCTGGCAACATCATGGTCATGGGCAAAGAAGAGATAAAGCATCTGCCCAGTATAGTATTGCCCCACCGGAATTGTGTAATGTTTCCAGTTTGGTGCAGAATTTGCATAATCGTTGAAAGCCGTCAGCCCATAGCCTTGCGTGCCGTACAGCTTGAAGGTCTTGTCCTCAGTGGCAAATTGATCTGTGTCAAAGCCAATGCCGTGAACCTCCCCTTGTGCATTGCTCTGGAAGTCAAACGCAAGAACCGTGTTTTGGGTGACAGCAACTGGCATCGAAATCTGCGTCCATCCATTGCCGGACAAATGCAAAGTGTTGCCGTTGTCCAGGATATCGATAGTGGGAAGATTTGCTCCCATCGGCGAACGATAGAGCGATAAGGCATATTGGTTGAAATCCACCGACACCGGCAGTGAGACTTCCCCTTCATAGACGCTCAAATTCCTGAAATAGTTCTCCGAGGTGGGGCTTGCAACATCGTGATCGTTGACAAAGAAGATGTAGCGCATAGCGCCTGTGTAATACTTCCCCACCGGGATGCGAAAATGCTTCCACCCTGGTGCATAGCCAGCATATTGGAAGGCATTGAATCCCCAGGGATCCGTGCCATAGAGTTGGAAGATCTGATCGGTTTGCCTGGAATTATCGGCATCAAATCCAATCCCCTGGACTTCGCCCTGTGCACTGCTCTTGTAATCGAATTCGATCACCGTATTCGATGTCACCGTGTAGGGCAGAGACATCTTCTGCCAGCCGTTCCCCACCATATGCAGCGTGTCGCCATTATCTTCAATTGTCAGGCTCAAGGCAGGGCTTTCTGAGCTTCCTGCATAGGGAGAAATGGTGTAATTGCCGAAATCCACGTCCACCGGCGGCTGAGCAGGCTGGCTGGGATCTTCAAAGACCTGCACGTTGCTAAAATAGCTTTCGCCTGTCGGGTTGGACACATCATGGTCATTTGCGAAGACCAGGTAGAGCATGTTGCCGGTGTACTCTTCCCCGACCGGGATCCGATAGTGCCGCCAGTTCGGCGCGAAGGAGGCGTATCTATACGAAGGGACGTTGATCCCCCAGGTCTGGGTTCCATACAGCTTATGAGTATAGCCAGAGCTGAT
>DASSBC010000075.1:0-9879 GCA_035699125.1 Anaerolineales bacterium
CAGCTTCTGCCAACTCCTGAACAATATCGATGATCGTATGCCTGCGGATGGAGGCGGTGGTGGTCGTCGTCGGATGCCTGCCGATGGGGGTGGTGGCGGTCGTCGTCGCATGCCGGCCGATGGCGGTGGTGGTGGGCGGTAACCTCTTCTTACGGAGATATCCATGACTATGCTTTCTTTAGACGTCTATTCGGCTTCCTCCCGAGGCTTTCAAAAAGCTCCGGTTGCACGTAGTGCTCTGCATCGTTTATTCGCGGCGGCAGTGGTCAGCGATCAGTTTCGCAGGATGTTGCTTCGGGCGCCGGAAGAGGCACTGGCGAATGGTTACCTGGGTCAGACATTCCCTTTAACAGACCAGGAAAGGAAGATTATTAAGACCATCCGTGCCGAAACCCTGACGGATTTTGCCCAGAAAGTCACTCAGGCACTGAAGACAAGTTAAGGATTCAATAAAGGATCAGGCATATTTCATTCTTTTTGGTCGCACTGATGTCACACTGGGTGACGCGGCGGAGTTGGGGGCGCAGTGATGAAGGGAATCACGGTGCCCCGCGTCCGCGCTTGGACAATGGAGAACTCATTGGTGAATTTTTCGAGCACAGAACAAGCGCTTGAAGCGGTCCTTCAAACGTTTACTGACACAAATTTTATTCTGACCCCCGATGGGGAAATTCTAGATTATAAATCGAACGTTTCCTTCTTTCGCAATTTATCCCTCGGCTCTCTTTATAAAAAGAGCATCAGAGATATTTTCCCTGCGCACCTGGTAGAGCAATTCGAACAGGCCATGCGCGCCGTGCAGCAAACAGGCAGCGTGATTCCCCTGGAATATGCACTGCCTCTTTCCAACCGCGAGATTTGGTTCGACGCCCGTTTCATCCCGATCTCTGATTCGAAGATCATGCTTATCGCCCGGGACATCACAGATTGCAAAGAAACGAAGCTCAAAATGGAGCGGCAGGTGCAGCAGCTTTCGATTCTGCGCTCGATCGACCTGGCGATCGCTTCCGGGCTGGATTTGAACCTGCTTCTCTCGATGCTGCTCGATCGGGTCATGGCGCTTATGCACGTCGACGCGGCGACGGTGCTCCTGTTGAATTCCAAAACGAACCAGCTTGAGTTTGCAGCGGGAAAAGGGTTTCATTCTAATATCCTACACTATACACGCTTAAAGCTAGGCGAAGGGTGCGCGGGACGGGTCGCGCTCGGGCGGGAAATGCTCCATATCCCGGATCTCACAAAAGACCGCATGGAATTTGATCGATCTCCCTTATTTGTGCAGGAGAATTTTGTCACGTATTGGGGTGTTCCTTTGATGGCAAAGGGCCGGGTGCTCGGCGTACTCGAAATGTTCCATCGCTCCCCTCTCAAGCCCGATAAAGATTTGCAAAATTTCTTTGTCATGGTGGCGGGGCAGGCGGCGATCGCCATCGATAGTGCCATGATGTTCAGCGATCTGCAAAGATCGAACGTGGAATTGAGCCTGGCATACGATGCCACCATCGAAGGCTTATCGCGTGCTTTGGATTTGCGGGATAAAGAAACCAAGGAGCACACGTTCCGCGTGACGGATATCACCGTAAAGCTGGCTACCCGGCTGGGTGTAAAGCAAGCGGATATGATCCACGTTCGGCGTGGGGCGATTCTCCACGATATCGGCAAAGTGGCGATCCCGGATCAAATCCTGTTCAAACCTGGGCCGCTGGCACAGGATGAATGGGCGATCATGCGCAGGCATCCTGATATTGCTGTGGAACTCCTTTCACCGGTCAGCTATCTGGAACCGGCACTGGAAATCCCTCACTGGCACCACGAGAAATGGGACGGCTCGGGCTACCCGGATGGGCTGAGTCAGGAAGATATCCCGTTT
Organism: Anaerolineales bacterium; assembly: GCA_035699125.1. Classification (GTDB taxonomy): domain Bacteria; phylum Chloroflexota; class Anaerolineae; order Anaerolineales; family Villigracilaceae; genus Defluviilinea. Next base: position 1,871 of record DASSBC010000075.1, read on the forward strand.
GCCGCACGGCTGTTTGCTGTGGCAGACGTGTACGATGCTTTGACATCCAATCGACCCTACCGCACTGCCTGGTCCAAGTGGGAGGCTATGCAGTACATTGAAGAGCAGGCGGGAACGCATTTTGATCCGCGGGTGGTGCCCGAATTTCTGGATTTGATTAACACCAGCAGTTTCTAAGCATTCCTGTTATGGTCGTTGACAATCTCTTGACCTTCGCTTGATTCTGCATTAAAATGCCTGCCTGCCAACGCCCTCGTAGCTCAGTGGATTAGAGCGCTTGCTTGCGGAGCAATAGGTCGCGTGTTCGAGTCGCGCCGAGGGCGCCTCTTTCTTGGGAGCGGATCACCGCTCCTTTTTGTTTATATCCGCTTTTTGGAATGTATATGTCAGAATCAAGACCGCAAATTCTATTAACAAATGACGATGGGATTCTTTCCCCCGGGTTATGGGCGGCGGCGGCATCACTTTCGAAACTGGGATTCGTGACCGTGACCGCACCGCGCGAGCAATCCTCCGGCGCGGGGCGCAGCCTGCCCAACACGTCAGATGGAATCATTCAGGAGCAGCAAGTTCGGGTGAATGGTCAGGAGTGGACCGTGTATTCCGTCGGGGGAACCCCTGCCCAAACTGTCCTGCACGGCGTGCTCGAAGTGATGAAGGAAAAGCCAGACTTAGTCGTTTCCGGGATCAACTACGGCGAAAATGTTGCTACGGGCGTCACCATTTCAGGGACGGTGGGTGCAGCACTGGAAGCGGCATCTCTGGGAATCCCGGCAATGGCGATTTCCCTTGAAGCTGCTGCGGAATATCATCTCACCTATTCGGAGGAAGTCAGTTTTCTTGTGGCGGCTGTCTTTGCAGAGCGCATCGCACACCTGCTTTTGGAAAAGAAATTCCCACCTGATGTAGACCTTTTGAAAGTGGACGTGCCGTCCGACGCAACTGTGGAGACACCCTGGCAATTAACTCGAGTTTCGCGGCAACGGTATTACGAGCCTTTGGCGCCCACACGCGACTCATGGGCAGAGCGCGCGATCATAGGGTATCGCGATGCAGGACAACTTGACCGTGAACCGGAAAATACGGATGTCTATGTCCTGCGCAAAAAGCGAATGGTTTCCGTCTCTCCCCTCAGCCTGGATTTGACCTCCCGCGTCGATTTTGCCGAGCTGGACCGGTTGATGAGATCTTAAACACAAAAGACACCAAGAGAACCTTGGTGTCTTTTGCAATCAAAACAAATTAGTTGAAGTGAGGCGCGAATCTCGCAACCAGCTTTTCCTTAGGCATAAAACCAGTGATGCGTTCCTTGATCTCGCCACTCTTAAAGAATAGCAGGGTCGGAATCCCCATCACGCCAAACTGCATCACGAGATTGGGGTTCGCATCTGCATCGATCTTCACAACTTTGACTTTCCCGTCCCATTCGCCAGCCAGTTGCTTGACAATGGGGTCCAGCATCTTACAGGGCTGGCACCAGACCGCGCTGAAATCGACCAGCACCGGCTCCGACGAATCGAGGACTTCTGTTTTGAATGTATCTTCGGTCACGTTTAACATTTCAGCCATTCGAACCTCCACTGGAGTAGATGTCGTTACCTGCAACTGTCTTACGTTGACGATGAATATTTCCCATGTTAGAATGCAGTCCGCTTTCGGCAGTGCCGCACAATGACCTGAATCGAAATTTGAAACGCAGTTTACACATTCCTTCCACCATGTAGTAAGTTATGGAATAAGCGGCAAAATGGGCGCGTAGCTCAACGGCAGAGCAGTGGCCTTTTAAGCCATTGGTTCAGAGTTCGAATCTCTGCGCGCTCACTAGTAAACACCCGCTGAGGGTGTTTTTATTTTAGGTTGCGTATTTTCCTGGGACGTCGGTATTTTGTATGACCGCTTGCACTTAAAAGCAACAGAGTGAATGTCGAGTTTTCCTCGACATTCACTCTGTTGTGCTGGCTTCCCCCTTTGCATCCCCTTTCCGTGTATCGGAAAACTTGACATGATTGTAAGGTCTACCCTACCCTACCTCAAGAAGACATCCGCTCGCCACCCTAGACAGATGTACTGTTGCCCAGACACTTGAATTCGGACGCGATTTTTGTTAGGCTTAACGTATTAGAGATCGGAAGAGGAATGAAAAATAAAATTCAAGTGATCATTATGGATGACCATCAGAGTATTGTGGATGGTTATCAGTTCCGGTTGAGCCAAGCTCCTGCGATTGAAGTGGTAAAGACACTGGAATACGGGGAAGACCTCGAACCAACCCTGAAGCAGCATCCTGTGGATGTTTTGATTTTAGATGTAGAGGTACCAGCCTCACGGGAAAACCAGAATTCTTATCCTATCCTCCACACGATTCCCAAGCTGCTTAAGCTGTATCCTCACCTGGCAATCCTGGTTATTAGTATGCACAACGAACCGGGTTTGATCCGGGCAATTGTGGAAGCGGGTGCGGTGGGCTACATCTTGAAAAACGACAGCAGTAAGATTCAGGAGCTGGGAAAATGGATTCTTTCCATTGCGAATGGCGAACCATGTTTCAGCGATAAAGTCTTAAGGGTATTTCCAGGGAGAATCAACGAGCCTTTCACGGCTCGCCAGCTTGAGGCACTTTCCCTGTGTGCGGCTTATCCAAACAGCAAAACGGCGGAGCTGGCAGCCAAAATGAAAATTGCCAATTCGACGCTGCGCAACCTCCTTTCCACCGTTTACTTAAAACTGGGTGTGCAAACCCGGGCGGCAGCAATTGCCAAAGCGAAACAAATGGGCATCATCACTCCTGACTCGGCGCTGATGTCACTGTAGGCAAAGCACGGGACGAAAGTCCCAGGCTTTCAAAGAGTTTCCACACAGGGGCGATCACTCCCCCAAGCAAAGAGTCAAGGATCTCTTTATTAGCCAATTGTGTTTTGTTCAAGAGTTCCTGCGCGATTTGATGCCTGCGTATTAATTGGTCCACACAGTAACTAACAGCACCGCAGTGGATCAAAATTTCCTGTGCCTCCTGTAGTGCGTTCCAAACAGAAACATTGTCATACAGTTCCATGAAGCGTGTTTGGTCCGGATGTTCCACCGTCAGCGCGAAAAGAATAGGCAACGGCTTTCGCTTTTGCAACCAATCGGGATTCGCAGGGACTGCCATCGTGTCATTCAAGTCGTCGTGGAGCTGAATCATCTCCCCGTAGATTCGACCGAGTTGTTCCAGGTTTTGAGCCGTCTCTTCTCGGGCTTCCGCAAATAGAGCACCAAGATGGAGGGCGCATCCGTAAAAGGGTGCGCTCTTGTTTTCGACGACACGCCAGTAGGAAACTTCATCTTCAGGATTCTGGACATCAAGTTCCTGCCCGTGCGCCGTGGTGAGCATCATGCAGTTCAGGGTATTCAGCGCTTCCTGCCGGACCGAAGAACTGGAGCTACTTGTGATCAGCGCGTCCGTCCCCGCAGACTGGAAGGCGAGGGCGAAGTTCGAAGCCCTCCCACTCCCGATTTGGTGATACTTCCCGCGCGGGTCGTCATCCAGCATGTCGTCCACCAGGATGATGCTGATCTGCGCGCAAGCCAAACCGGCAGAAGCTGGTACCGCCCTTTCTACAGATTCTCCAAGAGCCTGACACGCTAATACCGGCAACTGCCAGTCGCGCGGCCGCAGGGAGGCGGCGCGTTGGAGGATCGTCTTCATTTCTTCCCATGCGTCAAAGATGGGCAGAGCCAAGAGATACTCAGTCGTGAGTTGGTAGATATCCATATTTATTTCTCCACAGAGACGGGCCGGAAACCTCCGACCCGTCCATGCTATACTGCGACTACGCGTTTCGCGTCGCGGTTTCCTGTTGCTCAGTCCATTCCTGCCACCCGAGGTCGCTCTTGAGAGCGTTTGTCTGCTGACGGTTGATTCTGGTGATCTTCGATAGCGCTTCTAGGTATGAGCCGTGAAGTCGGGATTCGGCAGAGATGGAGGCATAAAAGCCTTTCATGGTATTCATTGGTTATCTCCTTATTTTGCTAAAATTTATTTGTTGTGCAACTTGCGCAGATTTGATGGGTTTTCTTCTTTACACACCTCCATATTTGAAAATTGATTTTTGTCCGAGCGCGCCGCGAAACATCTGACGGCGAAAACAGCAAGTGAAAGTATTTTGAACGTCACAGCATACAGGCAAAAATGAAGACACGAAACAATAGCCTCCTGTGGATCTTTGAACGTGTGGTGCCCTGGCTTGTCCTGGCGATCCTTCTGACGTATTCGTACGCCAAGTTCTTTAGGCACTCCTATGGATTTCGTGTTTCTTTCTCTGCAGGCACTGTTGTAGAGGTATTCGAATCACAGCCCGAGCCTACACTTAGAGAAAATGACCGAATTCTTCAATTTGGATCTGTTCGTTTGGAGGAGTTCAATGCCGATTTGATCATGCCATTTTTTGCAGGGTACGAACCGGGGGATACAGTGCCGCTTAAAGTATTGAGAGATGGCGAAACGATAGACATTGCCTGGAAGTTCCCTGCTTTTAATCAGGCGGAATTTCTTGATCAACTGATCAGTGAATTCTGGATTGCATATGCTTTCTGGCTGGCAGGCGTTGTAACTATCCTCCTTGTACGTCCTAAGGATGACAGCTGGCTTTTGATGGCGCTTTTTAACTTTCTGACTGCTATCTGGCTAATTGCCGGGGGTGGACTGGCTGCCTATCACATCTGGTATGCAGGCATCGTATTCCGTGTTGCAGTCTGGCTGTGTCTTCCTGTCTATTTGCATTTACATTGGGTGTTCCCACGTCCATTGGGACGGCTGCCGCGCTGGCTGGTGGGGGGGCTGTATGGCATTGGTATTCTGCTTGCCATCGCGCAGGCATTACAGCTATTACCGAACAACCTGTTTTACCTCGGTTTTATCATAGCACTTGCGGGAAGCCTGATCCTGCTCTTTATCCATCTTTGGCGGCAGCCAGTCCTCCGCCGTGATTTTTGGCTGCCCATACTCGTCTTGGTGCTGGCTATCACCCCGGCGATGATCTGGGTTGTTCTTGACACAATTGTTGGAATCCCAGCCTATTACGGGGGTGTGGGTTTGTTAAGTCTGCCGCTCCTCCCACTTGCCTATCTTTACACCGCTTTCCGACGCCGTCTGGGCAACCTGGAGCTGCGGGTCAACCGCTTCTTTACGGTGTATTTATTTCTCATCCTGCTTGGAATCTTTGTTTTACTATTCATTGCTTTCCTTGATCGCGTACCCGATGCTCCCGGTAAAGCAGCCACCATTGGCTTCACCAGCTTGCTGCTGACAGCGGCTGCGTTCATCGGGGGGTTTCCTCGCTTTGAAAGGTTCGTTGACCAACGGATTTTTGGTGTTTCCCCCGCATCCGAAAGGCTGCTAGAATCCTTTTCCACTCACATCAGGACCAGTGTTGTCCTGCCCGATCTGCTCCGGGTTCTCCGAGAGCAGGTGTTCCCCAGTCTCTTGATTCGGCAGTTCGTTTTTCTTCAGTATGACCAGGGCTCGCTGAACGTCCTTTCTACAGTCGGATTGCATGACGAGCCTTTACCCGGTGAAAAGGATGTATCGTACTTAATGGAGCAATCCGGGAAATATCGCTCTCCAGACCTCACGACAGATGATCCGTCGTTTCCCTGGGTTCGCCTCATCCTGCCTCTCAGGCTGGGTAACCAGTTACATGGATTCTGGCTGCTCGGCCGCCGCGACCCCGATGACTTCTATTCTCAACAGGAGATTCTCACCCTGGCTTCTCTTGCTAATCTGACGGCGATTGCGTTGAGCAACATCTTGCAGACCGAGCGCCTCACATCCATGTATCAGGCAAACATCAACCGTTATGAAGAGGAACGTGTGAGTCTGGCGCGTGACCTGCACGATAGCATCTTGAATGAGCTGGCGGCATTGCCCATCCGCAGTGACGCGCCTGTTTTTTCTCCCTCCTTTCAAGATGCGTACGACAGAATCTCCGACCATCTTCGTGAAATCACGCATCACTTACGACCCTCGATGCTGTCCTTTGGCTTGAAGCTGGCGCTGGAAGACTACGCAGAGAATCTCCGGCAGAGGAATACGCACTCTGTGGAGATCCAGACGGACGTTCAGGCAGATGGCGATTATCGGTATCCACTTATGATCGAGAGCAACATCTACCGGATCGTGCAGGAAGCCTGTGAGAACTCCCTGCGTTATGCTCATGGTACAAAATTGTCTATTTCTGGAAACTTGACTGAAACACAAATCGACCTCCGGATCTCTGACGACGGGGTGGGTCTTGATCCTGATACCAGCCTCAACTTTAATGATCTGCTGACTCACAGGCATTTTGGACTGGCAGGGATGCACGAGCGGGCAAGCGTGATCGGCGCGGAACTGCACATTGTTTCTAAGCCCGATGAAGGGACACAGATACATCTAACATGGCAGTCGAAAGAGAGTATTTAGTTGTTAAGGTGCAGTCGTTTCAACAAGCCGTCTGGTGATTTACCTATTTGCTAACTGCCTTATAAATTTAAGAGTGATCAAAATCAATAGGTTTTTGCTTGAATCTTCTTAAGTACTACTTGAATTTCGGAATTGTTCAGTGACAGCGTTTGGTGACACTCTGAGAACGTTCCGAGAAGCCAGTAATGATCCCAATGGAGGGCGACGACGTCTTTCGCAGAAACGTCTAGGCGAGTTGATAGGACGAGAAATGCAAGATCGAGGAGTTACCGGCGCGGCAGTTAGCGACTGGGAACGGGGAGAGAGTACAATCAGTGTAGAGGATCGTAGCATTTTGATTGCCGTTATTAAAGTTCTATATAGATGTGGTGGGATAAGAACTCGTGATGATGCCAACCAGTTACTAGAGTCGGGGGATTATCGTGCTCTGAACGGGCGGGAGATCCAGGAAATCTTTGGAAATATCTTGGAAGAACCGTCTGATGAGAAGTCAAATATTGGACAACAGCCTCCAAAATCCTTTTTTTCTTTGTTAGTGGAATATCTTTTTGCAATCTCGGAGACCGAACTACAAGAATCGCTTGCCAAAGCGGAGGAGGGCCCATTTCCTGTTTGGCCGCGCAAACTTGCCGTTCTCATGCGGAAAATTTCCGAACGTATATCGTTTTCACCAAAGACTGTGCTGTGGATGGGAATCTGGGGTATCGCCTGGTGGTTGATCGCTCCGTCCATGCGATGGCCGTTCGAAAACCGAGTTGTTGCTCTAGAAGCAATCGGAATGTATGTTGTCGGGAGTCTTGTTGTTCCCCTCCTGATCGGGACGCTCGTTGATACAAAGCATAGTGAATATTGGCAAGCGCAAGGGCTGGCAGATTCCAGACTTCTGCGTCTGTATACATATCAGGGCGCCGGAATTGGCTTTAATCTTGGCTACTTCTTTGTCATTCCCCTGGTTCTTATACGGCATTATCTAAATCTGGGACCGTCCATCTGGCTGGAAATCATTGCTGTTACGCTGGGATTGGTTCTGGGAAATATGTCTGCGCGCGTTGTTCCTCACAATCTTTGGCTGGCGTATCGTCGTTTGCATTTCACTGACGGCGCTATATTTTTTGTCGTGGCATTCATTGGTCCCTTGTGGGGGATCTTTTTTCTGGAGTACTATCCGGTTCTTTTAACGCCCTTATGGGGAAGTACGGTCATTTTGATAGCCCTCCTTCTATTCATATTAATTGCCGTGCAACAATCCAAACGGACAGCCACGAAACAAGTACAACCTTAAATAAAAGAACTGCGTTCAATATTTTAAGCCAAGCGCCAGCTTTGCGTAGGAACAGGCGTGCTATAATCGCGGTCGGTTCAATTGTCACATTGTTTGGTTGTTGTAGCGTCCAACTCCCAGGCTGACACACTCCCCGAATCCGAATCCAATATGTCCTTTGCCCACCTCCACGTCCACACGGAATACTCCATGCTCGATGGCTTCTCGAACATTAAGAAGCTCGTCAAGCGTGTGCAGGAGTTGAACATGCCAGCCGTGGCGATCACCGACCACGGCACGATGTTCGGG
>DASSBC010000076.1:0-101318 GCA_035699125.1 Anaerolineales bacterium
GAGAAGTGCGCCAGTCCATACGCCGAGCAACAGGAAGGGGCTTGAACGAGGCGCGAGTTGACGCAAGACAGGATAAAGTGCAGATGCAAGAGATGCTCCTAAAATACCTGCGACAGCGTTCAGCGTGTCATTGAGAGATCCCGTAAAAGAAAGGGAGGAGATATTCTGAAAGAGGCTTACAAAAAATAGTATCAGGGTAAGGAAAACCAGAATGCCAATGATTCCAAGTAGAATCGCCAACCACCCGGTTAGCTTGGAAGTAAGTCCATTCATATGGATTTCATCTCCATTTCCTTTTGGAAACCAAAGAGGGTAAACCTATAGAGATGTACGCGCTACGTTCACAAAATCTGCAAAGAGACCATACGCCGTCTCAACCGGTCCACCTGCCATGCCTTCGCGCTCCGAGACGGTGATGGAATAATCGGGTAAGACGTCTGTGCGGAACGAGATTCCTGTCGACGAGTTCATCATTCCATACAGCGGCGAGGAGGAATCCACTAGCTCGGGTGCGACGCGGGCGTGGATTTGTTCTCCGGTTTTCTCCACAGAGCAAACTAACTTATAACGTTTGCCTTCCAGGCTGGCTTTTTCGATCATGTCGCGCGTGATCCCGCGAATGCCGATTGGATTGACCTGCTGGGGTGTAAACGGCGTATCCATCAGAACGGTGATAAGTGCCGCGACTTTGATCGCCGCGTCCCAGCCATCGACGTCGTTGGTGGGGTCGGTTTCCGCAACACCGACAGCCTGGCAATACCTCACCGCATCTTCATAGGATTCGCCGTTCTCCATTCTTGAGAGAACGATATTGGTCGTCGCGTTGAGAATACCTTTGAAGGAAGAGAGTTCCGCAAGTGGAAACGTTTCGCGAAACACAGAGAAGACTGGCGAGCCGCCAAGCACAGTCGATTCAAATCCAAACGTTTTCCCTTTTGATTTTGCCAGCGCTGTCAATTCACCATAGCCATGGACAACCGGTCCTTTGTTGGCAGTGATAGCGTGCATGCCAAGCTCTAATGCCCTGCGAATGTGATCGAGTGCAGGTTGCCCTGTTTGGGTATTGACGGGGGAGTTTTCGAACACGACATCAGCGTTCGAATGTTCAATCACAGACAGCGAATCATTTACAGGGAAAGAAGAAAGAGGAGAAATGGAATTCCCACTTTCCACCAACCCGAGAGCTTGCTCGATATCAAGTCCATCCGGGTTTACTGCACAGCCATGCCTCCCTGTTGAAATCCCCGTGAAGGAAAACGTGAGGTCATATTGAGATTTAAGTAAGCCCCGTTTGCGAAGCAGAAGCCGCGCCAGCGAGCGGGCGACGTTTCCGAATCCGATGAGGGCGAGGTTGTAATGCATGTATGCTCCTTGGGAGGAATGACTATTTACCAATTACTTTGTAAGTGTCTTACCTGTAATTAGTACATAGCCAGTAGTGATTGGTAACTAGAGCGGCGGCCAGGGTAGAGCGCGGCGGTCGCGGGGTTGGCGAGGAAAGGTCCCCTTTTTCAGAATGGATTCTGCGCGGGAAGCAAGTGCAAGGAGTTCGCGCCGGGTCAGATACGGTTCCAGCAAAGGAAATAAGCTTTTGACTTTGGTAAGAGGCGTAAGCAGTTCCTGCGGAATCTTTTGCCCGCTGAAATCCCAGAGTACGGTGCGCAGTTTATCGTCTTCGTGAAAACAAATTCCATGATCGATCGCATACAGTTTGTGCGTGCCCGTCTCGAAGAAGACGTGACTCCCCTTGCGATCCGCATTGTTGCATAGGACGTCGAAGAGGACGACTGGCTGGAGGAGCTGCCTGTCCTCGCCGCTGAAGCTAAAGTAATGATATTCCGGGTCATAATCGATGTACTGCTGGAGGGATCCCGCGCCAAAGGGACCATCCTGGCGCAGGGTAGTAAACGGGACAATGTGAAAACCTAGGGATTCACTTACTAAGTAAGCAGCGACCTCCCGTCCGGCTAAGGAATTCTCGGGGAAATCCCAGAGCGGTTGCTCGCCACGCAGAGGTTTATACACAGCGGGATATTCGTTGCCTTCGTGCTTAACAGCAACGAGAAATGTGTAATTGGACCCGAAGGTAAATTGGCCTTGGATCTCATACGTGCCACATTCGATGGCAGTCCGCAGTTGTTCCGTTACCATGTCTGGTCGAGTTTGTCAGAGTAAAAACGGATGGCGCGCCGGTAACGCAGGATACCTTCGTCGCTGGAGGTATCGGCAAGGCTGTTCAGCAGTAGTTCCATTGCTTTTGAATGTTCCCCGATATTGTAATAAGCCATCCCAAGAAAAACCTTAAATTCATGAGAGTCAGGAAATTTCGACAGCGCGTGCCGCAAGATTTCAATGGATTTTTGATATTCTCCGATACAGCGATAGGTGCTCCCCATGCCAAGCAGCGCGCTTTTCAGATCATCACCACTTAATTCCCTCTCGATCGCCTTCTCATAAAAAGGAATCGCTTCGCGCTCCAGACCGAGAAGATCGTGAATCCACGCGCATTGATAATTTACCTGTGGGTCTTCGGGAAATTCGGAATGAAGTGCGAGGAGAAGTTGACGAGCCTCTTGATGTTTTTCTGATTCCCGTAGTTTTATGGCAGAGGCAAGTTTTTCTTGTAAAGCATTCATAAAGTTTTAGAAAACGTTAGTAAAACCCTAATGCTTATACCCATTCTTCTTCGGGCAGAAATGTCCCTCCGGCTCCTCGGGCTGACCGCACTGCGGGCAGACCGGGCGCCCGCGCGAAACGACTTCCACACCCCAGCGCGCCAGCATCCGCACCTGCGAGCGCGATGCCCAGAAGCGGACGACAGCCGCCGTCTCCTGGTCGTCCTCTTCGGTCATCAGTTCCTTGACAAACAGCACCACCAGGTCGCGCTCCTTGTCATAACCGAGGCCGATCTCCCCCACGCGGAAGAGCGGGTCTACCGGCGGGTTGATGCGCATCACCTCTTCCACATAGTCGCCGGACGCTTCAGAGAGGTCCGGGTTCTGCTCATCCACTTGCGCGAGGAATTGCTCCACACCGATGGCGAGGGAGTGTAATTGTGCCTTTTCAATGATGACGGTGATCGTACGCTGGTCCTGGAAGGCTTGAATATAAAAAACACGCTGACCAGGCTTGCCAATTGCGTCAGCGGTGATATGGTCACAGGGGTCTACATCGATTTCAAAACGCGGCATAGGTACCTTTGAGAAGGGAGTATACCAGTCAAGTATAATGCAATTGTCTTAGTTTAAACACTAAGGACACAACACTTGCACTGGCACGATTTGCCTGGCAAATCGATGTGCAGGTAAGTACACAAAGGAAAAACCGTAGTGCCCTTCGTGTTTAAGAACGCCCAAGGAGATGGTTATGTACGATAAAAAGAAATTGAATGAGCTGCAAAACTCGCTCAAAATATGGGGGGAAACCTCGTTAAAGAAAGCCTTATCATCCCTGCCGGAACGCACAGACGAATTTATTACAACCTCCTCGGAACCGATCAACCGTCTTTACACTCCACTCGATGTAGAAGATATGGATTACACCTCCGATCTTGGACTACCCGGGGAGTACCCGTTCACGCGCGGCGTCCACCCCACGCTTCACCGCTCCAAGCTCTGGACAATGCGCATGTTCGCCGGCTTCGGCACTGCCGAGGAGACGAACACCCGCTTTAAATATTTGCTCGATCAGGGACAGACGGGTTTATCGATCGCGTTTGATCTCGCCACCTTGATGGGCTATGACACAGACCAACCGGAAGCATTAGGGGAATTCGGTAAGTGCGGTGTGGCGGTCTCTTCCTTAAGGGATATGGAGATTCTGCTCGAGGGCATCCCACTCGATAAAGTGTCCACGAGCATGACGATTAACTCACCCGCCGCGATTATCTGGGCAATGTACATCGCCGCAGCGGAAAATAAAGGTGTACGCCCCGACCAGTTGCGCGGCACGATCCAGAACGACATCCTGAAAGAATTTATCGCGCAGAAGGAATACATCTTCCCGCCCGAGCCGTCCATGCGGCTGGTTGTGGACACGATGGAATTTGGTGCGCAGAATGTGCCGCAGTGGAACACGATCTCGATCTCCGGGTATCACATCCGTGAGGCAGGTTCTACCGCTGCGCAGGAGCTGGCGTTCACTCTGGATGATGGGCTGGAGTACGTGCGCTGGGGCATCGTCCGCGGCATGGACGTGGATGACTTCGCACCGCGCCTTTCGTTCTTCTTCAACGCCCATAATGACTTCTTTGAAGAGATCGCCAAGTACCGCGCCGCGCGCCGCATCTGGGCACGCGAGATGCGTGAAACCTTCCAGGCAAAGAACCCGCGCTCATGGCTACTTCGCTTCCATACGCAGACAGCTGGCGTTTCCCTGACCGCGCAGCAGCCTGAAAATAATGTTGTACGTGTGGCGATCCAGGCACTGGCTGCCGTGCTGGGTGGCACACAAAGCTTGCACACCAACTCGCTGGATGAGGCGCTGGCACTTCCCTCTGAGCACGCCGTGACCATCGCTCTGCGCACCCAGCAGATCATTGCGGAAGAGTCCGGGGTGGCGAACACCGTCGATCCTCTCGGAGGCAGTTTCTTCGTCGAAGCCATGACGAACCGTATCGAGCAGCAGGCGTATGACTACTTCCGCCGCGTCGAAGAGCTGGGCGGCGTCATCCCTGCCATCGAAAGGGGATTCTTCCAAAGCGAGATTTCCGATGCGGCGTATCGCTATCAACGTGAGATCGATCAGGGCATTCGCAAGATCGTGGGTGTGAATGCCTATGCCGAGAAGAAGCCGCTGACGGTTCCCATCCTTGAGATGGATCCGCAGGGCTATGACAGGCAGGTGAAGCGGCTGGAAGAACTCCGCAGAACGCGTGATAACGGTCGCGTGGGACAAATGCTTGATCGACTCCGCATTGCCATGGAAGGCACGGAGAACACGATGCCGTATATTATGGAAGCCGTCCATTCTTATGCCACGCTTGGTGAGATCATCCAGGTGATGAAAGAAGTGTTCGGTGTATACGAAGAACCAACGATGATATGAAACTGCCGCGTCAGAGGAAGCAGTAATGAGTAATGAATCGCGATCGTTTAAAAAATTGCAGGTCATTATCAATCCGGCAGCCGGAGTTGGACGCCCGATTTTGCAGGCGCTAAACACCGGACTTAAAGACTCAGGGATTGATTGGGATGTAAGCATCACGCACAAAGCGGGCGATGCGGAAAGACTGGCAAAAGAAGCTATTGAAAACGGCGCCGACATTGTGGGCGTGCATGGGGGGGATGGCAGTGTTATGGAAGTGGCATCCGCACTGCGGGGGATATCTACGCCTCTGGCAATCTTCCCCGGCGGCACCGCAAATGTGATGTCTGTCGAACTTGGCATTCCGAGCAGCGATATTGAGGCGTCCATAGATTTTATTGCGAAAGGCAACTACACTACGCGCCTGATTGACATGGGCTTGGTCAACGATCGCCTGTTTTTACTGCGCATCGGCATTGGGCTGGAAGCCGATATGATGAAAAGTGCCGACCAGGAAATCAAAAACCGCTTTGGGGTGCTGGCATACGCTTTTTCAGCTTTAAATGAGATGCGTAATCTGATGCCCTCCCTCTATCGCGTGCACGTCGATGGTGAGCTGCATGAAATCGAAGGCATAAGTTGTATGATTGCCAATTCCGGGAACGTGGCGATTGGTGGGCTTACGCTATCCAAGAAAATCGATATCAGTGATGGCGCATTGGATGTAGTGATTTTTCGCAGAGCGGATCTTGCCGCCATGATTACGGTCAGCGCAGCGGTGGTCTCGCCCACGGCAGAAGCGACAGACAGTCCACAGCTGGTACATTATCAGGGACGTGAAATTGTCGTGGAAGCAGACCCGCCGCAGACGATTTCCATCGACGGCGAGGTGATTGAGCCAACGACTCTGACAGCCAGCATTTTGCCAAGCGCTGTAAACGTCGTCGTTCCCATCCCGGTGAGCGAAGAAGCGACGGGCACAACCGATATTGCAGTGACAGGCTGAACCGATAGAGTGATATAGCAAGAGGACCATAGATTGATATCCTAACGACAGCCTGTGATAGGCTTGGTCCATTTCAAAAGCAAAGGCGCTATAACGAGCGCTTTTGTTTTTTGTAAGAGAAAGTTGTAAAATACAAGGTGCTAAAACAATGCCAGCGGTCACGCTGTTTGGAGGCTGAAATGAACGGAAAGAAAGGTGTCATTGGAATTCTTACGGGTGGAGGGGACGTGCCAGGGCTGAACCCTGCGATTCGAGCAGTTACGATCCGCGCTTCACGAGAGGGCTATCAAGTAATTGGCATCCGCCGCGGCTGGGCAGGATTGATCGATATCATTCGAGAAAAGGATGCAGATAACAGCAACAACTATCAGGTACTGACGGAGGAAATCGTCCATCGCGCCGGGCGGACGGGCGGCACGTTCCTGCACACATCCCGGACGAACCCGAGCAAAGTAAAACGTGACCGTCTTCCTCAGAATCTACAGGAAAAGTATTCTGCCGATGTCAACGATCTGACAGAAGAAGTCCTCAAGAACATCGATTTTCTCGGCATTGACTATTTGATTCCCATCGGCGGCGACGACACGCTTAGTTATGGTGTCCGCATGTATCAGGAGGGCGTGAAAGTCGTCGCGATTCCCAAAACAATGGATAACGACGTACCGGGCACAGATTATTGTATCGGCTTCAGTACCTGCGTCACACGTACGATTGAGCTGGCAAACAGTCTGCGGACGGTGGGCGGCTCACACGAACGAGTGGTTGTGCTTGAGGTGTTCGGGCGCTATGCTGGTTTTACTGCCATGCTCCCGACGATGGCAGGCGCCGCGCACCGCTGTGTGATTCCTGAATATAAGTTCGACATCGAACGCCTAACAGAGTTGTTGATGCAGGATCGCGAAAAGAACTCCAGCCATTATTCCGTGGTCCTGGTATCGGAAGGGGCAATGTTCGAGGGTGGAGAAATGGTCTTCGAGGATCGTAGCACAGATGCCTACGGTCACATGAAACTGGGCGGCATCGGCGATCTTGTGTCCGGGCGTATCAAGGATCTGACCGCCAAATACAACAAGGGGCGCGCTGTGGATACCGTGAACCAGAAACTGGGCTACCTCGTGCGCTGCGGCGACCCGGACGCCATTGATTCGATTGCCCCGATGGTCTATGGCAACCTGGCGCTCGACCTGATTCTCAGGAAAATACATGGACGCCTGGTGGTACTGAAGAATGGTCGCTACGACAATATCCCCGTAGATGTTGTGACCAGCACGAAGAAGACCGTCAACGTGAATCGCTTCTATAACACCGAACGCCTGCGACCCAAGTTCGAAAGCTTCGAGATGACCCCGCTATTTATTATGACGAGTGATGGGGTGTAATGGCGACCCCAGTCGCCTAAAAACGACTGACCCGTAAAGGGTGCTGCACAATGTCGTTACGACAAGCTATTCCTCCCGCTTGATCTGGAACGAATCAAAATCCCGCGCCACAGATGTGTTCGGGAAAGTGGCTTGGGCCTCTTTCAGTATATCCTTTTCACGGTAGCGGCGCGAGATATGGGTGAGGATCAGCTTCTTCACCCCGGCTTTGACTGCCAGTTCCGCCCCCTGGCGCGCGGTGAGGTGCGAGAAGTTGCGCGCCATCTCAGCTTCCTCGTCGGTATAGGTGGATTCGATTATCAGCGCATCTGCATCTTTGCAGACATCAATCAGATCGTCCGTTCTCCCCGCATCTCCTACCACCACAAGCTTTACCCCCTTTTGCAGCGGACCCAGCACGTCATCGGGTCGGACGCGCCTGCCATCTGAGAGAGCGATTTCCTGGCCAGCAACCAGGTTGCGGCGTTCCGGTCCGAAGGGCACGCCCAACTCATCTGCTTTTTCGGGCAGGAAGGGACGCCGCGCCTTTCCTTCAAACACATAGCCCAGGCAATCCGGTCCGCGATGGGTGACGGGAAAGGCACTCACCGTAAAATCGTCGGCTTCGAAAAATAAACCAGGCTTGATCTCATTGAGTCGGAGCGGCATAGGAGCCTGATTGCCGCGCAAGACGACACCATACAACAGGTCATGGACGCGGTCGAGGGTGGAACGCCCGGCGAAGATATCTAATTCCTCAATGGCATCCCAGCGCAGAAAGGTGCTGAGCAATCCACCCAGCCCCAGGATGTGATCGAGATGCCCATGCGTGAGCAGGATGCGGGTTAAGTTCTTAAAACCTGTGCCCGATTGCAAAATCTGGCGCTGCGTTCCCTCCCCGCAATCAATCAGAAAGCGGTATTCATTATGTTTGACGATCTGTGCGGAAAGCCCGCGCTTTGCCGAAGGCGCGGAAGCGGACGTGCCAAGAAAAAGTATTTCGAACAAAGTAGAATCCTTTGGTGAAAGAAAATCAGTAACGCGACACCATAATGTCGCGCTCCATTGTTTCTAGAGTTCCCGGTGGCAGCTCGTAGATTGCCGTATTCGTTTGCAATTCTACCCTACGCGTTGCCCGTTATATGACCAAATGGGAAATCCATTCGTGGCATGGACAGCGAAAGAAAACAGACCATTTGTGCTATACTTTTGCTCATGCCTCTCAAGACTCCTGCTTCTGCTTCCCGGTCGAGTGGAAAAGCGAAAGGCAAGGCTGCAACGCCCTCCCATGCGAAGGGGAAAACAGCGCAATCCAAAGCGAAGCCTGCCGCTCGTCTACAGCCGGAACCGGTTCCCCCTTCCTGGTGGAGCACCCTTTCCCCCGAGCGCAAACTTGATGTAGTGGGGGCAGTGATGGCGGTGGTAGGCATCCTGACTGTGCTGATACTGTTCTCGGCGCAGCGCAGCGCTCTTACCGGAAGTCTGCTTGGAGTCTTTCGGTGGATGCTGGGCTGGGGGATGTACATCCTGCCTGTGGCGCTGATCGTGATGGGCACATGGCTGATCCTGCGCCGCATCGAAAAACTCCCGCGGCTTTCCCTCGAACGTGCCACAGGGATTGTTTTGTTCTTCCTGTGGCTTGTTACCTTGATGCACTCCATTGTTCCGCTCGAAATGGCGGAGCAGGCTGTACTGGATGGCATCGGCGGCGGATACATTGGGAGTCTGTTTGCACGAATTTTGCTCAACGGCTTTGGCACGGGCGGAACGGTCATCGCACTGCTGGCATGGCTGCTGATCACCCTGACCATGATTCTCGATCTTACGGTAGCAGACCTATTTCGTTGGGTTCCTCCGCTGCTAAGCAAGGCTCGCGCCTGGCTTCAGACACCGATTAACAAAACGACGAAAACACAGGCATTGGAAGAGCAGGGAATTTCTTCTAATGGTTATACGCCCTTAGATCGCCCTCAACCAGTCGTAAAGCATGAGACACCTGGCGTGCCAGTAAGAACCGTCCGAACTTCTGAGCCTGTCATCCAATGGCAATTACCGGATGTGAAACAGATCCTCGACTCGGGAATCGCGCCTGCCCTCAATGACGAGTTTATCGAACAGCGCTCCCACCTGATTGAGGAGACCCTGTCCTCTTTTGGCGCGCCGGTGCAGGTAGTGGTAACCAATCGCGGTCCGACCATCACACAGTTCGGTGTAGAGCCACTCTTTGTCGAGACGAGAAGCGGGCGCACGAAAGTACGTGTTAATAAGATCGCTTCCCTCGCCGATGATCTGGCGCTGGCGCTGGCGGCGCCGCGCATCCGTATCCAGGCGCCGGTGCCGGGCCACAGCTATGTGGGCATCGAAGTCCCGAACGATGAGATGGCGCTGGTCGCATTGCGCGATCTTGTCGAAAGCGACTCCTTTCAGCGCAACAAACAGCCATTGAAATTTGCCCTCGGCAAGGACGTGACCGGCAACCCGATCCAGGCTAACCTCGAGGCGATGCCGCACCTCCTAATCGCCGGAACGACCGGTTCCGGTAAGTCGGTGTGTGTGAATGCAATCCTCACCTGTTTCCTCCTGCATAATACTCCTGACGATTTGCGCTTGATCCTGGTCGATCCGAAGCGGGTAGAGCTCACGGGATATAACGGTATTCCACACCTGCTTTCGCCAGTCGTTGTCGAGATCGACAGAGTGATCGGCGCCCTACAGTGGATGACAGAAGAAATGGACCGTCGTTACCACAAATTTGCCCAGGTTGGCTCGCGCAATATCGCCGATTACAACGCCAAGATGAAGTCAAAGGGCGAGAAAAAACTTCCCTTCCTCGTGATTGTGATCGATGAATTGGCAGACTTGATGATGATCGCCCCTGGCGAAACCGAACAGAAGATCACCCGCCTTGCCCAGTTGGCGCGTGCGACTGGTATTCATATGATTCTCGCTACACAGCGTCCTTCTGTGGATGTAGTGACGGGGCTGATCAAAGCAAACTTTCCGGCGCGCATCGCTTTTGCCGTGGCATCGAACACTGACAGCCGCGTCATCCTCGACCAGCCTGGTGCCGAACGATTGCTGGGTCGCGGCGACATGCTCTTCCAGGCACCGGACGCTCCTTCCGCAGCCCGTCTGCAGGGTGTGTTTGTGTCGGATGGTGAGATCCAGGACCTTGTCGAGTTCTGGCGTGCCCAGAATAGCGAGCTAGGCATCTCTGCTACACCTGCAACAGCGCCAGTCGATATGCCCCCCTCTACCATCCCGCTCAAACAGACGGATATGTTCGGAGAGAGCGCTTCTTCAGACTCCAATGCCGACCCTCTGCTCACAGAAGCCATTGATCTGGTGCGCCGCGAGGGACGCGCCTCCGTTTCGATGCTCCAGCGTCGCATGCGAATCGGTTACACGCGCGCTGCGCGCATCGTGGATATGATGGAAGATAAAGGCATTGTCGGTCCCCCGGAGGGGACGTCGCAGTTACGACCAATTTTGGATTATGGTCCCACCGTACCGCCGAAGGATGATGGGATATAACTTCCGCCCGTAGTTCCCAAAGGAGATGAGATGGAAGTGGGAGGGAAACATTGTTTGATATAATTTATTTGCGCCTCGGTAGTTCAATGGACAGAACAAGGCACTCCTAAGGCTTAGATGTAGGTTCGATTCCTACCCGGGGCACAAATTCATATAAAATGTTAAGGTTCTGCCTCTTGCAAGAAAATTAGCCTTATAGTAATATACACGCCGACGAACACTAGGGTGCCCCCCTCACCCTGGTGTTCGTCATTTAACGGCAAGAAAAGACCAGTCTTTTGACTGGTCTTTTCTTTAATTAAAACCATGCCAGGGTTTAGATTGTTTGGTCTCCCATTTGAGAACGAACCTTCGCAAAGTTATTTATTTTGCAACCTGCTTGAGTGCTTCCCCAAATCGCTGGATTTCCTCCAACGTGTTGTAGTGCACAGGTCCCACACGAATCATTCCACCCCCTTCCAGCAGCCTCATACGCTCTACAATTGCCAGAGCATAGTTGTGTCCATTCCAGACATAAACTCCCAGTTTTCCGAGAGCATCGGCAACCTCTGCCGGGTCTTTGCCTTCGAGCCGGAAAGAGACAGTCGGCACGCGTTCCTGCAGGCGATCCATGTCTGTTACGCCGTAGACGCGGGTTCCGGGAACGGATTCAATCGTCTCGATTAAAGCACGCGATAGCTCAAATTCATGCTCGCGAATCGCAGACATTGCCTGCTTATACAAAAGCCGCCTGCCGGAAAACCCTTTCCCCTTCCAACCATCTACGTGTCCACCGCCAAACTCTGAAGCTAACCATTCGAAGTAGTCCAGCGCGCCCAGCACGCCTGCAATCCCTTCGTGGTTTTGTGTGCCGGTCTCGAATTTATAGGGCAACTCATCCGAAGCCGGGCGTACCTTGTATGCCTTCAACTGATCCAACAAATCATATTTCCCATATAATGCCCCCGCATGAGGGCCGAAAAACTTGTAGGAAGAACAGACTAAAAAGTCACAGTCCAGCTCCTGGACATCTATCGGACCATGCGGCGCATATTGCACAGCATCGATGTAGACCAGTGCACCTGCATCGTTTGCCATTTCTGTGAGTTTCTTCACAGGGTTGATCGTGCCTAACAAGTTGGAAGCATACCCAAACGCGGCAATCTTTGGCTTGCGTTCCAACGCTCTTGCAAAATCATCCAGATCGAGAATGCCCTGTTCCACATCAAAATCCACCCAAATGAGATTACATCCTTTATCCTCTGCAACAAGCATCCAGGGCGAAATGTTGGCATCGTGGTCGAGACGCGTCACCAGGATGTTATCGCCTGGCTGCAAATTTCTCGCGAGCGAACGCGAGATGTGCAGGGTCAGGGTCGTCATGTTGTTGCCAAAGATGATCTCCTCCGGTCGGGCGGTGTTGAGAAAATCTGCCATCGCGGCATGAGCTTCGTGCAGGATTGCATCCGATTTTCGGCTGGTCTCGAATAAGCCTTCGTGGTTGGCGTTGTGCTCCAACAGGTAATGGTTGATCCGCTCGAGGCTTTGTTTTGAGATTTGAGTCCCAGCAGGGTTATCTAGAAATACGGCAGGGCGATCCAGAGAAGGGAATTGCTGACGGATGACACTCGTATCGAGAGGCATAAAAGGCTCCTAGGATTTGAAGCTGACAGGAAAAGTTTGTATACTTACATAGTGCCGCACAATTTACTTTCCTTGAAACATAAATTTTAACCTACAAGCACACATAAAAGGTAAAGTTTATTATGAGACAAGCGGTAGATTGTACTCTACAGAAAGGAGTTACTATGTTTGAGAACATCCTGTTAGCCGTGGATGGGTCGGAGCATTCACTACATGCCGCGCGCGTCGCCTCCGACCTGGCGCAAGCTATGAAGGCACAGACCTTGAGGATCGTCGTCGCTTTCGAGCCGATCCCGGTTCATTTGGGGGAGCCTTTTATGCAAGAGACGATCAACGCTCGCCTGGGTGAAGCAGAGGCAATCGCGCAGAAAGCGGTTGAGACCGTAGGGACGATTTCCGCTGCGATTCAAACCGAGACCCTGGAAGGGAATCCAGCGGAGGTGATTCTTGATATAGCAAACGCCCAAAACAGCAACGTGATCGTGATGGGCTCGCGAGGCCTGGGGAAGCTGGCGGGCTTGTTATTAGGCAGTACCAGTCAAAAGGTTGTCTCGCACGCGCCGTGCCCTGTGCTCATTGTGAGGTAGCGATCTTTTCTGCTTCGGCGAATTCTTCGGGGGTATTTACATTCCAGAATGCCAGCCCGGAGGGATCATGCTGACTGATCTCGTCTGGCGTAAGCATACGCACCTTCACTTGCGGGAACCAGGCGACAACTTTCCACTGGTCCGCTCCGATTGTCGCGTCGATGGCCGGAAGACACGTCTCGCGTCGATAGATGGCGTGGAGCGGCTCATAGCCCTCTTCTGACTTCGGGATGACGACATCCGCTTCCTCCTGCAAGAGAAGACGGCTCGCGGCTTCGAGGAGAGAAGGACTGGCAAAAGGCATGTCGCACGCCACGACGGCGACGATAGGATGTTTTGCAGAGGCGATAGCCGTGTAGAGTCCCCCCAGAGCGCCGCGCCCCGGTTTAAGATCCGAAAAGAGAGGCAGATTCAAAAACGCGTACTCGTCCGGACGGTTGGTGGTCACGATCAATTCATCCGCAATCGTCCAGAGTCGTTCTGCTACGCGTTGGATCAGCGGTCGTCCAAGAAAGGTTTTGAGCGCCTTATCCTCTCCCATGCGGGAAGACTGACCACCAGCTTGAATACAAATTGTAAGCATTTGGTGTATTATAAGGGATGGTATATAGAGAAAGTCGAAGGTTTTAGTGGTTACGACAATTGGCGATTTACTGGATACGTTAACGGTAACGGGGGATCTCTATAAGAAACTTTCGGATAACACAATCGAATGTTATGCCTGCGGTCATCGCTGCAAAATCCGGGAAGGGCGGCGCGGGATCTGTCAGGTGCGCTTTAATGAAGGAGGCGAATTACGCGTCCCCTGGGGTTATGTGGCAGCCCTGCAAAGCGACCCAATCGAGAAGAAGCCCTTCTTCCACGTGATGCCTGGGACGAACGCGCTGACGTTCGGGATGCTCGGCTGCGACTTCCATTGCGGCTACTGCCAGAACTGGCTGACCTCGCAGGCTATGCGCGATCCCTCTTCCGATGCATCGATTAATCACATTCGAAAAATTTCCCCGCAGGAGATGGTGCGGTTTGCACATCGAACCCATGCCTCTACCGTAGTTTCGTCCTATAACGAGCCATTGATCACCAGCGAATGGGCGGTGGAGATTTTTAAGGAAGCCAAAGCAGCGGGCTTGATGTGCGCCTATGTCTCAAATGGGAACAACACACCGGAAGTGATGGAATACATCCGCCCGTATATCTCTGCCTACAAGGTGGACCTCAAGTGCATGCAGGATAAGAACTATCGCAAGCTGGGCGGGGTGCTGCAAAATACGTTGGATGGGATTCAGCGCGCCCACAATATGGGCTTGTGGGTGGAGATCGTGACTCTCACTATCCCCGGCTTCAATGACTCGAACGAAGAGCTATGGGATGCAGCGCGTTTTATCGCCGGTGTCTCCAAGGATATTCCCTGGCATGTGACAGCCTTTCACAAGGACTACAAAATGACAGACCCCGACAACACCGATGCGAAGACGCTTCTACGCGCGGCAGAGATCGGGCACGAAGCCGGACTGCGCTTTGTCTATGCAGGGAATTTACCAGGGCAGGTGGGCGATTATGAAGATACCTTCTGTCCACATTGTAATGACCGTCTTATTCGAAGAAGCAGTTATATCATCCATGAATATCATATTACGGGCGACGGCACATGCCCAAACTGCAATGCAAGAATTCCAGGCTTGTGGCCCCGTGATCCCTCTCAAGTAGTGTTAAATGGACTAGGTATACCCCTACCCGTTTACTAAATATCTTTTTGCTGTATAATCTGCTCACTCACTTCGGAAGGAGGTGTCTCGTCACAGATACATTCCGATTTCCCTCATTGCATGTAACTGAATCCAACTAAATTTCTCTCAGGAGGAGAAACGTGAAACGCAACCTATTTATTTTGTTGTCGCTTCTGGTGATCGCCAGCGTTCTGACTGCATGCGGCGGAGCACCTGCTACGGCAACCGAAGCACCGCCGGTGGTTACAGAACCACCTACCGAAGTCGCAACAGAAGAACCAACAGAGGCAGCAACAGAAGCTCCCGCCACCGAAGCGCCTTCCACTTATGAAGGAATGCTGGTGGAAGCGCCCGATTGTGAATATGGCGGCGAGATCAAGTCCATTGAAGCTGTCGATGAGCTTACAGTGAAATTCAATCTATGCGTGCCGGATCCCGCCTTCCCATCGAAGATCGCATTCTCATCATTCGCGATCCAGCCGGCTGAGCATCTGGAAGCCACAGAAGGTCATCCGCTCGAGAACCCCATCGGCACGGGTCCCTATATGGTCGAATCATGGGAACGGGGCAACCAGCTGGTCTTCACCCGCTTCGACGATTACTGGGGCGAGCCTGCGATGAACCAGACGCTCGTGTTCCGCTGGAGCAGCGAATCAGCGCAGCGCCTGCTCGAGCTCCAGTCTGGCACCGTCGATGCCATTGATAATCCTGGTCCGGATGATTTCGAAACCATTGAAGGCGACGCGAATCTGCAGTTAATCCCGCGCGAAGCCTTGAGCATTTTCTATATTGGCTTCAACAATAATCCAAAGGCGGAAGGCTTCGACAATAGCACGAACCCGCTAGCGAATGAGCAGGTCCGCCAGGCAATTGCCATGGGCATCGACCGTGCCCGTATCGTGGACAATTTCTATCCGCCTGGATCATCGGTTGCTTCCCACTTCACACCCTGTGCCATCCCGAACGGTTGTGTCGGTGAAGACTGGTATGAATTCGATGTGGACGCCGCTCGCGCGCTGCTCGCCGAAGCTGGTTATCCCGACGGCTTTGATACGGTGATCAACTACCGCGATGTGGTCCGTGGCTATCTTCCTGATCCGAATGTTGTGGCGCAGGATATTCAAGCCCAGCTGCGCGAAAATTTGAATATCAATGCAGAAATCGAAGTGATGGAATCCGGCGCATTCCTGGACGCAGCCGACTCCGGCCAATTGACCGGTATCCACCTGCTCGGCTGGGGCGCAGACTACCCGGACCAGACCAACTTCCTGGGTTATCACTTCGGTGCCGGCTCGTCTGACCAGTTTGGCGACAAATTCGACGATATCGTCGACCCCATCGAACAAGCTGCCCAGCTTGCTTCGACTGAGGAGCGGGCTACTTTCTATGAGCAGGCAAACAACGCCATCAAACAGCACGTTCCGATGATTCCGGTGGCGTGGGGTGGTTCTGGTGTGGCATTCAAAGCGACAGTAGAAGGTGCCCATTCCAGCCCGCTGGGTAACGAGAACTTCGCCGTGATGGGCATCCCCGGACAGGATACCTTTGTCTGGATGCAGAATGCCGAGCCCATCTCGCTCTATTGTGCAGATGAGACCGATGGCGAATCCCTGCGTGCCTGCGAACAGGTAACACAGTCCCTGCTTGGATACGAAGTCGGCGGTACGGCGGTTGAGCCGCAACTGGCTGAGTCCTACGAATCCAATGAAGAACTGACGGAGTGGACGTTCCACCTGCGTCAGGGTGTTCTGTTCCACGATGGTTCCACGCTCGATGCCAACGATGTAGTCACATCCCTGAGTATTCAGTGGGATGCGGCTAACCCGCTTCACACCGGGAATACCGGTGGGTTTACCTACTGGAGTGGTCTCTTTGGCACGTTCCTGAATGCACCGCCGCAATAACTCTCAGCACTAGGCTATCTTCCCCCGGTGAGTTTTCTCACCGGGGGAACTAAAAAGCCAATGACCACCTATATTCTTCGACGCATCCTTCTCAGTATCCCGGTTCTGTTCGGAATTTTGTTTGCCACCTTTGCACTGGGACGTTTAATCCCGGGGGACCCTTGCCGCGCTATGCTGGGGGAAAAAGCCACTGATACAGTATGTAATGAATTTATTCAGCGACATGGTTTAGACAAACCCATCCTTGTTCAGTTTGGTTATTATGTGAATGAGATTGCCCATGGTGATTTTGGGCGTTCTTTTCGTTTTTCGAAGCCAGTAGGCGAGCTAATCATGGAGCGCTTGCCGATCACCGTAGAGTTGAGCCTAGCCGCTCTCCTCGTGAGTGTTTTCGTGGGGGTGCCTCTCGGCGTCATTTCAGCGGTCCGCCACAATTCCTGGGTGGATGTGCTGACGATGCTCTGGGCAAACACCGGGGTCTCGATGCCCGTCTTCTGGCTGGGCTTGATGCTGGCGTATATTTTCGCACTGGCACTCAAAGATACGCCATTCCAACTGCCTCCCTCCGGGAGGCTTTCTCCCGGATTAATCCCTGTTCCCTTCTTTGAAGTCTGGGGGCTCGAGCTGACGCCTGGTACAGCCACGTTCACCATTCTCGATTTCGTCAGCCGCATGAATGTCTTTAACGGTATTCTTAGCTCTGATTTTGCCCTGGTGAAGGATGCGATTACCCATTTGATCCTTCCAGCAGTAGCCTTGAGCACTATCCCCATGGCAATTATCGCGCGCATGACGCGTTCCTCGATGCTGGAGGTGCTGGGACAGGATTACATCCGCACGGCACGCGCCAAAGGGTTGCGGCAAAGGGTGGTTGTGATGAAGCATGCCTTCAGAAATGCCCAGCTTCCTTTAGTCACAGTAATCGGACTTTCGTTAGGCGGCCTTTTAGGCGGGGCTGTACTCACCGAGACGGTATTTAATCTATCGGGTGTTGGCCGTATCCTCTATGAAGCCATCACCGCACGCGATTATGGAATCGTGCAGGCGTTCACTGTAGTGATTGCCATTTTTTTTGTTGTTCTGAATCTCCTCGTAGATATTTCCTACGCCTATCTTGATCCCCGCATTCGACTGGAATAGCCCATGAGCCAGGAAGTTCAAGTCATTCAGAGTCTGGACGCCGAAGGTCTGTCCGTTCAATCGGTGAGCTTGTGGAATAATACCTGGCGGCGCCTCCTGCGCCGCAAATCCGCGATTGTAGGCATGATCATTCTGGGAATTCTAGTCATCATTGCGCTAACCGCGCAGTGGATCGCTCCGTACAGCCCCACCAAGTCTATGCTAGACGTGCCGGGGTATCCGGTGAGACCTGAAAAAAGACAGTCTCCTTGTATCCACGCCTTCGGGTGCCCACAAGACCTGCCGCAGCATATTATGGGGCTGGATGGGAACGCACGCGACGAGTTCAGCCGCATCCTTTACGGCGCCCGTCTTAGCCTGATGGTGGGTTTGCTAACCGTTTCGTTTGCGATCGTCATCGGAACGGTTCTGGGTGCATTAGGTGGCTATTTTGGTGGCTGGATCGATAACACCATCATGCGCGTCATGGATGTGTTGCTGGCGTTTCCCTCGCTGCTCCTGGCAATTGCCATCGTTACGGTTCTCGGGCCCGGACTGCAAAATGCTCTCCTTGCCATTGGCATTGTTTCTATCCCCGCGTATGCACGGGTCGTGCGCGCCAGCGTGCTTTCCGTGCGTGAGATGGAATACGTGTCCGCGACACGCGCCTTAGGAGGCGACGCGGTGCAAATTCTCTTCCGGCGTATCCTGCCGAACGCCCTGACCCCGCTGATCGTGCAGGGCACGCTCGGGATCGCGACTGCCATCCTGGACGCCGCGGCGCTTTCCTTTTTGGGGCTGGGTGCGCAGCCACCGACACCGGAGTGGGGAGCCATGCTCGGTGCGGAACGAAATCAGGTCTTTACCGCACCGCACCTGGTCTTCCTGCCCGGCATTGCCATCGCATTGACCGTATTATCGTTCAACTTATTAGGCGACGGCTTGCGGGATGCCCTGGATCCGCGACTGGCGCACGTGAGCTAGAAAACCAAACTCCAGGGGGTTAGCGTTTCGAGCAGTTATCGGTTAAAGTCAATGCAGCGGTATCCGTTCTATAAAACCAGACCTTCCTGATCGTGTTTTATAGAGTAGATCAACATAGCACGAATCGTTAAATGTGCGTGAAATGGATGTTGACCAGAAAGGAGCTTCCGCGACAAGATTTTCTCACTTTCCGACGCTGATTATTAACCTATTCTCTCAGGAGGAGAACCGTGAAACGTAACCTAAGCTTTTTGGTATCGCTTATCGTGCTTGCAAGCCTGGTATTGGCAGCCTGCGGAGGTGGTGCACCAGCCACGGAGGCGCCGCCTGTCGTGACGGAACCACCGGAGGCAACCGAACCCGCCGCCACCGAGCCTTCGACGACGGAGGAACCCGCTGCCACAGAACCGGCAGCTTCCGCCGGAACTGCGGTCATTACCTTTGTCCAACAGCCAACCACGCTGAGCCCCCTCTATGCAACCCAGTGGTTTTCCACGATCACCACACAATTCTGGCTTAAGACCCTCTGGTCCTTCGACCCGGATAACAATCCTGTCCCCGAGATTGCCACCGAAATTCCTACAGTGGAAAATGGCGGATTGAGCGAGGACGGCTTAACTCTCACCATCAATCTGCGTGATGATGTCACCTGGAGCGACGGTGAGCCGGTGACCGCCAACGATTTTGTCTTCACGTATGATATGTACATGGCAGACTCCAATACGGTTGCCAGCCGCTATCCATACGAGGACTACTTTGCGAGCGTAGAAGCGCCGGATGATCATACGCTGGTCATCACCTTCAGCGAGCCGTTTGCAGGCTGGCTGCCCTATACATTTGCCGGTGGCGTTCTCCCGGAACACGTCCTGCGACCCGTGTTTGAAGCGGATGGGACCCTGGACAACGCTGAGTGGAATAACGCGCCTACCGTCGGTGTGGGACCCTTTGTCTTTACCGAATGGGAAGCCGACAGCCATATGATCTTCGAGGCGAATCCGAACTGGATCAATCCGCCGCAGCTACAGCAGATCTTCATCCGAATGGCAGACGATGCCGCGCAGGAAGTTGCCATCCTGGCAGGTGACACGGATATCGCTACTTTCCTCGACTGGTCGCAGGCAGATGCCATCAACAACAGCGGCGTGGCGCAGTTCGTCACGCAACCTTCGGGTTATGACGAAGGCTGGTACCTGAACTTTGACCCCGAAACAGCGCATCCTGCCATGCAAGATGTGAACGTTCGACGAGCCATCGTTCTGGCAACAGATCGTGAAAAGATCGTACAGGACTTGCTTGGAGGCTTAACAGAGGTGGCTAAGACCTTCTGGGCAAGCACCCCTCCGTTTGAAGATCCAAATTTAGAGACGTATCCTTATGATCCTGACGAGGCAAACCGTCTGCTGGATGAAGCAGGCTGGGTGGACTCCAATGGAGATGGCACGCGCGATAAGGATGGCACAGAACTGGTCCTGCGCTACATCGCCAATCAGCGCCAGCTGCGCAAGGATGTGCAGGCAGTCGTTCAGCAGATGTGGGCACAGGTTGGCATCGGCGCAGAACTCGTCAATTATGGGGATGACTTCTTCAATGGCTATGCCGATGGTGGTCCACAGCCTACGGGTCAGTACGATATTGCTGAGTATTCAAATGCAGGGGCGTATCCGGACCCGGAAGCCTCTTTCAACTGGTTGTGCTCTGAGGTGGTAGGTCCCGATAATCCGGAAGGCGGCAACTGGCAGGGCTACTGCAACGAGGAGCTGGATGCCTTGTTCGATCAGCAAGCCACAGAAACAGATCCGGAGGCGCGAACACAGCTTTATTATCAAATCGGGAAGATCATGCACGACGACGTAGTCTGGGTCGGCTTGTGGAAGGACCCCGACCTTTGGTCCGTCAGCACTCGTCTGCAGAACGTGAGGCTGTCTGGTGCAACTCCCTTCTGGAACGCGCAGGAGTGGACTGTTAGCGAATAAGATCGAGTAGGCTTTTTCAACGGACGGAGCGGGTTCACGTCCTGTTCCGTCCGTTGAATCCAATGTAGAGGTACTTCAGCCATGCTCAACTACATTATCCGGCGTTTGGCGCAAGCCATCCCTCAATTGTTTCTGATCAGCATCGTTCTCTTTATGCTCATGCAGGCGTTTGGAGACCCGATCGCTTCGCTGGGGGTACGGACACCTCCCCGCCCCGCGGACCGGGAACGGCTGCGCCGCCAGTTAGGGCTGGATCAGCCACTCTACATACAATATCTGTCCTGGCTGATCGGCAACGACTGGATGAAGATCGATATGGATGGAGATGGCGTACCGGAAACGCCCGGAAAACGATTAGGAGTGCTGCGCGGCGATTTTGGAAACTCGCTCATCAGCAAACGACCGGCGCTGGAACTGATCACGGAGCGGCTTCCCAACACGCTGCTGCTCATGATTACGGTGGAGGTCGTGATCATCATCTTCTCGCTCATGATCGGGGTATATTCCGCCTTCAAGCAATATTCATTTTTCGATAATTTCGTGACCGGTCTGTCCTTTGTGGGGTATTCGATACCGATTCCATTGATTGCTCTGTTATTGATGTATTTTTTTAGCGTTAATTTCAAAAACTGGGGCTTACCCTATCTGCCCACAGTGGGTATGTTCGACCCGCAGGTGGGACGCACGCCCGGGCAGATCGCGCTGCATATGATCCTGCCGGTGCTTTCGTTGTCGATCATTAGTATTGCAGGCTACAGCCGTTATGTTCGCTCCTCCATGTTGGAAGTGCTGGGCTTGGACTACATCCGCACCGCGCGTGCCAAGGGATTGCGGGAAAGGATCGTCGTGATGAAGCACGCCCTGCGGAACGCAACCCTGCCGTTTGTCACACTGATCGGCCTCGACATCCCGTTCCTGTTTGCCGGCGCCGTCGTCACCGAAAGTATCTTCGCCTGG
The DNA here is from genome assembly GCA_035699125.1 of Anaerolineales bacterium. Taxonomy (GTDB): domain Bacteria; phylum Chloroflexota; class Anaerolineae; order Anaerolineales; family Villigracilaceae; genus Defluviilinea. The sequence continues at coordinate 21,798 of DASSBC010000076.1, forward strand.
CCCGGGACCGGTCGCTTATTTGTAGAGCGTACGGCGCAATCTGACTTTCCCGTGTTGATGGGGATTCTGATGATGATCGGGGTGGCTGTCGTCATCTTTCAACTGATTACGGATATTACGTATTCGTTTCTCGATCCTCGCATTCGGATCGAGTAGATGAACCCTTTGGAGCACCCTTGAGTTCACTGGAGAGAACGCAATGACAACAACGGCGCTATCCCAACCATCTGCCCTTGTAGAAAGCACTGAGCCGGTTATCCTCAACCCCTGGCAGTTGGCATGGCGCCGGTTTCGCAGGCATAGAATGGCAGTGATCTCATTGATCGTGTTGGTTCTGATTTTTGCTTATATCTGGCTGGGCGGGCTGGTATTTGCGCGTGGTACATGCGTACCGATAGATAAGTATGTCACCGGTGAGGCGTATGCCAACTGTAACGACCTCTCTATTAAGCTTCAGCCCCCCTCCCTTGCACATCCCTTTGGCACAGACACCATCGGGCGCGATATTCTCGCCCGAACCATCTACGGTGGGCAAATCTCACTCTCCATTGGCGTCTTTGCAGCAATTGTAGAGGTGCTTATCGGCGTTCTTGTTGGGGCGGTTGCCGGATACTTCGGGCGCTGGGTCGATGATCTCCTCATGCGCATTACCGAAGCCATGCTGATCATCCCAAGCCTGTTCCTGCTCATTGTCCTGGGAAAAGCTCTGGGAGGAATAGTCCCGGAGGTTGAGATCTTAGGGCGCGCCCTCAGTGGAAGTGTTGTCGTGATCATTCTGGTCATTGGCTTTACCAGCTGGATGTATCTGGCGCGGATTGTGCGCGCCAATGTTTTGTCTCTCAAAGAATTGGATTATATTTCGGCTTCGCGGGCTCTGGGCGTTTCGGATGCTCGCATCATCTTTAAACATCTTCTCCCGAACACCATTGCTCCCATTATTGTCTCCGCCACCCTGAGTGTTTCTGGCGCCATTTTGACGGAGTCCTATGTGAGTTTTCTCGGTCTTGGCGTGCAAACGCCGACCGCGAGCTGGGGCAACATGCTGGACAGTGCCGTTAAATATATTCAGAGCGCTCCCTGGCTCTGGTTCTTTCCGGGCTTGCTCATTCTGTTGACTGTGCTGTGTATTAACTTTATCGGGGACGGTTTAAGAGATGCCTTAGACCCGCGCAGCACCAGACACGTATAAAAAAACGGACGGCATACGCCGTCCATTTTCAATCATCCCCAATCAGTTCCCTTGCCTTTTCCACGTATGCCAGAATTACAAATTCCACTGGCAATTCGAAGGCTCGCTGAGGAATGATCTTTTTCCACCGTTTACGTCTTTGACAAGTAAAACCTTGGGGAACCCAAACCGGGTCATAATTCGGCGACAATTTTTGCGCGTTTATCCTGGTATTCCGAATCCGTTAAGAGTTGCCTATTGTGTAAACCTTCAATTTCTTTCAGTCGATCCGCAACGGGTGTTCGTGAATCTGTGAGAGAGACATCGGTAGTAGCAGACAGATGAATAGCCTTTGGGACCGTAGGATCCGCAACCGACCGAAGGACTATGTCATTAGGGTGCAAATTAGAGCCGCCATTAAGATAGGGAACTGGAACAGCATTGCCGTTTTGTAAAAGAAGAAACCTGGTTGGATGAAGAGGACCTATGCCTGCCAGATCCGTTATATTCTTGAGTTCTTGCGAGGTAAAACCGGTTTTCTTGGTTATACCTAAATCGATGCAGGCGAAACTCCACAAGGTATCTGCGGCACCCTTAACCTGATGAAATGTATAATAAACTGTATCGTCTGTATAATAGTCTGTACCGTTTACAGATTTTTGAACGAGAATCATCTCAATCTCCTTAAATAGACCAATAGTATTTGTATTCGGTCAGGCTTCTTTTTTGACGGCGGGCTTTTGTAGTTTGGGTACACTTTTTTTCAATTCATTGATGGGAATGCCTGCTTTACGGGACTCTTGTTTCATGCGCCGTACGTGCTTACGCATCCCTCTGGATGTCTTTTTGATTTTTCCATTACTGATTTTTGTTACCATGATGTCAACTCCTTTTCCTATTCGTCCTGCCCTAGCCAGCTGGATGCTCGCTCGTTTCCAGTTGTCGATAGTATAGAAAGTGCGCTTGATGCTTTCTTCATCGCCTGTGGGGCGTACCCACATCACGCCATCCACTTGAGGTTCGCTATCCATGGGCAGGAGTTGAAATCCCGGGCAGGGCACTACAAATCGACTGTACGTTCCCAGGACTTCCTGGATGCCGCGCTCGTAAGGTCGTAGTGTAAAGACAGTTCCATAGACTGTCCTCAAATCGGTATCCCGCAAGACCACATGTCTAGCATTTCTTAGGCTTTGTTCAATTCGCCGGGAATTAGCTTATGCTATCCCTGTTGAGTGGGGCGCTCCGGCTTTTACCCGTGACTGCAACTTCTCTTGTTTGCTATCTATCAACCATTGGAGAGACTGCGAAACCAGTTCAGGACTTTTTCCATAGGTTTTTTCTGGTCTCTTAGCTGAGCAGTGATCGCCCAAAAGGAGATCCTTTCGCCACACTCGCAAACGACATACTCCGATCCCATCGTATGGTCTTCTCTGTTTGCCGCCGCGTTAATGACTGGGTTATTCGTTATCGTTCGTTTGCATACAGGGCATGTGATTTGGTTTTCCATAGCTTACACCTGGGTTAGTCGTTGAGCCACATTCAGAAATTCACCATTGGCTCTGAATTACGCGGCACTGATTACCTCTTCGTGCACGCTCAATGGGTTTACAGAACCCTTTTCAGTCATTGATAGTGCTAACCGGATCACCTCATCAATTGATTTTTCAGCATGGACCGGGAGGACCGTCATTAAGTCGCTCCTCGTAGGCTGTGTTGCTAATTCATCTGCCAAACGCCCTGTGCGACTCAACACAATGACATGCCTGCCACTCTCCAAACTTAATTGGATATCCTTCCGCGAAACTTCTCCACCGTTAATCAAGATCGTCACAGATGGGTGGTCTTTGGATAAGAGGGCGGCTATGTCGATAATCCAAGGAGACTCATCTCCAAACTGTTCGCCGGGTACAAGGATGAAGTGCGAATAATGAGGTGCTAATTGCCAACGCTGTTTTCCAAACCACAAAAACTTTGTGTGGAGCGGGCCGCCAGGCCAGGTGACCAGTTCTTCAGGTGTTACACCAATCAATGGAAATTTGTAACTCTCCTGCGAACGTATCCGGCCAATTTCTGCCATCACTCCCATATCTGTGCCTCCACAGATCACGGCAGCGTGCAGGTCTTCTGCAACCCTGGAAATCAATTCAATAGCCCGGCGCGTAACGTCAACCCGCTTTTCATCCACCTCACCGCCGATGAGTACGATCACGGGATAACTGTCTTTCAAGCCTAATTCTGAAATCGCCTGAGCTAGATTCGACCGTTCCATAGGAAAAACACTCTGTGCTTGTTGCTCTGGAAAATCAATCGTTTGAGTACGCATACATCCCTTTCTTTCTTAACTTCATAAGTTCTAATCGGTCCTTGCCTGGGGTGACTGGAACAATCACGAATACATTCGGCAGCGGGATTCTTCCTTTTGACTTTGAAAACCGGCGCAGATTGCTGTGCATAAACACGATCGGATACGCCAGTATGGTAAGCAGATCCATAACGACAAAGAGCAACTTCAACTTCAACGTCTTTTCCCTGCGGGGAGATGCAGATATGGTAAGCATCCTTACTTCCTCTATACACTTACTTTCATTTTGGGGTTTTCTTCTTGGATGGATCGGCAGGATTGCCACGCTCTCGGTTAAGAGGGGCGTCTTTGGAATTCACGAGTGACTGCACGGATGAGCCATGATTGTTGTTGTGTTTCGGATCCGATTTGGATTTTTTCGGTTTGCGTTTACTGACACCTTTACGTCCCATGTTTCTCCTTGTTTTTTTAAGCACTGCGTTACAGGGTAGATTTCCTGGTCTGTTTTTTTCGAGTTTTTGAAACTTTCGCGCTGGCTTGCTGATCCAGCGAGTCGTGTAGTAGTTCAGCGCTCGGTGGATTTGCTTCCAACTCTGTAACTCGTTGATTGATTTCCTCCCTGGCGCGCTCCTGGGTGTAACCATATTTCACTCGGAGCATCATGGCATATTTATCACGCTTAACAGGCGCCTTTGCCACCTTATTAAGATCGTCATCGCTAAACAGTTCCCACCATAGTTTGGATTGGGCGCGAATTTGTTCCCATTTATTTTCGAATACATCTTTACTCACATTCATGAGGGCTCTCCTTCAGAGTTAAGGTTAAGAATAGGCGAGATCAAATCGAGACCGCAATGGGAAGCGCTGCTGGACTTTTGTGGCAATTTGAAGATATGTTAATTTACCGGCATCTTCCACGCTGACAATGTGTTCGCCCAGCCCTTCCTCCTCCAGGCGCTTTTGGAGCTCGTACTTCGCCTCTTCGGGTCCAAAAATCTGGATCTCTGTGGCGTCACGAATGTGCGCGATAATCTGGTCATAGTATTCGCCCAGATGGTTCCAGAAGCGCCGGTCACGGATCTCCTCCGGTGCGCCATCCCCGGGGACAACGGTGGAGTAAAGTACATAATGCTCCATATGAGAAGTGATTATTCTTTTTGCCTCAATGTTGTTGGCGATACTGACAATAACAGCCTTCCTGCGGTCGAGCCACAAACCAACTTGTTTTTTCATCAGGGTTTTCCTTTACGATCATGTTCTTGGAAAGAACGGGTCAATCACAGTATGTACGCGTGGCAGCGGTCACACATGCAGGCGCTTCACTTTTTCCTGGAGTCTTTCTCTTGATCAGACGAATTCCCGCATTCGCCTGGAAGGGCTCAATGACAAATATCCGGTTCCAAAGCAGGGAATTGGCAGGCGAAGCTCCCTGTACGGGCATCGTCTGAACAAATGGCGGGTTGAGCTTTAAGTGATTCGGTTCAGTCGTTTTGCCGCCATCATCCTCCCAGCGCAGGATGCTTACAAGTTCCGTCGCGACTTTGCCTCGTTTATGTTTGATCCTCTCAGCCATGAGTGCTCCATTTCTCTTGATAAAGCCAGTTGGTTTTAGCCAAGCCAGGCTCTCGAATAATGCTTCTCCAGTTGGGATATGGCTTCCTCCCTGGTATAGCCATAACGTTTTTGGAGGATGCTTAAGGACCGCTCGCGCACATTATTCACCTTGGTGAGTTGATCATCGCGACGATAGTTGAACCAGTTAACAACGTTTCGTCGAAACTCACCCCATTTTGATTCGATAACCGTGTTTTTCATCTTTCTCCGTATGCACAAGAACGGGCACAGGTGCCCCCTAGCTTTGATTCATATTTCACCTGATCTTATAATACGACAAACACTCCCCAGCCGCATCCATCGACCGGAGAGTTTTTGCCTCCGCCACTTGGGGGAGCTTTCGCAGCCAATGTCCTAAGGCGACAACAATATATACTTATTCAGGGGTTTGCGTTTTGGATGCCACATTCTCACTGGGGAGAGGCGGGAATGGATTTAACAGTTTGGGTGATTCAGGGGGGAGCGCCGACTGCAAAAGTGGGTCTGCTTTTTCGAGTAGCGCGGCAAGCCGCTCCATGCTGCTGAGGACCAAGGGAGGAGGCGGTTCTTTCATCTCTTCGATAGCCAAGCGGAGTCCTGCTTGGCGTTCCTTAAGATCTGAAAGCTGGACTGCCGTGGCTGGAGCCAGGCGGTTACTGACAGACAGACTCCAGAGAATTTGACAAACAACTGACAAGGGCGGCGCGAGAATGACTCCCAGCAGACCAAAAGCATCTGCCAGAGCGAGGAGGAGGATCAGTGTCAGAATAGGATTATTCCATTTGCGCCTGAAAAGCCGTGGCTCCAGCCATACTTGCAAAGCAATTAGAACAATGAGCGTATAAAGTACTGTAAAAAGGCTCAACTGTGCGCCAGTCAGCAGCCCCAGCAACAACGGCAAAATGACGGCAAGGACCACCCCCACTACAGGTACCAGCCAGGCGATCGCGCCAACCACCGCCAGCAGCGCTGGATATGGGGATCCAAGCAGCCAATACCCAGTCCCTAATAGAAGCACAGCCAGGATACTCTGAATGATTTCACTGCGGATGTAGGCACCGAGATCATACTCGAGCGTCCGCCAAATATCTCGGGCATGGGTGCGCTGTTCAGAGGCAAGCAGAGAGAGCCACAGGCGTTCAAAGTGATTTTGATTGATACTCCAATAAATGCTCAGGAACAGTATGACGAAAAAAGCGCTTACGATGCCGCCAATGCCTTGCGTGAAGCCAAGAACAGCAGATAATATAAGTTGGCGTTGGCTGGCGATTGCCTCGAAGAGCTTGTCCGGTGTTGGCAGCCATCGACCCAGTGCTTGTATGAGCAAGCTGCCTTCCGCCCAGGAAGGTAACACCCAGGTACTCTCCTCTGATATCGTTTGCCCTAATTCCTGAAGATCACCGATCAATACTCTGCCGACAAGAAAGATTAACAAACCGAAAACACCGATGCTGACCACGTAGAGCAAAATCATGAGCAGGCGAGTCGTTACGTTGCGTCTTGATTCGCTGCGTGCCATTGGACGGACCGTTGCCGCAAGCGCGAGCGAGATCAGAACGTAAATGACGACAATACGAAATTGCCATAACGCTACCAGAGCGAGCAAGGTGGTCATGACGGCAGTGCCGATCACCACGATCTGTTTCGTCATTCTGCGTCTGCCTGATTAGCCTTTGCCAACAGCGCGTCCAGGCTGGTTGTGATCGTCTCAATCTCATCCATCACCTGTTCAACCTGCCCGATCGTTTGGTCTGAGCCTCTTTTTTGGAGACGCGCCTGCTTGCGCAGGTCCTGGGCTAGATCCTGCGCTTCATAACGAAGCCGGCTTGCGAAATCACGTCCCTCAGAGACTTCCATTTCGACCGTCTCTTGCTTAAAGACGAAATGGTTGAGCGCCAGCTGAATCATAGCTGCCATGGGAATCGCCATCAGTGCTCCTGCAAGTCCGAATAACGTGCTAAATGCAAAGAGCGCCAGTAACGTGACAAAGGGATTTACGCCCACAGCTTTCTTCATGATCCGAGGCACTAGCAGGCTGTTTTCCACCTGCTGAATCACAACGGTCGCGACGACGACCCAGATCAGCTTGCCCGGCGCAATAGACAGCGCAACCAGCGCGGCAGGGACCGCGCCGAGCAGCGGTCCGATCATCGGTACCGCTTCCAGCACGCCCGCGATCAATGCCAATACCAGAGCATTCGGCAAGCCGATGAGCAGATAAGCAATGAGTGCCATGATACCTATCACCGCGCAAAGAATAGCCTGTCCGACTATATAAAAGCCAACTTTGCTTTCCATAGCCGCAATAAGTTCGCCGATGCTCTCACGCTGGGACTGCGGAATCACCAGTAGAAATGACTGGATAATTCTTGGTCCATCCAGGGTCCAGTAAAAAGCGAGAGCCAGAATCATGATAGCTGTAAAAATCCCCTTCGACAATGATGTTACGTAACCCGCAACCTGTCCGGCTGAATCCACCAGCTCCTGTTGCGTTTGCTGCACTGGACCCAGTTTCGGCAAGGCAGCTGGCAGGAACTCACTTAAGCTCGCAAGGAATTGATTGGGATGACTAACCACCCACTGACGTAGGTCTTGGTAGTAAACCGGCATGGCGGTCGCGATTGTTGTACCTTGCTCGCTGAGCAACGGAAATAATAACAGGAGGAACCCTATGAGCAGGAGCAGCAAGAGGAGGTAAACAAGAATGACACCCAGGGTCTGCGGTAGCCCTCGCCGATGCAGCCAGGCTACGGCTGGTCTAATTACCGTACCTATCACGATGGCAATAAATAAGGTGAAAATGGCCTGGTTGAAGCGATAGAGAAGCCAAAAGCCAAGAATGACAGAAAGGAGCACAAGAGTCGCCCATACAACGCGACGAAAGGTCCAGTTGTATGGTTGAGGAAGCGAATTAACTGCCATCTCTATCGAACGACTCCTGAGGACCTAAGATGGACAAGACTTTGAGACGTTTTTTCCCAAAGCTTTTTAGTCGGCTAATATTCATCTTTCGTTTTTGTTTCTCCTTTCCTAAGCCGCATCCGGACTTGACCGGGTGGTTCTGTTCTCAAGGTCCAACATTTTTCCGCCATCATCGGCCCATCGCAAAAGGTCCTCAATTCCGCTTTCGACTTCCTCCCATTCGAACACGGGGTTGATCAATTCAGGCATATTGCCTGATCCTGATGAAAGCAAGCCATGGATTCTTTGCCCGAAGAAATAGGGCCGTCGGAGGTTCAACGATTTCTTTTTCATAGCGATGCTCCTGTGAGCAGTTCCTTGCTCCGTGGCTGTTCCAGGACTTGATACTCCACCTCCTTCTGTCTTTTAACGGAGAAAAGCACATCCTCGGGACAATAGGGATGAGGAGGGCTCCAACTATTTTCTGGTGTAAAAAAACCATCAGGGTTGAATTCTGTGTACCGATTTCTTTCATTGCTCTTAATATATAAAAATCCTGAGACTCCGGTCAGATAACGAACTTCGTTCATTGGCACAGCAACAAGATGCACAGGCCCCCGTGAAGTATGGGTGTCGTGTTGATCCGTAAATCTCCCCCGGATGATCATAGCCTTTACTCGCCGATTATCTGGGTTAATAATCACCTGCTTTACAACCCCGGATACTCCATCGAGAAAATAAATAATTGCTCCAATGGCAGGCTGTAAGAATGGTCGCTCCTGTAAATCCTGCTCTACCCCGGCAACGCGTACGTTGTTGACCACGCCGCGGACGTTTGGATGGCTTGCCGCCCGTTGCTCTGCCAATAATTTTACATTCTCGTCTTTCACATTGCCATTTAGCGAAATGACCCCATGCGAGGCGCCTGTAAAAAACTTACAGCCGTAGATACGCTCCAACTCCCCTAAGGATCCAGCGACCTCCAGGGTGAGCTTATCATCGAGGACGAGATGATTTTGCATTCCGCGGATATCAGGAATGGACCGAATGGCGTTTTCAATCCTTCTCTTGCTACTTATGTTTACAATGTGACCATACAAATAGACAATCCCGTTTTTTACCTGGACATTAATTTCGTATTCTATGGCTCGGAGAATATCATCTCGCCCGAGCGCGCGTTCAATGAGTCTCTTCAGGACGGCATCCGTTTTTTGGATTGGGTTAAGGCTTTGTTTGTGATCTGCCTTCTGCTTTCGCTCTTCACATCTGGAAAACTCATCAGGATTTGTTACGGGTAGCTGTGCTGGTTGCATAATACTCCTCACGTTAAAGACCGCTGCAGCTTGAAATAAAAGCAGCCAAAACAATCTGTGGTCTGAAAAAGAGCAACTACTTGTCTGCGGAATGAATGTAAGTGCATATAAAACAGTCACCATAGAAAACGAATGACGATCAGGATAACAATCAACACGGAAAGCGAATTGATGAAACCAGCTGTGTATATCATACTGGGAACGCTTTGCCGTCCGAACAGACTAAGGAACCAGAGCGCGGCTAAGAGCAAGATGATCAGTTCAAACAAGGAAATCTTCTAAATCAGGGTGTACACCCGGCCCGAAAATCGGCCGGATGGACATAGTATGACGCACTCGTGAGGATGAGACTAGCCGGAATGACTGCCAACATAACAGCAAAGCTATGTTTCCATTACATCTCATACAGATGCTCATTGAGGCAGAGTTTAGGAATCCTGGATTGCCTTTTTCTCAGCTTGCGCGGCTCCAGATATATGGTCCAACTGTTTAACCGCAATTTCCTGGCCGCGGTCTTTTAGGCTCACCGCAAGGTCGTTTGCTTTGGTACGGACCTGCGCCACGGTATCTTCCACCATTTCAGTCGTCCGGTCGCGCAGCTCGATGCTCTTTTCCTGGATCTGCCTCCGGGTATCTTTCCCGGATTGGGGTGCCATCAATAACGCCGCTGCAGCGCCAGCCAGTCCACCGATTAACATGCCAACCATAATACCTGCTGTATTATTTGCAGTGGATCTATATTCTTGATTCTCGTGGATCATTTTATTTCTCCTTGGTGACTCATCTTGACCGCTAGGTGCGGTCTGTGCGATATTCTAGGGAACCAGTATTTATTCGCCTCTCAGGCGATCAAGATAAACACCTGCATCCTCACGCTCTTCTTCCGTCAACTTACTAAGACCTGTCAGCCAGCGGATAAGGCTGGCAAGGACCTGTAGTCCCACTACAAAACTCTTCGGAGATTGCGGGGTGCCAGATCCTTGATTGCGGGGTGCCAGATCCTTATCCTTGTTCACGAAAGGAACCGTCCATTCCTCACCTACCATGTCTATGGATTGATAGGATGATGCTCACTGGCAGTTGTGAGAGTGGTACTCACCACCAGCTTGTTGTCAGGAGCAGGGGCGTGTAGCACACCCCTGCTCATCCAACTCTACATCTTCAATGCCTGCGCTATGCGCGCCGGGCGACCATTTTATAGAGCCACAACAGGATAACGGAACCCAGCAGTGTCACCAGCAGGGTTGGAACGGTAATAGCGTCGTTGATCGTTCCGACTCCCAACAATGGACTAAGCAGGGCGCCGGCAAGAAATGCACCAACAACACCTACGATGATATCGAGCAGCAAGCCTTGTTGTGAATTCGTTCGCATGATCCGGCTGGCAATGTAACCGACAACGGCTCCAACAATGAGATATATGATGAGATTCATTTTTTTCTTCTCCTTTAGAATATTTCCAATACGCGATGGCTTCTATATTGGTGGTTGCTCTGTGCCCTATTCATTTGCATCTGGGCTGTCCCCATGTACGCCGGCGCTCAGGGTAGCGTAGCTACTGCGCCGGTTTTTCCGGTCTCTTATTCAGTCATGCGACGTTACTGAGAACGAACGCTGGCGGCAACAGACCGCAAACGCTCGGCCACCCGGTCAGGCGTTTCACCTTTACTGATAAATGCATCCGCTCCGGAGGAGAGGGCAGCTTGATGACGAGCGTCCAGATGGCTGATCAGAACAATGACCAGCGCGGCCGGACAGGCTCTGCGCAGTTGATCCAGGGCTGCAACCTGCGTGTTAGCAGGCAGCAAACTCCAATCGATCAATAACATATCTGTACGATTGATGGGAGCCTGCGCCAGCGTAGTCGACCAGTCAGCGGCTTCTCCAGCCAGTTCCATGTTGAGGTCCAATACCAAGAGACGCAAGGCTGAACGTTCTTCTGTTAAAGCATCGGCTAGATATACGCGGGTCATAGACTTATAGTACAACAGATACTCCCCGGGCGCATCCTGCGCCCGGGGAGTATCTGTCTCCGCCACTTGGGGGAGAGCAAGCAGACTTTTTCAAATTTGCTTCGCGAGCTTAAGTTTCCTCCGAAATATGTGGCAACCACTTCGGTTCAAGAACTAGTTTGGTGTCCGTTTTTAACCTGTCTTCTACAGTCTCAGAAGCATGGGGCGTGGACCCCGCCTCCACGACCAACTTGATCGCCGTTCTCACCTTTTCTTCAATGTTCACCTCAGCGAATTCAGGCACGCAGCGTATATGAATTCCATCGAGCCGGAGATAGCCAGTCGCCAGGATCAGAGCTTTCATCGCCTGATTAACCGCTCCTGCACCGATCGCCTGGACTTCTGCGCGATGATGATCGCGCACAATACCTGCAATGGCGCCAGCAACAGCCGCCGTCCGTGAAGTGGCAGATACTTTGATCATACTCATGGTAAGTCTCCTCAACAGTGAAAAATGGTTTTGCTTAGGTAGGTCACAATCCTTCCCCAATCTTATGACAAACCCTCCCCGGCCACATCCATCAGTCGGGGAGGGTTTGCCTCCGCCACTTGGGGGAGATTGGGTCGTCAGCGTATGATGTGGTTGCGCAACGCAAGCGTGACGGCTTCGGTACGGCTGGCGACCCCTAACTTGGATAAGATGTTGCTGACATGGGACTTGATCGTAGACGAGCTCACCGTGAGTCTGCCAGCGATTTGCGTATTGTTCAGTCCTTCGACCATCAAAGCCAGGACTTCCAGTTCGCGCTCGGTCAGATCCTGGCCGGGCACAGGTGGATGATTGGTTGTCTCCACCAGAGCCTGCGCCGCCTCAGGGGACAGCGTGGCGCGACCCGCATGAGCCGCGCGGATGGCGCGCACCAATTCATCGGCAGAGACATCCTTGAGCAGGTACCCGATCGCTCCAGCTTCCAGCGCGTTTTTCACCAGATCTCCCTCTTTAAAAGAAGTCAGCGCAATGACTTGCACCTGCGGAAACCTCTGGCGGATGGCGCGAGTTGCGGCGGCGCCGTCCATCTCTGGCATGACCATATCCATGAGAATCACATCCGGAAGGATATCCGCGCAGAGCTCGATCGCTTCCCGACCGCTTTCGGCTTCGCCCGCCAGCTGCAAATCGTCGAAAGCCTTGAGAAAGGCTGCCAAGCCTCGACGTACCATAGTATGGTCATCAACCAGCATGACGCGTATAGGTTGTGGAGAGCTGACGCTCATGCAGACTCCTTTTTTGAGGGCTGGTTCCAGCGGATCGCGATTTCTGTGCCTTTCCCCACCTGGCTTATGACAGTCAAAAACGCACCGACATTTTCAGCACGCTCGCGCATCATGCTCAGGCCGTAGTGACCGGGTGGCATCTGTTCCGTAGTGTCATAACCGCAGCCATCATCCCGAATATGAAGTTCAAGGTTTCCACGCTCGTGCAACACACGAATTTCTACCTGACTAGCCTTGGCATGTTTGGCAATGTTGTTCAGTGCCTCCTGACAAATCCGGTAAAGTCCCAGCTGGACTTCTGCTGGCAGCACACCTTCACCAGTCACTGTCACGGCAACCGGGATGTTTGTTCTACCGGTAAAAGCGTTACCTAATAATCGCAGCAAATCACCTAGATCAGTATCCGTGAGGGCAGAGGGTCGGAGTTCAACGAGCAGAGAGCGCATTTCGGCCAGCGCACCGCGTGTCAATCGGCGTAGATCCTCCAGCGAACGGCGGGCTTCCTCAGGCTCACGCTCCCACAAACGCGGCAGAACTTCGGCAATCAGTCCGGCCGAAAAGAGAGATTGGTTAATGGCATCATGCAAATTGCGTGCCAGATTCTGACGTTCCTCCATGACCGCCAGCATCTGCGCATCTTCATATAGTTCCGCGTTAACCATAGTGACGGCGGCCTGGTTAGCCACGCTAAGCGCCAGATCGGCATGGTGAGGCGTGAAGTAATTCATTTTCTCGTGTGCTATACCTAAGCCGCCCAGCACGCGTCTCTTCACAGCTAGCGGTATCCACATCCATGAGCGCATTCCTGCAAGCAGTGCAGACGCGCCATCGTTGAGAAGCGCGCGCAGGAATTGAGCCTGCTGGTTATCACTCCACACATCTGCAATGCGGATCGGCCGGTGTTCGTTGAATAGCGCGTCCAGGGTTTTCGGTTTCGATATGTGGATGCGGAAAGGAGAGGATGCTTCCAATAGCGTCGTTCCACGCATGGCCAGAGACACAAGTGTAGAGTCTTCCAATGCAAATAGCCCGCAGTGGTTGTACTCAATGATCTCACGCAATTGGTCGAGGATCAAACCCGGCTGAAACTCCAAGGTGGATGCGAGAGTATGGGAGATGGCAAGCAAAGTTGCCTGTTCGCGCATTTGGGCTTCTACTTTTTCATCCAGGATCTTTTCTGTTTGGATGCGCAGGCTGACATCCCGGATCACACTTAGCAGGCATGATCTGCCTCGGTAGCGGATCTTTGATGTACGTTCTTCGACGTGGAAGAGCGAGCCATCCCTGCGCCGGTGAATGAGAAGGACCTCGAACACATGATCAGATTGAGCCTTTCGGTACTGCTGCTTATGCAGGGCATAACTTTCAGGAGACATGAACATAGCCAACTTCATCCCGATGAACTCCTGGCGTTTGTACCCATGCATCTCACAAGCTGCCGGATTGGCTTCAAGCACGGAGTCCGACTCTACGTCATAGACCATTAACCCATCGCTTGCTACGTCGAAGATGTTTCGGTACTCCTCTTGAGAAGTTAAACTGCTCTCAGGGGCTTTACTCATAAAACACACCTTTTACTTTCTAATACACCTTCGTATATCTATTCATTGTACTGTAATAAACGAATGTCATTGCCTCGCATGATCGTTGCCCAGGTTAGCAACCCTTTACGTCAACTGCAGCAAGATGGGGAGCCATAAGGAACGCACCGAAGAGATTGCCCAATTTGATACCGCCCGTACTTTGACATCATAGTGTGTTACACTGATACAGGCATTTCATAAACTATGTGTTTATCAATCGGGGGAACAGGAGGATGCTCCATAGGGAGCGTCCATCAATATCCAGGCCCATTTGCTTTGAACGTGCTCGATTAGTGTTAGGAAAATATCCATGAATAAAAGAGAAATAGTACAAGCCCTTATGAATGCAGTTCAGAAGGGCGACCTCAAGGTTGCAGAATCCTTGCTCGCTGATGATTTTCAGTTCAGCGGTCCTGTCCCGGAGCCGATCGACAAGGAAACCTGGCTTGGAATGAGTTCCAGCTTGATGACCGCCTTTCCGGATCTAGACTATCATTTCAAGGTGATTGGCACAGAGGGGGATGTAGTAAGAACCATGTCTCAACTGAGCGGAACACACACCGGCTCGTTTGATTTGACGAATCTGCAAATGGGAGTGATCCCCGCAACGAACAAAACTTTTGTTACCCCACGGGAAAAAACCAAGATAACCGTCAGAGGGAATAAGATCGCTGCTTGGGTCGTAGAACCCACTCAAGGTGCGGGTGTGATGGAAATCCTGAAGCAGCTCGAGGTCGAAACACCCGAGAGTAGTCGTTAACAGTCTTACTATGCATTCCAAAGAATTCACAACTGAGTGACGCCTGCCTCGATTTATGTTGTAATGCAGCCGCCAACCCTGTTCTAGTACTGGCGGCATTTCTTATCCCGGCAGTCTTGTCGGAGAAAGCAGTAATCAAAATGGAAACCAGGTTATATGTAGGCAATCTTTCAAAGTCAACAACGCAGGAGGAATTGAACACCCTGTTCGCGCAAGCCGGTAAGGTCACCGCGGTAGAAGTGATCAAGGAACGCAAAAGCGGTGAGTCCAAGGGATTTGCCTTCATAACGATGGGAGAGCAAAGCGAAGCCGACAAGGCTGTCAGCATGTTTAATACGTATTCAATAGATGGTCACACATTGAAGGTCGATCTTGCGAAACCAAGAGAACAACACGCTACAACAGCGCCAATCTCGGATCGTGAAACTCGGATAAATTCGCCGGCGGAGTGATTAAAGCCAACGGGAAGGGCGCGTGGAATGCTCGACAAGCGCCGATATAGAGAATGAAAGAGATAGTTGGATGATCAACTTAAGTATCAGTACGATGATTTATAGGCCCGTGAGCCGGGTCTTCAACTTTATGAGCGCGCCTGAAAACGATTTCCAATGGCAGCATGGTACATTGGCATCCGCCAGGCTTTCCGAAGATGCACGTGCTACGGGAACTTATTTTAGGAGCATTGGTCATTTGATGGGACAGAGGAACTTAAGCACCTTTGAGGTAATCGAGTACGAGCCAAATCAGAGATATGCTTTTAAATCTCTTTCCGGCCCGTTCCAGTTACAGACGTATTACACCTTCCAAATCGCGGGCCGTAGCACAAAAATAAACATATCAACACAGGCCGATGTGATGGATTTCTTCAAGGTTGATGAGCGTGTCTTAGCAAAAAAGATGAAAAGACAACTTAAGGAAGACCTGGCCATTCTCAAAAATCTTCTCGAAACCGAGCAAATATTGTCAAGTCCCCAGGTGAGATAAATTCAGTAACGACAGACGGCATCATTGGGGGAGAGACGTTTTATACGTAGAACTCAACCTTTAGTCTTGGTATCAAGTGTAAATTGTAATTTGGCTGCCTTTTCATCATCCCCCCAATCCGGTCTGTAATCCAACGACTGATGTCGGAAATAAGTGTTATACAGCGTCGCGTAATGCCCGCCCTGCTCGAGCAGAGTGTTGTGATTGCCTTCTTCGATGATCCTACCCTTTTCCATTACAACAATACGATCCGCCGCTTTGACAGTGGACAGACGATGTGCGATCAGAATACTGGTGGAATTCTTTAGGATCAGGTTCAGCGCCTGCTGGATCTGCCACTCGGTAAAGGGATCGATGCTCGCCGTGGCTTCATCGAGGATGAAGATGGCGGGCTTCTGCATCAGGACGCGCATCAACGCCACGAGCTGGCGCTGCCCCATGGAAAGGCGCCCGCCCCGCTCCCCGACCTCGGTCTGGATTCCGTTCGGGAGCGTTTCCAGCCATTCCCCTTCTCCGATCTTGCGCGCCATGGTCAGGATGTCCTCATCCGTCACGTCCGGCGCGGCATAGCGGATGTTTTCCGCCACTGTGCCTGAAAACAGGAACGGCACCTGTGAGACGATTCCCAGCTGGCGACGGTATTGCGCCAGATCAAATGTGCGGATGTCCTGGTCATCGATCAATAAACGACCCTCTTGAAACTCATAGAAGCGCGCCACGAGCTTGGCTATAGACGACTTTCCCGCGCCTGTGTGTCCCACCAGCGCCAGAGTTTCACCAGGCTGGATAAGTAGATTAAACCCTGTCAGGATTGGCTCATTATCCGTATAGCGAAAACGTATGTCGTCGAAGTGGATCTTCCCCTTGAGCGGAGGCACAGCACGACTATCGGTTTGCACAACGTTCGGGTCAGCATCAATCAAGGCAAAGGCACGCTCAGCCGCCGAAAGCCCCGCCTGAATTTGCGCCCAGAACGCCGAAAGGTTAAGTACGGGGAAGAAGAACTGGTCGAGACTCATGATGAAAAGGTACCATGCTCCCACTGTGACAATCCCCTGCGCGGCACTCAAACCGCCTGCGTAGATCAGGATCGCTATGAAGATCCCCCCCAGCGCATTGAGAGTCGGAAAGACCATCGAGAGCACAAAACCACGTTGCACGTTGACCTGATACGATTGCTGGTTCGATTCGTCGAAAGACTTAAAGATACTTTCTTCCTGGCGAAAGTTCTTGGCAACCGAGATTCCGCTAATGGTCTCTTTGATTGCCGCGTTGACATCGGACATCGCTTTCATGCCGCGCTTCGTGACACGCCGCGCCATGGCGCGGAATCCCGCTGCAACGGCAAAGATGATCGGTAAAAACAGCATTACCATCACGGATAGCTTGACATCGGTGCGAAACAAGATGACGCCCAAAATGATCATCTGTACGATCTGTGACGCAACATCCGTTACGATGAGTACCAGCTGGCCAAAATCGTTGGTATCCGAGGTGATCCGCGAAACAATCCGCCCCGAAGAAAACTGATCGTAGAAAGACAGGTCATGTTCAGCCGCAGCCTGGAAGGCACGTCTTCGCAAGTCCAGGATCACATCTCCCACAGCGCGCACGACAAGACTGCGCCGAGCCCAGTTTGTCGCCCATAGGGCGACGCCAAGCAGGAAGACGACCAGCCATGCCATGCCGATTGCCTGCAAGGAAGACTGCTCTTCGAGTCCGTCCACCAGTCGGGACACCACGACTGGCAGCGCCGCACCGATCCCTGCGTAGGCAAGGACGAACATCGTTGCCCAGGCAAGCCGCGTGGTCTGCGGCTTGAAGTATGCAAGGATACGCCGTAGTAACTCACGGTCGGCATACTGGCGGTCGTATTTTTCGTCGTTTAATCCAGAAAAGAAACCCATAAATCCTCGTAAATCAATATTCGGAAGTAGAAGTTTCGGATATCAAATATCCGATCTCCTATTCCCGAAATATCCTCGAATACGCTTCAGACATCTTCATCAATTCTTCATGTGTCCCCATCGCGGCGATCTTGCCTTTCCGAAGAACGATAATCAAATCTGCCCAGCGGATCTGGGAAAGACGGTGCGTGATGATGAAGGTCGTCCGCCCACGCGCTGCGTTGGAAATGGCGCGCTGGATTTTATCTTCGGTCGCCGAGTCGATCGCGGAGGTGGAATCATCCAGAATCAAAATGTAGGGGTCGGTCAGGAAGGCACGCGCAAGGGCGAGTCGCTGGCGCTGTCCACCGGAGAGCGTGACGCCGCGCTCACCGACGACGGTCGCGTACCTCTTGTCGAACGTCTGGATAAAGTCATCTGCCTGCGCGAACTCGGCTGCCATCTCGATCTGACGCTGCGTCGCGTCTGGCTTTCCAAACGCGATGTTGTCGCTCACGGCGCGAGAGAAAAGGAAAATGTCCTGTTCAATCATCGAGATCTGCGAACGAAGTGCCGCCAGGTTCCAATCGCGAACATCCACTCCATCCACAAGCACCTGACCCTGGGTGGCATCGTAGGTGCGGTTGATAAGCTTCACAAGAGATGTTTTCCCGGCACCGGTTTGTCCCACGATGGCAACCGTCTGACCGGGCTTGACTGTGAATGAGATGTCCTGCAAGACATCGTCTCGCGAAGCATTCTTTCCATTCAAGCTACTCAGGTCGTAGGAGAAACTGACATTGCGGAACTCGACCTCCCCTCTCATCACATCGGCGTACCCTTGGACGTTCTGATCCAGGTTCGTCTCGCGGTTGATGAGCTCCAAAATACGACGGGCACTGGAGATGCCCAGCGAAATCTGAGAATATGCGAAGGTGGAAACAAAGGTCGGGAACTCGAGCAGGCGGAGCAGACTAAAGTACGCCACAACGCCGCCCACGTTCAACGCGCCACTGCGAAAAAGCAGGAGCGCGTGGAGTAGACCAAACGCATAGGCAGAGCCGAGCAGGAGCATGGCGACATAGCGTCCTTCCAGATCGCCCTGCTGCACGAAGGCATCCCGCACGCGCCGCGCATTTGTGACGAAGCGATCGACCTCCTGCTGCTCCTGCGCGGCACCCTTTACCACTTCCACGCCATCCAACGACTCGGAGAGGTGTGTATTCATCACCCCAAACTGAGCGCGAACCTCGTCTGTGATCGGCGACAGAGTCTTCAGGTAACGGATAAGCGAGACGAAATACATCAGGAAAAACACAACTGGTGTAAGAATAAGAGACGGATGATAGCGCCCCGCCACAAAGATGGGCATCAATAGAAACACCAGCGAGCCCACCACGAGGTTGAGCCCCGGGCTGAACATATAGTTGACTTCACGCACATCGTTCGTAGAGCGCGCCATCGTGTCGCCGACAGGCTGCAAGTTGTGAAAGGTCATGCTCTTGCCGAGCAGCGAGAGATACAACTCGTCCCGCACATCGCGTTCCATCTTTTGGGCAAGCAGCTCCGCGCCAAAGTTGCGTGCGAACTGCAGGGCGCCGCGAATCACCTGCGAAATCCCCATGGTCAACGCCAGCGGAACCAGCACGCTTATATCGGGTACCGGTTCCAGCATGGCGTTAAACGCATCTCCCGTTAGCACCGGCACGACGGCTGCAAGACCCGAGTTGCCAATTGCTCCAACGACCATAAGAACGATAAACCACCCGTGGCGGCGCGCGTGAGACCAAACCCATCGCACAGGGTCCGTATGGTCAGAAACATGTTTGCGTTGCAGAGAAAATTCGGCGGGAGATTGCGTGGTGACAGCCATAGAAGCCGATTCTACCACCGCACAGCAAACGTCATTTCTGTG
Source organism: Anaerolineales bacterium (assembly GCA_035699125.1). Classification (GTDB taxonomy): domain Bacteria; phylum Chloroflexota; class Anaerolineae; order Anaerolineales; family Villigracilaceae; genus Defluviilinea. Next base: position 41,430 of record DASSBC010000076.1, read on the forward strand.
GATTCAGGTCACAACTTGCGGAACTTGGCATTCAACCCTGTGTTTATTTAAGTAATGGGCTCGCGGAGCCCTATACAGTTTTCAAAGGAGAATGAAAATGAGAATGCCCAGCTCGATTGCCACGTGGTGTCTGGTTCTGTTCTTTCTTTTGTATGGCTTACAGGCGTTTGGCTTGGCGATCCCAGCCATTATCCTGGCGCTGCTCGCGCTCGGAGTTGCCATCTTTACGCTGATTGGCAGGTAACTGTATTTTTACAGGAGTAGAGCCTCTTCTTTTCGGAGAGGCTCTACGTTTTTCTTGAATAGCTCTCAGAAAGATGTAGCTTTATTTTAGATCCACGTCAGCCAGCATCTCTGCAAACGCCAGAGAATATTCCCAGCCGGTATTATCTTCGATTCCCCACCACGCCGAAAGGACTGCGTGCGCCAGTCCCCACTCCCGGATGCGCTCACGCTCGAATCCCAGGCGTTCATGGAGGATGTCAATACGCCTCTTGGTTATTCCTCGATAGTCTATCCTGCTTAATAAATCGCCCCACGGATTCATCAGAAACGGTCCGACCTCATAACCCGCCGGGCCAATCACCCCCTTCGGGTCAATAATCAGCCACCCACGTTCGGAGGATAGAATATTGAAGTGATGGAAATCGCCGTGCATCAGAACGGGGTAGTGATTTTCGATAAAGAAATCCTTTACGGACGATTCCACTCGATCCACTAATCTTTCATCCAATGGACCTGTCCTCCCATGGAACATCGCCCTTAATTCCTTCAATCCATCGAACCAGTCGGTAAGTTTTATAAATTGATCTCGTACGGAGCGGAGTGGCGTGCTTATCGCCTGGTCGTCAAAGCGCCAGATCTTTTGCATCACCTCCGCCGCGATATGAGTCGCTTCTTGATCATCCCCGAGCGTGGAAAGCATCACACCAGGATTCAGGCGTTCCAGAAGCATCCAATATTTTTCGTCATCGTAATCGATCAAACGGCAGGCGCCTTCCCCGTTAAAGAGACGCAGTGCCGCCATTTCGCTGCCCATTTCACTACCTAGCACCCCCATTTTCAGGACAACTTGCTCCTGCCCGTATTTCGCAAATGCTACAAAATTATAGGAAAGATTGGAAGCCGGATGGACCCCGGTCAAGCCCCAGCGTGCGGAGGCCGCTGCTATAGATTCAGGCAACGCTTTCAAGAAGGCATCGCCTTTTTCCATAAAGGTATTTCGAATATTGGAAATGAATTCAGCAGAAAGATTCAATCTTTGTTCAACACACGCAAAGAAACAATCGGCTGTCCCTGCTTGCGGAATTGAAGTACCTCGGGGTGAGACTCGGAATAGTTTGTCATCCCGTCATTGTCCCACGAGACGCGTCCCCTGGTGTACGTGGCACGATACATCCCGCCCGAAACACTTTCCCCGTGGAGCAGCACATCCGTCTTAATCTCGTTCTCCAACGCGGAGATATTTTCTTCGGCACGTTCCATCACGGGCTTGTATTCGGAGTCAAGCTCGTCCAGTTCTGCCTGGATCTGCTTCAGGATCTGTGTCCGCTTGGTCTCATAGTCCAGACGGGTGAACTCTGCCGCGTTGCGCAAATTGGAGAGACGCTCCAGTTTCTCGGCGACATAGTCGCGGGCGGGGCGTCCATGCATTGCCCCGATCTGGTTAACAGCGATGTATTTCAGACTCTTCTTCAGCTCGGCTTGCCAGGTCTTGCTCTGACAGCGCTGGATGATTTCCTCGAACAGTTGTCGCAGATATTCGGGACTATACCCATACTTCTCCGCAATCGCAGAAAGCTGCTGCGGCGGCTCCCCATCCAGCCCGTAGCGGCGGCTGAGGACTTGGTAATACGTATCCTTGCCGGAGTCGCTGGTCAGCCGCTCATGAATCACATCCAGAAGTTGACCCACGACCGCCTCCAGATGTCCATTCTGAAACTGTTCGATCTGGAAGCGCTGGAAACCGAGCTCTCCCAGCAAGCTACTCAAGCAAGTCTCATTTCCATAAATAATTCCAAGTAACTGCTCCATCCCTGAAAACCGTGTTTTGATGTCCATATCCGTTCTCCTTTGCTTGCATTAATGATTGCGGATTGTACATTGATTATAGAGGAAAGGACTTATCAATAACCTTACGGATGTATTGCTGTGTTATTTCAGATCTACATTCGCGGCGGCATTCGGAGAAATCTTGTACATTTCACACGGGGAACAACTGGTCGAACACCTCGGGGCAATATTTCTGTACCATCTCAGACGAGAGCCCATTCTCTTTACAGATCTCCGCATACAGGTCCGCCGAGGAACGCCTGGTGCGCTTCTGGGTCTCGACATCCAATCCCCATAACCCGAAGCGCTGGGTCCAGCCCCGCTCCCATTCGAAGTTGTCTACCAGCGTCCAGTGAAAGTAGCCCTTCACGGGCCAGTTGAAATTGACGGCGCGCCACATCTGGTGGATGTGCTGCGCCAGATAGCGCGGACGCATGTGGTCGTCCGCATCTTCCACGCCGTTTTCGGTGATGAGAATGGGCAGGTTAGGATAGGCGCGTACTGCCCATTTGATCGTGTCGAACAAGCCGGAGGGGATGTTGGCAATAAACTTCGTATCGCTCAGGTCGCTATCGGCTGGGAATTCAGAGTGAGTAAACAGCTCACGGGGTTTGCCGAGGTGAAAGCTCACCGTATCGACGGAGTAGTAGTTGAGACCCAGAAAATCCTGCGTGCCTTTTGCCTCGGGTACACGGAAATTTCCTACCGGCGTTCTCATGGTCCCGGTGCTGATGCCGGAGGGGAATGCCATGTTGACGCCGTTATAACGCAGGCTGCGCATCAGCGCATCGAGGGGAGACCAGGGGCGCTTGGAAACCATTGGTCGATGATGGTGAGCGTATCCCACTCGTGCCTCTCGTTGTACCTGGTGGATGGCGTGATACGCTGCCGCATGACCTCGCAGCATATGTGACATCACCTGCATCGCCATGCGGACGCCGCGGTGCCGGGTTGGAAAATCACCGGTGACATACCCGCTTAAGGCATAGACGTTGGGCTCATTGATGGTACACCATAACGTACAGTATTCCTTAAGCGCCTCAACCGTTTTACGCACAAACTTTTCGAATAATGGAACCGCATCTGCTTGTTCCCAGGCATTCATTTCATAGAACCAGAGAGGGTCAGAAAAATGATGGAGTGTGATCATCGGCGTCATGCCGCGCTCGCGCAGTCCGCGAAGCATGTTGCGGTAGTGCTCCAGCGCGTCCTCATCCCAGGTATCAGGCGTCGGCTGGATACGGCTCCACTCCACCGACATCCTATGGGCGTTCTGTCCGCCCTCTGCGGCGCGGTCAAAGTCTTCCTTCCAGCGCCCGCCCCACCAATCGTCTGCCAGGCCAGACGTCCCCTTCGTATGACCTTCCTGTTCCCACTTCCACCACTGGTTGTTTGTGTTGTTGCCTTCCACCTGATGCGCGGCGGTCGCCGTCCCCCATAAAAATCCGCGTGGAAAATGATACGTTGCCTGGATCGCCAAGTGCATCTCCTAGTCTCTAGTCATCTAGTTCTCTAATCTCTTCGTGCCAGATATGCCAAATACAATGCCACCGACCCCGCCACCGCAGCATTAAGCGACTCGATCCTGCCGCGCATCGGCAACTTTAACACGATATCACATTTCGAGCGGACCAGTTGTCGGATTCCCTCTCCCTCCGAGCCGACAACCAGCCCAAGCGCGCCCTTCAAATGACGGCTATCCGATTTGATCTCTACCCCTTCCTGATCCAATCCGACGATCCAGACCTCCGCCTCTTTGAGAACATCGATGGCTTGAGCGAGGTTGGCGCGCGCGACCAAGAGATGCTCACTCGCGCCCGAGGAGGAATTGACGACAGCAGGTGTGACCTCCACAGCATGCGCCAGCGGGATGACCACCCCATGCACGCCGATCGCTTCGGCCGTTCTTAATAGTGTTCCGAAATTTTGCGGGTCGTTCAAGGAATCAAGCAGCAGGATGAAAGGATGTTCATTCCTTTGATTGGCAAGTTCGAGGATTTCTACTAAGTCGCTGTATGAATAGCCGCTGACTTCTGCCACCACACCCTGATGGTGCTGATGGACCTTATCTAGTTTTCCGCGCTGGGCTTTTTCCACCGGGATGCGGCGGTCTTTTGCCATCTTCAAAATCTCCGCCAGCCGACCTTTTTCCTGCGCGCCTTCTGCAACCTGGATTTTGAAAACATTCCTGCGCTTCGTGCGTAAGGTTTCGTAGACCGCGTTGCGGGAATAGATAAATTCTTTCATCCATTTGATTTTACTTGAGAATAAAGAGCTGGATTCTTACTTATCTATATATTCATACGACATCACAAACTCATAAAACCCCGCCTTGCAGTAATAAAATCTGTACTTCTCTCCCTCTTTGAAGGCTCCGCTCATATCATCCCCAAACTTAAATTTTTTCCTGCCCACGACGACATAGTACGTCGTGATGCCGCTCTCCCCGGAAGAATCCTGATCAAAGCGGACGTTACCCGAGGCGGATGAGAGAACTGCATTTTGCAATTTATTGGCATTCCAGCGGGCGAGCAGAAGGCTAAGAGCAAGAATACTGACAACGACCACAATCAGGATGGGAAAGATCCCGAAGTTCAAAGGGTTTGCAAACAACGCGGCCCGTGTATCCTCATTCCGGAGGAACAACGCCAGGATCAGGCACAGCCCCAGGAACATGAATCCAATGGCGATCCATACGTTAAAACTCTGCAGTCTGACGCCGCCCTTTCCTACCATCTTCAGCCACTCTTTCTGGCTCTGGCTTAACTGTCCACGTTTGTTGGCTTTCAAGTCGTCTTCGGTGAATTCAAACATGCTTATCGCTCGACTTCTACCTTCACTTCGATAATTCGATCGAGCCGGAAATTTCTCTCTGCTTTCCGCAAATGGCAGTGTGCCTTGAGGTACACATAATCCGACAAACCCATCACCTGCTTGGGCGTGATCCAGCGCTCGCTCTGTTCCCCTTCACCGTTTACATAGCGGATGAAAATGCGTTTGTTACTGTAGATCGCTTCCCCCAGCTCGGTGGGAAGTTGAATCCCCTCGTTGGGCCAGACGGGGGAGTTATAGATACCGATGTAATCGTCCAGCGGCTTGTTGAACTGCTTTAGAGAGTCCATAATAGCAAAGAAGACGCCGCGTCCCGTGTAGGCATCTGGCAGAGCGCGGTGGGAAACGGTCATCGGGACCTGGAACGCCTCTGCAAGGTAATACAGGCTGTAAGAAGGCAACTCAAAGTGCCGGCGGGCAAGCAGTAATGTGTCCACCAGGTTGGGAATCTGGATCTCGCGCCCGAGACGCCGAAACTCGCTATCGAGGAACTGTACGTCAAACTGAGCGTTATGACAGACGACCACCGTGCCTTTTAGCCACTCCACCACATCTTCTGCGATCTCGGCGAACAGCGGGGCGTGGACGAGCTGCTCGTCCGTAAGCCCGCTGGTGCTCGCCGCTCCCAGCGAAAGCGGATATTCAGGATTCACCAGCATGTGGACCTGCTGTTTAACACGTCGTCCCTCGGTGAGCACGATTCCCACTTCACAGATGCGGTCACCGAACCAGGGCGAAAGTCCCGTTGTTTCCATGTCCAAAAAGGCAAAACGAGCGCTGGAGAGATCGAACATACTCCGATTCTATACCGAAAACGTCTTCCCTGCCTCGTAAATTTCTATCTCTTGGTTACGGTATAAAGTCACATTCCCGGCACCGTGAACGGTCCAGGTTCCAGCGCCGTCGTCAAGCATACCTGTCTGTTCGTCGATGCCGATCAGTGTGACCCGGGGGATCTCGAGCAGGCGCGATGCCCAGCTTTTCCCAAAAGTGTCGTAGTGCGGCATGACGATCGCATTCCGAACCAGATTAAGCCCATCGACCACCTGTCCACGGCTCGGGTCATAATAGAACTCGCACATCACCATCGCCCCTGCGCTCGACCCGGCAACGACCGCGCCGTTAGCATAGGCTTCCAGGGCAGCCTGCCAGGCAGCGCTCCCCTTCAGCGTTTCGCCGAGGAAACCCGTGAAACCGCCGAGCATGTAAATGAGCTTCGCCTCGCGCAATGACCTGGCGATACTCTCATCGTTCGCGCTGGCTTTGTCAATAATAGGAAGCGAACTCACATCCTTTGCGCCCATACTCTGGAACCAGCGGATACCGTTGTTTCCGGCACGTTCGTGGTTGTTATCCGGCGCGGCCGCCGTGGGGATGATGCAAATCTGTGCATCGAACCCGCCCGCCAGCTCGATCGCTTTTAAGTCGGGCTCACGTATCCGACCACCAAACTCCGCGCCGCCTTCGAGAAGCAAATATCCCATAAACACCTACCATCCTAGTTCGTCGAACGGAATCCCATTCCGGTGGTTCTGGATCGCCTTCCGGACATAGGGAATCACGTTATCAGGCATCTCATCCAGATTGAACCAACGCAGCTCATCACATTTTTCTGGCTCGGTGTTGACAGGTTCCCCCTGCCAGTGACGTACCTGCACAAAGAAATCAATGCGCTCATCGCCATCCCTGCGATGCACGACAGAGGAAAATGCAAGATCGTCTGCCTCGAGGCGGACGCCTGTCTCCTCCAGTCCTTCGCGTCTCGCGGCGGCAATGACCGTTTCGCCGCCATCCAGATGCCCTGCCGGAACGCTGTATTGCCCATCCCCATAGCCGGTGTTGAAGCGGCGCAGCAACAGAACCTGATATTCTCGGAAGAACAATAGATGGACCGTGACGGGGAAGGTTGCACGCATGAGCAAATTATACTTTCGCGTTTCGACATGTAAGATTAATAAATGCAGTCTCGCCAAGAACGTATGGACTTCAAACTGACGATTTTCTCCGATTACATCTGACCGTGGTGTTATGTCGGCCAGGGTGTGGTCGAGAAGCTAAAAGACGAATACAACGTGGATGTGGAATGGCGTCCGTTCTATTTGTATTTCGATACGCCGCCGGAGGGGAGCGATCTGCCCGAGTACGTAAAACGGGCGCGCGCTCAGGGCTCGGAAGAACGGCTGCGCCAGATTGCGGCATCCTACGGGATGGACTTCGTTTCGACCAAGCGGATCTATAACACGCGCCTCGCCCACGAAGCGACGGAGTACGCCCGCGTACACGGCAAGGGCAATGAGTTCCACAAGGTCGTGTTCCGCAAAGTCTATGCCGAAGAGCAGGATCCAAGCCAGTGGGACGTGCTGCGCGCCGCCGCCCAGGAAGTCGGCCTGGACGCTGAAGAAATGCAGCAAGAAGTAGAAGACGAGAAATACATGGCAGAAGTCGTGGATAAGGTTCGCTGGGCGTACCAGATCGGCGTGACAGGTGTGCCCACCTACGTAATTAACAATCGATATGCGGTCGTGGGGGCACAGCCGTATGAAGTATTTAAAAGCGTGCTGGAACAGATACTGAATCAAAAGCCCGACGAGTAATTCGCCGGGCTTTTTTTAACAGCCTATACTTCTCAAATCTTCTTGCTGTACTAATGACCGCCGCCGCTTTCGATCTCGCCGTTATAGATCGACGGGTCGGGTTCTCCTTCCACCTTGAGCACACCCCAGGCACCGCGATCCACTCTGGCGAGCGCATGATCCACGAGAACGAAATTTCCCGGATAGTCAACTGTGAACTCCACCGCCACTGCACCACCTGCAGGAACGAGTGTGGTTTGCAAGCCTTCTGCGGGAGCAGTCACCAGGTCACCTTCACGATAGACCCGGTCGAAGATTTCGCCAATGACATGGAAGTTCGAAGTGAGATTGACGCCGCCGTTTCCGACATACATACGAACGGTCTCACCGACATTGGCAGTCATGTTACCCGAGAGGGCTCCCGTCCGGCCATTGAAGACGACGTATTGCGGCTTCCCCTCGAGGTAATCTTGTGTATCGAATAGCTGGAGACCATCCCTACCCATAGCGCCTTCCGTATAGAATTCTCCTTGCATCACATAGAATTCTTTATCGACTGGCGGCAATCCACCCTCTGGCTCGACGAGGATCAACCCGTACATGCCATGTGTCATGTGCAGGCCGGGGTTTCCAAATGCGCAGTGATATACAAATAGCCCGGGATTGAGCAGCTTGAATGTCATCATTTTGGTTTCCCCGGGGGCGACAATCGTGGCGGCAGCCCCACCACCGGGACCCGTCGCGGCATGAAAGTCCACATTGTGCGGATGCAGACTCGTTTCGTCATTGTGAATCGTCAGGTGGATGGTATCTCCTACACGCCCGCGAATAAATGGACCAGGCACCGTGTTATCGAAGGTCCAGTAATTGATCGTGGTACCGTCTGCCATTTCCGCGATGACCTCCGTGGTGGTCAAGTTGACCTCAATGACACCATCTTCTGCATAGGCAATCGTTTGCGGCACGTCATTGGGGTCGCGGGCAATGTCCGACACTCGCGCAAAGTTATTGAAGTTTTGGAAGAAGTGAAAGACGTTCCGGATGGGCAGATTTGGTGCCTCGCCCGGCCCGTATGAATCTAGCACGATCGGATAAGCCATGGCTGTTGGAACTCCATTGGGTAGAAAAAACGCAATGGAGACTCCAATAAAAATGGCGGCAAGCGCAATTGTGATTTTCCATGAGTGGAACTGACGCAGCACCAGGAAGATGAAAATCGCTGCAAAAATGTAGGCAATAATCAAGCCAAAGCCTTCTACCAGATATTGCCAAAGGTATGAGATGAGTTCCATGTTTTACTCCTTTGAATTTTGATTAAGATTGCGGATGGCAGCCTGCTGTATTTCCCATAGAAGCTGTTCTGTGTTCAGGCTGTATACTCGCGCGACATCGTTCAGATTGCAAAAGCGAGACATATAGCAACCGATGCAGAGCGTCTTTTTTTCGAGAAAGACGCGCCTCGCTTCGGGATACGTTTGGAGAAGCTCAGAAACTGTCCATGTTTGAGAAATCTGTTTCTGTTCCATCATGGGCACAGGATACAACCATGAGCCAGATTTGTCTTTGCGCTTGCGCAAATTAGCACAAACGCGAAATATCAGACTTATACCAGAGCAAGCATTGGGTTTAACAAAGTCTCTCTGCGCATACTACGATCCCTCTTCGTCAACCAGAAAAGCAGGTCAGGTGCCGTCTTGTCCTGCCTTATTCCGTCTGCTCGGCGATCTTTACTAATTCATGCGGATTCTTGATCCTGATCCGTTCGCGTCCTGTCTCGACAAAGCCTAGTCTCTCCCAGTCGCTCAAGGTACGGCTCACGGTAAAGAGGGTCGTACCTGCTATCTCTGCCAGGTCCTGGCGCGTGAAGGACAACTCTACGCTCGTCGTTCCTGTATCAACGCGTTGACCGATTTGCGACGCCAGCCGCAGAAGGGTGCGTGCGATTCGCTGTTCCACTCGTTCCGTCGCCAGCTCGCGGTAGCGTGCCTGGATCTCTTGCATAAGAGACGTTATCAGGCGGGTCAATCCCATGGCAAGATAAGGACGGGTTTTCATCATTTCACCCAGGAATTCACTTTTTATCACCAGGGCGGCACTCTCTTGAATGGCTTGTGCAGTAGCAGGATAGGTGGCGTCTCTGCGCACAGCTCCTAACGCCGCGAACATTTCCCACGGCTGAATCGTCCGTATGTTCACTTGTTTGCCGTTCGGGTTGGATTGCAGAAGCTTCACCTGCCCACCGGTCAACACGTAGGCATACTCCGCCCGATCGCCTTGAAAGAAGAAGAACTCGCCTTCTTCAATAGAGCGGAGAAAGCTATTTTGAACGATTTTAGCCAGATCGTCATCTGTCGCATCTGTAAAGACGTTCACTTGCCTGAGGTCGCGAGGTGAAATCTGCATAGTGCATTTTACTCCGGAGTGATCGATTTGGCTGAATCAAGCACGGCGGCTTCCCGGTTCAAGGAAAATATTGCTCCCGGATTCTTTTCTTCTCTTTCTCGGGAATAAAGGAAGCCTCGCAGGCATAACGATTACAGGTCGCGATCTCCGCCATACTCATCCCTAGGACTTCGTGGGCGATGCGGTATTCATTATTGAGATTGGTTTCCAGCACTTCGGGATCGTCTGAGTTGATGGTCACTTTCACGCCCAGGTCAAATAGCTTTTTGAGTGGATGTTCCTCAACTGTCCGCACCGAGTTCGTCAGGTAATTGCTCCACGGGTTGACTTCCAGTGTGATGCCGCGTTCTTTGATCAGCTCGACCACACTCAAATCTTCTATGGCGTGGATTCCATGCCCAAGGCGATCCGGGCCGGTTAACTCAATCGTCTCCCTGACGAAGGAAGCGGGCGTGTCCTCTCCCGTATGGATGGTGACTTTCAGCCCTGCATCTTTTGCCTTCCTCACAGAGGGAACAAAGTCTTGCAGAGGGAAATCCCGTTCGCTGTCTGCCAAGTCGATGCCAAGAATATGATCCCTGTGACGAATCGACCAGTCTACGGTCCTGACACAGGACTCTGGTCCCATGCTGCGGGAGGTGATGGCGATATACCCAATCGCCATATCGAATTCGGTTTCGGCTCTTTTTTTGGCACGCAGGAGTCCTTCGAGGCAGGCATCCCAATCCAGGTTGTGACCGTGAAATGCCCAATCCGGCGAGAAGCGGACTTCGAAAAGCTTGATGTTTTGTTTCGCCGCATCCTCAAACAATTCCCAGGCAATCCACTCGACGACCTGCGCGGAGGTAATACTGTTTTGAAAGATAGCGAAAGCTGCTAATACAGCTTCCAAATCTCGCATCTGGTCATAGACTTTGACATGCTTGTCGAGTTCGCGGACATCATACGCAGGTAATGGCAAGCGGTATTCTTGCGCAATATCCAGGATCGTCTGCGTACGGATCGCACCTTCGAGATGACAGTGGATCTCTGTCTTGGGGATGTCGTTGTAGTGGGAGTCGAAGTTTTTCATGGAAAGCTAGCCTGCCCAGCCGCCACACATCGCGAAGTATTCTCGAAAAAGGGCGGTGATCCCAAGGAATATTGATGCCGAAGACGGGGCGGCGCGTGAGTCGTTAAGTTGCCAGTCTCAACGCCGTTTGCAGCAAAACATTGGCGCCGTTGATACAATCCTGCCATGCGGTGAACTCACGCGGGGAATGACTTGCTCCGTCTTTAGAGGGGACAAAGATCATGCCCACCGGACATACACCATCGAAGGATTGTCCGTCATGCCCCGCGCCGGAGGAAAGCGAGGTGTGAGTCAGTCCCAGGTCATCACACGAAGTTGCAAACAGGCTCTGGACATGAGGGTTCATCAAGGATGGTGAGTGTCTGCCGAGGGACTCAACCTTTAATTCTAAGCCGAAACGATTGGCTGCCTCCCGTGCATGTCCAAGCAGGAGAGAATCCATTCGTTTGAATTTTTCTTCATCGGAAGAGCGAAACTCAAGAGATACATCCACCTGCGCGGGCACAATGTTAAAGGCACCCGGCGAGAATGCCATATTCCCAATATTGACCACGCAATCTCGAAAATCATTGATCACCGTGTCGCGTGCTGCAAGAACGAATTCACTGGCTCCGAGCGACGCGTCCAACCGGTCGAGCATTGTGGTAGTCCCGGCATGGTCAGCCCGCCCGATGAAAGAAAGCCGGTAGGACCAAATGCCAACGATAGCAGAGACAATCCCAACGTCGATCCCCGCGCGTTCGAGGCGTTTCCCCTGCTCAATGTGCAATTCGAGATAGCCTGCCAAGGACCCTGTCGGCCGCGCAGCGCTGAACAAACCATCCTCAGAAAGCCTGGCGCGAGCCATTCCTGCCACAAGATTCTCCCGCCCTCCGCGCGGGGTTTGCACATGGTCAGGAGAAAGATGACCCGCCAGCGCCGCGCTGCCCATCAAACCGACCAGAGTTCCTTCTTCATCCGTAAAATCGATCGCTTCCAAATTAACGTTGAGATCCATCCCCATATCCTTCACCGTTCGCAAAACTTCAAAGGCTGCCATCACACCCAGAGCGCCGTCGAATCGGCCACCAGTTGGAACGGAGTCAAGATGAGACCCCAAAAGAAGGGTGGGCACATTTTCCTTACCACAAGCAAGAAACGCAGAATGATTTCCTGCCCCATCGGTGCGGAACTCCAGGCCCGCCTTCTCAGCCAGTTGCCGGAACCATTGACGCGCAGCAAGGTGGTCTTCACTAAAGGTGGGACGGTTCACCCCACCGTCAATGGTTGCGCCAATTTGAGCCAATTCATCGAATGCAGCCTGCATCCGATCTGCATTGACGCGTAAGTCATGCCATGTATAAGTCGTCGTATTCATTGTTTTTCAAAGACGAAAGAGATAATGCGCGGCAGTTTGCCTTGATCCTGTCCGTGCCAGTGTTCCTTGAGTCGGCTGAGCTTCCATCCGTTATCGGGCGCAGCATTTACAAACTCCGAAATGTGATGCACAAACGCCGGAATTTCTGTAACACTTTCTCCCTTGTCAAACCTTGCCTTCTTTCCCTTATATTGCCGGAACGGATGGAGTTCGTTTATCAGGAATTTTCCCTGCGTTTCCAATACTCGAAAGGCTTCAGAGAAGATAAAAGAAAGATTTTCGATATGCTCCAGAACAAGATTGCAAACGATGAGATCATAGGTCTGATCTTCACAGGGCCAGCGTTTCGTCAGGTCTGCCACCGTGAATTTCACATGCTCGTCCTTAACCTTTTCTCTGGCTTTCTGGATCATGCCCTCTGAAAAATCCAGCGCGTGGACGCGGGTTCCTACTTGAGCGAGGAACACAGTGTTCTTGCCCGTGCCGCAGCCAATTTCCAAAATGGACTTAAAGCGCAGATCTGTAAGCTCTTCCCGCAAGATTTGCTCATCGAGGTCACGCGTCAAATTCTGATCCGTGTCATAGGTATGTGACCATTCATTGTAGGCCTGTTGAATGCTCATCGTCATTTGCGAACGTCCTTCAAGAGAATGAATGAAATTATATCTACATTCCCATGAAAAAGGGCTTCGCTTACGTATCCGCTTATAATCACAATATGTTGACGCGCTTTCACGCCGAAATGATGCACCTGGCTCTGGATGACTTGTTCAGCCCGTATGCGCTAAAAAAGCTTATCGCCGCCAATGTAGGGCAGGACCGATTTCGTGGACAGATCGGTCATCCGGAGTATCACTTCGATCATAATGCGTTCGAGAAATCCAACGCCTATATCGAAGAACAGCGGGCACTGACCATTTCCTCCTTGATGTCAAACGAGGTTCAGGCAGCGTGGGCAGCCTTTGGCAGACTCACGCACACCGTCCAGGACTTTTACGCTCATAGCAATTACATCGACCTATGGCTCGCCTGCCAGCCCGATCGCAGGCTTCCGGCTGCTTCGGAAGTGGATCCTGTGGACATGGACTTACTATATAACCCCGCGTTGCGCTCCGGGAAAGTTTATATACGCGAACTCCTGACGTTTATCCCGCTGCTAAAATCATTTGCTATGTCCATTCTGCCGCGCGATGCGCACGGCTGGATGAATCTCGATTCCCCTGCGCGCGGACCCAATTTTAAGTATGCCTTTCAAGCTGCTCTCAAGCGGACGAAAATCGAATTCGAGAAAACAACAAAAGATTTGCCAGAGAACCTGTTAACGCAATTTGCAGATCGATAGTAAAACATCAACCTGATTACAGTCGAGAGAACTATGAGCAAAATAAAAGTATGTCTTGCTGGTGCAACCGGGTGGGCCGGATCGGAATTATCTCGGGGCATATATGGCGCTGTCGATATGGAACTGGTCGCCGCTATTTCTCGAAGCCATGCCGGTGAGTCGTTAGGTAAATCGATAGGAATACAGGGACTGACGACACCAATCTTTAAGACAGCGGACGAGGCGCTCAAAACAAATCCTGACGTATTTGTGGAGTATACAAAACCGGATGTTGCCAAGTCCCATGTGTTGTCTGCCTTAAAAAGCGGCGCATATGTTGTAATAGGGACATCCGGGTTAAGTTCTGAGGACTACGAGGAGATCGATCGAGTTGCAAGATCTGTGAATCGCGGTGTCTTGGCTGTGGGAAATTTTGCACTGACGGTGGTCCTGCTTCAGAAATTTGCGGAGATGGCAGCCAAATATATCCCTCATTGGGAGATTATCGATTATGCTCACGCTGAAAAAAAAGACGTACCCAGTGGAACCGCGCGCGAGCTAGCCAATCGTCTATCCCGGATACAAGAATCAAAACTGGAAGTGCCATTGGACCAGATAGAGGGACCAAAGGAGAGCCGCGGCGCTCGATTGCAGGGAACGCAAGTTCACTCTGTGCGCTTGCCAGGGTATATGATTTCCATTGATGCGATTTTTGGGATGCCGGGTCAGAAATTGATTTTGCGCCACGAGTCAGGATCCAGTGCAGAGCCCTACGTAGATGGAGCGCTCCTTGCCGTTCGAGAAGTAGGCAAACTGGTTGGCGTTCATCGCGGACTTGATAGTGTGATGAAATTCTGATGTCCGTCCCATACATCACACCCTCTACTATGACGGACAAGTTTGGTCCTATAACCTAATTCATTGGTCTTATAGTCCGCCAGAAATTTCACATACGCAAATAAAAACAGGTAAACAAGAATGCAACTTGTCTACCTGTTTTCTTGTCTAGCCGTCTACATCCTAAAGCTTTTCCAACTCCTCCACCATTCTATTCAACACATCGAAGCCTCCCTGCCAGAACTTCGCCGAGCGGATGTCGATGCCTGCCTCCGACAAAATCTTCTCGGGCGCTTCCGAGCCGCCCGCCGACAGGATCTTGAGGTACTTCGGCTTGAAGGATTCGCCTTCCGCTTTGTATTGCTGGTACAGCGAGAAGACCAGCAGTTGCCCGAACGCATACGCATACACGTAGAACGGCGTGTGGTAGATGTGTGGAATGGAGACCCATTCCCATTTGAACTCTTCGCTCAGCTCTACCGAGTCACCGAACTGCTCCTCCAGGTTTTTCCTATATGCCGCGGAGAGCTCATCGGTGGAAGCATTCTTCAGGATCATCGCGTGCGCTTCCCGCTCGAACATCGCAAAGTAGATCTGGCGCAGGATCGTGGCGAAGGCGTCATCCATTTGCTTGAACAGGATATCACGCCGCACGGCTTCGTCGGTCTCTTCGGAGAGCAGCTTTTCCGTGAGCATCATTTCGCCGAACGTGGAGGCGGTTTCCGCCAGTGGCAGTGAGGAATGGAAGGTAAACGTGCTGTGATGAGATGCCAGCATGGCATGGATGGCATGCCCGAGTTCATGTGCCAGCGTCGCGACGTCGCGCGCGCGACCAGTGTAATTCATCAACACGTAGGGAGTATCCTCCGCGTTGATCGAGGCACAGAACGCGCCGCCCTGCTTGCCCTTGCGAACTTCGCTATCAAGGCGATCCTGATCGAGAACGCGCTGTGCCAGCTCGCCCACGCGCGGCTCGAAGGCACTAAACGATTCCAGCACCATCCGCGCGGCATCACTAAACTCAAACGCTTTATCTGATTTCGCAACGGGTGCATAGATATCGTAGCGGCGAAGCCTATCCATTCCGACATATTTTGCTTTCATCTTGAAGTAGCGCTGGAAGATCTTGGCATTCTTCTTGGTCACGTCCATTAGGACATCCACAGCTTCATCTGGAACATCATTGGCGAGATTCCGCACCGCAATCGGGCTGCTGAACTTGCGCAGAGTAATGTTTTCATTGTGCCAGTCGCGGGCGCGGGTTTGGTACATCTGCCCGAGGACAGGACCATCCTCACCAAAGACGCGATAGAGTTCCTGGTAGGCACGAGCCCGCAGATCCGGATCTGGTCCCTGAATGTAGGGCTGCAGCTGAGCGCGGGTCAGCTCCTGGATTTCGCCGTTTACTTCCAGCTTGAAAACATAGCGATTGGTGATCGCATCATATAAATTGACGAGAGCGCTGGAGCCCGTCACGTCCTTGAGGTTGACGACCTTTTCCTCTGCCTCACTCAGCGTGTGAGGTTTGAAATGGCGGATCTCCTCCAAATAATAGCGATAATCGCCAGAGGCATCCATGAGTCGTTGCGCGTTCGCGTCGTCCAGGTCCTTCCACCAGAGATTGAAAAATAGGGTGCGGTTCTGCATCTCTGCCACGAACTGTTGCACGCGCCCCATCAGACTTTGGGCATTTTGGTTCTGCGTGTCTTCGGCAAAGGAGAGACCCGCAAAGACATAGATTCGGTTTACGATGCGCGTAGCTTCTTCCGAAGCGCGCACCACATCGAGGAAGGTTTCGGCATCGATGTCCGGGTTGAGCTTGTTACGCACGCCCTCGAACGAGGCGACCTGTTCTTCTACATTATCGAACGCGCTTTCCAACTCCGGGCTGTCGAAGCCGGGGAAAAGTCCACTGAGGTCCCACTTCTTGACCGTGTACGTGTTGATTGAATATGCCATACTTCAAAGTCTCCTTAGGATATTTTTTACCACAGAGTCAATCGCACCTGTACCGTCAAAAGATGTATTTCAGGGTGTATTTTACAGGCTCGACCGGATGTGAACGATATCGCCATCCTTGACGATATATTCCTTGCCCTCGAGCCTCAGCTTGCCCTTGGACTTCGCTTCATTCATCCCGCCGAGGCTGATGAGGTCGTCATAGGCTACTACCTCTGCCCGAACGAACCCGCGCTGTAGATCCGTATGGATTTCGCCTGCGGATTCCTGCGCGGTCGCACCGCGCTTCGTCTCCCAGGCGCGCACTTCGTCTTCGCCCACGGTGAAAAACGTTTGCACCTGAAGCAGGTCATACGAAAGCCGAATCATCTTGTTCAGGCTGAGTTCTTCGATGCCATACTCCTGCATGAAGATCGTGGCATCGTCTGACGGGAGCTGAGCAATCTCCATTTCAAGCTTGCCCTGCAGCGCCACCGACGGCGTTTCGAACTCCCAAACGGGCGCAGTCTGCCCCTCGCCCAGATTGAAGACGATCAGCACCGGTTTGCGCGTGAGCAGCCCAAAGCTGGCGAGGATTTTGCTCTCTTCCGTTGAGACCTCCACCTTTCTCAGGGGGGTATTGTCGGAGAGGGAATCGCGCAGGCGCTGGAAGAGAGCGGTCTGGCGCTCGTTGTCGACTTTGTCGGTGCCGCCTTTTTTACGTTCGTCGGTCAGGCGTTCGAGCTTGCGCTCCACGGCAATTAAGTCATTTAGGAGTAGCTCACTGAGCATGATATCTGCATCGCGGGCAGGGTCGATGCTCCCCATCGTGTGCAGGACACTATCATCTTCAAAGCCGCGCGCCACCAAGATAAAGCCGTCCATCTGGGTGAGTTGGTTCAGCAGCTGACCGGAGATACCGCTCTTCGCCGCGCCGCTCTCCAACCCGGCAATGTCGGCATAGGTGACTTTGGCGTAGATCGTCTTTTTCGGCTGGAACATCGCCGAGAGTGTGTCCACGCGCGGGTCGGGGACGTCTACCACCGCCGTATGGACCTCAAACCGCCCTGCCGAGGCAGTGGTCGGGGCGTCGCCGCGTGTGAGGGCGTTGAACAGAGTCGTTTTACCCGATTGAGGCAATCCAATGATTCCGAGTTTCATCTTATCCTTTGATAGGGCGGGATGGCTGCGAAGCGTCCTGAAAGGGCATCCCGCCATAGTTCGCTAGGCGGGTTATCAACCCGCCCTATAAAATGCTTGTGGTATACTTTGGGCGCATGGGGAGGAATTCCCTATAAGCCGAAGTGGCGGAATAGGCAGACGCGCACGACTCAAAATCGTGTTCCCTCCGGGAATGAGGGTTCGATTCCCTCCTTCGGCACTCGCATTATACTCTACAGGTACGCTAGCGAAAACGTCCTCCCCGCGGGAGGACGTTTTGTTATGAATGATCTTCTCGGCTCCCAGAATATAGCAGACATCTCGACAGCGACAAGATGGAACGTATCGCAAATCTTCCACAGAAAGTAAGTGTTGTCTTTGATGAGATAAACAATTCACAGGGTATGGATTGAAACTCTTGCGTTATTTTACTGTCTATTCTAATTAAAGGTGTTGCATGAGACTGAACCTGATTCTCGCATTGATCGATTTCCTCATTGTTCTGGCATATCCGTTTGTGTTTCTTTGGGGAAAGTTACGCCAATTCTTTAGAATTAAGAGATAATAGCGTTACATTTCATCACCGGAGGATTGCCATGCCATCCATGAATAATGTCCTTGGCGTGATTATGGGAGGAGGCAAGGGCACCCGTCTGCATCCGTTGACCAAGATGCGCTCGAAGCCAGCCGTGCCGATCGCGGGAAAATATCGTCTGATTGACATTCCGATCAGCAACTGTATCAATTCCGGGATCATCCGGGTGGCGATCCTGACTCAGTTCAATTCGGTTTCGCTGCACCGGCATGTCTCACAAGCCTACAACTTCGATGTGTTCCATAATGGCTGGGTGCAGATCTGGGCGGCAGAGCAGACCCCCCAGAGTGTGGATTGGTATCAGGGCACCGCGGACGCCGTCCGCAAGCAGTTGTTTGAGATCCAGTCGACAGGTGCGGAATATGTGCTGATTCTGGCGGGGGATCATCTCTATCGCATGGATTATTCTATGATGGCAGAGTATCACTGGGAAAAAGGGGCAGACATTACGGTGGCTGTCCAGCCCGTCCCCAAGAATGAAGCCTCTCGGTTAGGAATCTTGAAGCGCGAGGCAGATGGGCGCATCTCGGCGTTTGTGGAAAAGCCGAAGGACCCTGCCATTCAGGATCAGTTTGTGAGCCGCGCCGACCCACAGCGCCCCTTACTGGGGTCGATGGGCATTTACCTGTTCAAGACCAAAGTGTTGACCGACCTGCTCGTGCAGCATATACGGCATGACGATTTCGGAGGCGAGATCATCCCGGAAGCGATCAATTCGCATGTGGTGCATGGGTTTGATTTCGATGGATATTGGGAAGATATCGGAACTATCCGCTCGTTTTACGAAACCAACCTGCAGCTCACCAGCGCGGACCCACCCTTCAACTTTTATGACGCTCGATCCCCCATTTACACTCACGCCCGCTTTTTGCCGGGTTCCACGGTGGAAAACAGCAGGTTGAAGGATGTACTGATCGCAGAAGGGTGCCGCATCCGTAAGGCAGAGATCACCCACTCCATTGTGGGGATTCGCAGCCAGATCGCCGAGGGGACAGTGATCCGGAACAGCATCCTGATGGGCGCTGATTATTATCAGGCAGAAAAACCGCGCGGAAATCTTCCCATTGGCATTGGCAGGAACTGTCATATCGAATGCGCGATTCTCGACAAGAATGTGCGGATTGGCGACGATGTTGTGATCAAACCCTTCCCGGATAATAAAGACATCGACCATGACCTTTATTTTGTGCGCGACGGGATTGTGGTGATCGCAAAGAACACCGAACTCCCTTCCGGTACACGCATCGAGCCTGCCCAATAAGACGTTAAGTCGCATTGACAGACTCTTCGGCGAGGCGTAGACTCAAATTGTACAGGGAGCATTCACTTGACCGTCACATAAACGTGTGACGGTTTATTTTTGATAGACATTTTTTGCTGGGAGCCATTATGAATGAGATTTGGCCGGTGGTGATTATCGTTCTACAGTTGATCTTTTTGGAAGGAATCCTTTCCATCGATAATGCTGCGGTGATCGGGGCGCTGGTTTCCCCTTTACCGGATGATGAGCGTGTCGTTTGGCCGAAAGCACTGCAAGAGATCGGCGAATGGCTGCATCCCTTCCTGGGCAACCAGCGGATGGCAGCGTTACGCGTGGGTCTCCTGGGCGCTTATGTGGGCCGTGGAATGATGTTGTTCCTGACGAGCTTCCTCATCCACAATGCGTGGATCAAGCTGATTGGTGCTGCCTATCTCATCCACCTGGCGTTTGATAATCTCAAGGATCTGGCAGGAGGCGGCAGCGAAGAAGATGAAAGTCTCCAGCCCATTCAAATTAAGTCCTTTTGGCCGACGGTACTGACCGTAGAATTGATGGATTTGATCTTCAGCATTGACAATGTCGTTGCGGCGGTCGCCCTCTCCGATAAGATCTGGGTAGTGATGTTAGGTGTGGGAATCGGGATTCTCACAATGCGATTCGCTGCGGGTATCTTCAGCTACGCTGTGACACGCGAGCCGATCCTTAAACAAGCGGCATACATACTGGTGCTTAACATTGGGCTGGAAATTGCCCTTGCGCAGATCTGGCACATTGAAATTTCAGACCTGATGCGCTTCGCCATCTCCGTCGCCACGATCCTGCTGGCCCTGGCATATGCCCATAGTCCACTTTTGCAGAGGTTCCGGTTTGCGCTGGTCTGGTTAGCGCGAGGGATCGGAATCGTCACCGAATTTGTGGATTGGATATTTGCCCCCGTACGCGGACTCTTGCGCGTGTTCCGGGGCGCCTTCAAAGCCTCCTCAGAAACAGAACCTACTTAAGGGATTGGGGTCAACCATGATTACCATCAAGACACCGAAAACCATCGAGGATTTCAAAGCTTATTATGCTTTGCGCTACAGAGTGTTGAGTGAGCCCTGGGGGTTTGCAAAAGGCACGGAAAAAGACGATTATGAGCCGCTCAGCAAACATTTCATGGCAGTCAATGAAAAGGGGACTGCTGTGGGGGTCATCAAAATGTATAAAAAAGACGACTGTGTCGGGCATATCTCTCACCTGGCAGTCGCGCCGGAGTACCAGCACCGGGGCATCGGGCGACTCCTGCTGGAGACTGTTGAAAAATATGCGCGCAAGCATGGCTTTTGCAAGCTCGGCACAATGGCGCGCGCGACGGCTACTGTGTACTTTGAGAAGTTCGGCTTCCACATTGCAGGGATGTCTGCCCACCTGGGAATGACACATCTGGTCTGGATGGAAAAGGGTTTGGACAAGTAAGCCTACATAGCGCTCACTTGACATTCATTTAAATTGGAGTAAACTGACTTCGGATGGGGAGTAGCCTCCTGTTCCCCACAGGATGGATCGTCGTCAAACCATTGGCTCCTACAGTGTGCCATCGGTGATCCATGCGCTGAAAAGCGTTGGCGAGACCACCACGTTAGGTGTGGTGGTTTTTTAATTGCAACGCAATATATCTTATTTGGAGATATTTGCATGACCTTCGAAAAAAAACGGAATGCTGAAACCCCACCGGTGACACAGCACCAACATGAATGGCATGCCTTGGGAGTGCAGGAAGTACTGGAACATCTAAAAGTCCAGGGGGATGGGTTGACTTCGAGTGAGGCGAAACAACGTCTGGAACATTACGGTCCGAATCAGCTCAAAGAGGCGCCTCGCCCCACATTTTTACAGACCTTGTGGGAACAGTTAAATAGCTTTGTTGTGATCCTCTTGATCATCGCGTCCGCGGTCTCGGCGTTGCTTGGTGATTATGTCGAAGCCGCGGCGATTTTAGCGATCGTCGTGTTGAACGCCTTGCTGGGAATCGTGCAGGAGCGTCGGGCGGAGCAGGCTCTCGCAGCTCTCAAGAAACTCGCTGCGCCAGATGCCCAGGTGATGCGTGATGGGCGGCGGGTATCGATTCCTGCTCCTGAGCTTGTACCAGGCGACCTTGTCTTCCTGGAAGCAGGCAACTTCATCCCTGCCGATATCCGCCTGTTGGAAGCCGTGAACCTGCGCGTCGAAGAAGCATCGCTCACCGGAGAATCTCTCGCCGTACAAAAGAATGCCGCGACGGTCCTGGACAAAGACGTCCCGCTGGGAGACCGCAAGAACACCGCGTTTATGGGAACAGTTGTTTCCTTTGGACGGGGACGCGGGGTCGTCACAAACACAGGGATGCGCACCCAGCTTGGACTGATCGCTACCATGCTTCAGAGCGTGGAAACTGAAGAGACTCCTCTCCAGCGCAGGCTGGATCAGCTGGGCAAATTGCTAAGTGTGGTGTCTCTCTTTCTTGTAGCAATTGTGTTTATTGTTGCACTTGTCAATTCCACCAACATCAATGAACTTTTCACGAGCCCGCTTGGTTATGTTCGTGAGTTTGCTGCAGAGATTACCGATGTCTTCATTATTGCCATCAGCCTGGCGATTGCAGCGGTGCCAGAAGGACTTCCGGCGGTCGTCACGGTTTCGCTTGCCCTCGGCATGCGCGAAATGATCAAGCGCCACGCCCTGATCCGAAAGCTCTCCTCGGTGGAGACGCTTGGTTCCGCCACCATCATCTGTTCCGATAAAACCGGAACCCTGACACAGAATGAAATGACGGTCACGCGGCTCTGGGTAGATGGTCGCTTTGTGAGCATTACCGGAACCGGCTATGTTCCGGAAGGTGATTTTCTCGTGGATGGCAAAAAGGTCGATATCTCAGACTACCCGGCGGCCCTGACTGCGCTCTGGCTGGGGCTTTTGAATAATGACTCATTGATCGAAACCACCGGCGAGGAAGACTCGCGCAAAACGTACCGTATCGTGGGCGACCCTACGGAGGGCGCTCTGCTTGTCGCTGCGGCAAAAGCAGGCGCGGCGCATGTGGACATCAAGGAAGCCTATCCACGTGAGAACGAGGTCCCCTTTGATTCGGAACGCAAGCGCATGATCACCATTCACGATGTAGCAACCCCCAGAACCGGGGACCCTTCTCCTTTTAGCGATGATGAATATAAGGACTCGGATGTCATCGACGTAAAAGGCGCACCAGACGTGATCCTGGAACTCTGCACACACTATCAGGATCTCAACAACCAATCCAGACCCCTGGACGCAGAGACACGTAAACGCATTCTTGCTGCCAACGATGAGATGACAAAGGATGCGTTGCGCGTCCTGGGCCTGGCATACCGTGTTGTGGAGGATGTTCCGGATGATCCGGAACAGGTCAAAATGGAGGAACTCGAAAAGGACCTCATCTTTGTGGGGCTTGTGGGAATGATCGACCCGGCTCGTACGGAAGTGCGACCTGCTCTGGAGAGGGCGCGTGCAGCCGGCATTCGGACGGTGATGATTACGGGTGACTATCCCAACACCGCGCGTGCGATCGCCGAAACCATTGGCTTGTTGCAACATGGCAGGGATGTGATGTCCGGCGCGCAGCTGGATGCGCTCAGCGAGCAGGAACTCAGGCAAGTCATTGAACACACGGCAGTCTTCGCCCGGGTCTCTCCTGAGCACAAAATGCGTATCGTGGATGCGCTCCAGGCGAACGACGAAGTCGTTGCCATGACCGGTGACGGTGTGAACGACGCGCCTGCCATCAAGCGTGCGGACATCGGTGTGGCGATGGGCATCACCGGCACCGACGTTGCCAAAGAGACGGCAGACATGGTCCTGACCGACGATAACTATGCCAGTATTGTCTCTGCTGTAGAGCAGGGCCGCATTATTTATAGCAACATTCGCAAGTTTGTGTTTTTCCTGCTGTCCTCCAACGTAGCGGAGATCATGATTATCTTCCTGGCGACGCTGGCAGGTCTACCGGCGCCGCTGACCGCCATCCAGTTGTTGTGGCTAAACCTGATTACGGATGGCGCGCCTGCTCTCGCTCTTGCCATGGAAAAAGGCGACCCGGACATCATGGAGCAGAAACCGCGCGCCAAATCAGAGCCGATCATCAACCGCAGCATGATGCTGGGGCTGGGAATCCAAACGGTTGCTCAAACCGCGGCGGTGCTGACTGCCTTTGGACTTGGCTTGATCTGGCACCTCGAAGCGGGTGCGCATGTCATTGGAAACCCGATTGTGTATTTGATTCAGCACGATTGGCGCGGCATCGACGTGCAGACGGCAGAAACCATGGCGTTCGTCACACTTTCGTTGTGCGAATTGTTCCGCGCCTATACCGTCCGCTCCGAGCGGGCTTCGCTGTTCCAGATCGGTATATTCTCAAACCACTATATGCAGTACGCGGTGGGTCTGTCGATTGTATTACTTCTGTTGGTGTGCAGCGTGCCATTTCTGCAGCCCATCTTCAACACCCATTTCCTGAATGGACGCGAGTGGGTCCTCGTCGTGGGACTGGCGCTGATTCCAGCAATTGCGGAGGAGATCACAAAGTTCTTTTTGCGCAGAAGCAGGGGATAGAGACGTAGACAAGTAAACAGGTGTACCTGTTTACTTGTCTACTTGTGTTCCTTTAACTTGAAATGATCTACGGTGAATAGCAGAAATTCCCAGCCGTTTCATCGCAGACCGGTGGGACAGTGTGCCGTAACCTTTGTGTTTCCCCAACCCATAACCTCGATAGCATGAATCCAATTCACACATGAATTGATCGCGAGCTGTCTTTGCCAGCACAGATGCGGCGGCAATGCTCAGGCAAAGCACGTCACCCTTTACCAGGGAGGTCTGTGGAATATCCAGCTCGGGAAGCTCAAGCCGGAAATCGGTGAGGAGATATTGAGGGGTAACTGACAAGCCACTCAACGCTCGTAAGGCAGCCAGGCGAGTCGCGGGGACAATGCCCTGTGCATCTATTTCCTCGGCGGAGGCAAACCCCACGCTCCACGCCAGCGCGGTCTCTTTGATGCGCGGCGTAACGGACTCACGCTTGAGAGGGGTCATTTGCTTGGAATCGCGCAACCCTGCCAGGGTTCGCGAAAGGACCGTTGGGGCATCTGGCAGGATCACGGCGCCAACTGCTACGGGGCCCGCCAAGGCGCCACGACCGGCTTCATCCAGCCCGGCGATATGAGTGTAATGGCGCCAGAGATTCGTTTCGAAGGTGAGGTCAGGGTTTTGGATCATACAGTCCGCGGCGCGCATTGCGCCGGATACGAAGCAGGTCAAGAAACATGCGCAGGGAGTCCCGGACGACGCTTATCTTACTATCTGCATTGAAATACCAGTCAATCGGAATCTCAACGATCCGGTAACCGAGGCGGCGCGCAATAAATAAAAGTTCAACATCAAACGCCCAGCCAGTCAGAGTCTGGTAAGGGAAGATATCCCGAGCAACCTGCGCCCGAATACACTTAAATCCACATTGCGTGTCCTGCAATCCTGGCAGGACCAGCAGACGGATCAGCGTGTTGAATACCCTTCCCGTAAAGTGACGATAATAGGGCTCGTTATAGCGGACCGAGCCAGAAGCTTCGCGTGAAGCAATGGCAATATCCACATTCTGTAACTGAGGAGGGATAAATTTTTGGATCTCCTCCACCGGCATGGATAGATCGGCGTCGCACATAAAAACGTATTCGCCTGCCGCAACCATGACCCCGCGCTGAATGGCAAGTCCTTTTCCGCGCTGCTCGCTGTGGAGGACATGCACATTCGCTAGCCTGCTCGCGTATTCCTGTGCAATTTCAAACGTACGGTCGTTACTCCCATTTTCAACCACCAGGATCTCTGAAGAAAACGGCTGCTTTTCCAGGAAATGAAACACCTGCTCCAATGTATGGGGCAGGCGATTCTCCTCATTATAGGCTGGAATAACGATAGATAAAAAAAGATTCAAGGCAAAAGTGGAAAGGAGCTAAGCACAAGGTAAGCAAACACGGCGACGAGGAGGATCAGAAAGATGACCAGCGCGGCGATGATGACGAGTTGCGCAGGCGTCATGCCAAGAATCCGTTTACGTTTGGAGGCTTGCGGCGCAGGAGATTGTACAAGGTCTGAGTCAGACGATGACGCAGACAGAGCTTCCAACGAGGGCTCCTCATCTACCATCGCGAAATCAAAATCGGCGGGATTAAATGGTTTTACTTCTTCAGAAGCGTCGAAGATCACCCGCGCCCGTGAAACCTGCTGCCCCGGCGGAGGCTGAGTCTTCTCTTCCTGCCAGGCAGGGGTTGCCACAGCTATTGAGATTCCCGCCGCCTTTCTTGCCGGGCGGGGGTTGACGATCCGCTCCGTAAGCTCATGGACCGCTTCGGCGCTCAGCACACGCTCTGAGGTTTGCAGACCCGTCACGAATGATTTGATACCGTCTATCATGAGAACTTTGGCGGTGGGCTTTACAGACTCAACATGTAAACCGGGGTTGGCTCCGATCAGAACCGGTTCGATAGAGACTGGAATCTTCGTTCCCTGGCGCTCGATCCATGCTTTTACAGCCGATGCCATGCGCGCAGTTTGTTGGATCAAATTGACAGACGCCGGCTTAAAGCCAGCCCCCGATTCTTCATTCCAGGAATGGCCTCGGGCTTCATATCTGCCGCGCAGATAGGTGACATGAATCACATAGATGCCCGCCGGTCCCAGCAGGATCATCGGCACAGTAATGCCACTGGCGCCAAGCGTCATATTACGGATCAGGGTATAGCCTTTTTCCAGGTGGCGGTCGAAGAATGTAATGATCGCCTTTTGATCTTGCAGTTCGTTGGGCCAGCGGAGCCCGTATTTCAGCATTCCCTGGACGCGCTGCGTGGGGCTGAGCTCACCCTTTTCGTTGACGAGAGGAGTCTTATCGATGATCTTCATGTGGATTAAAACAGGGGCGCCTGTTCGAGCTCATCGTTGTCCGCTCCGGCGCGGGTGGAGATGATCTCCTGCCCATTCCGCTCCAGCACTTGTACGGGTTTATCTTCCACTTCAAATGAGCCAGCGAAGAATTCCTTGCGCCTCCCTACAAAATACTTTTTCCCTTTTTTGAGCCGGTTCAGAAATTCATGACGGTTCAACATCAGCCGGTCTGTAAAGGCTGCCCCGCGTCGCTCGAATGTGCGCACGACTTCGATTTGACCATCTTTATAGCGAACCGCTTCGATAACGCCATCAAACTTTTTTGCCATACATTTCTCCCTGTGTATTTTAACATTAAAAACAAACAGACCCTGAAGGTTTTGCGCGTTCTCCCCAAAGAAACTAGGAGAGCAAACCTCTAGGGTCTTAACTGTGTCGGGGCGCCGGGATTTGAACCCGGGGCCCCTTGCTCCCAAAGCAAGTGCGCTACCGGACTGCGCTACGCCCCGATGGAAGCGAAATTATACTCCAAATGCTGTTGTATTTTCGATGAATTTTGAACAGGCAGACGCTTTATTTTCAGCGCGAAAGGAAGAGGTTGTTAAGAGCCATAGTTAGAAATACCCTGCTGCCCCTAGGACGAAGAATAAGATTAACAAGGTCACTCAGACAAAAATGGCCAAGACCAAGGTTTCCTCCTGTTTTCCCTTTTTATAGCAGTCGTAGTAAGCGCCTCCATAACGGTCTAATTCGGAAAGCGACCTGAGACGACTGCCACAACGCGGACATGAAGGAACGATCATATTAACCTGTCTGTCTTGCTATACAGGTAAGAAGGCAGGGGCACAAGATCGTTACACTAGGCTAGACTCGATCATATAGCATATGCAGGACCTTTACAGCAGATCAAGGTGGGGCAGCGCCGGGATTATTGCTCTTATTTTGCCAGTTCTACCAAAGACTGTTTCCCCTTTAGCGAGTTCCAAACTGTTTCTCCATTTATTTCGATATATGCAACGCCTTCGCCGCTTGCCAAACGTTTGAGTGCATAGGCAGCCGCGTCACGGGTGTTGGAACAAGCAAACTTGTAACATTGACCGTTGCGGAATGTGACGACTTTGACGGGATTCTCCTCATCGATCTGCTTTACCCCCCAACTCTGCAAACCTGCCAAGGTGACAAAAACGCCGACGACCAAAGCACCAAACCAGAAGACTTCGTTTTCGATTAACATAGACCGTCCTTTCTTTGTGGCAGGACGGTAGATAAACTAAATCGTAACGCGATTCGCTATGTTTGTAAGGCAACTGCAAAATCCTTACGAGCGAAATGGGGTGGCGTCACTCTATTTGAAAGACATCCAGATTTTCTCAGGAAACGTGTATAGCCTGCACTAAAAACTTGTTGCGTAGTTATATAGGCAGGCTTCAGCTAAAGGGAAAATTACGGAGGAAGAAATCCAGGGCTTGTTGCAGCTTTATGAGCTGAAAATCTCCTACTTAATCATAAGCAAACCATTGGTGACGGCTTGCAATTAATACAAGCTTAGGGCACGTGTCCGATAAAGGTAGGGAAAACCCTGCTACCGAACCTGTAACGACCTTTCATAATAGCCGTCCTGAAATAAAGGACGATATTATGAAATTGTATGTTTTTATCTATTTATTAGTTTCACTAGCAATACTTGGTTATGTCGTAGCAAGCATAATGAGATAAGGGCAGCGTTCCCTTAATTAAGCCCGCCATCATCCGACGGGTGTCTGTGGTCCCCAATTTCCAGGACAAGTCAATCATTGGTATTGCCTCACATATCTGGGAGGGTAAAGTCCCGGGGAGTTCGAGTTGATGATAGCCTGAGGATAGCGGAGAGCTTTGTGCCTTGCTTGTTCGGCAAAGGTCTGCTGTAAGCCGATTTTAGCCCAAAACAACGCGCACACTTATCAATAGTGCTTGAGGTCATCCCTGACTCAGCCAGCCTGCCATATTCACCCTAATAGTGATGACTCGACCTGACAACTCTGTGCGTTGACGCATCTTACCCACGAAGGTAACATGGCGGTCTGCAAGGTACGGATGGCACACTTTTTAGTCGTTGGGTTTATCAGTACTCTGTTTGCTTTCTGGTTGACAGGCTGGGTCTATCGTGACAATCGTAAATTGCGATGGTTCTGGTTTTTCGTCGTTCGAGTGGTCATCATGGTGATCGCGTATTTGCCCCCACCATAAAAGCGAAAAATCTCCCATACTTCCACACAAAGCTGGATGGGTATAATGCGAAGGATGTTTACTCGTCAAGCAACAAAAAGGATAGCAGTGCTGCTCGTGCTTCTCAGCGGATTTTCAGCCTGTTCCCCTTCAAATCAAGTACTTCTTACTCCCATACTTCTTTCGCCAGCTATCTCTCCAACCTTTACTTCTACTGTCACTCCTGCGCCCTCTCCCCTGCCCACTAGTACACACCTTTCCTGCCTTACCAGCCCTGGTCACGTGGAAGAGGGCAGCCTGGACTCAACGACTCCGCCGCAAGAGTTCCGTATCTATTTGCCTCCGTGCTACGAGGAAAAGACCAAGCAACGTTATCCTGTGCTCTATCTTTTGCATGGGCAGACGTATACAGACGATCAATGGATTCGCCTCGGGGCTGTTGATGCGGCGAATGCGCTCATTCTTGCGGGAGAATCCATACCTTTTATCATTGTCTTTCCGGACGATCGCTACTGGAATCTGCCGCCGGGAGCAGGCTTTGGTCAGCGCTTAGTGGAAGAGCTCATCCCTTACATTGACTCCGCCTATCGTACCCTGCCGGATCGAAACCACCGTGCCATTGGGGGCTTGTCGCGCGGAGCGGGCTGGGCGCTGCGCCTGGGACTGACTCACTGGAATCTATTCGAAACGATTGGTTTGCACTCTCTGGCAGTCCTGCAAACAGATGCCTCTGAAATCCACAATTGGCTGGCAGAGATTCCTTCCTCCTCGCGCCCACGCCTCTTTATGGACATCGGTGACAACGACCAGGAGTACGAAATGGCGCAGCGGGTGGAGATGCAATTTACCGATTTCGGCTTGTCCCATGAATGGCATCTTTACAACGGCGCGCATACCGAAGACTATTGGGGGGCACATGTGGACGAATATCTCAAGTGGTATACAGAAGGGTGGAATCAGCCCTAGTGACGTATTACGTTTATAATCTTTGTTATAAAAACAGCCTTGCAAAGCTTTATCACGCTGTGGATAGCAAACTAAGAACACCTTTGCAAGGCTAGTCCCATGGAAGAAGAGAGTCTTTATGAACATCCTCGTTACGGGTGGAGCAGGATACATTGGCTCTGCGACAGCCGAAGCGCTGGTCGAAGCAGGACACAAAGTCACTGTATACGATTCCCTGATGACGGGTCACCGTGCGGCGGTGCCGGAAGGTGCATCTTTCATCGAAGCTGATCTGGCGGACAGTGCTGTGCTCGTCAAAACGCTGAGCGATCAGCACTTTGAAGCGGTCATGCACTTTGCGGCGTTCATCGAAGCGGGCGAAAGCATGAAAGATCCCGGGCGCTTCTATCATAATAATTTTACAAACTCGCTCATATTGATGGAGGCTGCTGTTCGCGCGGGCGTGAAGCGCCTTGTGCTTTCTTCTACGGCGGCAGTGTATGAATCGAGCAACGATCCGCTGACAGAAGAGTCGCCGCTGGGTCCAACGAACGTCTATGGGCACACGAAACTGATGGTAGAGCAGGCGCTGGATTGGTACCGTCAAATTCACGGATTGCATTTTGCGGCGCTACGTTACTTCAACGCCTGTGGTGCACTGCCCGGACGGGGGGAAGCGCACCAGCCTGAATCCCATCTCATTCCGCTTGTGTTGCGCGTCCCACTGGGTCAACGCGAAGCAGTGCAGGTCTACGGCAGCGACTATCCCACGCCTGACGGCACCTGCATCCGCGATTATATTCATATTGCAGACCTCGTCTCGGCACATCTACTTGCCCTGGATGCTTTAAGCGAGCGCGATCGCCTGATCTACAACCTCGGAAGCGGTAACGGTTACTCGGTCCGCGAAGTGATCGAGACGGCGCGCCGTGTGACAGAGCATCCGATTCCCATTCAGGAACTCCCGCGCCGGGCGGGTGATTCGGCACGCCTCGTCGCCTCCTCAGAAAAAATAAGACACGAGCTCGGCTGGTCTCCCAAACATGATGATCTGTACGAAATTATTTCCAGCGCCTGGGAATGGCACAAGTTGCACCCTAAAGGATATGAGGACTAACCGGATATGACCTTCGCCATCGTCCTCTTCGGCTGGATCTTTTCGCTCTGCTTGCATGAGTTTTCACACGCGCTGGTGGCTTACATGGGTGGCGACTATACCGTGCGTGAAAAGGGCTATTTAACGTTTAATCCCCTGCGGTATACGCATCCTTTGTTCTCTCTTGTCCTGCCTTTGCTATTTCTCGTGATGGGAGGCATCGGTTTGCCGGGAGGTGCTGTCTACATCGAGCGCTGGCGCATCCGCAATCCCTTCATGCTCAGTCTTATGTCGCTGGCAGGACCGATTTCCAACCTGCTGGTCGCTATTGTCCTGGGGTTCATTCTTCGATTTTCATCATCTATCCCGCAAGCGTATTTGCCAGGACTGTCCTTCCTGCTCGTCCTTCAGGTTTCTGCAGTGCTTTTTAACTCGATTCCGGTGCCGCCATTCGACGGGTACAACGTGCTCGAGCCTTTTCTGCCTCTGGTGATCCGTGAGCAGATGGATCGCTTCCGGGATATCGCCATCTGGGTCATCCTGCTTTTATTCTGGTTTGTTCCTGTAGTGTCGAGTTCATTCTGGGAGACGGTATTCCATGTATCGACACTCATCGGCGTGGATTGGGGACTGGTGATTGCCGGGCTGGAGCGCTTCCGTTTCTGGGAGCTTTGAGCGGCTTGATTAGTACTGCATGCTCTATTTCGAGAACACTTAAAGGCGACAAAATCTCTGCCCCACTGTTTTTAAGTTGACAATTAGGACCTAGTTAGTTATAATATTTGTGAAAAATAACACAAACTAGGAGGCGAGAGTGAAAACCGAGAATCTCCCCCATGTGGTGATCGTCGGCGCGGGGTTTGGCGGGTTGGAAACGGCACAACGCCTACGGAACGCACCTGTGAATATCACCTTAATCAACAGGCAGAACTATCACCTGTTCCAGCCTCTGCTTTACCAGGTGGCGATTGCCGGGCTCGTACCCTCGCAGATCGCTTACCCTTTGCGGACGATTTTCAGAAAGCAGAAAAATTTGAACTTCCAAATGGGCGAAGTCACGTCCATTGATTTCGCGGGGCGCTATGTGCGCAGCAGCGGTTCTGTGATCGCCTACGATTATCTCGTCCTGGCAGTCGGCGGGCAGACGAACTTCTTTGGGCTGAAGGCAGTGGAAGAGAACGGTTTCCAGTTGAAAAGCATTGAGGATGCCACAGGCACGCGCAATCACTTGCTGCGGATGTTCGAGCGTGCCAGCCGGGAAGTAGATCAAGATGTTCGAAGAGCCCTCCTCACGTTTGTCGTAGTCGGCGGCGGTCCTACAGGTGTAGAGACAGCTGGCGCCCTGGCAGAACTCATCACGCATGTGCTGACGAAAGATTATCCGCAAATGGACCTGCGCGAAGTGCGCGTTCTGTTGATCGAGGCCACAGGCACTGTCATGACGGCGTATCCGAATGAACTTCGCAAAGCGACAATGAAACTGCTGGAAGACAAGAACGTCGAAATTTTACTGAATACCCGCCTAACTGATTACAACGGACACAGGATCACGCTGGCAGATGGAAAATACATTGAGGCATACACATTAATCTGGACGGCAGGCGTCCGCTCGGCAGAGATCACCGACCGGCTCGGCGTCGAGCAGGCAGCCGCAAGACGGGTTCGAGTCCAACCAACGCTGCAGTTGCCGGAACATCCTGAAGTCTTCGTCATCGGCGACGCGGCGTACGTGGAGGATAAGAAGGGTCAGCCTCTGCCTATGCTGGCGACCGTAGCGCAGCAGCAGGCAAGGACTGCCACCCGCAATATCCAAAATATCCTAAGAGGGAAAACGCTTGAGTCATTCCATTACAAGGACCCGGGGCTGCTGGCAACAATCGGGCGGAATGCGGCGGTGGCGCGCATCTGGGGTCTCTCGTTTAGCGGATTTATCGCCTGGGTGATCTGGGTGGGACTCCACATTTTTCGCCTGATCGGATTCCGGAACCGGCTGGTGGTCCTCATCAACTGGGCATGGGATTATTTCTTTTATGACAACCAGATAAGGTTGATCACTCGAGAATGATGTAAAGCGGGAGGTTGCGCTGCTGGTGTACAGTACTAAGTGGGAATCAGATTTGGATAGTTCGATACAAAGTATGCCCCGAGCAATCCAAAGGCATTGACAAGAAAATGCAAGAGGACGCCGGGCCAGATCGAGTTCGAGCGGTGAAACATGTACGCCAGTAAACATCCCAGAATGAACGTGGGGATCAGCACAACGAAATCCAGGTGCGCTACGGCAAAGATAGCGGCGCTGAGAAGGATGGCAGTCCTCCAGCCGTAGCGGTCGCGGAATCCCTGAAAGAGAAATCCTCTGAAAAAAATTTCCTCCACCAGCGGAGCAAAGATCACGCCCACGATAAAAAACCAGACCGGTGAATCTAGCTCGGCAAACAGCTCCACAATATTTTCACCCTGCGTATCCACCCCGAGCAGGGACAACAAGGCGTTGTGCACAATAATGATCATATAGCTGCCAATCAGCAAACCACACCCAATCCCCAGCGTATTCCAGTTGAAGCTGCTGAAGCGTAAGTGCTTCCAATGAACCCGCCGCCAGGCAAAGATCAAAATAACGGGCAGAAGGTAGGCAAGCTCCAGCAGGACAACAGCGGAACTCTGGGCAAGCTCCATCCTTCGTTCCTGCCCCAACATGATGACAAAAATGACCACGTCGATGATCGCCAGCAGGGCGACGCCGATCCAGTTATCGATGAATTTCCACGGGACGGCGTAGTCTGTATGGACGGGTTGCTGAGTCTCAAGATTCATTTCTCTTCCATTTCCCGGTATAAAAACCATTGCCCCTTGCGCTCATCGACGTTCTTCATGGCGCGGTCGTAGTAGATGTCAAAGACCTGATTTGTATCCGTTAATACGCGAAAGTAAAATCTACCTACATTCAGAGAGCCACGGCTGGACGCCAGTGCCGCATGCGCCGGACGCATATTACGCGCCATCTTGCCGCGCCGCGTAAAGTCGCTCCAGGAAGAGAGCATTTCCAGAACCCGATAGGTTTTTTCCTCCCAAAGGAATCCGTTCGGGCAGTCTGGGCTTTTCTCACGAGCAGGAGGCGTGTCAAAGATAACTTGGATAGAATGATCGTAAAAGTGGATCGGCTGATAATTATCCGTCACTCGATTTATACCTTGTAGGGATCTTCTGCCTGTAAAAAGGCAAGCAGCATGCCTCGCATAGAATGATTAACAAGCCACTCCCGCACTTGTTTGGCTTTTTCGTAATCCTGCTCGCCAAGTTTCTCGAGGTAGATCTGATCCAGGTGGTTTTTGGTTTCGGCTGCACGAAGATTGTCCTGCCAGGGGCGCGTGAAGAATTCGTTGATGTTGTCATGCAGATTGCGGTCGATCAGCACATCCCACTCGTTATGGTCGAGCCAGATTCCGTTGCAGTTGCGGCAGCGGTCGATGTAAAACTCGGTATCCGGGAAGATCTTGTAACGAGCCATGATATGACCGCAATCCGGGCAAAGCTTCAGCTCCCTCACTTCCCAGGAGGAATCGATCTCGATTGCGCCCTCTTTTGTGGGAAGGTCCTTCCCCACTGTCCGGCGCCAGGTGAGATAAACGTTGGAGGAAATTGAGACGCCTCTGCAGTTCGAACACTGCCTGGCTGGAAGTCCCTCCACCAGCGTAATGGGTCCCAGAAAAACGGTTTTGCAGACCGGGCATCTCATAGCAGCCTCCAATGCGGAAATCGCTCTTGAATTATATAGCCAATCTTAAACCACAAGGTTCGCTGGATTTATCCGTTATATATCCAGTCTCATCCTACACCACAGGCTATAGCTATGCCGGGTGATCTCGTCGTTTCATCGCAGGAAAGCAGTACGAGCTGGCGCCAATTATGCGAATTGATAACCGAGGCGATCTTGAACGGCGGACAAGCGGAAAGAGTAAACCTCATGTCTACTCCCCGATATGTTCTCCGCGCCTCCAGGCGCGGATCATGAAAAAATTGAGAATAGCTGCTGTAAACATCATAGCAGGAATAATAATGATGGGAAACAGCCAGCGCTCTGTCCATTTGTTGATTTGAGCTGTAACAGGATCTGACGGATCATAAATCACGTTTACCACTTCGCCTACCCGATACGCAGGCGGGTCCGAAGCGTTGTCGCCTTCAAAGGAATAGGTTTGCCCATTCACGGTAAACTCAATGACAGGGGAATACACACAACATCCCCCTTCGCTGCTACTGCTTTCTTCCAGCCGAATCACCGTGCCTGTAGTGGTGACGCCCTCATTTTGTAACTTCCAGCTTATGTAGCCCGCGTACACGCCCCATAAACAGAATGCCGCCAAAAACAAATTACCGAAAAGTATCCAGCAGCCAATCTGCAAACGATTTGCCCCTGTACCCACCGCGTCGATTGTTTTGTCGAGTTTGGACATCGAACACCTCTATGTTAGGATGCCCCCATTGTACATAGAAACGAATCATGCGCGCAGTGCAATTTGGGCGAACTGCGGCTTCGCGATGTGAATGTAATCCTCGAGTTTCATAAAGATGGATCGATCCAGACGACCGGCGTTAAAGACCACTTCTTTATTCTCACGAATCAACGGGTCCGCTAGGACCTGGAGCTGGTCGCAAAACGAGAAGGGAGGGATGGCCCCGATGACGCACCCCGTTAACTCCTGCGCCTTGTCGCGCGAGGCGAAGGCGGCGCTATCCGCTTGAAAGTGATTCTTAATGCCGTCGAAGTCAATGCGGCAATTGCCAGGGACATTGGCGAGACAGTAAAGGTTATCTTTTCGATTCAGCCGCACCTGCACGACAATCGACTTGATGGACTGCTCGATCTTATTCCCGCGGATCTTGGCGATCACTTCTGTACGTCCCTCCGGCTCATGCTCGATGACGCGATAGGTTGCGCCTTGCCGGTCGAGCAAGTAAAGTAATTGCTCGTAGACATCACTCATGGCGCATCTTCAATTCCGGCGACAGGGGATCCTTTTTCTGGCGGCTGATCGCCATTAATATCGAAGGCAAAAAGACCGCGCCCGGAAGGCTGGCAAACATAAAAATGATGCGGATCAGGACCGCCAGGCTCAGGCTCGCCGCAGCACTCAAACCACCCACGTGTAAAAACAGGAAGGTCAGCGAAAGCTCCTGTACACCATAGCCATTGATCGAGATAGGAATCAGCGTCACCATGTATGCCAGGCTGTACAAGCCGGCGATCAACCAGAAGGATATGTGATTCCCCAAACCTTCAACCAGCAGATACACCGCGAGGAAAATAAAGAGCATGTTCCCCCAGGTATAAAGCAGAGAAGCGAATAATGCTCGTGGCTGGTTCCACCAGGTGGAGAACGTCTGCAGCGTGCGGCGCACAAAGCGAACCGGTCGCTGCAGCGAGACCATCAGCGCGAACGAATGCGAGGCGGCCTGCCCCAGGCTTCCCCAGGCGGGAATCAACCCGAAGGGAACGGCGAACATCATCCCTGCCAGCCCTACCAGACGGTCTGCCGCGATAGACGCCAGGCAGATGGCACGGTCGAAGCCCATCTGCATCACGCCTGCCAAGCGGACCACATCTCCGCCGATCGTCGTCGGCAGGAAGTGCGAGGCGAAGAGTCCCATCAACGTCAGCTCGGCGCTGCGGGAAAAGGGAATCGTGACCCCACCCGATCGCAGCAGTACATGCCAGCGAGCGATCACAAACACGCGCGATATTAATAAAGCGACAAGAGCCAGAAAAAAGCTAACCGGGGAAATCTGCCTGAGGGAGCCGACGATCTCCGTCCACCCTTCCTGCCGAATCAACAGGACGATCAACACAATTGCCACCAGTGTCCCAAACAGGCGCAAGAGCAATGTGCGGTTTTCTGAGAGCCATTGAGTCATGTTTGTATCCTGGCGACCGGTCAGGATTGTAGCATAAAACCCCTGGGATAGCCTTGCGAAGGCTTGTTGTGAGTGGAAACCTCTGGCGGAGAATCTTTCGCAAGGCTCTTATAACTTAAGGACAGGCACCCAGCTTATCGCCGTGTCCCAGATGCGCGGGAACTGCCGCGGATGCGATGCTCAAGGTGTGACCGCCCTTCTTATCAGGCTTGTGGCAGACCAGCACTTTCTCGCCTCCTCCATCTCCATCCGATGGAATTTCACCTTCCTCCACATGCAGGATAATGATGTGAGTGATGTGAATCTGCCCGTCATCTGATGAGCATACCACCACTAGAACGGATTCATTTCCGTTGAGTGTCACCTCATCCTTCTGATCGTTTTCGATCTCCACATCCTCGTCCAGGGTAATCACGGGCCAGCCAACGAGTTGAAGTTCACTCCCATTCACGCTGACAACGGTCGCGGTCACTGTGGCACAGCCGGGGATATCTATAAAATTAGCCAGGGGAATGATACTTACGACCTCCCAAGTGCCATCTTCAAGCAGGAGAATTTCCACGCGGACGATCATCTCAGGCTCGATCCCTTCAGCGATCAGGGTATCGCTGGTCACGTTGAGCGTAATCCCATTCACCACCCAGGGATCGATCGATGCCACCTTGCCAATCAGGATGATGACAGGATCCACGGGCTCTTCTGCTTCCACCTGCTCGATGGAGTACGCTAGCCAGGTTCCATCTTCTAGAATGACGCCTTTTACATGTACACGGTCGCCAGCTTCCAATCCTTCGTCAATATGAGTCGAGTCGCGGGTGGCAAAGGTGTTCCCAGTGACCATCCAGGGATCTGTGCTTTGCAGCTCACCAGTAATCTCAAATGTAGTTTCGCCTCCGACAGGCAGCCAATCCCCATTTTCAGTACGGATCTCGATTGCACCCTGATCCAGCCGCACTGCAGCTTCCGAAGTGACCTGTGTAGCAGCCACTGTTGGAGTGACACCTGTACTCGTCACCGGGATCGTCGCGCAAGCCAGCAATACAACTACAACTCCCACATACCCCGCCACGAGCGGCCAGCGAATAGCCGATGTATCCTTCGTATTCATCGCTACCTCCAAAAGAAACGATCGATAAATTCCTTTGAATTCATCATAGCACAGATGGTTTCCTTCTCTGTATGACAATTGGGGGGATGCCTGCCTATCAAAATTGTTTGCTCGCGTTAAAGGCCTATCAGCTTTCCCCCTCCTGCCATGAAAAATACAAAGTGGGTATCGATCCGTCCTATGAGAGCAGGCGATAGACACGTGCTTCGAACGGTCGGAGTGCAACCGCGTGAAGATCTTCTTCCGTATTCAGCTCATAGTTGCTGATCAACATCTCTATGCTTGCAAAGGAAGTACCTTCAGGCAGATAGAAGACTGGTGTATTGCTGCTAAAGTTCAATATTACAAGCAAGCGATCTTCCGCCAGTGTCCGAGTAAAGGCATAGATGTCTTCGTGGTCGGCTAAGAGCAAGTCATAACTGCCATAGACAATAACCGGATGTTCCCTGCGCAATCGAATCAG
This sequence comes from Anaerolineales bacterium, assembly GCA_035699125.1. Lineage (GTDB taxonomy): Bacteria > Chloroflexota > Anaerolineae > Anaerolineales > Villigracilaceae > Defluviilinea. The sequence goes on from DASSBC010000076.1 coordinate 79,486, forward strand.
TTTCTGGTAAAAGTAAAAGATAGAGTCGGGGTCGGCAAGTGCATTCGCGACATTGATCTCTTTATAGTTGCGGTTGACCTTGATCCAGGGGGTACCTGTGGTAAATCCGGCGTGTTCGCTGGAATCCCATTGTATGGGCGTGCGGGCGTTATCACGGCTTTTGGCATGCACAACCTTCAGAACAGCCGCAGGGTCAAATCCCTTTTCCTCCACCGCTTCCTTATACATATTTCTTGTTGCCACATCGCGATAGTCTTCCATCGACTCAAAAGCCACATTGGTCATCCCGATCTCATCCCCTTGATAGACATACGGGGTGCCCTGGAGCATGTGCGTAAACGTTGCCAATAATTTGGCAGACTCCACCCTGTAAGCGCCATCGTCCCCAAATTGAGAGACGGAGCGAGGCTGGTCGTGATTCCCAAGGTAAATGCTATTCCAGGCGCGCCCCTCCAGGTCCGTTTGCCAGCGGGACATAACATCTTTCAGATGTAAAAGATTCAATAATTTGTCCATTGCGATTTCGCCCCCTGTTTCTGCGCTCAAATCCATATGCTCGAACTGGAACACCATCTTCAATGCCCCGGTTTCCTCATTGGCGATCTCGATCGCATCCTGGGTGCTGACAAGAGGCGTTTCTCCCACTGTCAGAATGTCGTAGCGGGAAAGCACCTTTTGTTTCATTTCCCTCAGAAATTCCATCAAGCGCGGCCCGTTAATGAAATATTGTCCGCCGAATTGATAACGGTCATTCGTGACTGTCGGTGCATCCGGCAAGCCGGGCGCTTTGGAGATCATATTAATGACGTCCATGCGAAAGCCATCGATGCCCTTTTGCAGCCACCAATCCATCATCGTATAGATCGCTTCGCGCACCTGTGGGTTTTCCCAATTCAAGTCGGGCTGTTTCTTTGAGAACAGGTGCAAATAATACTCATCGGTGTGTTCGTCATATTCCCAGGCAGAGCCGCTAAAAAACGAGCGCCAATTGTTGGGCTCTCGATCCCCTTTAGCGGGACGCCAGACGTAAAAATCGCGGTAGGGATTATCCTTCGATTTGCGAGATTCGATAAACCAGGGATGTTCATCCGATGTATGATTCACGACCAGATCCATCACCAGCCGGATGCCGCGTTTGTGCATTTCCGCGAGCAGCTCTTCCCAATCGGCGAGCGTGCCGAATTCATCCATGATCTTCTGGTAATCACTGATATCGTAGCCATTATCATCATTGGGCGATTGATAAACGGGACAGAGCCAGACGACGTCGATGCCAAGCGTCTTCAGATAATCGAGCTTTTGCAGGAGGCCGCGTAAATCCCCGATCCCATCCCCATTGCTGTCATAAAAACTGCGCGGGTAGATCTGATATACGACACATTCCTTCCACCAGGTTCTATTCATATTTTCATCTCTTTACTGATTTTTGCGCTCCAAAATGCCGCGTGTTTCCCAACCCTTGCCTTTAGAGACATACTCCAGCGTTCCGTCCTCGAGCAGTTCAATCGAATCAGAGTCAGCTTCCCCACATTCCCCCTGCAAACGTTCAGCGCGCAGCTCGACCATCTCGTCGTGAACAACGATGACACGAAAATTGCCAGAGCAGGGAAGGAGGGGAATATCAAACATGCCAAGGATCGAGCCAATTTCAAATGGCTGAATGACGGAAATCGTGATCTTCATATCCCAACCGTTGCTGTTATGCGCGATCCCCGTCCATACACCTAAGAGCGACTCTGGTTTCACGTTGTACGTAGTGTACAACAAATCCGGGTCGAAATCAACGCAGAGAGGCTGCCGTCCATGTTTTGTCTGCAGGATAAAGCTGGTTTCCTATTCCAAGGCGAAGACCTTCTCCTGTCGTCGTTATATAGATCGTATTTTCACCCCAGAGGCTTAATCTTTTACATCGATCGCGATCGGCAGCGCCGTCCGTGCCCACTGGCTGAGAGTTCGCCCTTCCTCCCATTCCTGATATTTTTCCGCGAGGAGGTAGCGGGCAGTTCGCTCTTCCTCCAGATCCTCTACCACCCTCGCCCTCCCTGTGAAGCTGTGATTCGCAATCCGCACGCTGACAGCCGGGTCCTTGCGCAGATTCCTAACCCAATCCGATGTCTCGCTGCCGGAGAGCAGATACAGTGAGATATTTTCGACCCCAAACCAGATCTCGATCTCGTGCGGACGTCCACTCACGCGTCCGGTTGTCGTAAGATAGCAGTACTCTTGATCTCTCAGATTTGAGAGTAGAGCTGCCATCTCTTTGGAACGTTGAGTATTGTTTTCTGCCATAAAGCTCTCTTTTTATTATCATGAACACTGCCAGGCAGAATGAAACTTTCACGAGGTGGTGCCGTCTAGTAAGTATAACCTTACAGTATCTATAATATGAGAATAAGGTGAGGTGATCAATTGCAAAGAAGTCGAAAATTGATTAAGATAGGGAATGCCATGACACGATTTCTGGCAATACGTCTTTATGACCTACTTTGGTCAATGAATCAGCACGCCTGACGGGAACTCGCATACCTGTCAGGCTTTTTTTATCTTTGTAAAGAGTAGCAGGCATTCTTCGCGGGCACCAACCGCCAGAGCAGGTGTAAGAGAGCGCCTGCTTACACAAAATCTAAATTAGGAGAAAGAATGCAGACACCCTGGGAATATCGTTACGCTCACCGCATCCAGAGAATGGAGAGCTCGGTCATTCGTGAATTGCTCAAGCTGACGGAGCAGCCAGATATCATCTCGTTCGCAGGTGGACTACCGGCGCCGGATGTCTTTCCGGTAGAGCAATTCCGTGAAGCATGTAACTATGTTATGGACAATTTTGGCCCGCAGGCACTGCAATACAGCACCACGGAGGGATACCGGCCTCTGCGGGAGATGATCGCACGGCACACGGCTCGCTACAACATCGAGATTACCGCCGATAACATTTTGATCACCTCCGGTTCGCAGCAGGCGCTGGATTTTATCGGACGATTGTTCCTGAACCGTGGCGATTATATCGTCGTCGAATCGCCTACTTACGTGGGGGCACTGCAAGCCTGGAACGCCTACGGAGCGCAGTACATCCCAGTCCGCGCCGATAAAGACGGCATGATCGTCGACGAACTGGAAGCTGCCTTGCGCATCGGACCGAAGTTCATTTACGTCCTGCCTAACTTTCAGAATCCAAGCGGTTCCACTCTCAGCCTGGAGCGCCGCCATCAATTGATCGAGCTGGCAGATCGCTACGGCGTGCCGATCGTGGAAGATGATCCCTACGGTCAGCTGCGGTACGAGGGCGTGCACATCCCCTCGATCGTTTCCCTGGACAGCGAATATCGCGGTCTCAACGGCGGCGGTCATTACAGCGGCAACGTCATCTACATCAGCACCTTTTCCAAGCTGTTGGCACCGGGCTTGCGCCTGGCGTGGGTCATCGCGCCGCCGGAAGTGATTCGCAAGCTGGTCATGACGAAACAAGCCGCGGACCTGCATACCTCGTCCTTCAATCAGTATGTGGCATATGAGGTGGCGAAAGGCGGATTTCTGGATGAGCACGTGAAGCTGATTCGCGCCGTTTACAAGGAGCGCCGCGATGTAATGTTCGAAATGATGGAAGAGATGTTCCCACAGGGAGTGACGTGGACCAAGCCGAAAGGCGGCATGTTCCTATGGGTCACCCTGCCCGAAGAGATGGATGCAAAAGAAGTTCTCAAGCGTGCCGTGGAACGGAAAGTTGCTTTTGTGCCTGGCGAGGCGTTTCACCCACGCGGCGGTGGCGCGAATACAATGCGCATCAACTTCTCCTATTCGTCGCCGGAAACGATCCGGGAAGGGGTGAGGCGTCTGGCGACAACGCTGAAAGAGTCGATCCAGGAAACGGTGTAAATCATGCAGGTCGGGCGGTCGCGTGACCCTATTTCGTCAACCCTATGCAACTTTGACGATGACGCCTAACTCGTCGAACGATTTGATTGTGACGCAGTCTGGGTCTGGGAATATGCCTAACGGGTCATAGAGGACGGGCTGCAGCCCCGCGCTACGAGCACCCACTACATCCGCGTAATAGTTATCCCCGACGTAAATCACCTCGCTGGCAGACAAGTTCACACGCTGAAGACCATGCTCAAAAATACCAGCATCCGGTTTCCAGATTCTCACTTCCCCAGCCGCCAGTGAAAAATCGAAGAATTCGCTGATCCCGTGATCCTCTAGAAGATCCAGAAAGGGCTTGTCGCGGTTCGAAATGACGCCGAGGATGTAGCCAGCCTCTTTCAATTGGGGCAGCGTCCGGCGCACATCTTGCGGGACGATGCTATCCGGTTTGTAGACCTCGCCCATGTGGATCGAGGTCTGAGGGGCAAATTCCAACGCCCATTCGGGGGAAGCGCCCAGGGCAAGAAGGCGACGACGGCTGTATTCGATCCAGAAATTTTCCGTCTCAGCAGAATGCGCAAGAAGATCATTGCGCAGATCCTGCGAGTTTGCCCAGTAAAAATGCTCCCAACGCATAGCGCGCAGGTTGGACTCGTCATCCACCGGTAAACCCAGCGTCTTTACATAATCGGTGAAGACTTCACCACCCGAAGGAATACTGTGGCGCAGTGTCCCATCCAGGTCGAAGAAAATCGCTTTGATATTGTTCGTTTCCATCATAGGGATATGTTATTGTGAATATAATGACGTTGTCAAGAAGGAGAATCATATGGGTAAGCTCACGGACAAAGTTGCCATTATCACCGGCGCGACCTCCGGGATCGGGAAAGCGACAGCACTTTTATTTGCCGAGGAAGGGGCACACCTGGTCATTACGGGACGCCGCGCGGAATTAGGGCAGCGCCTGGAAACGGGAATCCGGGCATCGGGCGCACGCTGCGTGTTTGTCGAAGCAGATCATACCAACGCCGAGGATTGTTCCCGCGTCGTCGAACGGACTCTTGCCGAATTCGGCTGCATCGACATCCTGTTCAACAACGCGGGCATTGTGACGAGTGGGACAGCAGAAACGACTTCAGAAGAAAGCTGGAACGAGACATTTGCCATCAATGTGACTGCCGTCTGGCGCATGAGCAAGCAAGTCCTGCCCCACATGCGGAACCAGGGGAAAGGGGTAATCGTCAATAATGGATCGGACTGGTCTGTGGTGGCGGGCAGAGACGCATTCCCCTATATCATGAGCAAAGGTGCGGTCGCAATGATGACAAAATCCATGGCGCTGGATTATGCGCGTCAGAATATCCGTGTCAACGCTGTTTGCCCTGGCGATACGTTTGTAGAACGCTGGGTGGAAAAGGGATACTTTGAAGGATCGAATCCAGTCAGCATCGAGGAGGCGATGAAAGAGTCCAGTGCCTATATCCCCATGGGGCGCTTCGGCAGACCGGAAGAAATCGCCCGAGCTGTGCTGTTCCTGGCGTCGGATGACTCCTCCTTTGTGACGGGGCACTTGCTGCTGGTAGATGGAGGCAATACGGCTCAGTAGCTCATCACCGATATTTGGTTCATTGAAATTCGCGATGATGGAGCGAGAGGCGTGCTATACTTTGTGATATTTCCAGATCGCTTATAACAACTCGTTTTTCATATAGAGGACTTAACGCAGAATGAACGACTTTGAGCTGTTCGATGGCGAGAGACGGCTTGCTGCAATCATGTTCACCGACATGGTCGGTTTTACTGCGCTTGCCCAGAGGAATGAGTTTCTTGCCATACAACTCCTCGAGGAACAGAGAAGATTAATTCGAGCGCTCCTGGGTAAATACAAGGGCAGAGAAATAGAAGCAATCGGGGATGCGTTTTTTGTCGAGTTTGCCAGCTCGCTCGATGCAGTCCATTGTGCAGTAGCCATCCAATCCACGCTTAAGGACTGGAACGAGCAGTATCCCCCGGAGAGTAGAGCTTTAATCCGAATCGGAATCCATCTGGGGGATGTGCTCCATCGCGGCAGAGAGGTCTCTGGGGACGCGGTGAACATTGCATCCCGCATTGAGCCTTTGGCTCCGCCGGGAGGGGTGTGCGTCACGGCGCCGGTGTATGCCAGTGTCCTCAATAAGGTCGAGTACCAATTTGAGACCATTGGAACTCCCAATCTTAAGAACGTTTTCACACCCATCGAGGTGTATTGCATTGCCGGATACGGAGAGGACACAGGTCAACTTGGACCTTTGAAGGTCGAGCTTCCCAAAGATCGGATCGCTGTCCTTCCTTTTGTGAACATCAGCCCGGACCAGGTCGATGAGTATTTCGCGGACGGCATGACTGAGGAATTGATCTCGTCTGTGTCCATGATCAGCGGACTCAAAGTCATCGCCCGGACGTCCGTGATGCGCTACAAGCGAGCCCATAAACCCATCGCGCAGATCGGCAGGGAGCTCAACGTTGGCAGTATCCTCGAAGGGAGCGTTCGGAAGGTGGGGACGAAGATCCGGATTTCTGTCCAGCTTGTGGAAACATCGAAGGAGGTCCCAAGCTGGTCCCATAAATATGACCGCGAGGTCAAGGATGTGTTTGCGATTCAGAGCGAGATCGCCCAGCATGTCGCGGAGGCGCTTAAGGATCACATCTTTGGTGGAAAGCACAGGGAGGAACCCAGAACAACCACCTTCAGCACCGAAGCCTATATCAGCTACCTGCGCGGACGGCAACTCTGGAATAGAAGGTCAGAAGAGGATCTAAAGAAGGCGATCAGCTTCTTTGAAAAGGCGATCAGCATCGACGCCAATTATGCCCGGGCATACGTGGGACTGGCAGATACCTATGCGACGCTGGCGCTGCTCGAGTTCATGGCGCCCAAAGAGGCGTATCCAAAAGCAAAGGAAGCTGTAAGAAAGGCTCTCGTTTTGAATCCAGGCTTGTCGGCGGCTCATACCTCGCTCGGGTTAATCAAATTCCAGTATGACTGGGATTGGAGGGGCGCGGAAGAGGAGTTCAAGGAGGCGATCAGCACGAACTTCAACTACGCACCTGCGCATCATTACTTTGCCGATTACCTAAAGGCGATGGGCAGGTTCGAAGAGGCGCTGGCAGAGATCGAGAAGGCGCGCGAGCTGGATCCTCTTTCGCTGGCGATTAATATCGGCGTGGGGCACGTGCTATATCTCTCAGGGCAGTATGACAGGGCGATCGAGGAGTATAAACGAGCCGTCGAGCTGGAGCCCGGTTTCATGGCAGTTCACGTCTGGTTTGGGAGACCCTACCTGGAAAAGGGAATGTACGACGAGGCAATCGCAGAGCTTGAAACCGCCGTTGCACTTTCAGGCGAGAGTACCATCGCCCTGGCGATGCTGGGGCACGGACTGGCATCAGCAGGACGCGGGGACGAGGCGATGAAAATCCTCGAAAGGTTGAAGGAGAAAGCCAGAAGTCAGTACGTCCCCTCGTACTGGATCGCTGTCATCTACAATGGGTTTCGCGATAAGGAACAGGTGATCGCCTGGATGGAGAAAGCGTTCGAGGAACGCTCGAGCTGGCTGGTGTGGTCCAACGTGGAGCCGAGGTTTGCCTGGCTGCGAGACGACCCGGAGTTTGCAGAACTGATGAGGGCGATGAGGTTTCCGGTGAAGTCCACCTAGATGTTTGTCGCTTGCGCAAAATTGGGAGATAAAAAAGTGAAAAACTGGGTCAGCGCAAAACTCGCTGGATATATTCTTTTAGGTTCATTGGGATTATTGTTTGTTTTTCACGTTCTTGTCTTGTTGGGGGTCGTGCCGGCAGATATCGTTTGGGGTGGAATGATTCAGGATACACAAACTAATCTTGTTACGCTGGAGGTGATTGCCCTTCTGGTTACGGGATTATTCATGCTGGTCATTGCTGCCAAATTAGGTTATATGCAAGTGGGGAAATTCTCAGGAATTATTAACATTGGCGTGTGGTTTATTTTTGTCTTCCTGCTTCTTAACACGTTAGGGAATCTCGCCTCGGGGATCTCTTTGGAAAATCTGGTTTTCGCCCCCATCACGATTATCCTGGCATTTTGTGCCTTTCGATTAGCTATAGACCGTTGAATTTGAGGGATAATAAAACGCCGGTGGATGATGGCAAACGTAGATCCTGGCAAGTAAAAAGAGTGCAGACTTTTGCCAGCACTCTTATTACTTCTTAACCATTTCTATTCCTTCTCCCCACTCACCTTCATCCAGGCTTTCTTCATATTCAAGGCGTCCTCTTCCATGATGGGGCTCTCGCAGAGGATGCGACCTGCGCAGCCAAAGTCATACAGCGCCTGGAACAGGAGGTTAAGCTTCAGGTCGGATTTGTCCACGGCAAGGTGATTCTTCTCCCCTTTCGGCCCATATTCGATCCCCGAAAGGTGGATGTGCAATCGCTTCAGAGCCTTCTTCCCTAACTTCTTTTGATAGACCTTCAATAACCCTGCCCATTCGTCATAGGTGTTCATGGTCCCATCGCCAGGGCGGGCGTGCAGGTGGGCAAAATCGATGCAGGGCTCCACGCCTTCGATGGCTGTGCTCATCGCCAGCGTATCCTCGAAGGAACCGAGCATGGCAGATTTCCCCATTGTTTCGGGCCGCAGTCTGACTGGGTTGCCTGCTTTCCGCAGTTCCTCCACACATCCCTCGAGGCGCGGGATGGCAATCTTCAACACTTCTTCCGGAGGATTCATAAAATAGGAACCGGGGTGAAAGATAATATCCGTTGCACCTGCCTGGTGTCCGCAGATCGCTGCGTCCATCAAGCGCTTACGTGACTTGGGCCACTCATCCTCCAGGGCATTCAGGTTGATGAAATAGGGGGCATGGACACTCAAAGTCACGTCCTGTTCCTCTCCCTTTGCTTTGATCGCGGCGCACGTAGCTTCGGTCACACGCACGGATTGCACCCAGCCCAGCTCCAACGTGTTCAAGCCGAGTGATTTGCTGAATTCGATCGCGCCGACGGAGCCGCCCGGCTTCTTGGGGGTTGCGAGGGGTGAGCCAACTGTGCCGAATTGAAAAGATAGGGTCATGGTGCCTCCAATAAACAATGATCAGGATTCAGTGAGCAGTAACCAGATGATCAGTTACCGGTAAACAACAAAACGAGGCGCGCCCATAGGGGCGGACCGATGATGAGCAGCCCGATCACGATTCCTGCCAACGCCGCGACAAGCACCGCGCCCGCGCCTACGTCCTTACCAACCTTCGCCAGCGGATGTTGCACCGGGCTTGCCAGGTCCACGACGGCTTCGATGGCGGTGTTGATGAATTCCGCTGTGAACACCATCGCAATGGTCAGCACGATGACAGCCCAATCGAAGGGTTGCAGTCCGACCCATAAGCCCACAAGGATAACGACAGTAGCGAATACCAGATGAATCCAGGCGTTGTGCTGCGTTTTCAGTACATACCACCAGCCGCGGAACGCATGTCCAAACGCGGTGGCGCGGGAGGTGAGGAACGTTTTGAGGGACATTGCTTTTTCTCGTGATTAACCTTGCATAGATTGCCTGGTAACAGCTGTCGGTGTGTTTGAAGGACCTGTGCAAGCTTATTTATTCTTCGCGAACCTGAATATTTCCCAACCCGAGATGTTCGAGGATCTCGGCTTGTGCTTTCCACATGCGGGCTTTTTCTTCCGGCTCCGCGTGGTCATGCCCGAGCAAGTGCAGAACCCCGTGAACGACTAGAAGCTGCACTTCCGATTCCAGCGGATGCCCCGCGACGCCTGCCTGCATGTGTGCGCGCGGCACGGAAATGAGGATATCCCCAAGATAGGGTGCACCCGTCTCGGGATCTGTTTCGGACGCGGGAAAGGAAAGGACATCCGTTGGCGCGTCGATGCCCAGATATTCCCGGTTCAATTGGTGCAGGCGCTCGTCGTCTGTGAGGACGATCGATAGATCAGACTCAACGGTTTGAGACTCATGTTCCAGTGCAACCTGTGCAGCGCGCGTTAGCAGATCTTCAGGAAAAGGAAATTCCGTTTCGACGTGGATCATCTTTTATAAGGGATGGTGCTCACATCCTGCGTGGCAGGTGATTCCTTCGGATAGGGAATGCGCGGATGGTGCGTGCCGCGCAGGATGCTGACAAATACATCGGTGACGATGCTCAGATCGCGCAGAGTGAGCTGCGTCTCGTCCAGCTGCCCCTGCTTCTGCGCCACCTCAATGGTGGAATGCACGATCTTTCGGATCGCTTCCTCATCTTCCGGGCGTTCCGCGCGGGAGCGCGCCTCAGAGCCATCTGCCAGCATGAGCAGTGCGGTTTCGCGCGAACGCGGGCGCGGACCCGGGTAACGGAACTGTTCCTTGTTCACCCTGGACTCATCGCCGCCAGCAGCTTCCAGAGCCTGGTTGTACTGATAGCGCGTGATCATCGTCCCATGATGCTCCAGAATGAAATCATCGATGCGCCGCGGCAGGTGGTGTTTATGCGCGAGAGCCACTCCATCGTGAACATGTGCAATGATCGCCGCAGCGGATTCGTGCGGTGCCAGGTCTTCGTGTGTGTTCAACTGGTCTTGAGGTTGATTTTCAACAAAAAACATGGGGTTCATGGCCTTGCCTACATCGTGGAACAATGCACCGACACGGGTCAGCAGAGCATCCGCACCGATTGCCTCAGCCGCTTGTTCGGCGATATTCGCCACTTGTAAACTGTGCTGGTAGGTCCCGGGCGCATTGCGCAAGAAGAATTGCAACAATGGGAAATCAGGACGTGAGATCTCGATCAACTGTAAAGCAGTCGTCAGACCCAGCGCCTGTGCCAGGAAATACTGAAGCAGAAGCGCGATACTACACGCCGCCAACCCGCTAAAGATGGCAGCGCCTGGCAATTGTAGCAAGGCCACCGCGTCCATGGGAACGAAAGGGAAGCGGAATGCCGCCAGCGTCAGGATACCCGCCAGCGCAGTTGCCATGCCGGCACGAAAGAACGTCCAGACTCGGCGCGCGCTGCCCAGCACAAGCACACCCGTCATCGACGATAAAAGGTAATACGGCGTCAGGTCCAGGGCGTTGGGTAGGTTGTAGGGCGCCAAAATGGACAGTGCAATCGAAAACACGATGCCTGCTTCCAGCCCAAATAACGTGGCGATCAGCAACCCCATGGCAGCCAGGGGAAAGGCATACGGAAGCACGGTGCGATTGGGAATGGTGAGGCGCGCGCTCACGATAAACAGAATAAAGAGCAAGGCGATCAGGACCAAGCTGCGCGCTTCAAACTGGAACTGCAAGTGACGCCTCGAAAAATAAAGGTGGATGAATAGAGCAATCATTAAGACGACCGCAGCGGCTCCCACATAATTCTGCCAGGGACGGGATTCCTCGATCAGCCCAAACTGCTGTAGTGCCTCAAAATCTGCGGGAGTGATGATCTGACCCCGCAGAACGATGATCTCGCCCGCTTTATAGTCCTGGATCACCGGCTCTACCGCATCTCGCGCGGCCTGCTTGGCTTCTTCTGTGAGTTCTTCACTCAACAGGCTATTCGGGACCACAAATGTCGCGACCAGCTCCGCCACAAGCGCTGCCTGCTCCTCGTTCAGGGCAAGGCTCACCAGAGAAGGGATCGTCCGCCGGGTGGCATCGAGCTCCTGATCCCGGATCGAGCGGCGCATGACCTGTTCCAGGACGCTTAAGGACTCCTGATGAATGGCATCCCAGCGCGCGGCGGGCAACGTCAGAATGCTTTCGATCGTTTCGGGTTTGAGCTTAATATCGGTGAGCAGGGCAATATCGGCAGCTTTTTGTTCGGGGGTGGAAAACTCGTCATCGCGTACCAGTGCAATATATTCCAGCGCCGCGCGCAAACGCTCGATCTGGTCGCGGGCGATGGATGGCGCAGGCGGCGCATAGACCGGCTGGACTGCCTCCTGCGCGGTGCGGCGCGCATCCTCGGTGCGCACCTGGCTGATGTAGTTCAGAGGATGCGTCGCCTGGAAGTCGCTGGGGGAAACATCGCCCGGCTGGAGCGGCACCGTGGCTTGCAACCAATCCGGCAGAATCAAAGCCCCATAGGAAATGATGCTCGTCACAGCGAGCAGGATGATTTGAAACAAGCGAATACGCGCTGGCACCTGACGACTGCGCGCGTTAGCATTCCCCATATTAGTCCCACACGTTTCGCTGCAAACGCACAGAGGTGCGGAGAAATCCTTTGAGAAAATCTCTGTCACCCCATGCTTCTGCGGCAAAAAAATATAGACCCATTGTTACGTTTGCAAAAGTTCCCGCACGGTGGCGCTGACCATGTCATTCGGCGCGCGTCCGGCGACCCTTGGCATGACCGCCTTCATGACCTTCCCCATATCTGAGGGAGAGGATGCGCCGGTTTCGGTGATGGCGGCTTGTACAAGCGCGCGCAGCTCTTCGGCAGGCATGGCTTTCGGGAGGAAGGCTTGCAGGATGTTAATTTCGGCTTCATTGGCTTCCACCAGGTCGGCGCGGTTGGCTTTTTTTGCCTCCTCCAGCGATTCGCGGCGGTTCTTAACTTCCTTCTGGAGAATATTCATCACCGCCGTATCGTCCAGCTCGACTCGCTTATCTACTTCCGCCTGCTTGATGGCAGCGAGCACCATGCGCACCGTACGCTTGCGTACCTCGTCCCCACTCTTCATCGCCTCTTTCATCGAGTCATTCAATTGTGTTTTGATACTCATGCGACGGATTATACTAGAGTGACGATAGGAAAGATACTTTCCAAAGCCACTGATGCGTTGTAAATGTTTCCATTCAGAGGGATCGGTATTCTTCCGGCAGGCGGACGGGGCGAAGACTTTCCAGAGCAACAAATACCCCAACCTGTCTGGCGCGCACCACGATCTGACCTGTGGCCTGACTCTGAAATTCTGCCGCCAGCTCCCATCTGGTGCGCCCATGCTCCGCCAGCCACATACGGCCAGTAACAAAATCAGGAAAGCGCACTGGCACCAGATAATCAATTTCTGTGTGCATCAGGGCAGGGGCAATTCCCCGCTGGAACGCCTCTCCAATCGAGAGGGCTTGCTCGGCAAACAGATTACGCAAATCCTCCAGCCAGCGAATGTAGCTGATGTTGCTGACGATACCGGCGAAGTCGATATCGTACGTCATTACCCGAAACTCATGCTGGATCGTCTGCATCAGACTTACTTCTTCGATCCCGTCAATGCGGTCGTGATTCCCAACCCCACATACACCAGTCCTGCAAAATAACGCTGTCCTTTTTGGTATTGGCGGTTGCCCCGCAGCCTGTCCGCCAAGGAACTGGCTAACAGGGCATACAAGCTGTCGGTGATGATCGCCATTCCCACGAAGAGCACGCCCAGAAGCAGCGTCTGCGCCGTGACGTTTCCTTTTGCAGGGTTCACAAACTGAGGCAGGAAGGCAAAGAAAAACAGAGCCGTTTTTGGGTTGAGTAAGTTGATCGCAAATCCCTGCCAGTAGATACGCCTCAGGCTTTCTGTTTGGATCTCTCCCTGTTCTGTCCCTGCTTCAGGAATCAGCAGCTTTCGAACGCCGAGATAGATCAGATACGCCGCGCCTACATATTTCACCACATCGAACGCGAGCGCGGAAGACAACAGGATCGCCGAAAGTCCCAACGTCGCCGCGACCGCTTGCAGGAAGTTCGCGGTCTCGATCGCCAGTACAGAGACCAGCCCGGCTACCCGTCCCTGGTTCGCGCTGCGGGCAGTGATATACAAAACGGCAGGACCCGGAACCAGCAATAACGCCAGGCTTGCCCCGAGAAAGAGATAGAGCCGCGAGAATTCAATCATGGTTCAACTCCATATAAATTCAAAGAATCTCAAAACTCCCCAACCGGCAGAAGCGGATAAAGTGCCTCAAGTGGCGTTTTTCATCCCCGGCAAAATACTCATGGGGATGCATGCCCAGAATATCCAACAATCCATCTTGAAGTTCCTCCTCGATGAATTCTCGTTCCTCCGGCGATAACCATTCGGGCAAATCATCCTCCCATTCCAAGACGGTATTCCAATCGGCAGCGCGCCCTTCATCCGGGATATCATTCAGGGATCGTTCCAGCGCGGCTGCCAATAAGCGTGCATCTTCTGCTTTTACCGTTTGTCCATCATTCGTTAGATATCTGCCGTCCCATTCTGCACAGAGTCCATAAAAGTCAATATGGGAGGGAGGGTTCGTACCGAGAGGTCTCCAATCATATAACTGAGCCAGCTCCAGGGTTTTTGCCCAGAACTGTTTGCTGAAGGTTCTGCACACGTGGGTGGATTGACTGATCAGTTCGTAGCTCATGGGAGATGGATTGCCTGATTATACTTTTCTTCGTGCTTGTTCGATCCGGCAACATCGGTTTGACTGCTGGTAAACCAGTCATTTGACGACAGGACACTTTGGTTATAATGACTGTATGACGTTTTACACATCCAAAGGGGACGACGGAACGACTAACCTGCTTGGCGAGGGACGCGTTGCGAAATATCACGCCCGCATCGAGGCGGTGGGCACGCTCGACGAAGCAAGCGCCACCCTGGGCTTGGCGCGCGCCCAATGCCGCGACCCACATTCGAGCGGAGTCCTGCTCGAAGCACAGCGCGACCTCTACAAGCTCATGGCAGAGGTCGCCGCGACGCCCGAAAACGCGGAGAGATTCCGCTTCATCGACGCGGGGCGCGTGACCTGGCTGGAAGAGCAGACGGACGAGCTGAGCAAACGGGTGGAGATGCCAAAGGAATTCATCCTCCCGGGCGATTCGGTTGCGGGCGCGGCGCTTTCACTGGCGCGCGCCATCGTCCGCCGGGCGGAACGGCGCGTAGTGGAACTGTTCGACGCCGAGGAGATCAAAAATCCTGAGCTGCAGCGTTATCTCAACCGTTTATCGTCGCTTTGTTTCGTTCTGGAATTGCTGGAAAATCAGGCAGCGGGGTCTACAACGACATTGGCAAAGTCGTAGAGTGCTGTTCGCTACGCCAAGGATGGATTCATGACTGGCACATTGCTCAACATGGCGACTGTCTTGATCGGGGGACTGATTGGCTTGCTCTTCGGGGGGCGCATCCCGGACAAATTAAAAGAAACAGTCATTGCGGGCATGGGCTTGTTCACCGCCGCGATGGGACTGCAGATGTTCCTTGACACGGAAAATGCATTAATCGTTTTGGGCGCGCTTCTCATCGGAACGCTGTTGGGCGAGTGGTGGCGCATCGAAGACGGCTTACATCGGTTGGGCGAACTTCTGGAACGAAAGTTTTCACGGGAACAGAATGATGATGAGTCGAACAAATTTGTACGCGGCTTCCTGACTGCCTCTCTGCTTTTTTGCGTGGGACCGATGACCATACTGGGTTCCATCCAGGACGGCTTGACCGGAGACTACAATCTGCTGGCCGTCAAATCTGTGCTGGATGGATTCGCCTCGATGGCGTTTGCTTCCACCCTTGGGATCGGTGTGTTGTTTTCCACGATTGTGATCCTTGTTTATCAGGGCGGGGTTAGCT
The DNA here is from genome assembly GCA_035699125.1 of Anaerolineales bacterium. Lineage (GTDB taxonomy): Bacteria > Chloroflexota > Anaerolineae > Anaerolineales > Villigracilaceae > Defluviilinea. The sequence goes on from DASSBC010000076.1 coordinate 94,870, forward strand.
TACTGGCTGCTCAATTCGACGCGCTTGTGACGCCCTCCATGATGAATGAGCTGACGGCTACGGGCGGTGTCATTTTGCTGGGACTGGCGATCAGCAGCCTGCTGGAGATCAAAAAAATACGGGTGGGAAACATGCTTCCGGCGCTGGCGATTGCGCCGTTGATTGTGTGGATAATCGGGTTATTTTGACGATGGTCACGCAAGGAGAGCTATCACCAGTATCCCTATAAAAATGACAATCGAGCCGATGACCCGCGTCCCTCCCATTGGCTCTTCCAGAAAGATCCAGCCAAGGATCGCACCGATGACCACACTCACCTCACGAATAGCGCCGGAATAACTTAAGGGGGCGAACGAATAAGCGATCAGCGCCAGCAGATATGCCGCCACGCCTAGCGCTGCCGCCAGGATGAGCGGGATGCGCGGTCCTTTCCACGCCGCCAGAAATGGACTCCATCCGAAGCGGCGGATATTATACGTTGTGGTCAGAACAGGTACGAACATGAACATCGTCAGGGCATAGGGCAGCGGGGGACCGTTCTTGACCGCGGTGCCATCGATCAGAGTATAGAGGGAGATGATCAGGGCAACCGACAACGCGACCGCTACACCTTTGAATTGCAGGCGGCTCCCGCGACTTTGCAGGAGAGCCGTCGCGCCGATGATCACCATCCCGCAAACGATCAGGCTGACGCCAAGGACACCACCCGAGCTCGGTTGTTCCTTGAGAAAGATCACAGACCACAACATCAGAAATGCCGGCGCCATGCCGCGTGCGATAGGATACACCAGCGAAAAGTCGTGGTCACTGTAAGCATTCGAAAGCAGGATGAAATAGACCGCCTCCAGCGCCATGCTAATCAGGGCGAATGACCACATGGAGCGCGGCGGCAGACCGGTGAATAACAGCAGAAAAAAGGCAAAGATGCCGCTGATGAGCACCTGCCAGCCCATGGCGATGTATTTTTCCTGGGAGCGCTTAAGAAGCAGATTCCAGAGCGCGTGCAGGGAGGCAGAGGTCAGAAGGAGAAGGATGGCAACGAACGGCATGATGCAAGTGAATGTACCATAGAAAATGGAAGTCGGATTGCCGATCCGACCTACTTTTGTCGGGGAAATGTAACCATTACGTTCTTCCGATTACGTATTCCAATGCTATACTGTGCCGCAAATAAAAATACAGGAGAATTGTATGAAAGCGTTACGTCCATTGCTCTTTATTGTCTCATTGCTGTCCATCGTAGGGCTGGCTTGTGCCGGGAGTGCCACTCCCCCCACCCAGGTGCCGCCTCCTACCCAGGAGGTACAGATCCCAACGCAACCCCCACCCGAGCCGACCGAGGTACCGTCCACCGAAGCGCCCGCCACGGAAGTCGCCACCGAAGCACCTGTGTCTCAGGCACAGCAATTCTTCACTGAGGAATTCGATACGCCTCTCTCTGGTGACTGGTCTATATTTACCATCACCGATCCGAACGCATCCGATCTGGAGAAGGTAACCGTGGAAGCCGACAACGGGAATCTAGTCTGGGATCTGGACAGCGAGTACGTGTATTATTATCTCTTTTATAATGCCTTCGAGTATGAAGATGTCAAAGTGGAGGCTCGCGCAGATAACCGCGGCAAGAACAATAACTCGGTGAGTCTGATCTGCCGGTATGATGAAGAGGTGGGATGGTATGAGTTCAATATCGCCAACAATGGCTTATACGACATCCTCTACGCGGAAGTGCTGGATAATGGCAAAATTAGCTATCATCGGATTGCCAATGGCGGATCGAATGCTATCAAGCAAGGCAAGGACGTCAACGAATATTCCGCAGCTTGCGAAGACGAGGAACTGACATTGACCATCAACGGCGATGAGGTGATTTCCATCGATGAGCGGAATTACAGGCTTCGCTCCGGGCTGGCGGGGGTCTCGGTGTCCTCCTTCAATGTGCTGCCAATCTTGATCGAAATGGATTGGATCCGGATCAGCGAACCATAATCGCACGTTTCCGATTTCAGCAAACTTCCGAAATGCTGTTAGCATTTCGGAAGTTTTTCTTTAAGCGCGATCGCGTCAACAGCAGACTCAGAAATGGATTGCGTTTCGCTAAGCACATGCTATACTGTGCAGAATCTATTCTAGAGGAGAAGAATATGAAATCTCTACACCCCCCATTGTTTATCACTGCACTCATTTTGCTCGTCGGGCTGGCTTGTTCTGCCCTCAGCGGAGGCGGAGCGACGCCCACGCAGCTGCCACCTCCGACAGAACCTGTACAAGTCCTTCCGACTGCCACCGAGCCTGCACCAGAACCGACGGAAGTTCCTCCTACAGAAGCACCTGCTACGGACGAACCAGCTCCTACGGAGGAAGCACCAACCTCCTCCGAGTTCTTCACGGAGGAGTTTAGTTCCGATGACGCTCTTGCTAACTGGGATAGCTTCAGCCTCGGCTCAGGCGAAGATGATGACCTGGTGATTGAGCAGGAAGATGACCATCTGCTCTTTGACCTTGGAGATGAAGATCTCTACGTCTACTACATGTACACGCCCCATGAGTACGATGATGTGTCCATCAAGTTGAACGCCGAAAATCGCGGGCGCAACAACAACAACGTCAGCCTGGTCTGCCGGATGAACTCGGATGGTTCGCAGTGGTATGAGTTCAGCGTGGAAAGCGGCGGCTTATGGTACCTGTATGCGGTGGATGAAAAGTACAACGTCATTGCCAACGGAGGTACCAACGCCCTCAAACAGGGCAGAGAGATCAATGAATATGGGATGACCTGCGAGGGTGACAAGATTACTCTCTCCATCAATGATGAAGAAGTCCGGAGTGTTACCGACAACACGTATGGATTTAACAGCGGACTCGTCGGGTTTAATATCTCTTCACTCAATGTGCTGCCGATCACCGTGGCGGTGAATTGGTTCGAGATCAGCCAACCCTAGACGAAGAAAGATACAAGAATAAAGAAGAGACCTCTGCTTTCAGAGGTCTCTTCTTTTGGTCACGCTTCGAATGTGAAAAATTGGGATGGCAGGTTAGCAACCCGCCCTACCTTAATAAAGCGGTATGCGTGCACCATTTACTTTAGCTGCCTCTTCGGAAAAGAGATACAGCATCGCCGCGGCAATGTCCTTAGGCGTCGTTCCCTTGCCCATATTATTCTCATCGATCGCACGCACCTGGATGATATTCGCGGTCACACCCTGGTCCTTAAGCTCAGCCGCGAGGGTCAGCACCATATTTTCCTGTGCGGCTTTTGCAGCGGTGTAGATTCCCGTCTTGCCGGGCGGGTTTGGTACATTGGATGCAGAGACAACCATCACGCGTCCCCACTTGTGTTGCACCATCTGCGGCGCGAATGCCTGGAACAAATGGAAGGTCGTCCAGATGTGCTGATCCAGCATGAGCTCCAGGTCCTTCGGGTCGCCCTCCACCAGAGTCTTCCCACCGACCCAGCCGCCGACGAGATGAATCAGAGCGTGGACTCCGCCGAATTTAGCGGCAACCGCCTCCGCCGTCGCGTGGATCGCTTCCTTATCCCGCAGATCAAAAGCAGAGGTCAGCAAGCGGTCCCCCGGGAGGCTCAGATCGCCCGCCAGTGAGTCCAACTTATCCGGATTGCGATCGAGGAGAACGAGAGAATGTCCCTGCGTAGCGAAGGTCTCCGCAGCTTTCTTTCCTAAGCCGCCAGTTGCGCCGGTGATCAGGATGGTCTTAGTCATTCAATTCTTCCATCTGGGCTTCACTCATGCCCTCCACGATGGGAGGATCGGATTGTTCCAGCAGTCGTTCGTTGCCGTATAGATCGATCAGATGACCAGACTTTGCCGCCTTGGTTTCGAGATAAAAGCGGTTATATTCGTTCGGCTCCATAATATGTGGAATGCGCCCATTGACCTTGATGCCATACCGCGTGAGTTGATCGATCTTCTTCGGGTTGTTCGTCATCAGCCGCACCGACTCGATCTTGAGCGACATCAACATGTGCGCAGCCACGGCATAGTCACGCTCATCGTCGCGAAAGCCGAGCGCCAGGTTTGCCTCCACGGTATCCAACCCCTGATCCTGCAAGCTGTAGGCGCGGATCTTATTGGTCAGCCCAATCCCGCGCCCTTCCTGGCGCAGGTAGAGCACAATCCCGCGCTCCATCTTTCCGATCTTCTTTAAGGCTGCCTCGAGCTGGTCGCGGCAGTCACAGCGCAGGGAGCCCATTACATCCCCGGTCAGACATTCGGAGTGTAGACGCACGGGCACATCCGAGGCGCCGATCACATCGCCTCTGGTAATGGCAACATGGTCCTTACCGTCCCGATTATTTTCGAATGCTACAATATGGAAATCTCCAAAGCGGGTTGGCAGCTCCGCCATGGCAACCACACGGACACAGACTTTATCTTTCCCCAACCCTTCACATTCATGATCGCCTTCCGTTGCCAGAAGCCTGTCGAATTTATTATGCATCGTGGTCGTCGTCATACTCACCTCACAAATTGATATTTTAAAACTACGCCGCCATCTTCCCATTTCTCAACGTCGATCAGCTGCAAGGGAATGGCTTCTCTCCTTGCCAGGCCGGAACCTGCCGCCAGGGTCGGAGCAGACTCTCCCCCAAAGATCATCGGTGCGACGTACGCTGTGAGTTGGTCCACCAGGCCGAGCCGCATTAATGCGAAATTAAGCGTTCCGCCTCCTTCTACCATCAGGCGGTCAATGCCAAGGTCTTTCAGGGTAGCTAATGCACGTTCCAAATTGACCTGCTGTGCATCATCCACATATACGTCCACGTTCCGCGCTTTGAGCAGGGAAAGCTGTCTCTTAGATGTGCGACGCGTCGTAAATATTACGATGCCTGCCGGTCCTGTATTTAAAAATTCTGACTCCTCCCTAAGATTTGCCCGTGTGACCACACCCACCTTCACAGGGTTTGGCGAACGCCCGCCTCGGACGCGCTCGGCACGCAACACTTCTGATTTAACCGTTAACTTCGGGTCTTCGTCAAGAAGGGTTCTCCCGCCCACCATGACCGCGTCTGCCCCGGCGCGCAATTGATCGACACGCTCCTTGTCGCGCGTCGAAGAGATCGCGGCTCCCTTACGCTGTACTGTATCGATCTTGCCGTCCGCAGTCATCGCAACATTGATGAACACAAAGGGACGATTCATAATACAATTGTAAAGCCAGACGTTAAGAAAAGTGACTGCCTTTTTGCAAAGGCTGCGTGATTGCTTTGGCAGGTTTGAGGAGAACTTATGCGCCAATCGATGCTTAGCGATGAACAGGCTCAGTTCCTGCGTGAGGAGAAGGATGCGCTATCCGAGATCCGGCTGGCACTGGCGGAGCTCGACGTCCCGCGCGAATCGCTGACGACTCTCCAGGACGCCATTCTGCAGCTGGACGAGCTGTTTTTGCTGGTGGTGGTCGGCGAATTCAACGCCGGGAAGAGCGCGCTGGTCAATGCATTGCTGGGGGAGAAGGTCTTACCGGAAGGCGCTACACCGACGACCTCGCGCGTCACGCTGGTGAAGTGGGGAGAAAAGGTTGCCGAGCAAGTCGTGGATGAAAATTTCTCGATTTACACATATCCATTGGAATTGTTGAAGGAACTGAATATCGTCGATACACCGGGAACGAACGCGGTCATCCGTTACCACGAGCGCTTGACCGATGAATTCGTCCCGCGCAGCGATTTGGTGCTATTCGCCACGTCTGCCGATCATCCGCTCACCGAGAGCGAGCGGCAGTTCCTGGAGCGCATCCTTTCGTGGGGGAAGAAGGTGGTCTTTGCGCTCAACAAAGCGGACATCATTGAAAATGAATCCTCTCTGCAGGAAGTACGATCCTTTGTCCTCAAACACGCGACGATGGTCCTCGGCGATACACCGGAGTTCTTCCCCGTCTCGGCGCGGTTGGCACAGCGTGCTCTCGCCGAACCAGACCCCGAGAAGCGCCTCAGCCTGCGCGCTGCCAGCGGTTTGGATGCGCTGGAGCAATACATCACATCCACGCTGGATGACTCGACTCGATTGCATCTCAAGTTCAGCAATCCGCTGGGCGTGGCAGAAAACATCCTGACGCAGACCGCCAATGTCAACAAATCGCAGTCGGAGGATCTAAAAGAAGATCTGCAGACCGCCGCGTCACTGGAGGCGACCATCAAGGACTATGAGCGCGATCTGCGCAACGAGCTTCAGCCGCGCCTGGCGGAGGTGGAGAACATCCTGCACCGACTCGAACAGCGCGGGCTCGATTTCTTCGATACGACCATGCGCATCATGAACATCCAGGAGCTGATGCGCGGCGATAAGGTGCGTGCAGATTTTGAGAAGAATGTGCTTGCCGACATCCCGCAGCAGATCGAGGAGCACGTCCGGCGATTGATCGACTGGCTGGTGCAAAAAGACCTGCAGGAATGGCAACGGGTGATGACGTATGTCCAGCGGCGCCGGGCA
>DASSBC010000077.1:0-44919 GCA_035699125.1 Anaerolineales bacterium
CAGACCTATTACTTCTGCTCCCTGGGCTGTAAGGAACAGTTTGATCAAGAACCTGAAAAATTTATAGCTCAGGATCAAACAACTCATAATTAACAAAATACTAAGTAAATAATATCTACGAAACAAAAGCCTCGCGGATAAAAAGTCCGCGAGGCTTTTCATTTAGTTGTTTAGCAGGCTATGAGTCTGCAACTTTCTGCCAGGGCTTGGCTTCCAAGTACACTTTGATTTCTGTAAATGGAGCATTTTTGATATCAATCACGTGAAAGTGTAAGCCTTCCTCATCCAGTCGCCACTGCAGGTCATCCACCTCGCCAAGGCACTCGTTGGTCTCTGTGTAATACGTGAAGCGGACAAAGTCTTCGACCACTTCATAATTGGCCTGGCACTTACCAGTTTGCCCCTGCAATCCCTGCCAGACGCCCAAAGATTTTCCATCTTTCAGTGTGAGCGTATAGGATCCTGCCCATTCCGCCTCTGCCACCGAACGCAGCACACCCATTTGCACGAAGTCATCGGCGGTCAGTTCTACCTGCCAAACGCCGTTCGGCGGCAGCCCCTGCGATCTTTCCTCGACCTTCTGCCATGGCTTGGCTTCGAAGTTGGCTTTCATCTCTACGAATTGAATATTTTTCGTGGCAAGGAGGTGAACGCGGAGTCCATCCTCGTCCATACGCCACTGAAGATCCTCCACTTCCCTGGGGCAATCATCTGTGGTAGACGTCAGCCGGACAAAATCATCCACCAAAGCATAGGTCCCGATACAGTTGCCGGATTGTCCTGCGCTGCCTTCCCAGAGAAGGATGTAGTTGCCATTCTGGAGTGTCCACGTATAGGTGCCTGCCATTTGGTTTGCTTTTGATTGCAGAACACCCATCTGTATGAAGTTCTCTGCAGTCAATTCCACCTGCCAGACACCATTCGGCGGCAGACCTTGTGACCATTCCTCGACTTTCTGCCAAGGCTTCGCCTCGTACATCGCAGTCAGCTCGACCTTCGGCCCACCGCCATGATTGGCAACAAAATGGAAGTGCAGACCATCGGCATCGAGGCGCCATTGTACGTCGTCACTTTCCGCGCCACAGTCATAGTTGCCCAGACCCAGATCCACAAACGAGATCCGGACAAAGTCTTCGATCACTTCTGTCGTGAAGGGACATACCAGGATCCAGGTCTTTCCCTGGGCTCGATGTATACCTTTCCCATCTTCGAACACATACTCGAACGTGCCTGCCCAATTCGACTCTGCCACAGAGCGCAGCACACCCATTCGAGCAAAGTCATCCGCCGTTAACTCCACGCGCCACACACCGGCCGGCAGTGGTCCTGTTGACCATTCCTCCACCTTCTGCCAGGGTTTTGCCTCGTACATTGCTTTGAGTTCTACAGGCAGACCAAGATTGCTGCCAATCACTTGAAAGTGAAGTCCATCTGGGTCAAGCCGCCACTGCACTTCATCAAATGCATCACCGTTACAAGTTGGAGAATCAACATTCTGAAGGCGTACAGCATTTTCTATCTCTATAAGAGTGGCCATACATGAAACATCGATCTTCGGTCCGCGAATCTCAATTTGGGCGCTGCCGTCCTGAAACGTCCAGGTATACATACCTTCCATGTCTGCAGCGGTAGACTGTAGCACACCGAATTTTGTGATGTCTTCCGCAGACAACTCAACTTGCCAGACACCATTGGGAGGCAAACCTGTAGACCATTCCCCGGAACCATTGGTTGGCGCTCCGCCTTGCGCGGAAGAATCTGGCTTACACGCTTCTGCTCCCGGCGCTGGCTCAATATTTGCTTTAAGTTCACGGATGGCTGCGATCAGCTCTGCATTGAGAGGGTTGTTTTCGAGCGAGGCGAACACCGGCTGAGCGGCTGCTTCGAATTCCGCAACCTGTTCTTCACTCGCCAAGACCACAGTACCTCCATCTGCACACCAGGCGGCCGCGGCATCTGCCTCGCTTGGATGTTCTGCAATTGCTTTCTTTTGCGTGGCGATCGCCGCTTCGCGCAGAATGTTTTGCTGTGTCTGGCTGAGTTTCTCAAACGCGGCGCCATTGGTGAACAACACCTGGAACTTTGGGAAGAAGACTACATTTCCTGTGGCGGTAGGCGTCCCCGTCAGCGAAAATCCCTGGCGCAAGCCGGATTCTGCTGCCTGGTAGTCTATGTCCCCCATCATTGGAGATGCTCCGAATGCCTCCAGCATTTGATAGGTGAGGTCAGAAGGCGTTGCCCGGACACTCAGCCCGGCAAAGTCCTCTGGCGAGAGAATATGTTCACCGGGGACCACCGAGAACGGGTGGCGCAGGTCTTCGGGCCATAGCGTCAGCCCCACGATCCCAGCGGACGACGCATTCTCCAGCATCCGTGTGGCGATGTCACTCTCCGCAACAGCCTCCGCCAGCGCGTCGTTGGTGATGAGGAAAGGCGCTTGCAGGGCTTGAAAACCAGTAACACCTTCCATATCAAAAGCACGCGAACCCGCCAGACCCAGATCAGCTTCCCCCTTTTTTACAAGTTGAATCGTACCTACTTCAAAACCTTCCGGATCCCAGGTCGGCTCGATCGTGATGTTTCCCTCTGAGCGAGTCGTCACCTGTTCGATGAATTCACGCACGTAGGGATCGCTGGGACGACCTTCTGCATCCGCAACCGCCATGCGGAGCGTAATGGGGTCGCTGGATATAATCGGTGTTGCTGCAACCTGCGGTGCACAGGCGGTAAGCATTAAGACTGCAATCAAAACGAACACATTGAATAAACGACTGGTGGACATTTCTTAATCTCCTTAGGTGATATAGATTTAGCGAACCAGCAGTCCTAGAATTCCTAACGCTCCCAGGATTGCAAAGATCAGTTTCGGTGAGCCTCGCCGCAGGCTGAGCTTTGGAGCCATAGACCGATAAAACGCCTGGCTTCTCATTCCCTCGTTCTGTAAGCTGCGGACCCTTTCTTTACGCATGACATCATAAGAAAAGTGGTTCATAGTCAATTCTCCTTATCGTGAGCAGGTTCGATAGGCGGTGAGGACCTGTGCCAGTCCACCATCCACGCCGGTGGGACCATCCTCCGAGTAGGGAACCGAGATACCATCTACAATTTCCGTGCGGAAGGAATAGGGAGAAGGCAGGTCCTGGCACTTGGCAACTGCAGTTCCTTGAGAGGTGAAGAGAGCCGTGGCAAAGACCTCTCGAACCGTGAGTGCGAGAATAATCAGCAAGGCAGCCACGACCAACACATTGAATAAACGGTGTCTGAACAATTTGATCTCCTTTCTTTTTCTTTAGCAATTGTTGATTCGGGTCGGGGGCGTTTAGTGCCTGGTTATAGAGGAGAATGTGGGCTTATCATGCGTAGCCATCGTTTTCTCCTTGATTGGGTGAGTAGGCTGTTACTATTAGCAGATATTGTAGGAAATGGCTGTCCCAGTGTCATGAGGCCCCAGTCACAAATTGGAGGGGACAAATTGTCCCGACATGTATAGAGTAAAAGCCGAAAAAAAACATCCTGGTGTTTACCAGGATGTTTTCTCGTTCGAAAAAACTTTCGGAAGAAACTTAGGTGAATAACCCTCGTTTGATATCCATGCTATTTCAGTCCTGCCTCTCTTGCCTTGATGATGGCCTCCGGCCGATCTGCCACTTGTAGTTTGCCAAAAATAATAGAGACCTGGTTGCGGACTGTTTTGGGGCTCAGCGAAAGTCGTTCTGCAATCGCTGCGTTGGTCAGCCCCTGCGCAATCAATTTGAGAATATCACGCTCACGGTGAGTTAATTCTCGAAAAGGGAGTGAGGCGCCTTGTTTGGCGGATTGAGCAAAAAAACCGGTCAACCTCTGAGCGACTGCCGGACTAAAAATGGATTCGCCATTGGCTGCGGCACGAATTGCACGCAGCATCTCTTCCCCTTCTGCTCCCTTGATCAGGTACCCTCGTGCTCCCGCCTGTAGGGCGGCAAAGATCGTATCATCCTCAAACATCGTGATAATCAAGATACCAATCTGTGGATTTTGCTTCAGGATCTGGCGGGTGGCTTCGATGCCATTGAGCTCAGGCAGATTGATGTCCATCAGAATTAGATCTGGTGTCAGACTAGCTGCCAAGGCGGTGGCTTCCTGTCCGTTCGTCGCCTCGCCCACGATCTCTACTCCTGGCTCCGCCGAGAGTAACGCCCGAACACCAAAGCGAAACATAGGGTGATCGTCAGCAATCAGAATACGGATCGGATTCATTCTTCATCTCCCGGAAGAGGTAACCATACTTCCACTCTTGCCCCGCCTCTTGCCTGATTCTCAAAACGGATCGTACCCCCTAGTTCCTCGGTGCGTTCTCGCATAGAGTTAAGTCCCACTCCAAAATGAAAATCAACAGGATAGCCTCTTCCATCGTCAGCTATGACGAGATCGACCTGCCGTTCCTGAACGAAGATGGTGACCATACATCGTTTCGCCTGGGCATGCCGAAGTACATTTGTGATGGCTTCCTGCGAAATTCGATAGACAGCTACTTCCACCGCTGCCGGTAATGGAGGGAGCGGGCTGGGATCTGTCATCACCTCGACGTTGCTTTCCATGGTCCCATTCTGTCTGAATGCTTGCCGGAGTGCCTCTACCAGGCCCAATTCATCCAGGGCGGGTGGGCGCAACTCATACACCAGACGCCGGATATCCTGGATCGCCGTTTGCGATTGTGTTTTGAGGTGATCCAGCAACTCCCGAGCCTTCTGCGGATTCCCATCCATGAGTTTGCGAACAGCATCGATCGTCAATGTCTGGCTTGCAAGCTGTGGACCCAGCCCGTCGTGTAAATCGCGTCGCAAGCGGCGGCGTTCTTCTTCACGGGCAGTCACTAGTTGTTGGCGTGACTGCTGCAGAGCCACGGTCAACTGCACGGAATGTGCAACCGCACCTGCCTGCCGGGCGATGTTGGTTAACAAAAGGCGATCAGCGGAATTAAAGTCCTCCCCGCGTGCTCGCGGGTCCACCAGGAGGTGACCGATAACTTCGCCTTGATAGATCAGAGGAAAAACTTCAGAGACGCCCGATGGTTTCCCGTTTTCTGCCCGAACCTTAAAATCATCAGCAACTCGCAGCGCGATTCCTACATACGGAAGTTTGAGGGCTTGCGCTACAGTCTCCACCAGCCGGGGAAGGATCTGGTCAGGAATGAGCGTCGCTTCGAGGCGCGCGCCTAACTGGGACAAAACAGCAACAGGCTCATCGCGTTGGCCGTACATCAGTCGGTTGACACCAAGCTGAAGCCGATTCCGCAGCGGCTGAAAAATAACTGCCACCAATCCAGTTGCTAAAAAGGGAGTTACGGCGTTGTCTTCTGCTTTGAGCAAGATTCCCAGATACCCCACCGTAATATCATATAGGACAATCACCAGACCAGTCAGGGCAGCATAGACCAATGTACGGTTGATCAGGATATCGATGTCGTACAAACGATACCGCAGGATGGCAAATCCGATCGCAACAGGAAAGAGCGCAATCGAAAGTGCCAGCAATATATCGGTCAACTCGAGATAGAAGCTCGGTAGCAAACCCTTCCAAGGAAGGAGCGGAACATAGCAAAGCAGGAAGATTCCAGCGGTGAAAAGCAGCCACTTGATCTGCAATCGCTCCACGACAGATCCACGACGATAGCGGAGAAACAGCGAAACGCCGGAAAGTATTGCCAGCAACCCAAGGCTGGCAAACCAGATCACAAAGATGACTCCAAACAGAGCTTCGTTATCCTGAATGAATCCGATGGGGTTGGGAAATGCCCAGGACTCATCCGCCGGTGCGAGGGTTTCTGCGAAGGTCACAAGGACAAGAAAAAAGCAGACCATTCCAACGGCGTACCGGATTACCCATCGCCAGCGAGTCGAAAGCGGCTGCCCTGAGGGATAGAGCAACAGGATGAAGAACAAGGGAAAAGTTTGCAGCATCCAGGACCAGCTCTCGAACCAGGTGATCAGAAGAACCGGGATGGAAGGTGGGGGTATCCCGGTAAATTGGCTCATATAAATCGTGTCGAAGGTACTGACGACAGTTTGAAGGGCTGGGGCCATGAGCAGCAATCCGATGCGATTGTGCGGCTGGCGTGAAGTAATAATAACCCCCACGATGACGAAAATGATGGGAACAAACTTCCAGACAACTTCGTTGACCACCTCGATTGGCTGGCTGTCAGCAGGTTGATTCCTGACAATCAGGATCATATCAACCAGGGCGAGCATGATCACGATGCCGGACAAGATCCAGGCGAGCCAGGGCTTGCTTGAGTTGCCGGTAGGAGTCATTGATTGAGCATCCGCCGTCATGACTTATTCCTCTCTGCGGATTGATATCCAGATCCGCAGTAACTTTGGAAGGCGGGGATTTCCCAGCCGATTGAAGTTTAAGATATTGAACATATGTTCAAAAGCTTTCGACTAAAGCCGGATTAGCCCCAGTGGTTTCCCTCGAAGATAATTATACAGGCGTTGATGTTTATTTTCATCAGGAAATGTAGGGTCTGCGGAATCCTGCATCTTATCCTCAAAACGAAGTTAGGAAACAGGAAAAGTTACCTTACCGGATGAAAACCTGTACTCCTATATTCTAATGAATGGTTGTCCCGTTGTATTGAGGCTTCAATCACCAATTGAAAGGGACATTTTGTCCCACGAATAGTAGATTCGTTGCCTGAATTGCATCCCTTTTGCCCTTACCTTATGAACACAATAGTAAAAAACCTCGTAGATTGTTTCCACGAGGCTGGTTAAGTGTTCTATCAAGTATTATCTTATACAGTTGCCTGTTCCATGCATTTGCCCGTACTTCGGCGTGCCATCCAGAACGCTAGAGCAAAACCGGTGCATACATCCGAATAGCATATAAACCGGGGATGAGCGAGTGAATCATAAAACCCCTGTCGAAAGGTAAAGTGTCGGTGCAGAAAACTCTACAGGATTTGACGATTCATTAAAAGTAAAGAGCCCCGTGTACTAACCCACAAGGCTCGATTCCTATTTATGAATGAATGGTTTAGGTTCCCTCTTCCCACGAACTCAGATAGTGTTGCTGCTCATCCGTCAGCGTATCGATCTTCACACCCATGGCTTCGAGCTTAAGGCGGGCAATTTCTGCGTCAATTTCATGAGGGACTGAGTAAACCTTCTTCTCAAGTTTGTCGGCGTTCTTTGCCATATATTCTGCAGAAAGCGCCTGATTGGCGAAGGACATGTCCATTACGGAGGCTGGATGCCCTTCGGCGGAAGCTAAGTTGATCAGGCGTCCTTCCCCAAGGATGTTGATCTTGCGTCCGTCTTTTGTAGTGTATTGATCCACAAACGGTCGGACAAGAGTCGGATCACCCACACTCATCTTCTTCAGAGAGGGAATGTTGATCTCCACATTAAAGTGACCGGAGTTGGCGACGATCGCGCCGTTTTTCATGACTTCAAAATGCTTGCCGTCTATTACATTGATATCCCCTGTCACCGTACAAAAGAAATCACCGATCTTCGCGGCTTCTGCCATCGACATCACCTGATAACCGTCCATTACCGCTTCGAGCGCCTTCAGGGGGTCAACTTCCGTCACAATGACCTGTGCGCCCATGCCGCGGGCGCGGGAGGCAAGACCACGTCCACACCAGCCATACCCTGCCACTACGAAATTTTTCCCGGCAAGTAGCACGTTCGTTGCACGGATGATTCCGTCAATAGTGGATTGACCGGTGCCATACCGGTTATCGAAAAAGTGCTTGGTCTGGGCGTCATTGACGGCGATCACGGGAAACTTGAGCACTTTATCCGCTTCCATTGCTTTCAGGCGGATAACACCGGTAGTAGTCTCTTCCGTGCCGCCAATCACGCCCGCCAGGAATTCCTTGCGCTCTTCATCACCGAGTCCTTTCGCCCAGGAAGCTAGGGACGGTTCCAGTTTCTCGAAGCGCCCCATCTCGATGAAGAACAGGGAGGAGACAAGATCGGCGCCATCGTCCATTGTCATGTGGGGCTTGTGTTCGAGCGCAGCGCGGATGTGTTTGTAGTAGGTAACGTTATCCTCACCCTTGATCGCGAAGGTGGGAATCTCGTAGCGATTCACCAGCGCAGCCGCCACATCATCTTGTGTCGAAAGCGGGTTGGAGGCAGTCAGCACAACATCTGCGCCGCCATCCTGCAGGGTTCGCATCAGGTTGGCGGTTTCCGCTGTCACGTGCAAACATGCGGAAACCCGCAGTCCTTTGAGCGGCTTTTCTTGCCTGAAGCGCTCACGGATCTGGCGCAGGACAGGCATCTCCAGTTCAGCCCAATCAATGCGGCGATGACCGCCTTCGGCCTGGTTAAGGTCTTTAATATCGTAATTGCTAGCTGTTGCTTCTTTCATTGTTACTCCTATATGATTTACCCGTTGTCAATTCAACAACGCATCCAATTTGCCGCCGTCGTCGAAGTGACAGCGGAAACGGTTAATGAACTCTTCGCGTGTGTAATGATGACTCTGCGGACCGCGCTGTTCGAGACAATAGACCGCTGCAAGAGAGCCAATTTCGCCGCACAACTTCCAGTCGAAGCCGCGCGCGTAGCCGGTAAGAAATCCTCCACGGAACGCGTCCCCCACGCCTGTCGGATCTACAATTTCATTTTCAGGGACGGTCGGAATGTGGACGGCATTCATACCCGAGTACAGGTCTGCCCCATCTTTCCCGCGTGTGATCACCAGCGTTTTCACATGATCCAGTATCTGGTCCAAACTCCAGCCTGTCTTCTTCGAGATCAAACCAAATTCATAATCGTTACAGAAAAGAAAATGAGCGCCTTCCATATCCCGCGCCAGCTCACGCCCCTCCAGCCGCAGCACCTGTTGGCTCGGGTCATAAAAATAATCGATCCCCAACTCACGGCACTCTGCCGGGAATTTCATCATCGCCTCGGGAGCATTGGGAGACACAATGACGAGATCCGGCTTGCCCTTTAGGTCTTTAAGTGACTGGGTTGCGCCATATCCCATGGCACCCGGATAGAACGTGGCAATTTGTGCAGATGCACGATCTGTAGTGGCGAAGAAGGAAGCAGTGAATACACCGGGCACCACGCACATCAGGGTCGTATCCACACCTTTATCCTCTAGCCAGGCACGATATTCCTCAAAGTCCTCCCCTACGGTTGCCATCACTCGCGGTCGTTCCCCGAGAAGAGCCATGGTAAACGCAATGTTGGGTGCAATCCCGCCGCGTTGTTTGGACATCGAGTCCACCAAAAAGGATAAGCTGATAGATTCCAGTCGTTCGGGAAGGATTTGTTCCTTGAAATGACCGGGAAAGGTCATGAGGTAATCATAAGCAACAGAGCCGGTGATAAGAATATCCATTATGCCTCTTGTCATTACAGAGCCATTCGCGCGGAAGCGTAGGATTCGCAATGACGATCTATATTCGCAGTAAAAGGCGTGGCGACGGGGCGCCACGCCAATTCAACCGTAAAAGTTTATCATGGCAGTTCGGGATTGTCTAGAAAAAGAGAACTGGTTCGCACAGCCGGTGAATCGCTGGGACAACCAGTTATTAGAAGCGAGCTTGCAAAGATTGATAACTCTGGAATGCAAGAAACCCGAACAGGACTGCCATATATAAGCTACGAAGGACGAAAAATGCGACGATAGCAATCAGCACTCCTGTAATCACGGATACCCAAAGTGACTTGCGCACACCATCCACTGGATCCACTTGGATTAATACATTCCGAGCCACATTCCCCCCATCCAACGGATTGACCGGCAGAAGGTTGATAATGCCCCAGAAGATGTTCACCCAGAGCAAAGCTGTCACAAACATGCTTACGAGATTACCGCCGAATGGGAGCAACACGAATCCAGGAATCGGGATAAGTCCAAGCAGCCTGGTCATAATGATTTCTCCTCCGGCAAGAAGCACCCCGACAATCGCTACCCCGGCAAATATAAACCCCGCGCCCGGACCGGCGAGAGAAATGAATATATTCTGGTTTGGTCCCAAAGCAACGTTTGTCCAACGGCTGCCCCATAGCGCGGACTCAGGCACCGTCAAGCCACCTGCAAAGTGAAGGATGATCTGCGACGACAACCCGTAACGCCGGAATGCCAGCGCGTGACCTAATTCATGCACAAGGATAGAAATAAAAACCACCAGAACCCAGATCAAGATCTGGAGAATATTGCCAGAAGAATATCCCAAGAGTATGGCAATCAGCCAGAAGAGAGGATGAACTCGAACGGGGAAGCCCGCAAGGTTGAAGCGCAGGTCGTAGCGTGTGGGTGGAGGTACCTGAAAAAGTAACATAATCCTATTCCCCTAAGACAGCCTTCCTTAAGTTCATTTCAAACGGTGGACGAACTACACCATTCTCGGTCACGATGCCACTGATCAAACGGTTTGGCGTAACATCGAAGGCGATATTGCGCGCCTCCGCCTCCACAGGCGTGACCCGCTCACCTTGGAATTGAATCCCAAGCACCTCTTCCGGATCGCGCTCTTCGATGGGAATCAAGTCGCCGTATTCGAGGGAGAGATCCACAGTCGAAGTGGGAACGACGGCATACGCCGGGACACCATTATCATACGCCGCCAAAGAAAGCATATACGTCCCAATCTTGTTCGCTACATCGCCGTTTGCTGCGACACGGTCTGCCCCGAAAAGAACCTTCTGTGCCTTGCCTGCTTTTAGAAAATATCCCGCCATGTTGTCGCTGATGATTTCGTAGGCAATCCCGTACTGGTCCAGTTCCCAGGCAGTGAGCCGCGCGCCTTGCAAACGCGGACGGGTTTCATCCACAAGCACATGAATCTTTTTTCCCTGATCATGCGCGGTGCGAATTACACCGAGAGCTGTTCCCCAATCTACGGTTGCCAGTGCCCCCGTATTGCAATGATGGATTATCGTATCACCATCCTCAATCAGCGCCGCGCCGTGTTCTGCCATCCGTTTGTTGATCTCCACATCCTCATCTGCAATGCGCTGCGCGGCGTCCAAGATTATTTGCCGCAGCTCATCCGCATTTCTTTCCTCTTTCGTCTTTTCCGCGATCCACAGGACTCGATCCACTGCCCAGGCTAAATTCACAGCCGTTGGACGGGCAGCTTTTAAAGTAGTAGAGGCGGCCCGTAAATCATGGACTAAATCTCCACTTGCATTGGCTTTTGATTCATATCCTGCCAGCACAAGTCCAAACGCCGCCGCGGCACCAATAGCTGGTGCTCCGCGCACTACCATATCCCTGATCGCGCGCGCCACAGCAGCGTGATCCTGGAACGACACGATTTCAAAGCGACCCGGCAGAATGCGCTGGTCGATCATCTTTAACTGGTTGTCTTCCCAAAATACGGTTCTCATACAGGGAATTTTACCCGCACATGCAGAAATTTGATATGAAAACCTTATGGTTATCTGCAAAACGTGCCATAATACGGGATGTCTTCACAATTGATAATCGACTGGCAGATTAATATTTACCTCAAAATACATGAATTTCCATTTGCTCACAAACATTCTCGGTTGGACAGGATCGATTCTCTATCTCCTGGCATATGCCTTAATCTCTGCGAAAAAGACGGAAGGCGATTCACTTTTATATCAGAGCATAAATATCTTTGCAGGAACTTTGTTGATTATTTATACGCTTGCGTTGGGCGCCTATGCAACCACAGGGCTTAACGCGGTTTGGGTCGTGATCGGGTTAATGACTCTCGGACGGAAATGGCTTACACGAAATTAACTCCGCGTTTTACATCGGGTGCGCAAGTGGAGAAAATTTCACACGGAAATGGACTCCAGGGGTATCGCTTGTCCATCCCCGCGGGCGGATCCGAGCAATACCGCCTCTCTCAGCTTGATGACTATACGAAGATCTCTAGAAGTCAATTTCCGTTGCAGCATCCTGTCCGACTGAGGTTATTCGCGCATACATCCGCCGAAACAATTCCCGGGACCTGGGGGTTTGGATTGTGGAATGATCCTTTCGGGTTGTCGTTGGGATTTGGAGGGAATCCGTTTCACTTGCCTGCCTTGCCAAACGCAGCCTGGTTTTTTGGCGCATCGCAGGAGAGTTATCTGTCATTCCAACAGGATAAACCTGGCCATGGCTTCCTAGCACAGTCCTTTCATTCCCCAAAATTTCATCCCCTGTTGGTCCCTGCCGGGCTGGCACTCCCCTTCTGGCGAAAGACGGCGCGGCGGCTGATGGGAAAGGTAATCCATGAAGATGGAGCTCGCCTTACTATAGACATCACCCAATGGCACAGCTACCAGATCGATTGGCGCGAGGACCGAGTCTCATTCCAGGTAGATGATAGACTAGTGTTTGCATCACATGTAAGTCCACATCCCCCGCTGGGTTTGGTGATTTGGATCGATAATCAGTACGCAGCCTTTACCCCTGAAGGCAAAATCGGGTTCGGGGTCTTGGCGAACTCCGAACCCGCGTGGTTGGAAATTAAGGATATTGAGGTAATGCGGGATGGCATCCCGCACTACTGAACTCACTACATCGGTGGCCAATAACGCGCGATCAACCCTGCCGTAAACGGAATGACGTGCAAAAGTGTATCGACAATTAAACCGAGAATCAACCAGCCGCCGAACTGACGGTTATGAAAGAACGTAATCGCTGAGAACCATGTGGGCCAGGCAGGATATCCTGGCGGCGGTTGCGCGGGGCGCGGGTTATTCAGAAGCTTGACCGCGTTCAGCGCGTGCTTGAAGGCAAAAAAGACAATTAGCATCACCGGCGTGAAGTAGTGCGGTACAAAAACCAGGTACGCAATGATGACGTAGATGAGGAGTACGGCAATCTGATCGACACGGCGCGCAAAAGCCTCGCCCACTCGGACGGGAAACGTGCCAACGCCTTTCAACTTATCGTCGTCATGCTTATCGATGTGCTTGCCAATATTAATGCTGGCAACGCCCAGGCCGTAGGGAACTGCCGCCAGCACCACATTCCAGAGATTGCTCAGATTCCCGCCTTTGATCAGCGCCATGACGAGGTACACCCCGCCGATCATAATCGGTCCCCAGATCAGGAAAATGGCAAACTCGCCCAGCCCCCAGTATTTGAAGGGATAGGTGTACGCCAGCAGCACGATCGCGCCGAAAGCAAATAAGCCAATGACATAAGGATGGAAGCCTGTGGCGACCAATGCATAGATCCCTGCCAGACTTGCCAGCAACCCGCTCACCAGGAACCATCGGATCTGCTGGGGTTTCGTAAAGAATCCCTGCACGAGCGGGTGCACACCGTATTGCGTGCGGAAGTAATTATCCTTGTCCACGCCGCGTGAGTAATCGGTGTAATCATTGAGGATGTTGTTTGTGCCGTGCGCAATGAACAGACCTAGGGTCAGGATGAGGAACGGAATCCAGGAAAAATTGCCATCTCGCCAGGCAAGCAATCCTGCAATCACACAGGAATAGACGGTCACCAATGTGACGGCGGAACGCGTGGCGATCAACCACTTGGAAACGACATCGAGTGCCTCCCACTCCTTTTTGTCGTCCATCTTGATTAACTGCCAGGAGGCTTTGCGCCACATTGCAAAGTTTATGTTCATATCTTTCTCCTTTAAGATCAATGAAAAGCTTCTAAGAAAGTATTATACTATTATTTGTGAAATGAGTTACAATCGGTTTTGACAGCCTGGTAATTGGTACAATCGAGGAAATTGGAGAGACTATGTCAAACGCAAACGACGAGTACATTCCCGCCCTAAGTTATCGATTTCTGACACCGTTCTACGACTTTATTCAGAAATATATCGTACGGGATGTGCGCTATAAGGCTTTGCTCATTGCCCAGGCAAGTATTCAAGCGGGTCACCACGTGCTGGACCTGGGCTGTGGGACAGGAACTCTGGCGATTATGGCAAAGCAAACACAACCTGCGGCGGAGGTTACCGGCTTGGATGCAGATCCAGATATGTTAAAGGTGGCGCGGTATAAATCTTCGCTCTTGACCGTGCCTGTCAAATTCGATGTGGGATTCACGAATAATCTTCCCTATCCTGACCAGTCTTTTGACCGCGTGCTCTCCAGCATTATGATCCATCACCTGAAAACTCCCGATAAATGGCAGACAGCCCGAGAGGTGCACCGCGTTCTCAAGCCCGGTGGTCAGTTACACATTATTGACTTTGGCAAACCTGCCACTTGGTACGGAAAACTCCTCGGTCCACTACTTCACAAATTTGAGGAAGCCAACGACAACGTCGAAGGGAAGCTTCCTGAGATTTTTGGCGCCCCTGGCTTGAAGACGGAAATCCTGGGAACCTTCTGGACATTTTTTGGCGATCTGGCGTTTCTCAAAGGGGAAAAGGTTTAAGTGGGCATGACGCGGATCGAATCGATACTCCTGTCTCCTTATTCCCTCGACGAGGTCTTTTCATTCCTGAACCGCTGTGAAAGTCATCAAAACTTTATTCCTCGGATGATAGAGCTGCATCAGACGTCCTCAGGCAACTTTGGGCAGGTTGGCACGAGGTTGTCTGGGATACTCCGATATTTTGGTATCCACATCCCGGTGCAATATGAGATCATCGAGGTAGAGCCAAATCGACAGCTGGCAATGAAAGGACAAATGGGACCGGTCCTTTTCAAAGATGGTTATATTTTGAAGCAGAACGAACAGGGAACCGAGATCAAGTTTTGGCTGGAGTTAATGCCAGCAGGATGGGCGAAAGTCTTTTCTCCGTTCATGGGACTCATTGGGAAAATTCATGCATGGGAAACGCTTCGTAATCTGAAAAGAGAACTTGCGAAACAGGAGAGTGCTTCGTTAGGACGGGCACTCTCTTCACAATGACACGACGATGGCAATCGATCTGTATCAGCCCTTCACGAATCCTATCACTCGCGAGACGTTTCGTTGTATTTCCTTCACTGAGGAAGCCTTTACGATGGAATGGACAGTGCACCCAGGTGGATACGTCCCATTTGAGCATATACACGTCAACCAGGATGAGATTTTCCATATCGAGCAGGGTGAAATGCGGGCAAGGGTGAAAGGCGCGCCACAGCATGGGAAAGCTGGCGATACGCTGACGATTCCGCGCGGCATTAGACACATCGCCTGCAACGACAGAGACGAGCCACTGGTTTGTATGGTCGAGTATAAGCCTGGCTTGGATCATTACAAGACAATGCAATGCTTTGCAGGGCTAACCCTCGATTGCCTGTACGACAGACGCGGGCTGGTCGATATTCCAAAGATCATGTTCATGCTAAAAATGACCAACGCCCAATCCCTCACCCGTCCCGCCTTTGCGCCTGACTGGTTGTTTCAGTTCGGCATGAGCGCATTTTATGCCATTGGCTCGATTTTGAAATGGGAAACACTTTATAAGAAATATACGGCATCGTAATCGTTCGATGGTTGAGAAGGGTAAGAGACATCGTTTGTCCCACTCAACCAACGGAGTATTTATAAAACAGGAGAAAGACAGATGGACCTTAAACTCTGGTGGTTTGCACTGCAAAAACCGGTCAAGGAACATGATAAGAAGGTATGGGATTCATTTGACGTCATTGCCAAGTGGCTGATCTCGACGCGGGCGACTGTCACACAACTGACGCTCATGGCTGGTGTGATTTCCGGTCTGCTCGCCTACCGAGATGGCTATTTCGATTTTTTGCCCTGGCTGGTCATGACCCTGGGCATCTATTTTGCCCACTCCTCCGAGAACCTGGTCAATGATTACATCGACTACACACGCGGCATCGACGAGGATAACTACTACCGTGGACAATATGGAATCCATCCGCTTGTACACAAATTCTGGACCAAACGAGACTGGGCGCGCTGGTTCCTCACAGCAGGCCTCATCGCTGTCTTATGCGGCTTGTTCATTCTCATTTACACGAATTTCTCCCCTATTGTGATTGCCCTTTTTGTCTTTGGCGTCGCAATCCTGCCGACATATGCCTGGCCCCTCAAATATTTAGGCTTGGGTGAAATTCTGATCTTTCTTAACTGGGGCATGGTATTGATCCCCGGTATTTATTCCATTCTGGCGGGCAGAATCCCGGAGGACCTCCCGTTGATCGTGATGGCTGGCATGGCTTTCGGGTTTGGATTTGGCAGCTTCAACTGGGGCAAACATGTAGATAAGATCGAAGCCGATAAAAAGAAAGGCGTCGGCTCCCTCCCGGCGAGGTTAGGCGAACCTGCCGCGCGCTGGGTTAATATTTTTACAGTGACGCTTTCCTATGTGCTGGTCCTGTATCTTGTGTTTATCGCACACTTCTACTCCCCCACTGTGCTCCTGGTGTTCTTGGCAGCTGGCCGCGGCTGGGAGGTGATCAAGCTACTGAGTCAGCCGCGCCCAAAGCAAGCTCCTCCGGGGTTCGATCTGTGGCCGCGCTGGTTTTCTACGCCGCAGTTACGCCATATCCGCCTGTTCGGCGGGTTGTATATTTTGGGAATCGTTTTGGATATCCTTTTACGGATGTATATTCCTGGCTTCTGGCAATGACGCAGGGAACGTTATGAAAATTGCAATTACTGGTGGAACCGGTTTTATTGGAAGACATCTGACACGCGATCTGATTTCACGCGGGCATGAGGTCAATCTGATCGCCCGCGGCAAGTACAGGCGTAATCAGCAGTCCATTGAGGGTGCAACGCTCTTTGCCCTCGACACAAACGACACAGACAATCTCACCAAAGCCTTTGAGGGATGCGATGCGGTCGTCCATTGCGCGGGGACAAGTGTGGAAGACGCACAGCAAACATTTTATCGTCTGCACGTGGAAGGCACGCACTCAGCCGTGACTGCTGCCGAGCGGGCGCGAGTGAAAAAATTCGTACTCGTCAGTTACTTGAATGTGCGACCGAATGTGAAATCAGAGTATCACACCACAAAATGGCAGGGTGAGGAGATCGTCCGTGCTTCGAAGTTGAATTTCACGATTCTCAAAGCAGGTCTCGTCTACGGGCAGGGTGATCACCTGCTCAATAATCTGAGCAATCTCTTTCGCAAGATTCCAGTCTTTGCCGCGGTCGGACTTCGCGAGAAAACAGTACGGCTCGTGGCAGTCGAGGACTTGGTGCAGGTCATTCGCGCCGCTCTGGATGAAGATCGCTTCGTACGCCAAACCGTGGCTGTGCTTGGACCGGAGGAATTCCCATTCAGCCAGGCTGCCCGGCGTATCGCTAAAGCGATGGGAAGGTCATCTCTCATCGTTTTGCCTTTCCCCGTTTTTTTCCACCGCATCCTGGCTTTTTTCTCTGAGCGATTTATGCCCAAGCCGCTGATCACAAAATCCCAGGTGCAGATGCTGGCAGATGGAATTAGTCAGCCAACACTAGAGAGTGTCCCGCTGCCGGATGAATTGAAACCGAAAATTCGATTTACCGAGGAACAAATAAAGAAAGGATTGCCGAAATAGACCAGCCGGGTCACAAGTGAACCGGCAAAGATTTCAACCCACGGAAGATGGGGTGCTCCTGCCATTCCAGGGTATCTGTTGCCAGGCAAATGTTAGGGAAACGCCTTAGAATCGTCTCGAAGACGATTTCTGCCTCGAGCCGGACGAGTGGTGCACCAATGCAAAAGTGGATGCCAAGCCCAAAGCCAAGGTGACGGCCCTCGTCGCGAGTGATATCAAACCGATCTGGGTTCGAGAAACGCCGCGGATCACGGTTGGCAGAACCGACAATACTGTTTACAAGATCCCCTTGCCGGATCTGTCTTCCTTGAATCTCCGCAGCTTCCAGCGCAGCTCGATACGTAATTTGCACCGGGTTATCGTAACGAAGCATTTCCTCAATGGCGTGAGAAAGCAAGGAAGGTTGTGCCTGCAATTTTTGCATCTGATCCGGGTGTTGCAACAGGGCTAGAATCCCATTTCCAATCAAATGCGTAGTTGTCTCGTGACCGGTACTCAGCAAAATATTTATGTTAGAGACCAATTCCTCACCTGACAGCGTGGATGACGTGTCTCGCATACGAATCCCATCTCCTGCCGTATGAGGCGATGAGGAGATGTGCGGGTGAGGACAAATCAAGTCATCCTCCTCCGTTACAGATAAGAGGGCAGTTAATAAATCGTCTCGGGGCGATTCGCGACGTTTCTGGCTTAAGTCCCTTACGTAGTCGGTCATTTCATGCAGGCTCTGTACTGCCCGCTCGAGCAGCGCTAAAGGTTTTTGGCGGACGGTACCTAAGATGGCAAACAAATCATCGGACCATTCCTTGAAGCGCTCGCGATCGCTCGCTGGGAGCCCCAATAACTCGGCAATCACCATCACCGGTAAAGGATATGCCAGGTCGCGAATCACATCGACTGTTCCATGCTTACGTTGCGCCGCGTCGAGCAGTCCGTTCACAATCCGTTGAATCTTGGGTCGCAATCGCTCTACGCGGCGGGGTGTAAAGGCGTGATTCATCAATCCACGTAGATGGGTGTGGTACGGCGGGTCTGCATAAAATACGGTCTTCGAGAAAGAGTGGTAAACGGGCTGCACCAGTTGTCGTTCCGATTCAGACAAGCGATCGAAGCCGCGCATCAACCCCTGGGCACGCGAGAATCGCTCGTCGGTATAAAGCGAATCAATATCCGAATAGCGTGTAAAAACCCAAAAGCCTAATTCTTCATCCCAATGGACAGGGTCATGCTCCCGCAGTTGTTCATAGAATGGATAGGGATCGACCCGGACCTCTGCCTGTTGTAGATGGATCAAACTAAAGGTATCATTCGCGAACACTGGTATTTAAGGACTCCTCTGAGCACTGAAAATTATACTACTTATTTGTGAAAATGTATACAAATAATTTTGTGACTGAGATTCATATCAAAAAAAGGTGCTACGGGAAAACGTTGCCCTATTCAGAAGCCGATGGAAAATCATGACCAGGTCAACAGTCATCCCACTGACCAACCCAGAGAGAGGGCGAAATGTCTGACGAATGTATTCGAGCTTCATTGGTTTGTATAGGCGAAAAGAGTATATCATGCCGACAAACAGAAGCTTTGGTTGCAGCTTTGCTAGGGAAACGCCCTCTCATAGGCGGCAATGATCTGATCCCAGACAGAGTTTGCCTCATGATCTATCGTTTGGAATTCAGGATGCGCATCGAACCACGTGAGCGAACGCCGCAAGCCTTCCGCCCAGCTAACTTCGCATGAGTAATCCGGTACGAACTGCTTGATTTTGCTGTTATCGAATATTACGCTGTTGGCTTTATCTCCGACCAGGCTTCCCAAGGAATGAGGATTGTACATGGCAATCAAATCTGATGGAATGTGGATCAAGTTTGGCTTCAAGCTAAGCGCGCGATACACCTCAAGATGGATCTGATCCCAGGCGAGCACTTCATCGGAGGTAATCTGGAACGCCTCCCCGATGGCTTTCTCATTTCCCAATAAACCGATGAGCCCTTTGGCAAAATCAGCATTCCAGGTGAGTACCCAGAGCGAGGTACCATCCCCTGGCACGATAATTTTTTTTCCGTGCTTCATGCGATCCACGACCGTCCAGGGGTGCATCCAACTCGAAACGCCGAACGGAATTTGTGTCGGTCCATACGTATGAGAAGGGCGAATGATCGTCACAGGAAATCCTTCGTCACGATAAGCCTGCATAAGCCTGTCCTCACAGGCGATTTTGTTCCGTGAATATTCCCAGTATGGATTCTCCAGCGGCGTCTCTTCCGTAATCAGATAATTCTTTACGGGTTTTTGATAGGCAGAAGCCGAACTAATGAAAACAAATTGATCCGTCTTGCCACGGAAGAGACGCAAGTCGCGTTCGATATCGGGCGCAGCATACGCGATGAAATCCACAACCGCGTCGAAGTGACCCTCGTTGAGGATCCTCGCCAGACGTGCTTCCTCTGTGTAAACATCACCGACTAAAACCTTTGCCTTCTCAGGCGCAGGAAGCTTCTGCGAGACAGACCGATTCAAAAGAAACAATTCGTGCCCGCGCGCCAGGGCAAGCTCTGAGCAAGCGGAGCTTATGACTCCCGTGCCGCCAATAAACAGAATTTTCATTTGTCCTCTTACAAATCCAATCTAAGCCTTACGAAGGTTATCTGATCCACCATTCGCAATTGCTTAACCTGCGCAAGGCTTGCAAATTAACTTTTTCCCATTTCAGCAAAGGGATGGGTAGACACACGTGAAGACATGAAATTTTCGACCCAGAACATCAGGAGAGCAAGCCACACCAGGCTGAAACCAATCAAACGGGATTGATCAAACGGTTCATGATAAAGAAAAATGCCGATCAGGAATTGCAGAGTCGGCGCAATGTACTGTAGCAGACCCACCATTGTCAATGGGATTTGACGCGCCGCCGATGCAAACATGAGCAGAGGGATACTCGTGACAACTCCGGTTCCGATCAACAGAATGTCGATAAGCGCGCCGTGATGAAGAAATGCGCCCGTTCCTGTGGCCCCCACAAACACGAGGTAAACCAAAGCCATCGGAAAGACGAGCGCAGTTTCGAGTGTCAGACCATAGAGCGAGCCTAATGGCGCGAGTTTTTTCACGAGACCGTAAATCCCGAACGAAACAGCCAGCGAGAGAGCGATCCAGGGAGGACGTCCGTATGTAATCGTGAGGTAAAGCACACCTGTGGCAGCCAACGCCACAGCGGCCCATTGCACGGCACGCAACCGCTCGCGCAGAAAAAAGACTCCCAGCAGCACGCTGATCAGGGGGTTGATAAAATACCCGAGACTGGTCTCCACGATGAAACCTGCATTCACTCCCCAGACATAAATAAGCCAGTTGATTGTGAGGAGGACACCTGCGAGGGTGTAAATGCCAATGAGCTTTGGTGTCAGTGCTGCAGTGCGGAAATTCTGCCATTGTCTGGTAAGCAGGATGATACCAATCAGCAAAAGGAATGACCAACCGATTCGATGTCCAATCACCTCTATTGCAGGCACCTCATGCAGAAGCTTCCAGTAAATGGGAAAAACTCCCCATAAAGCATACGCGGCAAGAGCATTCCAGATGCCTTTATTCATAGCTCTCCTTCGTCATCCAAAACCCTAAGGGTCTCGAGTACCTTAAAAATTCTCTATTGGCTGTCTGCCTGCAAACCCCGCTTCGACCTCGTGCCAAAAGGCGATCTCGCCTTCCCCATACTGCCAACACAAATACACCTCTCGCCCATCTTTTAAGGCAGGGAAATCTAACAGCCCCAGGTTAATATCCTTGATCAGCACACCTAGGTCCTGAATCTGGTGGACAAGCGCGTCGAGCTTTTCGAAATCTTTGACCATATTGCTTAAGGCTCGGTTCCCGCCGTTTCCCGCAGACTTTTCGATTGCAGGCCATGCTTCCGGCTGGTTTTGCAGAATGGTCTGGCGGATCTCTTGAATGGCATCCAGCAAGGATCGAATGCTATTCAATGTTTCATTTGCTTCCGAAAGGGTAAAGTAACGGGTCATGCAGAGAGTATACAGTGAAATGATTAAAAGTGAAAAGTTAATGGGCTATATGAAAGGGGGATTGCTTAAGTGTAGCAAAGCAAGAGATTTAAGTGGGCTGGTTCCGGCGCGTTTTCAAAGCTTCTAGATTTTCCACGACGGGGTGCTGAGACGTCACTTCCGGAGCTAAAGATAACAAGCTCCCGTTTATCGTCTGAATAGAACCCTGGTCGTCAGATCTTTTGCTTTCGTAGTCTCAGGCTGTTGGTCACGACAAAGACACTGCTGAAGGCCATTGCACCAGCTGCTAACATCGGATTCAAATAGCCGAATGCCGCTGCCGGGATGAGGATCACATTGTAGAAGAATGCCCAGAACAAGTTCTGTTTGATCGTGCTAACTGTTCTGCGGGACAAGGAAATCGCCCGAGCGACTCCATGTAAGTCGCCGCTCATCAACGTCACGGGCGCAGCAGCCATAGCGACATCGGTACCAGTTCCAATCGCGATGCCTACGTCTGCCTGGGCGAGTGCAGGCGCGTCATTTACCCCATCGCCCACCATCGCTACCGTTATGCCATTCGCCTGCAATTTCTTTATCTCCGCAGCTTTGCCTTCCGGCAACACCTCTGCCCGCACCTGATCGACTCCGACTTGGCTGGCAATCGCTTCTGCAGTTTTTTGATTATCACCGGTGATCATTACAACCTGCAAACCCATACGTTGTAATGCCGCAATCGCTTCCTTCGAGCCGTCCTTGATGGTATCTGCCACTGCGACGATGCCAGAAATCTGGTCATCGACAGCAATCAACATGGCAGTTTTTGCTTCGTTTTGGAGGTGCATCACTTCCGATGCGAGCCCATTCAACGACAGACCAAGGGTTTCCATCATCCTGATATTTCCAATGGCTACACTCTTTCCATCGATGTACGCCCGCACGCCGCGACCGGGTTCAGCCGTAAAACCTGTGGGGTCTGCTAACGTTAACCCGCGCGTGGTCGCCTCCGCCCAGATCGCTTCGCCGAGCGGATGCTCACTCCCCTGTTCAACAGAAGCAGCAAGCCGGAGTAACTCTTCTGCAGAGATTGGCGATTGGTGACTGGTAATGATGTTTGTGACAGCTGGTTGACCCTTTGTGATCGTGCCTGTCTTATCTAAGACCACAACCTCTATTTTTCCAGCCCGCTCAAGAGCTTCACTATTACGGAACAGGATACCTGCTTCCGCGCCTTTTCCCGTCCCCACCATGACAGCCGTCGGCGTGGCGAGCCCCATCGCACAGGGGCAGGCAATTACCAGCACCGCGACCATGTTGATCAGGGCGCGCGTAAATCCATCCTCAATTTGAGGAACAAAGAAATACCAGGTCGCAAACGTAAGTAGGGCAATTGCAATGACAATTGGCACGAAGACCTCAGAGACCTGATCGGCGAGCTTCTGAATGGGCGCCTTGCTGGCCTGCGCATCTTCTACAAGCTTGATGATCTGTGCCAGCGCGGTTTCCTTACCAACTTTGGTCGCTTCGAATCTAAGCAGACCAAGCTTGTTCAGCGTTGCTCCGATGACTGGATCACCTGGCTTCTTTTCGACAGGCAGTGATTCTCCGGTCAACATCGATTCATCGACCGCGCTTCGTCCGTCGACCACTACGCCATCGACGGGAATCGTCTCCCCAGGTCTTACAAGTACCATATCTCCTGCGCGCACATCGTCTACGGCAACTGCGACTTCTCGTCCCTCACGGATGACGAGGGCGATTTTGGGGCGTAATCCCATTAGTTTCTTGATCGCTTCGGATGTACGGCCCTTGGCGCGCGCTTCGAGAAATTTTCCAAGTCGGATTAATGTAATAATGACCGCAGCGGTCTCATAATACACATGACCAACCAGCCAGCCAAACGTGATAGGGAGAGAGTAGAAAAAGGCAGCCGAGGAGCCCATCACAATCAGCACGTCCATGTTCGCCGACCTGTTACGTAATGCCTTAAAGGCGCCTACATAATACTGCCAACCCACGTAGAATTGAACAGGTATCGCCAGCAACAACATGACCCAGTTAGTCCACGGCGCTGGGATGGCGCTCATGCCTTTCATACCTGTCGTTTCATAAAATGACGCCGGCAACAGATTAAAATCGCGCGCCATTGCAAAGAGAAATAAGGGCACGGTGAAAATCAAACCTATACAAAGCAGGCGACGTTGTTCCTGGATCTCCCTCTCGCGTGCCTTTGCTTCGGCATCTTCTGCCTCACCACCAAGCTCAACGGCTTCGAATCCAGAAGAGGTAACGGCGCGCCGCAATTCTGCTTGGGTAACAATCGTCGGTATGTATTTCACGCGCGCTTTTTCGGTGGTGAAACTCACTTGAGCCTCGAGCACACCTTCTATGGCAAGAAGCGCTCGTTCTAAACGCCGCGCATCATTGTCATCTGCCAGACGCTTGATGATGAGATCGGCTTCCCCTGTTGCGACGCCATATCCGGCGCGGTGCACGCGCGCGACTATATCGCTGAGGTTAAGTTTCGCAGGCTCAAAATTAACCGTCGCGCGTTCTGAGGAGAGGTTCACGACGGCGCTTTGCACGCCCTCTAACTTTTTGAGATTGCGTTCCACTGTGGCGACACAATTGGCACAGGTCATTCCTGTGATGGGGAGCGTTAATTGCTTTGTATGGCTCATTTCATGTCTACGGACAAAACAAAGAACTGTTGCGAGATAAGACTATAAACGAATCAACCCTTCCGCAGGATAATTGATCTCCGCCAGCAATTCCTTGATCTTTTCTTCGCTTGCTGGTGCATCAAATGTAATTTGAACCTTCTTCGTATTCTCGTCAGCCTTTACAGACTGAACACCCGATAACTCACCCACTTCCATTTCGATGGTGTGGATGCAATGCCCACAATGGATTGCGGGAACGGTATAGGTTACGGTGGTCATAGCTTGAGCACTCCTTTAATAATTTAGCTTTAGACTTTGGTAGACATTTCAAAAACTTCAGTAATTTCCTTCAAAACACGCTCACGTTCTTTTTTATCGTTGCCCTGGATTGCGGTCGTGACACAAGAATTCAGGTGCGCTTCTAGGATCTTTGTACTGACCTTGTTTAATGCAGCTTCCACAGCCTGAATTTGGCGGATCACGTCAATGCAATAGGTATCCTCCTCTACCATACGGATGACACCTCGCAGGTGACCTTCAATTATCTTCAGACGTCGAATGGTGTTATCGTTTTCCATCATGGCCTCAGAAACATACAGTAAGTATTCCATCTATCCCCCCAGGGGGGGTGGGTCAATGAATAATAACATAAAAGGCTTTGCCCGGTCAAGATATGATTAACGAAAAAGAGCCCCGTTAGAACCGGGGCTCTTTTTCGTTACTTATTCAGTTCCTGATACAAATCCTGGGCAAAGTTGAACAAGTCTTGCTGTTCTGATTCTGTTGGCGATGTGGTGCCTCCGCCGAAAATGTCGACGGTCACCACCATTCGGTCAGCCACCCCCTTGGGGTCAGATGCATCAAGCTGTCTCTCCTCGAACTCCGCCATCCAGTCCTGGAACTGCTGTACTTCCCTGTCCGTCATCAACGTAGCAAACGTACCCATCTTGCCCTCCGCTTGCTTTCCGCACTTATTAGCATACACCTCACCAGAACGAAAGATCGTCAATGTGTCACAAAAACCAGCGATGCCGCCTTCACGCTTCCAGACCAGAGCCAGACTCGCAGGCTGGACGCGGCTTCCATCCTCGCTTGTGTGATATTCGTACTGGATTCCTTTCGCTTCCAGCACAATGGTTTTGCCAGATGTGACAACTTGCGCACACATTACACCCTCCATGCTGACGCCCAGACAGGCATCTCCAAATTCTGTGGGCTCGCTGCTCACAACCGTAATCTCACTTTCCTTCAAGCCCAGATTCTCCGCAAGTTGCTCGATCGCGGCTTCTTCAACCGCTCCAACCGGAGTCTCTTCAGAGCTGGGCTCCGTGGGGACCGTTGTTGAGGCGGGTGCGTCACTCGATTCAGTTGCTTCTCCCGTCGGCGCGGCTTGCGGAGAACAGGCAGTGGTTAACAAAATCAACAGCATAAAAAGAAACAAAATTCTTCTCATTCGTACTCCTTCTCAGGATAGACGCCTGCTCCGTTGCGAATGTTCCGAATAAATGTATAATCGGCACATGCGCTATTATTTCTTATTGTTGCTTTTGCCGCTGATTGTAACAGCCTGTGGACGCAGAACACCGGATCCGAACATTCTCATTGATCAAGCTGTTGCCGCAACTGTTGCAGCAATGCCACGTCCCACCTCTGTATCGGTACCTATCCCCACCTTGTTCCCTTCCCCCACGCCATTTGACTTAAACGGATTGTTTTGTGAGTATCAGTTCTGCATTGGTCACCCGGCCGATATGGCGTTCTATGATGTCAGCGCGGCGACCAGCAACCAGGGCGCGCCCAGCAATTACCAGACGGGGTTGATGGCTGCTTACAGTGGCGGACTGGTGCTCCAATTGATGTGGCAGTTTTCCCCGGGCGCCGCCGATCCAAGTTTCTTGTTGAATCTGATTGTCGAAGACGGCACAGATACGTCAGTTGGAGCATCGGAAGTAAAACTTATCCGCAACATGAATGTTGTGTATACAGCGCTCACGACCACAGCGACTCCGGTCCTCCCGTTTGGGGGCGCGGCTGCCTGGACGTGCGGCGATCGTGTCTTCGCCTGGAAGGCGTATACCGCGGATGAAGCCTCTCCTCCGAGTTTGTTCGAGAGCGCGCTGGTACGCTTCAACTGCAATCGATGATAGATTACTCATGGACAAATTATAAATCTCAAAGGAAACAACATGGTCACCGAAGCAGATATTCTATTGCTCAAATCACGGATCAACGAACTGGAAGACCGCCTGAATTTCCTGTATCAGCACCTGGGGCTCGAATATCACGAGCCAAATGCAGACCCGATTCGCTCCCCGCAATTACAGGACGCGCTGCGGCGCGGCAATAAGATAGAAGCCATCAAGATCTATCGCGAATTAACAGGCATGGGGCTCGCGGAGGCGAAAGAGGCGATCGATCGCGCCGAACGACTTGTCAAATAGAAATCAGGCTTCCTTCTTTTTAGCTTCATTCCACAACCCATCCATCTCTTCGAGCGTTAGCTCCGATAGCTTGCGCTCCTGGCGTCTTGCCCCCAGCTCTACATAAGCAAGACGCCTCTTGAACTTCATATTGGTCCCGCGCAACGCGGATTCCGCATCCACATGCTTCCAGCGCGCCACATTCACCAGGGCAAATAGAAGATCCCCGATCTCCGAGGCAAGCTCAAAATCGCTCTCAGCATCCTTGATTTCCTCGACTTCCTCTTTCACTTTATCGAGCACCCCTTCCACGTCCGCCCAATCGAAGCCAACCCTCGCAGCACGATCCTGGTATTCCTGTGCCTGGCTCAACGCGGGTAGGATCTTTGATACACCGTCTAACAAACCTTTCTCCTCTTTCTTATCCCCTCTTTCCTTCTCTTTCAGCTTTTCCCAATTTGCCAGAACGCCCTGCACGTCATCCAGCTCTAAATCCCCAAATACATGAGGGTGGCGGCGTACAATCTTCGAATGAATTCCTTGAATCACCTGGTTGACGTTAAATTGGCCCTCTTCGTTCGCAATCTGTGACTGAAGAACCACCTGCAGGAGCAGATCACCAAATTCCTCGCGCATATCATCAAAGTTACCCGAATCGATGGCGGAGATTGCCTCATACGATTCTTCCAATAAGTGTTTTCGTAATGACTCATGTGTCTGTTCACGATCCCAGGGACACCCGTTAGGCGCCCGCAGATGAGCCACGATTTCAGCGAAAGACTCCAGGGACGTTCCTTCTCCCCATGCAGGGACATAGAGAGAAAACGTATTTGAGAGCTCGTCATTTCCAAGGTCAATTAATCTTTCTTCCTTTTTATTTCCTTCTCTTACAAGAAACATCACGTGTTCTCCAGGATAGGTAGTCAATAGAACACGTTTAAGATGCAAAGCCAGCTCGTGCGAATCAACATTTGTCACTAAGGCAGGCATCTCAGGTGGGTAAGGTGGGACATGCGCGGCAGATAATGTCTGCGCATCGAGCAAGATCAATTTTGAGGGTGGCGAAATCGCAAGTACCTCAAATGTTTTCGCAACTTGTTTAAAGTCCATAAAAGTCTCCCAATTAAAGCAAAATACGCAACTCGTAAATTGTATCTTACGAATTACGTATATCGCTTCCGGTGTGAATTAGAATCTTAACGTTTAGTATAGGTGGGAGCCTTGCGGGCTTTCTTAAGGCCGGGCTTCTTGCGTTCCTTGACGCGAGGATTGCGGGTGAGCAAGCCTTGCTTGCGCAAGGGAGACGTCCAGTCGCCGTTTAGCAGAACAAGCGCGCGGGCCAATCCCAAACGCACAGCTTCCGTCTGACCTGTCACACCACCGCCATTTACTTTCACGGTGATATCATATTTGTTTGCGTCCTGACCAACAGCATTGAACGCGCGTAGAATATCCTGTAAGTCACCGATACGGGGAAAATACACAGGAGCTTCCTTGTCGTTCACGGTGAAAGTGCCGGAACCATCCATCAGGCGGACGCGGGCCGTACTTTCCTTGCGGCGGCCAACTGCTTCATAATATTGTGCCATAGCTTCTTTCCTTTTTCCTTACATCACTTCTGCGAAGTGACTAGCGGCTCGGGATGATTTGTGGTATGCGGATGATCGGGACCCGCATAGATCTTTAAACGCTTGAGCAACGCACGTCCCATACGGTTGTGCGGCAACATGCCCCATACCGCCGCGCGCAGTACACGATCGGGATGCCGCTGCAATTGATCGCGCAGCGAGATGGACTTGTGACCCCCGGGATAGTTCGAATGACGGTGATACATTTTGGTTTCCAGCTTTGTGCTGGTCTTGGTACCCGTCACGGTCACGCGCTCAGCGTTTACCACAATAACATAATCACCCATCTCTACACCGGGCGTGAAGGTCGGTTTGTGTTTGCCTAGTAGAACATGCGCAATGCGTGTGGCAATCCGTCCGAGGTTTTGGCCCTCGGCATCTACGAGCACCCATTTGCGATCGATTTCGCTTGCTTTCGGATAGTACGACTTGTACACTTTCTGTTTCTCCGTTTCTTTTCTTATTGACCGATTGACTCATTTTCCGGATAGCCCACTTCGACGAATGTCAAGCCGTGTGCTGGTGCCAAACCTGCAGGAAGTTCGCTGCATTGATCAGCCGAATGATTCTCTGTTAAAGAACGGGCAACGGCTTCTGCTGGAACTTTTCCTTGCGCCACCGTCACCTGGACGAAGACCAGCCGCCGCACCATTCGGTACAAAAAAGCATCCGCTTGCACATCGAAGTGCCATTCCCCTTCTACATCGTTTTGAGACCATTCCGCTTTCATCACGGTTCGCACAGTCCCGCCGCTGGGGGTGGTCGGGGAACCGAAGGCAGAAAAATCGTGTGTTCCGTAGAATAGCCTGGCAGTTTTGTCAAGAACTTCAACGTTGATGGCAGGCCACACTCGCCAGGCAAAACGCTCCCGGATCGGATGGCGCACAGGCTGGCAGAACAATGTATAGCGATAACGGCGGGAACTTGCATCGAAACGCGGATGGAACTTCTCATGTACCCTCCGTGCTTCGTGAACAGCGATATCAGCAGGTAAAGCAGCATTCAACGCGCGGATGAGGTCCTTGGAAGAGTGTGACCATTCCAGGTCAAATGCAGCAACCTGTCCCACCGCGTGAACGCCTGTATCCGTCCGTCCAGACATCAGTACCGAGCGTCCAGTCCATCCCAACTTGTATAAGGCCTTTTCGAGTTCACCTTGTACGGTTCGCTTATTCAGCTGCCGCTGGCTTCCGAAAAAGCCTGTGCCGTCGTAGGCAAGAGTCAATTGGTAACGTGCCATTGTAGAGAACGGTCGAAGCCGTTACTACTTTATTCTTCTACTAATTCTAGAATCACCATCTCAGCCGAATCCCCCATACGGGGTCCAAGCTTCAGGATACGAGTATAGCCACCGTTGCGCGATGCAAAACGAGGCGCGATCTCATCAAAGAGGCGTTTGATCACCTGGTTGTCACCCAACTTGGAGATCACCAATCGACGCGCCTGCACCTTCTGCGTATCATCACCTTCTGCACTGTTGCGCGCAATGGTAATGAGGCGCTCTGCCTCGCCGCGGATGGCATTCGCCTTGGCGCGCGTGGTGCGGATACGCTCATGGATAAAGAATTGTTTGATAAGGTTGCGACGGAGTGCGTTGCGTGCACCACTCGTCCTTCCCAGTCGATAACCTGATACTTGATGTCGCATTACAAATTACTCCGCAGAACTCGTTTCGTCTTTCATGTAGCCCTTTTCACGCATCTTCTGGCGGAGTTCATCAAGACTTTTCTCACCAAAATTGCGGATGGACATAACAGCCGTCTCACCTTTTTCAAGGAGGTCAAGCACATCACCCACCGTCGTTATTCCGGTACGCTTGAGCGAATTGAACACTCGCACCGAAAGGTCTAGAGCTTCCACAGGTGTATCTGCAAGTTCGCTAGTCAGACGGCTGCTGCCGACTTCCTTCTCTATGGAGATTGCCAGGGTCTCTTCAGAGACGCCGGCAATATAGCGCAGGTGGTCGATCACCAGCTTCGCGGCAGTGCTGAGTGCCCTCTCTGGAGATACTGTTCCATCGGTCCAAATTTCCAGAATAAGCTTGTCATAGTTGGTGCTCTGACCTACACGAGCGGAGGTCACTTCCCAGTTCACGCGTTTCACGGGACTATAGATTGCGTCGATCGGAAGCTCACCAATCGGCATGTGCCCACTGCGTTCGTTGGCTGGGGAATAGCCCCGGCCACGCTCCACAGTGAACTCCAGGTCAAGCTTTGTCTTAGGGTTATCCACTGTAAACAGATACAACTCAGGGTTGACGATCTCGACCTCAGCAGGAGTGATAATATCCGCTGCCGTGACCGTTCCCTCCCCACGGACCTCCAGGTTCATCCGCGTCGTATCGACCCCATCGAGTTTCAGGCGCAGCTGCTTGACCTGCAAAGTCACCTGGATCACATCCTCACGAACACCGGGGATTTCGCTAAACTCGTGCAGCACATCCGCAATCCGAATGGATGTCACCGCCGCCCCCTCCAGGGAGGAGAGCAAGACGCGGCGAAGCGCGTTCCCCAGCGTGACGCCATACCCGCGTTCGAGAGGGCTGATAACAAACTTACCGTAATTTCGAGCCTCAGCCTCACGCTCGATTTTCGGCA
The DNA here is from genome assembly GCA_035699125.1 of Anaerolineales bacterium. Classification (GTDB taxonomy): domain Bacteria; phylum Chloroflexota; class Anaerolineae; order Anaerolineales; family Villigracilaceae; genus Defluviilinea. The sequence goes on from DASSBC010000077.1 coordinate 30,703, forward strand.
TAACCATATTCGTGATACCCATCACGTTTCACCTCTCCCTGTTCAAAAACAGTAGAAATCTCACTAGTCAAAACACCGACACATGCAGATTACTAACGTGAGTAGTATTCAACGATCAACTGTTCGTTCAGGAACCCGTCGATCTCCGCACGATCCGGAAGGCGCTGAATGCTGCCGGATAACTGCTTTGTGTCACGATTGAGCCAGTTGGGTGATGTGCGGGCATCCGCCAAATCACCTAATTCCTTGAAATACGTCAGGCTGCGTGAGCCATCGCGCACTGCAATTACATCGCCTTCTTTCAAAAGCATCGAAGGCACATCGGTGCGACGACCATTTACCGTGAAGTGACCATGGGTCACCATGACACGAGCCTGTGCACGATTCGCGGCAAACCCAAGGCGATAGACAACATTGTCCAAGCGCGACTCGAGGAGCTGTAAAAGATTGAGACCCGTCAGACCGCGGCGCTGATTGGCCACTTCATAATAGCGGCGGAACTGACGTTCCAAGACGCCATAGACGCGGCGGGCGCGCTGTTTGGCGCGCAACTGGCGCAAATAATCAGATTCGCGTCCAGAGCGGTTGCCACCGCGGCTGCCTGTACGACCGTGCTGACCGGGAGGGAAGCTGCGACGGTCAATTGCACATTTCGGGGTGAAGCAGCGTTCGCCCTTTAAGTAGAGCTTTTCGCCTTCACGCCGGCAAATTCTACAAACCGGACCAAGATATTTCGACATAGACTACTTTCCTCTTACTCAAATTAGACGCGGCGCTTTTTCGGCGGTCGACAGCCGTTATGCGGCACCGGCGTAATATCAGAAATAGATCGGACCCTCAGCCCCATAGCCTGGACAGCACGAATGGCATTCTCGCGACCAGGACCCGGTCCCTTTACAAACAACTCGACTTCCTGTATACCCAGCTGCTGGGCGGCTTTGATCGCCTGTTCTGCTGCAAGACGTGCCGCGAACGGCGTGCTCTTGCGGGAGCCTTTGAAACCAGCGGACCCCGCACTGCCCCAGGCAACCGTATTGCCTTCTGTGTCGGTAATGGTGACAATCGTATTATTAAAGGATGCAAAGATATGCACCTGCCCGGAGGAGATAGCGCGTCTGGTTTTCTTGGCGCCTGCCCCTCGACGTGTGGAACGTACACTTTGAGCCATAATTCATCAACCTCTTATTTCTTTGCACCACGACGACGGCCACGACCAGCAACCGTCTTTTTGGTGCCTTTGCGAGTACGTGAGTTCGTGCGTGTCCGCTGACCATGCACGGGCAAATTCCTGCGATGGCGCATGCCACGGTACGACCCGATTTCGATCAAGCGCTTAATGCTCATTTGAACTTCACGGCGCAAGTCACCTTCCACCTTGTAGTTCTTTGAAATGAACTCGCGGATTGCCTGCACATCGGCTTCCGAAAGATCCTTCACCCGGATATCGGGATTGACCTTTGTACCAGCCAGAATAGCCTGCGCGCGAGTCGGTCCTATCCCATAGAGATAGGTCAAGCCAACTTCCACCCGCTTGTTGCGGGGCAGATCGACACCTTCAATTCTCGCCATAATTCATCTATCCTTGTCGCTGCTTATGCTTTGGATTTTCACAGATGACATATACAATGCCTTTACGCCGAACAATCCGGCATTTGGCACAACGCTTCCGTATTGACGGAGAAACTTTCATAACAACACTCCTTACAAACTTCCATTCACTATATAGCCAAGCGTTTGATTATACACATTCGTCTTTCATTTGTCTAGGTTACACGCAGTTCCGGGCAGGGATCACAGGACAGTCAGGATGAGAGGTTCTCCTTCGGTGACAGCCACAGTGTGCTCAAAATGGGCTGTCAATGATCCATCTGCAGAGACTACGGTCCACTGATCAGGAAGAACACGTGTTTCTTCCGTACCAACCAGCACCATGGGCTCCAGGGCAATGGTCATGCCTGCCTTGAGTGGAAGCCCGGTACTCGGCTTGCCGTAATTTGGCACCTGCGGACCTTCATGCATTTGTCTACCAACGCCGTGACCTGTATACTCGTGTGTCACATAATAGCCACGGCTTTCCACATAATTTTGTATCGCCGCGGAAACGTCACCTGTGCGGTTTCCGACGCACATCATTTCGATACCTGCGTTCAGCGCTCCTTGTGTCACATCCAGGAGTTGTTGGGCGTCGAGTGAAATTTCTCCCACACCACCTGTGAACGCAGAGTCAGCAACCATTCCATCAAGTACCGTCCCGCAATCCACCGAGACGATGTCTCCAGCATTTAGCTTACGCTTCTTGCTGGGGATGCCGTGAACGAGTTCTCGATTGATGCTGACCGTTATCGAGGCAGGAAATGGTGGATGCCCATATCCCTTGAACGGCGAGAAACAGCCGTGTTTCCTAAGAACTTCCTCAGCAGCCGCGTTGAGGTCAGCAGTGGAAACACCCGGTTTTAAAAGTTCCCTGGTCGTTGCCAGAACTTCTGCATTGATTCGACCCGCCTCACGCATAATATTCAGCTCGGCAGGGTTTTTCAGATGAATCTGTCGCGCCCAACTCATACGTATTGCTTTTTCACCGCGACCAACAGATCCTGGGCTACCTTATCTATAGATCGCGCTCCATCAACTTGAACCAACTTGCCACGATCACGATAGTGATCAATCAAAGGTGAAGTCTGGTTGTAGTAGACTTCGATGCGTCGCTTCACCGTTTCTGCCTTATCGTCATCACGTTGATACAAATCAGACCCATCAAAATCACACTTCTTGTCGTATTTCGGTGGGTTGGTCTTCTCGTTGAAGATATGACCTTCAGCTCGACAGGTCCAACGGCTTCCCAATCGATCAATAAGAACGCTCTCTTCTGCCTTGATGAATGGCACAACATCCACGCGTCCATCGAATTCTTGAAGCATCGCTTCTAGCGCCTCGGCTTGGGCAGGAGTACGGGGGAAACCATCCAGAATAGCACCTTTCTTACAATCAGGACGAGAAAGACGTTCCCGGATCATGGCAATTGTCACATCATCAGGCACAAGCTCACCTTTGGTCATGTAGGTCTGAGCCAACTTTCCAAGCTCCGTTTGGTTCTTAAGGTTCTCGCGGAAGAGGTCCCCGGAAGAGATATGTGCCAATCCCGTTTTTTCGGATAATATTTTTGCCTGCGTACCTTTGCCAACGCCCGGAGGCCCGAGCAGCACGATGAAGGTCGCCATTCATGCTCCTAGCTGATGAGAAGTTTTTCTTGATAACCGTGCAACTTAAGCTCAGCCTCAATATTCATAAACGTATCACGAACCACGCCAACAACGATAAGCAGACCTGAAGAAGAAACCAAGAATAGTCCTACACTATTCGCGGCCGCAGGCAATACAAGTTGCAGCAGGAATGGCATAATCGCCACCATACCCAACAGCAACGCCCCTGGCAAAGTAATGCGGCTCTGGATGCGACTTAGATACTTCTGTGTTGCAGCGCCACTGTGCACACCAGGTATTTGAGCGCCGGATCGCTTCAGATTGTCACCATAGTTCTGTTGCTCAAAAATAACAGTCGTATAGAAATAAGTAAAGCTGACAACCATGATGAAATAAAGAACCCAATATCCCCAGGAATTGATGCCAGTAGGATTAAAGAAGCTCTGAATGCTGGTTGCAAACGTACTCACCCAACTTGTGTCACTGGGTTTAGCAAAGTAACTGGCGATAATCGCCGGGAACTGCAGAATGGCGCTCGCAAAAATCAATGGAATCATGCCTGAGAGGTTTACCATCAGGGGCAGAGTAGGCTGGGGCATCCGCACCGATTTGCCTCGCTGGATGGCATAAAAGACCTGACTCTTTTGAGGATACATGATCGGCACATTACGGCGTCCCTGTTGAACATAGACAATTGCCAGTACTGTAGCAATGATAACGATAATCATGGCAGCGAGCAGCACCCAACGATTCTGTTCATCCAGCAAGAGGGTTTGAATATTGGCAGGAATTTGCGACACAATGCCCGCAAAAATCACAAGCGACAAGCCTTGTCCGCGGATACCATATTCAGAAATCAACTCACCGATCCAGATGGCGAACATCGTGCCCGCCGTCATAACCAGAAGAATAGTCAGGGACGGAAGCCAGAGTTCGCGACTAAATAAGTTGAATTGAATAATCGGACGTCCCAGAGCTTGGATGGAAAGAGAATTGAAAATATTGATCTGTCCGATTGCGGACAAAACAGCCATTGGGACCGCTAAATAGTAGGTCCATTTCTCCATCCATCGGCGGCCTTCGCGCTGATCCTCCTGCATTCGTCTCTGAAGGGAGGGAATGATCGGAATCAGCAACTGCAAAATGATTTGGGCAGTAATATAGGGATACACACCCATCGAGAGCAGAGAGAAGTTAGAGATCGTACCACCCGAGAGCAGGTTCAGGAAGCCAAGAAAGCCGCCCTGCCCGCCCTGCGACTGGAAGAAGATCGCCAATGCCTCCCGGTCAGCACCCGGAACAGGGACATTTGCTGCAATGCGGAAGATCATCAACAACCCGAGGGTGATGAGTAGCTTCTTCCGAATATCTTGCGAGCGCCATAAAAAGCGCCACGCGGACTGTTTCTTTTCAGGCATGTCTGAACATTCCTCTACAAGCCGACTAACGGATTAACTCAACACTGCCGCCGGCGGCTTCGATCTTTTCCTTGGCGCCTGCGCTGACGCGATGAGCACGCACTTTAACTGCTACTTTCATCTCGCCGCGACCTAAAATGACCACAGGGTTACGGGGGTCACGCAGCAGGCGAGCCTTTTCCAACGACTCGGGGTTGACCTCCGCGTCCGCTTTGAAGGATTCGGTCAATTGATCCAGATTCACTTCGTTGTACGTGACCTGGTTGCGCGGGGTAAATCCCTGGCCGCGCATGAACGGCAGTCGGCGATAAAAAGGCAGGTTACCGCCTTGCCGATATGCATTTCCACCTTGGCCGGAACGCGCGCCCTCACCTTTGGTACCACGGCCGGCAGTTTTGCCTTGTCCTGCGGAGATACCACGGCCCACGCGCTTTCGATTCTTTTTGGAGCCCGGATTGGGCACAAGATCATGTAGTTTCATCTTTTTACTCTTCCACTCGAACCAGATGAACAACTTTGCGGATCATCCCGCGTAAGGCGGGGCTATCCTGGTGCTCAATGGTTTGATGCATACGGCGCAAACCCAACGCGCGTACAGTTTCCTTCTGGTCCTTGGTATACCCGATGGGGCTGCGGACCAACGTCACGCGGATTGCTTTTTCACCTGTTTCTTTCTTAGGCATTCTGCTTCCTCCGTTCCCAGAATGGCAACAGTTCGTTGACATTCTTGCCACGGCGTGCTGCCTCCAGCTGGGGTGACTTCAACTGCTCAAGAGCATCGAAGGTTGCCTGCACCACGTTCAGAACGTTAGCGCTGCCCTGTGACTTGGTCAAAATATCACGCACACCAGCGACTTCCAACACAGCGCGCACCCCGCCTGCCGCGATCACGCCCGTACCCGGAGAAGCTGGTTTGAGCATGACGCGTGCACCCGCTACTTTCCCTAACACCTCATGAGGGATGGTAGTGCCAGAGAGATTGACAACGTGCATATTCTTGCGCGCACGTTCTGAAGCTTTACGCATAGCGTCTGGTACAGCATTCGCCTTGCCAACGCCCATGGAAATCGTGCCTTTTTTATCGCCTACCACAACTGTGACACGGAATTGAAAACGGCGACCACCTTTGACGACTTTCGCCACGCGCGCAATCTCAATCACGCGCTCTTCAAACTGGTCTTGCCCTTCAAAATCCTGCTGTTGAGTATTATTGTCTGCCATTTCTTTCTCCAGTCAAGCCTAAAACTGCAGGCCGGCTTCACGCGCGCCATCTGCCAGCGCCTTGATACGACCAATATAGCGGTAACCACCGCGATCAAACACGACTGCCTGGATGCCCTTATCCTTGGCACGTTCAGCGACCGTCTGACCAACCAGTTTTGCCTGTTCCGCTTTTTTTAGACCCTTCATTTTTTCGCGAAGCTCACGGTCCACCGTCGAAGCCGACAGCAGCGTCTGGCCTGACTGATCATCGATCACCTGCGCATAAATGGCTGAGATGCTTTTGAACACATTCAGGCGCGGGCGTTCTGAGGTTCCATTTAGATTCTTACGCACGCGCGCATGACGACGCACACGTGCAATCGAGCGAGAATTCTTCGCCATGGCTTACTTGGCTCCTTTCCCAGCCTTACCTGCTTTACGACGGATTTTCTCACCCAGATAACGGATCCCTTTGCCATGATAGGGCTCAGGGGGACGAATGCGCCGGATCTCGGCTGCGGTCTGCCCTACCACCTCGCGATCATAACCGAGCACCTTCACCTGACGGGTCTTTTGGTCGACTTCAAATGAGATTCCATCTGCAGGCGTCACTTTTACGGGATGAGAATATCCAACAAACAATGCCAGGTCCTTGCCCTGCATTTCCGCACGGTAGCCCACACCCTGTACCTCCAGCACAGTTTCGAAACCCGAACTCACACCGTGAACCATGTTTGCAATCACGGCACGGGTCGTCCCATGCAGCGCGCGTTCTTTCGGATCATCCGACTTGCGCGTGATCACTAGTTCGCCATTTTCCAATGCAATACCAATCTGCGGGGAAAATGTTCGTTTCATTTCGCCTTTCGGCCCTTTGACGTGGACATCCGAACCCTGTACATTGATTTGTACGCCGTTCGGCACAGCCACTGGTAAACGTCCAATGCGAGACACTAAATACCTCCTACCAAACCTTGCAGAGGATCTCGCCACCCACGCCCAACTGGCGGGCACGAGTACCGGTCATTACACCCTTGGGTGTCGAAATGATGGCAACGCCAATTCCGGAAAGCACCCAGGGGATCTCCTGCTTTTTGGTGTAGATACGCCGGCCAGGTTTGCTGACGCGCTCAATCCCAGAAATGACCGGGCGACGCTCGCGGCGCTCACCGACGTATTTAATTTTCAAACGTAATACTTTCTGTGGAGATTGTTCGTTCTCCGCAACATCAAAACCTTCGAGATAGCCTTCATCCTTCATGATCTTGGCAATCTCGATCTTGAGTTTCGAGCTGGGCATCGCCACCAGCGTATGACCCGCCGACACAGCATTGCGGATGCGGGTCAGCATATCAGCAATCGGATCCATAACAGTCATGCTACTACCTCCACCCGCTTACCAGGATGATTTCACGACACCAGGAATTTTGCCCTGGAGCGCCATTTCACGAAAACAAATGCGGCACAAGCCAAAACGACGAATATAGCCTCGTGGACGACCACAACGGACGCAACGATTGCGCACCTGTGTGGCATGTTGCCGACGAGCTTCTCGATACTGCATAGCTTTCTTTGCCATAATTTACGCTTCCTTCTTGCTGAACGGCATACCAAGCAGCTGCAACAGCACTCGTGCCTGGTCATCGTTTTTGGCAGTCGTCACAATTGTGACTTCCATACCGCGCAACTTGTCAATTTTGTCGTACTCGATCTCGGGAAAGATCAATTGATCACGCAGACCGAGCGTGTAATTCCCACGCCCATCAAAGGCGTTCGCCGAGACGCCACGGAAATCGCGTACACGCGGGAGGGCAGTGCTCATTAACCGATCGAGGAATGCCCACATGCGATCGCCACGCAGGGTGACCTTAGTCCCGATCAAGCGTCCTTCACGCAGTTTAAAGTTTGCGATGCTCTTGCGTGCCTTGGTCATTATCGGCTTTTGGCCTGTAATGATCGTCAGATCGGATACTGCAGCTTCCATCGCCTTCGGGTTATCCATGGCTTCGCCCAAGCCGATATTGACAACCACCTTGGTAATGCGAGGCACCTGCATAATGTTCTTGAGATCGAACGTTTTGCGCAGAGCCGGGACGACCTCACTGTTATATTTCTCTTGCATTCTGTTCATTACTAGTACTCCGCGACTAATCAATCAACGCCTGACAATTTTTGCATACACGACGAGCCCCATCCTCATCACGCTGCACGGCTACACGCGTCGGTTCGCCGCATTTTGGGCAGACGAGCATCACGTTCGAGATATCAATCGATCCTTCGAACTGAATGCGCCCTGGGTTGATGTTGCGCCCAGCCTGAGTCTGCACCTGCTTCTGGTGTTTGGTGCGAACATTCACACCCTGCACAACAATGCGACGGTCATCCAGTAACACATTGATCACTTCACCGCGTTTCCCCTTGTCTTCCAGGCGTCCGCTAATCACTTCGACAGTATCGCCTTTGCGAATCTTAACTCTCATGCTTACAACTCCTCAACCTACAGCACTTCCGGAGCCAGAGAAACGATTTTCATAAATCCTTTTTCACGAAGCTCTCTGGCGACAGGACCAAAAATGCGCGTGCCTCTCGGGTTGACTCCATCGGCATCCAAAATAACGGCAGCGTTATCGTCAAAGCGAATATATGAGCCGTCTTCACGACGGTATTCCTTTGCACAGCGCACGATGACTGCCCGCACTTTATCACTTTTCTTCACACCGCCTTGCGGTGTAGCTGACTTGACGGAGGCGACAACAATATCACCAATGCTGCCATACTTACGGCTGGAGCCGCCAATCACGTGGATCACAAGTAACTCACGAGCACCAGAATTATCAGCCACTTTAAGACGAGACTCATGCTGAATCATTCTGCGCCTCCGTCTCTTTCTCTTCATTCAGTTCCACATTCAGATCGGCAACACCAGTATCCGCCGTCCGGATCTCTTTCTTCACAATATTTTCGACCACCCAGCGCTTATCGCGAGAAAGAGGGCGAGCCTCCACGATTTGAACCTGATCGCCAATCTGACAGCCAATCTCATCATGTGCCTTCACTCGCTTAGTGGAATGAACGACCTTACGGTACAGCGGATGACGGAACTTCCGAGAAATTTCGACCACAACTGTTTTGGTCATTTTGTTACTGGTCACAACACCAGTCATACGACGACGATTATTCATGCTTCACCTTCCGTCTCCGCTGCCAATTGCTCACGCAGAATGGTCTGCATACGAGCTATATCACGGCGCAAAATACGCAGACGGCTACTATCCGTTAGCTGACCCGTGACAACTTGAAAGCGAAGTTTCATCAACTCCTCGCGGGCATCAGACAGCTTTGTTTCAATTTCACCTGATTGCAGGTTACGCAGATCACTTGTATTTGTAGATTTCATGCCTGCTCTCCTGTATCCTGGCGACCGACGATTTTTGTTTTGATCGAAAATTTGTACTGGGCATTCTTCAGCGCCTGAATCGCGGTGTCCGAGTCCAAGCCGCCCACTTCGAACATGATACGGCCCGGTTTGACGACAGCAACATAATATTCCACATTGCCTTTACCAGAACCCATGCGAGTTTCTGGTGGCTTGTGGGTAAAGGGTTTGGCGGGGAAAATCCGAATCCAAACCTTACCGCGTCGCTTCATTTCACGCACGATCGTCCGGCGTGCGGCTTCGATCTGGCGAGCGGTCACCCAACCGGGCTCCAGCGCCTGCAAACCATATTCGCCGAAACTAACCTCTGCACCACGCAAGGCTTTGCCTCTCATTCGACCGCGCATTTGCTTGCGCCACTTCACACGTTTTGGCATCAACATAGTAACTACCTCATTCAAAGACAACGTACGTCGGGTACGCAGGCTATTCGCTTACGTATACACCTTCGGTTGTCTCAGCCTTTTCTTCCGTTTCGGGTACAGCTTCACCTTTATAGACCCAGACTTTCACACCAAGCGCACCGTATGTTGTATGGGCTTCTGTCTTGGCAAAATCCACATTGGCACGCAGAGTCTGTAGAGGGACGCGTCCATCACGCAGCCATACATCGCGGGACATTTCCGCGCCACCCAGGCGACCGCCAACCATGATCTTGATACCCTGTGCGCCCTGGCGCATTGCCTGTTGGATCGCACGTTTCATGGCACGCCGATAAGCAATACGACGCTCAAGCTGGTCGGCAACATTCCGCGCCACCAGTGTAGCATCGGTATCGGGTGACCCAATCTCTTTGATATCAAGGTCCACTTTCTTACCAACTAGAGTTTCCAGCGCCGCGCGAATTTTCTTTACGCCTTCGCCTTTTCGACCGATCAAAATGCCGGGCTTGGCAGTGTGGATAGCGATACGAACTTTTCCTGGATAGCGCTCGACCTCAATCCGGGAAATACCAGCTTTACCATTTTTTACGCTATCCGGCAGATCCCTGCGAAGTTTGCGCACATCTGTATCTTTTGCAGCACCGCCTTTGGAGACAGTTCCCTGCAACAGGCTACGAATGGCAAAATCCTGGTGTAGTTGATCACGGTACTGTGTACCCTCAGCAAACCAACGTCCCTGCCAGCCTTGATTGATCCCAAGGCGCATACCAATCGGATGTACTTTTCGACCCATAATTTCTCCTTACTACCTTCTACGCCCCGCGCTCACGCAAGACGACAGTGACATGGGAATTGCGTCGCAGAATCGGCTTGAACCGACCGCGTGCTCCAAAACGGCGCCACTTGCGGGTGGGAGCTTCATTCGCGAAGATCTGGGCAACAAATAGATCATCGCGGCTGACGCCGAAATTCTCTTCTGCATTTGCCACAGCCGAAGCCAGGAGCTTGCGGACTGGCAAAGCAGCCGCCTTGGGAACAAAGCGCAGCATCTCGAGCGCCTCGTTTGCATTTTTGCCTCTTACGAGATCGACCACCAGGCGAACCTTCTGGGCAGACATCGGGAGAAAGCGTAAATGTGCTTGAATATCAGCCATTTCTTTATCTCCTATTACGCAGCCTTTTCCCCAGCCATGTGACCGCGGAAGGTGCGCGTCGGGGCAAACTCACCCAAACGGTGGCCAACCATGTTCTCAGTGATATAAATCGGAACATGCCGACGCCCATCATGTACCGCAATCGTGTGCCCAACCATTTGCGGGAAGATCACGCTGGCACGGCTCCACGTGCGAAGCACTTTCTTCTCGCCTTTCTGGTTCATCGCTTCAATTCTCTTCAAGAGCTTGGGCTCAATAAATGGGCCCTTTTTCAATGATCGTGACATATCGTACCTCTATCGTTTAGCGGTTCGTCTTACTGCGACGACGCACAATATACTGGTCGGTTTTTTTGTTACGGCGGGTCTTATAACCCAGAGTGGGTTTACCCCATGGGCTCTTCGGACCGGCGAGACCGATTGGCTGACGGCCTTCTCCACCACCATGCGGATGATCGCGCGGAGTCATGGCAGAGCCGCGAACGGTGGGGCGAATGCCTTTGTGGCGCTTGCGGCCAGCTTTTCCCAATTTCACGTTCCCATGATCGACATTACCAATTTGACCAATGGTCGCATAGCACACCTGCCGAATCAGGCGCACTTCCCCGGAGGGCATACGCACCTGCGCAAAATCGCCTTCTTTGGCGAGTAGCTGGGCTGCTCCCCCCGCGGAGCGAACCATTTGACCACCACGTCCCTCTTTGATCTCAATGTTATGGATCATGGTACCGACTGGGATATTCGCAATGGGAAGCGAGTTCCCAGAGCGAATTTCAGATCCAGGTCCAGCCATAACCGTATCGCCGACCTTGAGGTCGATTGGCGCCACAATGTAACGCTTCTCACCATCGGCATAGTTCAACAACGCCAAGCGTGCCGTACGGTTCGGGTCATATTCGATCGCCGCCACTTTCGCGGGAATACCGCGCTTATCGCGCTTGAAATCCACGAGGCGGATAAAGCGACGATGACCACCGCCACGATGACGAACGGTAACACGTCCATAGGAATTGCGGCCGCCACTTTTGCGCAGCGGCACGAGCAGCGAACGCTCCGGCTTGGACTTGGTAATTTCTTCAAAGCTGTGACCGGTCATCCCACGAGTGCCGGGGGTTACCGGTTTGTATTTTTTAACTGCCATTACGACACCCCTTCAAAGATCTGAAGTGTTTGCCCTTCAGCCAAAGTGATGACTGCCTTCTTATACGCGGGCTTGCGAACAAGCAAGCGACGGCTGCGAAGACGGCGACCCCGTTTGGCTGGGACATTGAGAACATTCACACGCACTACATTGACATCATAGAGTGTTTCAATCGCATCTTTAACTTGAGAGCGTGTAGCGTTATCCGCAACAATAAAGGAATATTGATTCAATTTGCCAGATTGGTAACTGGATTTCTCAGTGACCAACGGGCGGCGAAGGACATCATAAATCGTTGTCATCTCTTCTCCTATCCTAAGTTCGCCACCAGAGCATCCAACGCCTTCACCGGCAGGATGAGCTTGTCATAACCGAACAGGTCACGGATGTTCAAATAGCTCGCCAGCAGAACTTTCGTATCGCCGAGGTTATTTGTCGTCTTTGTGACTAGGTCGTATGCCTCACCTTTTTCGGGGAGCAGGACCAGCGCGGTTGAGGCACCAACAAGGTTTCTCAGAGTCTGTACCATGACCCTGGTCTTGGCTTCCGAAAGGGAAAACTCGTCGATCAGCACAATACCAGCGTCCGCGGCTTTAGCGGAGAGTGCGGAACGCAACGCAGCCTGCCTCATCTTTTTGGGCATTCGCTGCTCATAGCTGCGCGGATGCGGAGTGTGGATACGTCCACCACCCACCCACTGCGCGGCACGGCGGGAACCCTGGCGGGCACGACCCGTCCCTTTTTGCTTGTAAGGCTTGGCGCCACCACCAGCGACTTCGCCTCGGACCTTGGTATCATGCGTGCCAAGACGCGCATTTGCCATCTGCCGGACGTACGCTTGGTGCATCAAATCTACATTAATGGGGGCTTCGAAGATCGCCGAGGGGAGTTCCACTTCGCGAAGCTTCTTGCCTTCCAGATCCAAAACATCTACTTTCATAGTTACTTTGCTCCGATACTCTACACAGTAATCTGTGGATTACTGCTTTCGAGCCTCTTTGATCACAACCAGACCGCCCTTGCCTCCGGGCACAGCACCATGAACACCGAGCAGGTTGCGTTCGGGATCCACCAGCACTACTTTTAACGCCTGCACAGTGACACGTTCATTGCCCATATGCCCGGCACCTCGCGCGTTTTTATAGACACGTCCCGGTGTTGTACCAGCACCGCGCGAACCAGGCGCGCGATGGCGGTCAGACTGACCATGCGTCTTCTTACCGCCTTTGAAATGATGGCGCTTGACCGAACCGGCAAACCCCTTACCCTTGCTTGTGCCGACCACATCCACATGCTCGCCGACAGCGAAGAGATCCACGGTCAGCTTGTCGCCGACATTAGCTTCTTCTTTTGAGCGAAATTCGCGCAGAAAACGCATTGGAGGTAAATCGTTAGCCTTTAAGTGCCCCAATTCACCGGATGCCAACTTCTTCGGGTGCACTTCCCCATAGCCGACCTGGACAGCCATATACCCATCACGCTCTTGACTGCGTACCTGGGTAACGTAACATGGCCCAGCTTCGATGATCGTCACAGGATATGCGACGCCTTTCTCATCGAAGATCTGGGTCATGCCAATCTTCTTTCCAATAAGCCCTTTTATCATACTCTGTTTTCTCCTTCAAAAAAATTAGCGAGACTGTCAGCCGGGGCTTCGACTGCATCATCTCCAGGCAGCGCAGTAAACAGTCTGGCGGGACGCTTGGTATTTTGTGCTCCCGAGCAGGTCCGTTCTTGCGCTGTCGAAATTAGAGAGTAGAGATAACGTGCCAGTCTCTACTCTCCAGTAACGACCAATTAGATTTTGATTTCGATATCCACGCCTGCTGGCAAATTGAGCCGCATCAACATATCGATTGTCTTTGAGTCCGGATCGAGGACATCGATCAAACGATTGTGAGTACGAATCTCAAAATGCTCATGCGAGTCTTTATCAATGAATGTCGAGCGCCGAATTGTAAACCTTTCGGTCTTAGTTGGCAAGGGTACGGGCCCAACTACATGAGCGCCACTGCGTTCTGCTGTCTCCACAATACGCTTGGCAGACTGGTCCAGGACACGATGATCGTAGGCTTTGAGCCGGATGCGGATCTTTTGCTTCGTCATGAATTCACCTATTCGAGTATCTTTGTGACGACGCCAGCACCGACGGTGAGACCACCTTCACGGATGGCGAACTTGGAGCCTTGCTCCAGCGCCACCGGCACGATCAGCTCCACCGTCAGGTTGACATCATCCCCCGGCATCACCATCTCCACGCCTTCCGGCAACGTGATGTTGCCT
>DASSBC010000078.1:0-81119 GCA_035699125.1 Anaerolineales bacterium
GAGCTCCGCTTGCCGGCGAATTTTCCAGCCACCGACTTCCGGGTCAATCGCAATGACGGGCACCTCGTTTTTCAAGGAAAGCACGGTTCCATGCAAACGAGTCGTCACGACGACATCCATGCGGGCGAGAACCGATTCGATCTCCGCTGGTGTTTTTAATCCCGTTTGATTCTTATCCAGGCGCGTATCGATGGGAATCGCGGCGACCTCATTCGACTGCAGCAGACGATGGATGGCATTGTTCGCCTCTTCCACCGGTGCTCCATCATACGGCTCTACCAGGCAGACCCCGACGACAGGAACATGATGTTTCTGGGAAAGAAAAGAAATATCAGGATGGGTATCCACCGAACTGTCGCGTTCGATCAAAAAGTCAAATGGATTCCATTCATCCAACGGGAGCTTCATCGAGAGGTTCATCCCGATGAGGCGGCAGTTTTTAAAACGGCTGAGGAATTCCTCTTCATATTCGTCACGTCCGAACGGACCACAGACAAAAACTACGTGGGAAAACGTCTGAGGCTCCACAGAGCGCCAATCCACACCACCAGTGAACGGAGGCACAAGGGCAATTTCATAAGGAATTCCAGCCGCTTCCAGCCATTCACAGACAAGATCGCGTGTGATGAGGTCGCCAGCAGTGGCGTGACCGTCCTCGAAGCTGAACCAGCCAGCAACTAAAGCTTTCATTACAATTTTTCCTCTAACTTGGGCGTGGTCCAGCGATGCTGAATAAGCAATGTTCCATACCCACTTTCCTTCGGTGCAGGACGGCCTCCAAATTCTCCGTCCTCTACATTAAAATACGCGGCTGCTTCCAGGTGATCCTGATATTCACCGTTCCACAGAACAGCAGCATTGATACGGTAGCGTCCCGGAAGAAGGGTCAGCTCATCCAGCTCGCAGACAAATCGCGGGCTGTGGAGTGGACCCGCCACATCTCCTCGACCATGAACAGCTGAGTCGAAGAAGGTCACAGGCTGACCATGCTGGTCATAGATCGTAAATGAGCAGGACATTCCCGGTCGAGGTTGATCGACAGAAAAGACAAATCGGGCAGGGCGTCCCGTTGAAAGGATCGAGGCGGGACTCAGGTCATCGATCGAAATATCCACCTGCGTGATACGAATGAGTCCCTTTCCGGTTCGATCGGTGCGTGTCGCAAGGTCCTGACCTGCGAAGCCTTCCAGTTTTCGTAGATACGCCCCAACCGTTTCTGCTGTGTTGTTATCCATGAAGACAGATCCGTTTTGCAACAGGATAGCACGGCTGCAAAGCGCCTGAACGACTCCGATGTTATGACTAACGAATAAGACGGTTCTGCCTCCTTTGGAAGCGTCATCGATTTTTCCCAAACATTTTCGTTGAAACGCGGTATCTCCCACAGCCAGAACTTCATCAATGATGAGAATCTCCGGGTCCAGGTGCGCCGCGACAGCAAATGCCAGCCGCACATACATCCCGCTGGAATAGTGTTTGACAGGCGTATCGAGAAATTGATCAATCTCAGCGAATGCCACAATCTCATCGAATTTTCGATCGATCTCTGTTTTTTTCATACCCAAAAGTGCGCCGTTCATGTAGACGTTCTCGCGCCCAGTCAGTTCGGGATGAAAGCCTGTCCCCACCTCGAGCAGGCTGGCGACCCGTCCATACCGTTTGATTCGTCCTTCTGTGGGCAGGGTGATCTTCGAAAGGATCTTCAGCAGAGTGCTTTTGCCCGCGCCGTTACGACCAATTATGCCAACCACCTCACCGCGGCGAATCTCAAACGAGACATCTTTCAAAGCCCATAGCAGAGGATCCCGGGCTTCTCTTTGATTGGAAGACCGAAGGATCTGTTTAGGCAGCCTTCCGACATTCGACAACGCGTCGCGCAGGGTTCGATACGGTTGGAGCTGACCGATCCGATAACTCTTGCTGAGATGTTCTACACGGATAACAATATCGTTCATAGGTGATCTGCAAAGGTCTTTTCGACGCGATTAAAGTAAAGAAGTCCGCTGATGAGAAGCAAAATGACAATCGGGACAGAGACAAAGATGGAGGGATGGAACGGTTGTCCCTCCCCCAGCAGCGCCCAGCGGAAGCCCTCCACCACTCCAACCATTGGATTTAATCCATACAGGAGTCGCCAGTTCTCCGGGACAATACTGGCGGGATAAAAGATGGGCGTGGCAAACATCAAGAATTGAGTCGAGAAGTTGATGATGTGATGAACGTCACGATACTGCACATGGAGCGCGGAGGACCACAATCCCACCGCCAGGGCAGTGAGCAGGGTGAGCAAAAGAAACAACGGTACATAGAGAGCTGTCCAGGTTAGTTCGATGCCATAGTAGTACATCATCCCGACAAGAACGGGAAGAGGAATCAGGAAATCGATCAGTCCGCCCAAGAGAATGGACAGCGGAACAAGCAAGCGTGGAAAATAGACTTTCGTGATTAGGCTCTGGTTGGCGACAAGACTCCCACTAGAGGCATAAAATGCATATGCAAATAGATGCCAGGGCAACAGGGCAGTATAGGTGAAAATCGGGTATGGAAGATTATCAGACGGGACTTTTACTAAAAGACCAAAAAACAGGCTGAAGACAATCATTGGCATGAGAGGCTGCAGGATAACCCAGAGTCCGCCCAGAATCGTCTGTTTGTAACGAACCTTGATATCCCTCCAAATGAAGAAGTAGAGTAATTCGCGATAGTCCCACAATTCCCGAAGATCAAAGGAAAGCCAGCTTTTCAGCGGTTCGATAACCACCGGTGTCTGACTCTCGCCATCCTCTTCCAGGTGCTTCATGGTCTGCACGAGGGTATTCTCACGCAAGATTGCCTCTTTTCTTAAGCGATATCATTTGCTTCCAGGCAGTTCGCTCCGGCGCAGCTCGGCGAACACCTCGCCAAAAGTAATAGTTGCTAAAAAACGCGAACCATTCGAACGACTCTCCTCGTCTGCCCGCCAACTTGTGCAGACGCGCCAATCCGTGCCCGGAAATATTCGCGGTCGATAAGAGTCGCCAGAGCAGGAACCAGCTGCGGCGATTTTTTAGAAAGCCCCCGAAAAGCCGTGTCTCGGTAGCAGGGTGACGGCGCGCCAGTTCAACACTTGCCTCCCCTGCCAGTTCCGAGTCAGCCGAAAGCTCACGAAAGCCTTTGCTCTCGTACTGGTTCCCGAGGGCCGCTGGCAGGTATACGAAGGAACAGCCATATTGTTTGAGACGATACGCCAGCTCAACATCGTAACCTCGCCTCAGATCAGTGACGTTCCCCCCTACAGCTAAGAAGGCTGTCCGGGAAACAGACATATTCCCGCCGTAGCAATCGTCCCAGTCGGGCTGGCGTTTGCCGCGATTGAATTCCTCGTAATGAGCGTTCCAGCTCTGCGCGAAGCCGCGCACAAACCAATCCGCATCGGGAGCCAAGGTCAGGGTCAATTGTCCGATGCCCACGACCTGATTTCGGTTTTCGTGCAGACGAAGATGTTCCGATACGAATTGAGGTGTAACAATGATGTCGTCATCGAGAAAGATAGAGATGCGTCCCTGTGAGGCGGCCGCTCCACGGTTGAGCGCCGTGGGCTGACCAGAGTTTGATTGCTCGATCACCCGCAACGCAAATGGCGTATTCAGGTGTGCCAGCATTTCGATGGTTCCGTCTTTGGAGCCGTCTGCGACAACGATCACTTCGAAGTCGCGCGCCAGCTGCGTCTGCTTGGAAAGAGCTTCCAGACAACGACGCAGCTTGTCGGCGCGGTTGTAAGTGGGGATAATGACGCTTGCTTCCATGGGATCAGTTTCTCGTTTGATCGACTCGCCAACGGACAGCACCGTACAAAATTCCTGACGCCGAAATTATGTAGTCAAATTTTAGTCGCCGGCGATAAATCATGTGCCCCAAAAAATTCATGACACTTCCTTTCACGTCACGGACCATGCGGGAGAACATATAGGGATCTCGCCAGCTCATATGCTTAGCATAATATGCCCCGCGCCCGACTCCATATCGCCATTCCAATGACAGGTTTTCGCGCTCGGATCGCCAAGCACGGTGATACACAATCGCCTCGGGCACATAGCATATTCGATATTCCTGCTCGAGCAGTCGAAAGCCGAGGTCATTATCCTCGGCAGCCGGGAAACTTGTTCCTGGACCCAGCCTCTCGTCAAAGAGTCCTACTTTATCGAAGACAGACCGATAAGCGCCCATGTTTCCAGTGTAAAGTACATCCTTTCCAATTCGTCCCTTATAAACAGTGGGCTGCTGATCCTTTATCACTGAGGGTGCTTTACCGCCCGGCACCTCGGATTCGCCAGCAAGAACCTGACCCGTGATCACGCTGCAGGGACCCGCTTTGGCAACGGCCTGCACCATGGTGCAGAACCAGTCGGCCTCGACAAACATGTCATCGTCAATAAAGATCAAGATCCCAAACTGTGAGGAGGTAATTCCCAGGTTTCTGCCAGCTCCAACACCAACGGTCGTTGAGTGGATGTAACGGATCTCGCAGGGTCGCTCCGTCTTCATCCTGGATAGCTCAGGATGAGCGGTGTTGCTCTGGTCCACGAGGATCATTTCAGAAGGGACATCATTGCCCCGCAGAACCGACTCAACCGTCTCAAGGAGAAGCTTTGGACGATTGCGCGAGCATATAATCAGCGAGGTTTGTGCTAACATAGATTCTGTCTTCACTTTTTCACAGCCCGGATCGCCAGGAGCACGGGATAGCGCTCATCGATCACATCGAGCTCCCGCCTCGATAGTTCTTCGCAAGCCATCCCCTCCAAAAAGGCAACCGCGCTCAACACATTGCCATAAGCCGTTATGGTGACTTGGTCAGGGCCGAAGATCTCCCCAAAAAGGCGAGCACAGGAGGCGGGCGTAAAACGCCAATAATCAGTATAGCCATCCCCTGCCAGGCGGCTGACTGCTGGAATCGTGACAAGCAACACACCGCCCGGGCGAAGGATGCGATGTGAGTGAGCAATGGCGGATTTCACATCATAGATCAACTGCAGAGTTTGTGTCAGGAGGAAGCAATCAAACGAATCACCGCTGATGGAATCAGCAGCAGCCAAATCAGCAAGGATGGTTGCCTGTTGGTTTGCCGGATCGATATCCAAGATGTCTGCCCGTTCGATTCGAGATCCAAACCTGTAAGTGTAATCACTATTGAGAATTTCCAACACTCGACCCTGTATATCTTTCCTATGCCCTTCGAGAAAAGAGTCGATGTAATAACGGTCCACCGGCCGCCCACGATCAAAGCCCCAGCCACTACTGATAGGCTTCGTGGTTCGCAAGGAACCCATCCAAGCGGGGAAAAACAATCGTTGCAGCCGACAGCGAAGGCTCGCCCACTGGAGAGGCAAGAACGTTTTATTTGGGTTTGAAGCTGTAAGCCCAGCCATATCCTATATCCTCATCCCGATATTACGGTGTGAGCAGAAAAAGATGAGACTCGCGTAACCAGTTCGCGAACAGATAGAGATTGGCCGCTCCAAAAAGCAAGCTGACCAGAATTGCTCTTTCGGCATAGTCCGGAAACCGAAGCAGCACACGTGCAATCACAATGGCAATCGCGGGGAAGATCGGCAGAAAATACCTATGATCGGGAAGGGTAATAAAAAGAGATAAGGATACCATTCCTATCCATAGCAGGATCATCAAATCAGCGCGTTGGCGTCTTTTGAGAAGGGAGAGCAATCCAAAAAGAATCAATGGCGCGTGGTAGACACCCAGCGAGGAGGGAATTCGAGTAAACAAAGACTCAAGCCCTAAACGGAAAATTCCATTCTGCATCTGCTCTGCAGTGTCTGCACTCTCTGTTTCGATCATCGTCTGCGGTCCCGCGACGGGACTGGTTTCTACAACGTCTCTGACCAGATGATAGCTTCCTGTGAAATTCAAGATCTTTTGAAATTGCCGCGCCAGGATGCCTGTATGATTCGCATATAAAATCCAGATCGAGAATACTGACATGGAAGCCATACCCACGACAAGCAGATGGATCACGATCTTCTGAAAATTTTTAAAAAACAGACAGTATAAAAATAAGACCAAAAACACAAATATCATGATGTATTTCGTCAGAAGCCCTAACCCTATTACTGCCCCCGCTGCGCAAGCCAGCCAATATGATGGCGTTCTAGATAGCCGAACCAATAACCACAAAGCAAAACAAAAGAAAAACGCAAGCTGAATATCCATCATGGCCGCAGAACTCAATCGAATCACCAGTGGAAACGACAGCAAAAGGATCGCGGCAAGATAACCAACTTCGCGGCTGTATAGCTCACGACCTATGAAGTAGGTAACTGACAGCGTACCGGCTAGGAACAAAGCTGAAACCATCCTCATCAGCAACAGATCGGGGCCAGGCAACTTTAGCGTGAGTGCAAAGATCAACGAGAATAATGGGGGATGTTGTTCGCCCAACCAACCAACTGTCTTATATGCATGAATGAGTCCCTGCGAGTTTATGGTTCTCGCGGCCTTGAGACTTGCGATTTCATCCGTCCATTGAGTCTGAATTGTTGAATAGAGAAATCCGACAAGCAGTGCAGCCAGGCATAAAAATAACGCCAATTGTTTATCGCTACGCCATAGCCGACTTTTAAGACTTCTGATTTTCGAGATAGCACTCTCTGGCAACAGGGTGACTGCAATGGTTGCGACAACTGAGAAGATTGCTACTGTGAGCATCCTGTCATACTGCGTGCTCGCTCCAGTCACTGCGATCAGCGAGAGCCATATAAGTTGAAGCGCAGCCATAATAAGAATCAGCGAGCGATGCATCAAGATTCGCATAGATACGGTTTGTAGGGTGAGTAACGGTTTTCGAAAGAATAATTGAGAATTGTTCATTTTTCGTCTAACACAGTTTCTATATACTCAAGACGCGCAGGGTGCTTAAAAGTCTGCCATGAGATAGAACATCTATTTTGTATAACATGTCTTACCTTAGCTTGAAGCCATATACCAAGCCATGACGACAGCCTCTTAAACTCAGTAATCCTTCCCTTGCATAGACGCTGCTACGACGCACGAGGGAACTCGCTGTCCGCCAGACCAGCCAGAACAACCAGACACCAAGCATGTACACGGCATACGTGTCACCTCTGCGCGCATGTTTGGCAATAAACGCGCCAATTCCGAAGCTATAATTCCAGAAACTTCGAATCAGACGGGAAGCATCCTGACGTTCGTGATAGATCACCAGTTCGGGTTCGTATCGTATGACTGTCCCTGCCCGAAGCAAGCGATAAAAGAGATCCGTGTCTTCGGCCGCTTTGCCGGGCGAGCCCGCGCCAAGCCGCTCATCGAATCCTCCTACCAGAAGAAGCCAATTTCGTCTTATGGCGAAGTTTCCGCCGCTTCCTACATGCCAAGGCAATGCCCGTCGTTGGAACGTCATCCTCCTCTTACTAATGCGAATGGAGATGGGAAATTCGCCTGTCTCAAGGGTAAGTGGCTGGATGCTTCCCGTGACGCCGTCCGCTGCTGGATTCGAAATCAACACCTTTTCAATGTGCGCTAGCCAGTGGGGATCCGGTACACAGTCATCATCTGTAAAAGCGATGATGTGACAATGTGCTTCCTTTGTAGCCAGATTGCGCGCCGCGGACAAGCCCCTGGGAGGTTGAGAGCAATGGACAATTGGTACCGAATATTGCAACTGGCAGCGTTGAATCACGGGCTCGATCGCGTGATACTCTCCCTGGTTAATAATAAGGACTTCAGCTGGAAAGGTCGTACCCTTGAATAACCCGTCCAAACAGCGTGCCAATTCAGCGGGCCGATTAACCGTGGGGATCGCGACAGTAATGTTGGTTACTCTTCTCATAGCGCATAATCTTCGATAATCAGCTTTGATTTACGGGTGCTTTCCATTGGGATCGTCCTGATTGGAAAAGCAACGTTTTGTACAGGGTTTCATATTTGGCGATCGATTGTTCCCAGGCGATGTTCTCACATGCCCACACTCGGGCGCTCTTTGCTAACGCCAGACGAGCTTCAGAGTTCCGAAGTAGTTGCACAATGCGTGCGATGAATTCATCATCTGTTTCAGCAATGGCAAGCTGTTTACCATCCTGAATATTCATCCCCTCAGCGGCCAGAGGCGTAGTCACAATTGCTTTACCGGCTGCCAGTCCTTCAAGGATCTTAATTCGAATCCCGCCACCAAAGCGTAGTGGCGCAACCAACAATGCTGCCTGATCCAGGTAAGGAGTAACATCCGGGACCCGACCAGTAATGATAATCTTTTTGCTATTCGTCCGATTCAGGTTCGCCGGTGGACTCTCTCCCACAATGAACAATCTTACATCCGGAATCAACGCTTCAACTGCGGGGAAAATTGATTCTGTAAGCCGTCTGGCTGCATCTGCATTGGGTGGATGATAAAAATTTCCGACGAAGAGTAAGCTTGGAGGTGAACTTCCTAGCGCATCAAGCGGGGTTTCTGGAATGACTATTCCAGGGGGAATAGTGTGGATCGGTGTCTCTCCCGCCGTTTCTGAAATCGACTGCTGATCTGCTTCTGTGAAAGAGATGATCGCATCCACCTGCGGATATAGTAACTTTTCATAGCGTTGCCATGATATCTTCTCAACTGGTTCTATGACTCTCTTCAGAAATTGCGGCAAGGTTTGGAGATACATCGCCGCGCGACTGCTGGACTCATATTCGACCAACACGCGCGATGCATGCATATTTTTGAGCGCTGAGAAGTATTGTCCCATTACATGGATTTCAGCCTGGATGATATCGGGTTGAAATCGTTGGGCAAGCAAGTGGGCCCGTCTCGCAAACTCTGCGCTGGACCAGTCCTCTACCCACAGAGGTCTCCGCAGGAATAGAGAAAGAATCAAACGCGAGTACCGGGCGAGCCGACCCTGAAGAGTCTTTTTACTCGCTGGCCTCACAACCTCTTCAATGTACTCACATCGTTCGCGAAAGAACGCGTCTGCGCCCGGTTCATCGGCTTCTCGAAAATACAAGACAGCGACTTTATGTCGCGCTGTGATTTCCGTCAAAAATTGGGTAAGGACCCGGGCGCCTCCATTCGTGGCACCCAGCCGCGGAGTGAGAGGCAGAAGGAGAAACAAGCGCATTGAGTTAGTCCTTACGCTTGGATCATCGTTCCAGTGTTCGGGTCCCGGTGCCATTGACCGCTAAGCAACTGGCGGTGGATATCGAAGTCAACCGCCAGCATAGATCGTTGTGCGGGGTCGCGCGAAATCTTCAGCAGGAGGAAGTCCCGTATTAGCTTGAAGAATGCTACTGCTTTTACCGTGAATACCATCTCTGTCAGCAGGGGCATAGGATAGTGTTTACGATAAAACTGGGCAAGACTGGTAAAGAACTGGATATATGACCAGGCTCGTTTTTGGGCGGTGCTGCCACCGCCAACATGCGTAATCTCTGCTTCAGGAACAAAATGAATTTGTTTGCCTTGTGAAGATAACCGATAACAAAGATCGACTTCCTCAAAGTACATAAAGAAGTTTTCATCAAAGCCGCCCATCCCCTCAAATGTTTTCCGCCGAAATGCGAGTGCTGCTCCGAGGATCCAGGGGACTTGTTTTGGTGATTCACCTGTCATCTTCTGCAGAGTACGTTGTTTCAAGATTGGGAGGTGAGGAATCGACCGATACAACCCAGAGATATAGAGGAAAATGTGAAGCGGGGTAGGGAAATGAAAACAAGATGTTTGCAATGTCCCATCCGGGTTGAGAATGCGTGGCCCAATGATGGCAGCCTGGGGATGGTCAGCCAGATAGTTACACAAGGCTTGAAGTGATCCGTGCTTCATCTGTGTATCTGCATTGAGCAAAACAATCTGTTCGGAGCAGCATCTTTCTATTCCTTGATTGGATGCTGCGCCGAAGCCAATATTCTTCTCAAGGGCGACCAGCGGGATGGAAGGGAATTCTGTCTTCATCATTTCGACGCTGCCATCTACAGATGCATTGTCAACGACAACGATTTCCTCCGCATTCTGTGCCAGTACGGAATGAAGGCATTCCCGCAGTAGTTTACTGGTGTTGTAGTTGATAACACAGACAGCAATCGTATTCACATTAAGGAATTTCCTCTCGCTGTGTTTTGGTCCATAAGTGAGGCTGGTTCAAGAGAGTAGCTAGCATGGATCGTATCGCGGCAAAAATATCGATCGCGAAGAAGAAAGGGATCAGCGGCAACCGCGTCCACATTGCCATACCCATTCGCTCCTTAAGGAAAAGAGCAACAATCTGTACCAGTGGGGTCGCCAGCGAAAACAGAATGATTCCAAGCAGGGAAAGAGCGTTCGCGCTGCTGATGAGATAGAAAAAGACCATCAAGAGCAGCGCACTTAGCAGTGCCAAGCGATCGAGATAACCAGCAGTGAAAAGGAGAAGCTCTATCCGCAAAGGTAGAGACAGCTTTCGATCCGTCAAGATTTTTCGGGCATGCACTTTAGCCACATCGTTCAAACCGCGCCCCCAGCGGATATGTTGTTTAAGGTATCCATCCAACGACTGAGGAACCTGCTGAGTAGAAACTGCATCCTGGGCAAAGCGGACTCTGTACCCTTCCCTGTAGAAGGTAACTGTTAAATCAGAATCCTCTGAGAAGGCTCCATCCCGAAATCCACCTAAGGTGTTTAAGAGTTCACGCCGATAGGCACAATTGGAGCCGAGCAACGCCGGTGCGAGTCCCAGGCGATCCTTTGCTCGCATGGTCACTAACTGGTTCGTATAACTCTCAACGGTTGAGTAAAACGCGCTCGGACTGGCAAGCGGATTGACCACCTGTGTAAAACCGGTCACTGCAGCCACCCGGGGTGCGAAGAAATATTGCACTCCCCGGCGTAGTACGTTGGCATTTGGCCGGTGATCAGCATCGAAAATATAGATGATTTCACCAAATTGGAAACGAGTTAAAGCGATATTCAGCGCGCGAGCTTTCCCTACATTGCTTGAAAGTTGCAGTACGTGCCATCCGTGCCGCTGGGCCGCCTGCTGCTCCATAACCAAGCCGGTCCCGTCCACAGATGCATCATCGATCAAGACTACCTGAAGGCTCTCGTGTGGATAATCCAACTGCGACAATGCCTGACATAAGCCCGGAATCAGGCTCCTCTCATCCCGGCAAGGGACAAGGATTAGCACATCGGGCAGACATCCATGATCAGGTGTAGGAGATTCGCCATCCTGGTCGCCAGCGAATAGGATCGCCAACGTAAATAAGATTCGGCGGATCGTGAATAGAGTGAGTGTTGCAACAATCGGGATTGCAATGATCAACAGAATTATTTGAGACATGAGTTACCCGTTTCGCGACTGTCGCTTTTCTCTGAAGTTGGCTACCCGGTTATAAAGGCTCGCAATCACATAGCCAACAATAAAGCCAAAGAGCAAACCATATAGCAGGCCGATGAGGCTTCCTCCAAACGTGACTGTATAGCCGATAAAAAAATGTCCGAGCAAGGCTAGATGGGTTCCTACTCCTCCCTTGAGCAACAGAATGTTGGTTGCAAGAAATATTCCAAACCCACACACCAACCCTAAGGTAAGTCCGAGGATCACACCGTCCAATCGCATGAGCTCAATGAGTACCAATCTTTCGATAGTGTTGTTATCTTCCTGCATTATGCATTTCTCCCTATAGACAAGTGCTGTAGTGACAAGTGGAAAGGATGTCGAAACGCCTCGTGACAGATTTTCTAGATGAAGTCAAAAAGCCGGCGCAGATGATAAAGCTCGATATCCCGATGAATGATCCGTGCACTAAGAAGGACTACTAGATTCCTTACATACGCGAATATCGATCCGACGAAAAAACCCAAAATGAACAAACCGAGCAGGCCTACTACGGATCCCTGGAATGTGACGGTAAATCCGGGTACAAAGTTACCCAGTGCTGCCAGGTGTGGACCAGCTTTCCCTCCATCCATGATAATCAGAAAGAGCGTGGCCGCAAAGATCAATGTCCCGGCTGTGATGCCGAATGAAAGGCCAAGAGCCACTGGGTCCAGCCGTGGAAAGATATGGGTAATTTTCTCTTTAAGGGTTTCTACGGA
This sequence comes from Anaerolineales bacterium, assembly GCA_035699125.1. Taxonomy (GTDB): domain Bacteria; phylum Chloroflexota; class Anaerolineae; order Anaerolineales; family Villigracilaceae; genus Defluviilinea. The sequence goes on from DASSBC010000078.1 coordinate 12,065, forward strand.
TTTCTGCTTTTCATCATGTCGGATCTCTTCGTGATATTCCGCGTCCGCGTTAACGCTCCAAAGCTCGTTCTCTTCCCCAAACATGAGGTTTCGGACAGCCAGCATCCCTGTGATCATGGAATGGTCCTGGTTGTTATAGCGATGTAAGCCGTTCCTCCCGATGGTCTGAAAATTCTCCAGTCCATCCACGAAGTCTCGAATGATCTGAAGATAGTTTGCATAGTCGGCGTCATAGATTGGGTAAGCTTTAGGCACGCGGAACACACAACCATCCACGACATCACCCGCCTCTGCGAGCCCAATCCGTTCTAATTCTCGCTTCCCCAGTTCGATCAAATCGGCATCCGACATATTCCACAGAGCGTCACCTTCCGTACAGAAATACTCTAGCCCCAAGCTGGTCGTCGAGGGATCTGGGACCATATCCGGACTCCAATTCTTGAAATTCTGGATGCGCCCGACCTTAACATCAGGCTCGTGGATATAGATCCAGTTGTCCGGAAATAGTTCCGTCTTGTTAACAATCAAGCAGACTGTCAGAAAGTCGCGATAGTTAAGCCGATTTGCGGCCTCCAGCACATCGACAGGCACGGGGTCAAGCTTTTTGACAAACTCCGAAATTGGCATGCTGGAAATGAAGTCCGTACCTGGAATGACATACTCCTCCCCGCCATTTTTTGAAACAGCCACATAATCAACGCAAGCCCCGTTGCGATGGATGCGCGTCACCTGGCTGTTCAGAAGCACCTGCCCCCCGCGTTCCTCGATCCGATGCTTAACCTCATTCCATAACATGCCGGGACCAAAACGCGGGTAATGGAACTCCTCGATCAGGGTTGTGATCGAATCCCCTGTCCTGACAAACATGCTCATCAAGGCAGACGTAAAGGAGAGATTTTTTATCCTTTGCACAGCCCACTCCGCTTTTAATTCCGAGCAGGGGATGCCCCAGACCTTTTCCGTATACGCCTTAAAAAAAATCTCAAATAAGCGCTTGCCAAATCGATTCGTCACCCACTGCTCATACGTTTCCTCTTTTTTGAAAGGAAAGATCTGCCACCGCATGAAGCTCATAACAATCAGGATCGCTTGCCAAAGACCGAGACTGGAAAGTGTATTCCAGATCTTGAGTGGATAAAAGAAGAATTTATCCTGATAATAAATCCGGGAGAGACGCGGTCTGCGCAGAAAATCGCTGCTAAGTACTTCATGCCACATCTGGTTAACTGGTTCAGACTTGGTAAAGAACCTGTGCCCGCCCAGATCAAAGTGATAGTCCTTATAGTTTTCCGTTCGTGCCAAGCCTCCAACCTTATCGTTTTGTTCAAGCACGACTGGCTGTACATCGAGTTTTGTTAGCTCGTATCCAGCCGTCAGACCTGCTGGCCCCCCGCCGATAATAACAACTTGTCGAGTTTGTTTTTGTTCCATGTTTGTTCTCAATCACCCATTGAATTGCGCGATATTCTTGCTTTTTGAATTTTTTTAGAGAGAAAGTACTCTATCGAGACTATCCCAAATGCCAAGCTGCTGTAAAGGAAATAAGAAAAATGCAACAAGACTGCCCCCGTCGTAAACCATAGTCCTCCTCTCTCATAAAAGAATCGATACAGTGAAATGTTTGATGTAATAAGAAATCCTATTACCGCAACAACTCCGATCCAGGCAAAAGGAAACCATGCAGCGAGTATGAAAGAAAATATAAGACCCCAAACACACAGAGCACTAAGACGGCTTTTCCAATCCAGATTAAGGTCAGCTGGTAAACAGGATGTAGAATAAATCAATCGTGTCCATGGAATCGCACGATCCAGGATATCCGTGCGCAACAGGCTCTGTAGAGTCCAGCGTTTCAGATGTGTCACTTGGACATCCGAACATAAGTAGATACGATATCCGGCGGCTTTGAGCCTGACCCCAAGCTCTATATCTTCTATTGATGGTCGTGAATAACTCGAAGCAAATCCTCCGAGGCGGAGGAATACATCCGTGCGAATGGCGCCGATACCCGTCCAAAAGCTAGACGCCTCTTTCTGGCTCTGGTGATGAACAAAATGGTGCAGTAAGTTCTTATACAAAGAAACCCAGTTGCGATGAGGAGGATGATCATCATAGGAGCCAAACAGAGCATGGATTTCAGGATGTTCTGTAAAGTAATCCTCGACTAATGCCAATGTGTTAGTATGAACCATAACGTCAGCGTCCAGGAAGAGTAAAACATCTCCTTGTGATTGCGCTGCCCCTAGGTTTCGAGCCCGAGCAGGTCCAATTGGATGGTGATTTTGGCTAACCACGACAGTGCCAAATTTTGCTGCCAATTGAGCAGATCTATCGGTGGAAGCATCGTCAATAATGATCAGTTCATCCGGCAGTCGCGTTGAATGCATCAATGCCTCAAGACATTTCTGCAGATCATCTCCTCCGTTGTGAACTGGAATAACAACTGACAATCGCACGAAAGTATTCTCCTTCAGTTACGGTTTCTCTTCGAAGCTAAACATGCTTAAGCAAAGGCACCAAACCTGCTACCTCTCCGGAATTGCGGCTGAGAACTTGTTGATAAACATTCACAAGTTGAGAAGCAATCGATGTCCAGCTATGAAAGGTTCTGACGTATGCGACTCCAGCCTCACCAGTCTTTTGCTGAAGCTCTCGATTTTCAATCAGTTGCAATACCGCCTGGGCAAAGCCATCTGTGTCGTCAGAAACAAAAATATCTTTTCCTGGTTGTGCCTGAAGCGCCGAAAGAGCCTGGCGGGTGGTCACGACCGGGGTCCCGGTTGACATTGCCTCCAATATCTTGTTTTGAATGCCTGCTCCGTACAACAGCGGAACTACAGAGACTGTTGCACGCCAGAGGAAGGGGCGAATGTCATCTATAGTTCCCGTCACGGTAATCAGAGGGTTGCGCGCCATTTTTTTTATCGTTGGAGTAGGATCCTTACCCACAATATACAGACGCGCTGCAGGGCGACCTTCCCAAATCCGCGGCATGATCTCGTCCACCAGATATTTCGCCATTGAAACATTCGCGTGATAACTCATCTTCCCGCTAAAAACGATTGTCTCAGGATCTCGTTGAACGTCAGCACTAGGATGGAAGTACTCTAAATCGACCCCGTTAGGTAGGACAGAAATCTCTGCGGGACTATTTCCCGAAGAGACAAGCCCACGCAAAGCTTTCTGATCAGAGGGTGATGTAACAAGCACATGGTCGAACCGGCAAGCTAAATCTCCTTCCGCTCTTCTGGTTCGGCTAAGCTCCAAGCGAGTCATGAATTTGCCAAAGAAACTGCGACTCTGCTTCGCCGCCTGTTGAAACAGATGACTAATACAGTCAACACTATCCCAGACAATTGGCATGTTCGGCATTCTCGATTTCAGGAAAAGCCCAAAGCGTGAGCCTCGTAAGTGTTCAATATGTACGATGTCAAATTCGTCTCGAGAAGCACGCTGGACGATCTCTTGAGCCATCGCAGGCTGCCAGCTGTACACAGATTGAAGTGGTTTCCTTGAGGGAAGAGCAACGGCGCTATTCACTATTGAACGCCAAACAGGCTGGGTGTAAAAATACACTTCACGACAATAGTTCTTGAGGCTTTGTGCGTCAATCCATTCCTCCTTATTTGATCCAAGCGTGAAGACTGTAACTTCATGACCTAAAGAAACCAGTTGAAGAATCAAGTTGTACGAACGGGTTCGGATTCGATTTGGAGCATAAGGAACAACATAGGCGATTCGCATGCTCAGATCCTGGGTAAACTATCGATAATCATTGTGGAGTGGGGAATAACCCATGACTGCCGTACCAGTAAATCTATAATATGAGTGAGAATGTCTTTGATTCTCATCAACGAAAATATCTGTTTGGAACAAAGTTACTTGGACGATGTTTTAAACTGGGAAACCATCATGGAGGCGTTCTCAGACAAGTCGATGCGGCCTTGTGTTTCCCACCACCATATGTAAACTTCCATCTCATGATGCGCCTCCGGGATCTGGTCCAGCAACTTCTGAGCCTTGTCCAGGTCCCCGAGCCAGACGTAACAATATCCCAAGCTTTTAATAATGCCTCGATGGTTAGGCGCCTCCTGATAGGCTGTTTCGAGATTCGCTGCAGCTGTTATAAAATCCTGGCGCAGCATGGAGATTAGGCCAAGGCGGTAATTCGCTGTCTGATTATGGGGCTCGTATTTAACCGCAAATTGAAGAGTGGTACCTGCCACCTCTAAGCGAGGCACAATTTCCGAAGTTGCCCATTGACTTGTCGGGAAATCCTTAAGCTCTACCTGCGACATCTGGACTGCACCCAAGTTCGCGTACCAAAGCGGTATGATCTTATTCAGATTTAGCGCCAGCATGACAATGACAGCCAGGAGGAACCCAATGACAACTCGAGTCGATGATGAAATGAGCTTAGGCTGTTGGAAAACTTGCTCAGCGGAACCGCTGCTGTTCAACACCCCTGGCATCGCTATCCCAAGCGGATAAAAAAGAAGCGCGGTTCCATTCCCGCTGTAAAGATAATCATAAAATACCCCGTGCACGATCGTAACGATCAGCGCTCCCAGTCCCAGCCATCTGAATAATCGCAGATCATCTGGCGGTTCGTTTACGATGGACCGGGCAACGAAGAATATACTGCCTATATATAGAATGACTAAAATCGAACCAGCTACAACTCCTTGTTCGATGGCAACGTCGAGGAATAGATTGTAACTGTTTGGAAAATAGAAGTAGGGGATTACTAGCATATACTGGGAATAAAGGCCCGGAAAAGAGGCTAGTCCGGCACCGGTAATGGGATAATCCTCTAAGAAATAGGCTCCTCGCCCAAGTAATCCTGCGCGCGAGTTCTGTCCGTAAACGCCGTCCGTCGAACCAAGATCGTCACTCGCCGGTCCGAGATATGCCAAAGCAATCAACATGACCAGATAACCAACTACCAGAAAGGGGAACAGGGCTCTGACTCGAACATTTGCTTCTGAGGATGTCGAGACTCTCCAAATAACCCAGAGTCCCACAGCGCCCACACCGATAAACTCGATCGTACGCGAAAGTGTGAACACAAACACTAACGCAACCATTCCGATGCCTGATATGAGGAATAATTTCATCACAGTGGACACAAAGCCAGAGGACCTCCGGCTAGTATTCCACAGCCAATAAAAAGCAAATATGGCACTGATGAGAATTAGTCCCAATACATCGTCGTAATGAATGGCGGGCCAATCGACATGCGGTCTGTGCTCCATCCACCAGTTGGCGAACCTGCCACCACCGCCTTCAAAATCATACGTGAGACAGAAGTACAGGGATAGGGTGAGTGCCAAACAAAAAGCGAGAAAAGATAAGAAGCCGAGATTTTGTCTGGGTTGGGCACTCAATGCGTAGTAGAGCAGGATTGCGCTCATAATAAGCCCAAACTTGATCCACGCGGCGGATTTATCATAAGCGGCCCAACCGCCTACCCAGGCTGTAATGATGAAGATCGCGATCAGCCAATCGAAGGGGGTGCGCTGGAAAGCAAGATTTCCTGCGAGAGATCTGAATACCCATGGCATTAACGCAATTAGGCTGAACCAGATTCCGAGCCGTGGAATTAACATCCAGACTGCTGTACTCATGATCACCAAGAGCAGATCAATGAGAGCAAACCAACGATTTTCAACGAGCTGGCGCAAGAATTAGGACTCCCGTTCTGTCGCGAACATTCCTACCCGGCTCCACCAATCGGCGCGCCTTCGTCTGAAGCTGCCCACCAGAGGTGCTGGAGTCCGACATTCAGCGCGGTCTTCATCGTTGACCAGTCATATAGCAGCATCTTTAAGTAGGTGAATGCCGGGCCGGGCCGCAACGCCCATTCACGGAATGCTCGCTTTTGCCAATAAAGCAATCGCTCTGCCGGCAAATTTGGATAATCCAGAACCGTCCCTTTATCCATATCCACTTGCTCCCAGCGGGTGCCCGGGCGGAACCAATTATTCTCTACAACTTCAAAGAAGAATGGCGTTCCGGGATATGGTGCAGCGACATGGAACAGGGCTATATCAAGTGGCAGCTTCTTGGCGAAATCGATCGTCTCACGGATTGTCTCTTCCGTTTCGCCAGGCAAACCGATGATAAAGTAGCCCCAGTTCATGATGCCCGCTTTCTTTGCCCAATGAAGAGCACGATGGGCTTTATCGGGATAGGCACCTTTTTTGGCATGCTTGAGAATCTGTTCATTGCCGCTCTCGATTCCCCACGAGATCAGACGGCAGCCAGCCTTGCCCATCAGCATCAGCATTTCCTCATCGACAAAGTCCACGCGGCTATTGCTAGTCCAGTGGATGTCGATTTTCTCTTCGATCATCAGCTTGCAGAGTTCAATCACCTGGTCGCGGCTGACTGTGAACAAGTCGGAATACATGTGGATGTTGTGGATGCCCAATTTCTTCAGGTACCACAATTCTTCCATGATCAATTTCGGTGAGCGCAAGCGGGTGGAATACTGGTAGCTCACATGCTTGATGCAGTACGTACAGCCAGCCGGGCAACCTCGGCTCGTGACGATGAAGGTGAACGGGCCCTTAATCAACGGCATTTTGTAGGATTGGAGAGGTAACAGCTCGTGCATCGGTATGGGCATGTCATCCAAATCTGCTACGAACGGACGTGGAAAGTTCAGGATGATCTCGCCATCTTTGCGCCAAGCAATGCCCTTGATGCCATGCATATTGACCGTGCCGTCTTCATGGAAAGACGGCTTGTACATCGGGTCATGCTTATCAAAGATTTTCTTGACCTCAGGAGAGCGTTGATCGATCTTGTTTTCCAGATGATCTAACAGGTCGCGAATCGTGAGATCTGGCTCGCCAACGAGGGCAAAATCCAGGCTGGGATAGGGGCGCATTGTCTCGACCGGGATGGGTGTGATGTGGGTTCCGAAGGCAATCGTCTGGGCCCCGCGCGCATGTGCCAGGAAACAGCCATAGATGTCATTCTCAAGAGTGGGCGCAGTAAGTTGGGTAAGGTAATACTTCGGCTGATACTTATTCAGCAGTTTGGTGAATTCGGGCCAACTCATGCGTTCTGCGTTACAGTCCACCACCTTGACCTTATAGACGGGGTGTAGCAGAGCAGCCATTTGTACCAGGGAGACCTGAGGCCAGACCATGTTCTCACGGGTGCGACGCCCCACTCGATGCTGGGTGCGAATCCATAGCCCACCGTCCGGCGTGGGAGGATTGACGAGCATAATATCTACTGCGTCCTCAGAGCGAGGAGCGGAAAGAAGGCCCTTTCGTACGATAGCATCGGCATTGGGAAAATTCGCTCGATGCAGCTTCGGAATTAATCGGCTTCCAAGATTCACAGATGAAGATTGATTTGATGGCATTTTCATTACTCTTTTCTCTATAAATGTAACGAATAGTAATTAGCGTAAACCCATGTCGTACTTCGTAAGTAGATCCCTTTGACTTAATTCTTCCAAGATTCGAAGTAATAACCAGTAAATAACCAGTTGAATACCAGCCAAAAACAGTAAAGCGCTACTCAACAAATAAAACCACAGCCGCCCAATTTCCCATCCTTGTACACCCAACACTAGAGAGATCATAGCTATACCGATCCCAAGCAAGGTCGAAATCATCCCAACCCAGCCAAAGTGCATATCCAGAGGGGTCTTGAAGATGGGTTTACCAAATAATCCCTGCCTAATGGGCCTTTTGTAGAAAAGCGATACAAGGTAATTGAATGTAACACCCAGGGCAAACAGGTTAATGCCCGCAATTGAAGAAATCAATGCCAGAAATAGCGCTGCAATCCCCCAAGGTCCAAGAGTCGTTATGCCCTGGAGTCTGGCTATGAAAACACCAAGGAATACAAGTAGAGCAATTCCAACTCCAAGCGAACCGATCATGCCCAAAATCCTGACAGGGTTATAAGACAGCACTGTCCAAACCATACTTTGCAAGAAAATACGGCCATCTCGAATGACACTCAGCTTCGACCGACCGACACGCTCGCTGTACGGAATTGGGACTTCCCCGATATTGATACCTTCATGTAATGCACGCGTGCTCATCACGGGAGTCAGGTTCAACCCATCAGGCAGAGGATAAATTTGTTCAAGGATCTCTCGCTTGAAGACGCGCATACCGCTGGCGCTATCCGTTACCTTCTGATGACTCAACACTGTGAGCAGTCTGGCGAAAAAGAGATTGCCCACCCGCCGGGTTAGCGGCATCTTACTTTCTTCACCAGCCATGCGTGATCCAATGACCAGATCCATTCCGTTCATCGCGGCGCGGCACAAATGTGGGAAGTACTCCGGTGGATATGTGCCGTCGGCATCCAGAAATCCAATCAATTGTCCCGTCGCCTTGGAAAAGCCAGTTTTAAGAGCCGCACCATATCCCTTGTTGCGCGGGTGGCAAATTAGATTCACACCTGGTATGTTCGAAGCCACCTCAGCAGTTCGGTCTCTTGAGCCATCATCTACAATCAGTAGTTCAAGTTGGTCTATACCGGCTTTCTTGAGATCGGGTGCCACCGAAAGTACGCGGCAGGCAATCTCAGCGATGCCTTTTTCTTCATTGTATGCGGGGATAACTACAGATAACACAGTCATTAACTTCCATCCTTGATTGAGAGCCAAATTCGAGGATCAGCCTCGTTGAAACAGGGGTCAATATCCTTACAGTTCTTCGGCAATGCCGTCTGCAATCGTATGCAGGACCTGGACAGTGGTACCAACCTTTCCTGGAAAACCATGTCTGTGTAATTGCTCCATCCCCAACTACGTATCATCTGCTTTGTGAAGCCGGCATACTCACCAGCCCAACACATTCGAGTCGAGTAAGAGCAATGCATTTTCAATACCTTAGGCACGACAGTATAATGACCCTATGTTTCCAGCCATTTTTCTTGATCGTGATGGTGTACTAATTGAAAACAGGTCGGATTACGTTCGGGATTGGTCGCAGGTAAAGATTATTCCCGAAGCAATTCATGCCTTGTCACTCCCATCAGTAAAAAACTATAAAATCGTAATTGTCACCAATCAGTCAGCAGTAGGGCGAGGGCTCCTCCTGCCAGCGGACGCTGATGAAATCAATCACCGACTGGTAAAGCTGATTCGACAGCATGGCGGTAAAGTTGACAGTGTCTACATGTGTGTACATAAGCCTGATGATGATTGCTTTTGCCGAAAGCCAAGACCGGGATTATTACTGCAGGCAACCAAAGAGTTATCTTTAGATCTGCAACGCTCATGGATGATTGGAGATGCATGGAGCGATCTGCAGGCTGGGCATCGAGCTGGCGTACAACATGCCATCCTTTTAAGAACGGGACGCGGCGCAGAACAGTTATTACAGCCTCGTCCAGAAGAGCTCAATGACCATTTGATTTTCAATAACCTACCTACAGCATTTGATACAATTTTTGCAACGAGCGATGAATAGGCAGTCCGAAGCTAACAAGAATCACTGAAAAGCTCAGCAGGTACCTGGGCAATAGGGGCTGAGACATTCGCTTCAGTTTGAACCTGAGCTTTAATCGACCTTACAATTAGATGTTCGAGCATCAGATGAATATCCTCTACATGTTCAATAATCTTGCTGTTGACATGAATATTGATATTCGCCAATTGCCCCAAAAGCCCCCCATCAAAACCCGTAAACCCGATGACCGTTGCATCATATCGGTGGGCTGCTTCCACGGCTTTAATGACGTTCTTAGAATTTCCACTGGCTGAAATCGCAATAACAATATCGCCAGGTCTTACTAAACTAGCCAACTGCTCCGAAAATACATTCTCATAACCTTCATCATTGGCTAGGGCGGAGAACATTGCCATGTTATCGGTGAGCCCAATCACACGAAAATGTGGCAGACCTGCTTGACGTGTATTTTTTGCCAAGTCACAGGCAAAATGAGAAGCCGTTGAGGCCGAGCCACCGTTCCCTAGAATGAACACCTGGCTACCCTTCGTCCGGGTTTGCTGCAATAAGTCAATAACTTCAGCAATTAATTGATGGGGAAGCTGATCCATGGTGAGTTGTAATGTTGATATGTATTCTTGGATGAATTCCATTATAGTTTGTCCTTGATCAAGCTTAGAAACGTCGATAATTGAAGATCACTTTCGTCCCATCGGCTTCCAGTCGAAAAGGAAGCTCCTGTAAGCCACGTAATGCCGTCCGAACTCTATTTTGATACTCGAACGGCACGTACAGCAGGAGAAATCCCCCGCCGCCCGCCCCCGCGATCTTTCCTCCGATCGCCCCCGCGTTGCGCGCCGCCTCGTACAACTCATTAATCCGTCCATTGCTGATTGTGCCCGCGAGACGCTTTTTCAATTCCCAAGATTGATGGAGCAAGACGCCTAGCGCCTCAAAATTCTCCTTTTCGATCGCATAACGAGCTTCGCACGCCATTTCTTTGATTTCCCGCAATTCACTTAGGTGGTCTTTAAGGTTACTGACTTGTTCCCGAAGAACAGTGGAGGAATCACGACTCACGCCAGTAAAGAACAGCATAAAATTGCTATTCAAGACCCGTTCCGCTTCAGGTGAGAGTCTGACTTTTTCTACTGTGACAGTTCCATCTGGCAAAAACTCAAAAAAACGGATTCCGCCATAAGCAGCGATATACTGATCTTGAATACCGATTGGCTTCTTTAGCGTCTCAATTTCTATTGTGCAAGCCTCACGCGCCAGTCTTTCCGCAGGGATTATCTCTCCCAGATAGGCATACATGGCATGTAAAGCGCCAACTGTCACAGTACTGGACGAGCCCAGTCCTGAGCCTTCTGAGGGAATATCTCCCATGGTTGTTATCTCGACCCCACGGTCAATTCTGGTAGTGCGGAGAGACTCACGAATTAACTCATGATGGATCTGATCCACCTCATCTACCATCTCGGTCTGTGTATAGCCTATACGCAGCTTGCTATCAAAGCGTTGCTTAATGGTTACGAAAATATATTTATCAATAGCAGAACTTAAGACGCATCCACCCTCTTGCGTAAAGAATGCGCGGAAATCAGTACCTCCCCCGAAAAAACTGATCCGTAATGGTGTCTGAACGATGATCAAGCTGCTCTCTCCAAAATTCTCAATCGATGATCGATGCGCCGAATTTTACGAACTAATACGCACCCTTTGCTCTGAGCACAGCCGGGAATGTCTGGAACAAAAGCTGAAAATCAAGCCATAGGCTCCAGTTACGGACATAATACATATCCAGACGAACACGGTCTTCGTAAGAAATATCGGAACGCCCACTGACTTGCCACAGCCCGGTAATTCCAGGCAGGACGGTGAGCAGATTCATAACAAACTGCTTATACATGGGCGCCTCTTCGGGAGAAATCATTCGAGGGCCAACTAATGACATGTCACGCTTGAGCACATTGAACAGTTGAGGGAGTTCATCTAAGCTATACTTCCGTAAAAAAGCCCCAATTGGTGTAATTCGAGGATCGTTCTTTAACTTATGGTTTCTTTGCAATTCACGTTTCAGCTCGGGGTGTTGATCCAAGATTTCATCACCATTAATCACCATTGTGCGAAATTTCAAAGCATAGAACTGTTTGCCATTCAAACCCATCACCAGTCTTCTGTGTAAAACCGGCCCCGGGGAACTGCGCTTTATGCAAAAGGCAATAAATAGAAGAAAAGGAGAAAGAATAAGGAGACTGATAATTGTCACTAGGTAATCGACGATAAACTTCATCGTACTTTCAATATCCGCCAGGCGAACTTTATTCACATAGACTAACGGAACGTAAGCGAACTCATTTATGGTCAAGCCAGTTGTCAGAATCTCATACAATCCTGATGACATCCGAATATTGACCTTGCCAGACACTCCGTATGTTCTAAAAATATCGAGTAAGTAATCGCGAGTAGAAAATGCACTGGAAGCCAATATTATTTCACCAATATTGTAATGCTCGATGATCTCACCCAATTTTTCAACTGAGCCCAAACAGGGTAGACCATGGAACAAGAGAGAAGTGATAGGCTCCTTTTTATCGACAAAACCAACAATGTGCAAACCTGACGTTTCCCAGCGAAGCAGTTGTTCTGCTAGCCAGCGCCCTTCCTGGTTAGCTCCCACAATGACAGCGGGTGTGAGAAAATAGCCGCGTTTGCGAAGATGATACGTATATCTCCTTAATCCGAACCGTGCACCAGCCACAAGGAGAAAGGTCACTGCCCAGGTCAATAACAACCAACCTCGAGCAATAATCAAGTTTGGTTCGAGGAAGCCAGCAAGGACGATCAGTAGGAAACCTTCACTTGCAGAAGTGAAAACCTTTGAATATTCACGCGTTCCGCCCAGCAGGTTATCTTTGACATAAAGTCCGTTGAATGCGAAAATCACAAGCCAAACTAAGGGTACGGTATAGAGCAGAAAGCGATATTTCGCAAACGAAACTGTCAAATGTGGATCGAAGTCTTGAACGAACAATTCAAATCGAAGGTAATAAGCGATCCAGAATGCGACAAAAGTCATAATTACATCGGACGTAATCAAACTGATGACATAAAGCCGCCACTGTATTGTGGGAGAAATGATTGAATTTGCGTCTTTGATCTTCTTGGATGCTGCAGCAATAGAGGAACGTTCAATTTGAGTTTGAATACTCATAAATAATCACCCGCTTAAGGACATTAATATAGTGTTTGTAAAATTATTAATGGGTAATGTGCAGGAGCAATGCTCCGCCATTCAGACATTCGTTTCGAATGCTAAGTGAGGCTGTGATGGGCCGAAAGTCTTGCTCGATGTAGCTGGCAGGAGGCACTATGTTGTCTAAAACTAGAACTGCCAGGTAGTTCAAAACGTATCTTCCGACTTTGGGGCAACTCTAAAGCAAACGTATTCGATCAGAGTTTGGTAATCAGCAATCAAACCTTGCCTTTTTGAGGCTTGCTATGCAGAATACTCCGTAAAACTGCGATGAATAAGATGAGATAAATATGTCCTTATAATCTGCTTATGGTCGTATAAGCAGGGCCATAACTTGATCACAGAGAGCCGCAAAAGATTACAGTTGATTTAAGTGCATCAGCAATATCTAATATAGATAACAAGTTTATATGTGATTTACTTGTGCAAGACGGGTGGTTCTCAAAAAGGTTACGTATCTATGGCGAACAAACGATCTTTATTGAGCGAAGGGTAAGTTAGTAAATGCCTGCTCGAGAACAAAACCAATCCGCCAAATCCGGCACACGGTACCATTCGCCTTCCTCATTTCGTCGCTTCACCCCCTAACTAGTAAATGCTTCCAAATCGCGCCAACCGGTCATGAGCCGGTCAAGTGGAAAAATTCCAACCGGAAATCTCATCTTTACCGTTGACCATCCTTTGCTTTTCTCTGGTTATGAGCAGGGAATGTGCTGTTGTTTGTATCCCCCATCATGACCTGACTTTACCCGAGCTATGATCAGGCAGGAGGCCCTACTTGTCTACATAAATTTGGATTCTTTCAGCCTGTTACAGTTATATGTTAATTGACCCCGTTTTCAAAGCCTGCTATTATATTTGAAGCAGGGCTCTTCTTTGTTTCGTTGCGACTATTGGAATGAAAGACACTCAAGATTCAAGATATAGATCAGCCACAGTTCATTTCGTTATATTTATTTGGACGTCTGTAACCATTTTAGAAAACAGCCGTCATGACGAAGATTATATAAGCATTTGTGCAGATGCTTTGTGATAGACAAACAGGCTGGATTTCTGGAATCTAAACAAGTAGGTATCCGCTCGGACGGCATTTTCATTTTCATGTCGTAATGGCGGAGCGCGCTCGCATGAACAAATATGGTTGTCTACTGTGGAGGAATCACGGCAACATCGCTATCTAGAGTAAAAATCCTTATATGCACAATTGGAGCATCTGATTGTCCCTGCAGAGTTTGCTCCAAACTCTTTACACAGTGATCAAAGTGCAGGGGATAAACTTACTTAACAAGGAATACTGGCTGCACTAGACACAGCTACAAGTATCAGCCAGTTGAAAACATGCACTTTTGGTAGAACACTTTTAGTCCAGTCCTACGTAGGGATGCGCTAAAAGAAAATTATCTCAAGCAGGAGTGGTAAGAAATGGAAACGTTACGCAAAGGATGGCAAGCCTGGAAGAAGATCGGGCAATTCATTGGTGATCAAATTGGCAGGGTGGTCTTGAGTATCTTTTACTTTACTTTGTTCATGCCCTTTGGTTTGGGCGTGCGCTGGTTCGGGGATCCACTGGCGATCCGTCCGCGTGGCAGCTCGAAATGGCTAGAACGCACCTCACATGACCTGACTATCGAAGATACACGGAGGCTCTACTAATGTACATCCTGGGTATATCTTGTTACTATCACGACGCGGCGGCGGCTTTATTACAAGACGGTATGTTAGTAGCCGCTGCTGAAGAAGAGCGCTTTACTCGAGTAAAGCATGACTACAACTTCCCAACACAAGCTATAGATTTTTGCTTGCGCCAAGCCGGGATTACAGCTCAGGACTTGGACTATGTGGTCTTCTACGAGAAGCCCCTGCAGAAGTTCGAGCGAATCTTGCTGACATCACTGCAAACTTTTCCCCAGTCGTGGGGCGTATTCCGCGAGTCAATGATCACCTGGTTCAATGATAAGCTGTGGATCAAGGGACACATTCTCACCACGCTGAATATTCCAGATGAGAAACTGCTTTTCGTAGAACACCATTTGAGTCACGCTGCCAGCGCCGTTTTCTGTTCTCCCTATGATGAAGCAGCCGTTCTAACTATTGATGGCGTTGGCGAATGGACCACAGCGACCATAGGAAAGGCCACAGCCGATTGGGATGGGCGAGGACAGAACCGTATCGACCTGTTTGGAGAAGTGAAATTTCCCCACTCTCTCGGACTTCTGTATTCAGCTTTCACTGCATTTTTGGGATTCCAGGTGAACGAGGGCGAATACAAAGTTATGGGCATGGCTCCTTATGGCAAGCCCACACGGGTGGAAGACGTCTACAAGCTCTTCGAAGTCGGTGACGATGGTAGTTTCCGCCTGAACATGGAATACTTTTCCTTCCATCATTCCACATCCAAAACCTTCAACGGGAAGTTTGCCAACCTATTTGGGGAACCGCGAGTGCACGAGTCAGATTTTTACACGCCTACCACCCACCCCAAGAAAGATCATCCTCAGTGGGATGAAGCTACCGCGAAGAAGAATCAGCACTACGCGAATATTGCCGCCAGCATTCAGTACGTCACCGAAGAGACCGTGCTGAAAATGGCGAACTATGCCCACCAACGTACTGGTCTGAAGAAGTTGTGCATGGCCGGGGGCGTGGCACTTAACTCGGTTGCTAATGGCCGAATCCTGCGCGAAACACCCTTTGAGGATGTCTATATCCAGCCCGCAGCAGGAGATTCTGGGGGAGCAGTCGGCGCAGCTCTGTATGTCTATCATGTCCTGTTGGGCAAACCCAGGAAGTTCGTCATGGAGCACGCCTATTGGGGACAGGCATATACGGCGCAGGAAACAAAAACTGCCATTGAAGCCACCGGCCGCTCTTACCAATTGATCGAAGATCCCGAGCGCAGGGCGCAGATGATGGTAGAGGATATGCTGGCAGGCAAGGTGATCGGTCTTTTTCAAGATCGCTTTGAATGGGGACCTCGGGCACTGGGGAACCGATCCATCCTCGCTGATCCTCGCAGCGCTGAGATGAAGAATATTGTTAATGCCCGCATCAAGTTTCGTGAGCCTTTCCGTCCCTTTGCCCCCGTAATTTTGGAGGAACGCGCCCAGGAATTTTATGCTGGCACAGGGGACCCTGCCCGCAATTATCCTCTGCGCTATATGCTGATGGTCTGTCCAACCCGAGACGGATGTGGAGAACACATCCAGGCGGTAACCCATGAAGGAGGTACTGGACGCGTACAAAGCGTACAGCGTGAAAGTAATCCGTTGTATTACCGGGCTATCGAATTATTTGGTCAGGCGACTGGAGTACCCGTCTTATTAAACACAAGCTTCAACTTGCGCGGCGAGCCAATTGTCACTACACCTGCCAATGCACTAAACACATTTGGCAATAGTGATATCGATACGTTGTACGTAAACGATTTTGTTGTTAGGAAATAGGTTTTTTTGGGGGGCGTTTCCGTGAATCTTTCGATTGATCGTTATTAGAGCAAAATCATAGACGAACAGAAAGGATATACTAAGATGAAGAGTTTTATTCGCAGCATGACATCCAACTTCGGTGTGGTCAATGAATTATTAGCATTTTTGTGGAAACGCAAGCTCTGGTGGCTGGTTCCCATGGTAGCAGTTTTGTTACTTTTCGGTTTGCTCTTGATTTTTGCCTCCGCTTCTGGCGTAGGTCCGTTCATCTACACTCTTTTCTAAACCTAAAGAAGGGCATCTACATTACCCTGACTTTCAGCCTAAGTTAGCTTCCTATCTAGCAAGGTGAGGATGGCGATGGCCATCCTCACCTTGCACGCCCACACCTTCAATCTGCGCGATCATGTCTCAAGGTACGAGTACCCTAATGGAACTTGCCAGCAAGTCTCGCGTGCACGTTTACAACACACTAACCGATGACACGTGGCGGACTCAGACACTTA
The DNA here is from genome assembly GCA_035699125.1 of Anaerolineales bacterium. GTDB lineage: Bacteria > Chloroflexota > Anaerolineae > Anaerolineales > Villigracilaceae > Defluviilinea. Next base: position 28,686 of record DASSBC010000078.1, read on the forward strand.
CTTCAACTCATCAACCATGAATAACCATAAGGCCCTACAGCAATTGCTGGTTCAATCGGCACAAAATTTCCCTGATCGGATTGCAGTTGAGGAGACTGATCAAGGTGCAATTACATACCACGACCTTAACCAGCTTTCTGATCGGCTCAGGGACCAACTTATCCATCTGGGTATTCGCCCAGGCGACAGGGTAGGGATTTATTTGCGGAAGTCGATTGATGCAGTGGCTTCTATTTTTGGCACCTTAAAAGCGGGGGCAGCGTATGTGCCTGTAGATCCGGGCGCTCCTCCTGCCCGAAATGCCTATATATTTAGCGACTGTACAGTCAAAGCCATCATCATCGAAAACCGATTCGTGGAAAAGCTTTGTGCAGAATTTGCGAACCAGAATGAGCTTCCCGCGCTCATTGTCTTAAATGGAACAGGTGGCGGACGTCACCTGAAAAGTGCATTGGAACAAGCGAATATGGATTACCCGGTGCATCTTAATTCTTTTGAGCTCTCTTCGGATAATCTTGCTTATATCCTTTACACATCCGGTTCCACAGGCAAGCCAAAGGGGGTCATGCTATCTCATCAGAATGCACTCAGCTTCGTCAACTGGTGTTCGGAAGTGTTTGAACCCAATGAGGTCGACCGATTCTCATCGCATGCGCCGTTCCACTTTGACCTTTCTATTCTGGATATTTATGTCTCTATAAAGCATGGGGCGACACTGGTGTTGGTAGAGGAAGAAGTCGGTAAAGATCCGACTCGCCTCGCACAGCTAATTTCAGAGAAAAGGATCACAGTTTGGTATTCCACGCCCTCCATCTTGAGCTTTCTGGCTCAATATGGAAAACTAGACCATTATATATTTTCCAACTTGCGGCTGGTTTTATTCGCTGGTGAAGTTTTTCCAATCAAACATCTTCGGATGCTGAAAGATCTTCTTCCCTTGCCTAGGTACTTCAATTTGTATGGACCAACCGAGACCAACGTATGCACTTATTATGAAATTCCTGCAACACTCTCAGTGGACCACACGAAACCGTTTCCGATTGGGAAAGCTTGTACTCATTACAGGAACATGATTAGGGTCGTAGATGAACAGGGACAGGATGTTGAGATTGGACAAATGGGAGAATTAATAGCTACTGGTCCGGGTGTCATGCAAGGGTATTGGAATCTTCCGGAAAGGACAGCCAGTGCTTTTCTCGTCGATTCCTCCGGACAGCGCTGGTATAAAACTGGGGATCTCGTAGTTCAGGATGAAAATGGTGATTATCTCTATATCAGCCGACGTGATCGGATGGTCAAGAAACGTGGGTACAGAATTGAGTTGGGTGAAATCGAAGCGGGGTTGTACAAGCACCCTGAGGTTAAGGAAGCAGCGGTCATCGCTTTATCGAACGATGAAAATGGGGTACAGATCAAGGCGTTTCTAAGTTTCAAGAACGGGCTAAATCTTTCCCGGATCGAGCTGAAGCGATTCTGTGCGGAAAATTTACTGACTTATATGGTTCCCGATTTCTTCTCTTTTCTGGATAGCCTGCCCAAAACTTCGACAGATAAAATCGATTATCAAAAGCTGAAAACACTAGACTAAATTGGTAATAAAAACTCATCAGTCAGGCTTTTGTGAGTCTGAATTACAGAGAGGCTCAGCATGAAGCCATTCATAGATTTTTCACAACTTCGGCTGCGCCCACTGCTCATCATCAGCGAGTTGCTGCTTATCGCTTCTCTGGCGTTTGTGGCTTCCCAACGCGAATTGATGTTGGTTTTTGTTCTACTCGTAGGTGTGGGAGTCGTTTTGGCTTTCCTACGCTGGCCGTCCCTGGGGCTCATTGTCGCCTCTGTAGCCGGGATGATTATTCCCTTCGTGGGTCCCAGCGGGTTAAACGTGACTATGGTCTTAATCGCCCTGCTGCTTGGCCTTTGGCTGCTGGCTATGATAGCTCGTCAGCATCAAATCCAGATCGCCCCTTCACGTACTGTACGACCGCTCCTGGCTTTCCTTGGTATAGCCGCCTTTTCGTTTGGACTTGGTCAGTTGCCCTGGTTGACTTTCGCCCTCCATGCGCCTCTGGGGGCCCAGCTTGGAGGTCTATCGATTATCGTGCTTTCTGTAGCTACTTTCTTATTGATGGCAAACCAGATGCATGACCTGAGCTGGTTGAGTAGGTTGACCTGGGCATTTCTGGCTGTTGGTGCGTTGTCCCTTTTTTTTCGGTCGATGCTACCAGCGTTGGGACTACCTACACTGCCCTTGTTTCAGCCAGTTGGTACCGTCTTTTATGTCTGGCTAGTAGCGATGGCTTTCAGCCAAGCTGTCCTCAACAAGGATTTGCATCCGGGCTGGCGACTGTCTCTCGGTGGGTTGGTACTTGTGGTGCTTTACGTTTTGTTTGTTTTGAAATTTGCCGACAAATCAGGTTGGTTATCGGTGTTTATCTGTATGGCTGCTATCATTGTAGCTCGCTCCTGGCGTGCTGGCTTGGCTTTGGCTCCGATCGCAGTCCTTGCAGCATTGTATCTGTGGTCGGGACTCATCTCTACAGATGAATATAGTATCTCAACGCGCTTTGATGCTTGGTTGATCATGGCACAGATTATTAGAATTAGTCCGCTATGGGGACTGGGCTTTGCAAATTACTATTGGTATACACCCCTCTTTCCAATCAGGGGTTATGCGGTCAGTTTCAATTCTCATAATAACTATGTGGACATCCTAGCCCAGACGGGGCTGGTGGGACTGGTCTGCTTATTATGGCTCTTTTGCGAGCTAGGGTGGCTGGGCTGGCAGCTACGAAAACATGCACCGGCTGGCTTTGCTCAAGCTTACGTCTACGGTGCTTTGGGTGGACTGGCTGGGATGGTGGTGGCTGGAATGTTGGGGGATTGGATACTACCCTTTTTTTATAACATTGGCCTGAACGGATTCCGCTCCAGTATGTTTGGCTGGCTTTTCCTCGGCGGGTTGGTGAGCCTAGAGCAGATGGTAATATCACGGAGGTCGAGGTAATGATGGGAGCGGCATAATGATGTTGAATTCCCAACAACCGAATGTTATTGTGATTATCCTCGATGTCGTTTGAGCCAAGAACACCTCAGTCTACGGCCATTCGATGGGAACTACCCGTTACCTGGATGAATTTGCCGCTGAAAACGTTCTCTTTAAACGAGCATTTTCACCTGCCACATGGACCATTCCGACCCACGCCTCCATGTTAACCGGTCTCTACCGCCTTCAGCTGGGAGAATTCCAAGAAGTAAAACCGATATGAGAAATTTTTATTATGCTGCTCATTTCCTGATTCTCATACTATTCGGCATCAGCGTGATTTTCTATTTCAACTTTACGGCTGAGGATGCTTACATTACTTATCGGTATGCAGAAAATTGGGTCACCACTGGCTCCCTGGTTTACAATGAGGGCGAACCAATCAATGCGATGACTTCACCACTACATGCTGTACTTTCTGCAGCATTGTTTTTCGTGACTAGCAATACCGTTCTAAGTAACAAAGTACTATCTTTGCTCCTTTTGCTACTTTCGGCATTTTTGGTTTGGCGTCGATATAGAGAACATCTTCATTTACAAGTATTAGCCATTCTACTGTTGATGCCTCCCTGTGTATTGCTGTGGACATTTGGAGGGCTGGAAACCCCCATACTTCTTTTTCTAGCAACTCTTACAGTGACTTTAGCCCTTTACTCAATCCCATTCGGGTTTAATTCTCTTTACGTGATATTTTTTCTGGCTGGTTTGGCATTTCTTACCCGTTATGATTCAATATTCTTCTTCCTGCCTGTACTCCTTTATGCGAGTTCGAAAACACAATCCATAAAGCATGTTGCTTTTGCTGTAAGCATAGCGGCAATTTTGCCCCTCGCTTGGTTATTTGTTAGTGTCTATTATTATGGTGATCTTCTCCCAACTTCATTTTATGTTAAGACTCCAAAAGGAAATTTAGGTACTTTATTTTTTAACGGGATGTATATCGCTTCTTATCTTATATATATTGGAGTCATTCCCGTAGCAGCGACGTTATTTGCCACGCTAATACCAAAACATAAAAGGATTGACGTTTTATATCAGCACTTCAAAAGCCTTTGGTGGCTTTATACAGCGCTAATACTAATGATTTTATATGGGTTGACGATGGCAACCCATCACATGATGTTTTCTTTCCGCTTCTTTGTTCCGTATATACCTTCGACGGTGATACTTGTGGTGGACCTCTTTCGCCGTGCATCTGAGACCAGAGGAACAGACCTGTCAACAGGAAGGCCAGCGTACCTATTCTCAGGCTTTCTTCTGTGCCTGCTGATGTTTCAACTCTATCAAAATATATACACTTATAATCATTCCCTCAATGGGATCTCCTCGATCGGAGAATACAGGGCTCTTGGCATTCGTGACTATGGCAGTTTCATGCAGATTCTGAAGCAGGAGGCCGTGGATATTCAGAATCATTGGGATGAACATGGCAATAGCGCTCGTCGCCCACGTATCATTACCTATGCAGCAGGGATTTTGCCTTATACGTACCGAGAATCATACATTTATGAGAAGTTGGTCTCGTATCGCCACTGCTATGAACGCTATCATCAGGCGTTATATGCAGACTATATTCATATCCTTGCACCCAGACAGGGCCAGATAAATCAGCAGCTACCGAGACCAGAAGATAGCTATTTTCTCGTGTCATCATACGAGATGTTTTTTGACGGATCGATACAACAATTCCTTGTTTATTACAATCCAAAACCTGAGGCACATAACCTGAGTGCCCGGATCAACGAGCCTTGCGAAGTGGAGAGCAGGGCCGGAAACTAACGGAACCTGGAAAAGACCTTCTGTGGAAATGGTAATGAGATTAAGATTGCGACAATTTGGATGGATTCTCAGGTTGGTGACATTATGCGTTGCCAGTGCCTTGTTTATCGTGTCCATCCCACCATCATGGGCATTTGCACAGTCTACGAGTGATTCCTGGACCGAGCCCGTAAACCTTTCCCATTCAGGTATTGCTACAAACCCAAACATCGTGGCAGCTTCTGATGGCTTGGTACACGTCGTATGGCAGGATGATTTAGGGGAATACATGTACTCACAGTTTGATGGTGATCAGTGGAGTACACCTGAGATGACCGGACTGAATCGTGTGTTCAGGCTCCCTGGCCCTGAAGAGCCAGTTGACCCGTTTCAAATAGCGAACTATACCGGTCCGAATCCACTGTTCATCAAGGGTTCTGACGAGCGTATTTTCGCCTTCTGGATCAACCCTGAAGGTAGAGTGTATGTCAGCAACGTGGATAACCAAAGTTTTAAAGATGATGTGGCGTGGGGTTCTGGGCGTCTTATAACGCCGGGAGCAGCCTATTTTGCCGCAGCCGTCGACGCGTTCGGCACATTGCATGTGGCTTTTTTGCAGACAGAGGACAACGCTGACAATCCGCCAGGTATTTACTATACGCAGTCTATTAATAATGGCGGAGGCTGGACTAAACCTGTTCGTCTGTATGAATCTCCTTATCTCCGCACACTCGACCGAGGTGAGGCGCATCTCAGCATTGCCACAGCCGAGACAAAGGACACACCGCGCGTGTATGTTGCTTGGGATAACCGGCCTCGTAAGCAGGTATTACTGACGCAATCCGCGGACGGAGGGCAGACTTGGGAAGAACCAGAGCTCGTCGCGGGTCCAGCGCCAAACTCTGGGTTGTCGGGACCATTCAATGTCCAAGTGGGTACCTTTAAGAACAGCATTATGCTTGTCTGGCAGAATGGTCAGCCAGAAGGCCCTTGCGCCCAGTTCTACAAGTTCTCTAGAGATGCGGGCAAAACTTGGAACGAATCACAACCCATGCTCGAGGATCTGTTGGGCTGCGCGCAGTCTAATGAATTTTTAACAGGATTGCAGAACGGCTCCGAAGACCCGTTATTTCTACTGACTGAATCGAAAAACCAGGTTGTCCTGATGGCATGGGACGGTCGCCAATGGAGCCAGCCGCAGACACAACAAATACTATCCGGATTTGAAGAGCCGGAGATTTACACCGAGGTTGTTTACAGTTGCCGTCGTGCCTCTATGTTAGAAAAGCAACTATACGTCGTTGGGTGCGACGAAGGAGGAAGCGGTGATGTCTGGGTGACTTCCCGGGACCTGGGTTCGAATGCTTCCTGGTTTTCGCAACCAGCTTGGAGTCCGCCATCCCCCATTACCAGTGAAAACTCCGAGATGGAAGCGGTTAAGCTGGTGAACACAGACGATGGCTCATTTCATGCTTTTTTTAGTAAGCATCAGGATTTGTCAATTTATTATACGTACTGGGATGGCGAGTTATGGTCGCGTATAACTCCGGTACTGGAACTTCCAGAAGGGGAAGCTGGCTTGCCAGCCATAACAACAGGATCAGGTAATGAGTTGTTCCTCTTCGTTCCCAACAATCGAGGCGCTGTTTACTTTAGCCGGGCAACTAGCGGCAATGCAGCTACTGAATCCGGCTGGTCTTCGCCCACCCGACTCGAAATAGGCCATGACGGAGAGATTGGTGCAGTAGATGTCGCCGAGGATGCCGTTGGGTCACTCTATCTGGCTTACTCTGTTCCATTGAATGAAGCGCGCGGCATCTATCTCGCGCAATCAATGGACAATGGAGCATCTTGGTCAGAGCCAATCCAAGTTTTCAACGGGGCTACAGCAGGTTTCGATCTTGTCGGCGCGCCTTCTTTATCGGTGTCGGATAACGGCATCTTCCATATCGTGTGGAAAGAGCAAACCGTGCAAGGCGATGGAGTTCCACAATCTCTTTCTCTTTTTTACACTCGATCCGAGGATGGTGGGCATACCTTCAGCGAGCCGGAGCTGCTTCTTGAAGAACCGGCGGCTTGGCAACAGATTGTGACCGATGGCAAAGGTAATCTGCACCTACTTTGGCAGTGGCAGGACATGAGGACAACGGTCTGGGATCAAGTCTCTTTAGATGGTGGGCGCTCATGGCAGGTTGCACAGGGATTACCGGTCGAAGGGTTGGCAGTATCCATTATGGCAGATCCTGCTGGCCAGTTACATGTACTCCATGCAGGTTCGGGCTCTCTGGGACATTGGCTTTGGGACGGGAGTCGCTGGGAGAGTGAAGAACCTCTTAATTGGAATCTGGCTTCGCAACCTGGAGAGGCAACACAATTATTGGCGGCTACTGTCAACAAACAAGGAAAGGTGGTGGTTGTCCTGGCAGTCCCGACGGGAGCAGAAAACGCGGCAGAGCAGATCCTTCTTTATTCTACACACATGCTCAAGCTTACCAGCCAACAGCCCGCGGCCCAAGACTCCCCCACTGAGACACTGTTACCGCCCACACTGACTCCGGCAACATCCACTCCTGAGCGTTTACCAACCTCAATTAGCACCTTTGAGATGGAGCCAACCAGCGCTCAGGGCAAAACGGATCCTAACGACATCAACCAGCCCGTATCACCCTTCGCGATGGCCCTGCTACCGGTCGCGCTTCTGCTGCTCAGTGTCTTGGGTATTATGATCAGACGAGTCACACGGGCACAGGATTCATAGACGCAGGTACCTTCTTAATTGACTGCTACAGATTTCTCGCCCCAGAGAAACATAACATAGTGATAATCATGAAAATTAGCAATCGCGGGTTACTAATTAATGTATCCCTTTTCATCTTTTCTACCATTTTTGCTCTCGTTCTAAGTGAAATAGGACTGCGGCTTACGGGGTTTAGCCCACTGTATGTTAGTCCGGAACGAGATCGTTTTTGGAAATATGATTCCTTGTTAGGGTGGGCGCATGAAGCTGGTCAAGACGGGATCTTTGAAACGCCACAATTCCGTACCTTTGTGCGGATTAATGATAAGGGTTTGCGCGACCGCTCGCACTCGTATGAGCGTCAGAATGATACTGAGCGCATCTTAGTGCTTGGTGATTCCTTTGCATGGGGCTATGGTGTAGAAGAAGAAGAGCGATTCTCCCAACTGCTGGAAAAATTACTCGATGCTGAAGTGATCAATGCTGGTGTCTCGGGTTACAGCACGGATCAGGAATTGCTTTGGTATAAGAACGAAGGCATCAAATACGAAACGGATCTTGTCATAGTAGTGTTCGCCGGCAACGATATAGGCGATAATGAGAAACAACTTGTCAATAACATCTACTATAAGCCGCAATTTGTGATCGACGAAGGTGGGTTAGTCCTTACAAATTATCCGGTCCCTAAAACCAGTCCACAAGGAAGATTCATATACTCTCTCTCAAAGCGATCGGCCCTCGCCTATTTTCTCACTCAAAGATATTTTGACATAGTTACTTTATATCGCAAGACAAAAGTAGATGCAGACCACGTCAACGTACCGGGATCCGGTGTACAGCCTGAAAAAAAACCTTTTGAACTGACAATTGCCCTCATGCATGAAATGAGACAGACCGCTGAGTCCAGGGGTGCAAAATTTCTGATCGTTGCCACGGATAGTTGGTGGAATTATCCATCTAAAGAAAATTACGAAAACTTTCTCACCACAATGCGAAGTGAAGGATTTCTGGTTTTGGATGTTGAATCGATGCCAGGTTTTTCTTCCGAAGACATGCTGATTCCAGATGATGGTCATTGGAATCAATCCGGCCATAAATTTGTGGCAGCAAAGATTAAAGACTTTATCGAGGTTAATCAGCTGCTTATCCAGGTGAATTCTAAGTAACAGGATTGCACCGGGACGACGATGGGATGGACCGAGAGATCTAAGAATTCAGCCTCTTGCAGAGCATTATTATGGAGATAGTCAGCCAGCTTGGGCATTAGGCATAAATTTACTTTGTGAATCTTCTAATTAAGAAGATGAATGGAGAAACAATGACAATACAAGATATTAAGGAAGTGATTCGGGTTTACATTCTCGAAGAGTTCCTCCCTGGGGAAAACCCGGCGGAGCTGACGGACTCGACCCCTCTGATTACTGGAGGAATCCTCGACTCGCTTGCCACGATAAAGCTGGTGGCGTTTCTTGAAGAGCGGTTTCATATCCAGATCCAAGCGCATGAGACGATGGTCGACTATCTAAACACCATCTCCGACATTGCGCAATTAGTCAGCTCCAAGCTATAAAGGGGATCGTTGCTCGTGGAACGCATTCTATTTGGAAGTTATCGGTGGAACAAACTTCTACCTGCCGCTCTGATTTTGAGTGGCGCAAGCATCACAGCTATAGCCCTAGCTGCTGATCTTCTAAATCTCGGCGGCCCGCGCGGTATCGGCCCCAATCAAGTTTCCTTGGCTCTGAGCGGATTTGCCGTATTGCTTGCTGGTATAGTCCTGATCTCATCCGTAAATTGGCGCTACATTGCCGAGTGGTCGCTCGTGATTGCCGCAGCGGTGGCTGTAGCCTTTGCCTCCGACCTACTGGTGATCAACGGCCTGCCGGAATTTGCAGCCAAGCATGTAGTGCTGGCATCAATCGGGTTCAGCCTTTTTCTAACTGTCGCGGTTCCTGCAGACTCTGACAAAAAGAGGAGCCTCGACGAGTGGCTCAGTGTGTTCGCTACGGACCGAGTCAGGGTGATTCAGTTTCTGAGCGTGACAGTTCAACTCGGAATTCTGGTCCTGGTGATGCGCCAATTCCAGTTGGAAAACCAGGCGTTTTATCTAAGCATCGCACCCCTCACCTTTTACGGCTTTCTGATCCACTTTTTCCTTCCCGATCACTACCGCATGCCGTTTTTCCTGCTTCTCTCAATTCTAGCCATTATTGGCATACTGGGCCTTGTGCCGGCTGTCTGGTTGCTAGGGATAGGGCTCGGGCTGATTGGAATTTGTCACCTCCCGATTCTCTATCCCGCCAGGCTAATAGTGCTGCTTTCGATCACAGTTCTACTGGTCGCGTTACGGGTGAATTGGATTCCGTTCCCTGCTCTTAACGTGATCTGGCCGGTCTTGGCCTCGATGTTTATGTTCCGGTTAATCATCTACGTCTACGATCTCAAGCACGGCAAGACGAAGCCGACCATCACAAGCACTCTATCCTATTTCTTTTTACTGCCTAATGTCGTTTTTCCTTTCTTTCCCGTTGTAGACTATAGTACCTTTCGTCGGACGTACTACGACGACGACCAATTCCGGATCTACCAGAAAGGGCTGCAATGGATGCTGCGCGGGGTGATTCAGCTCATCGTATATCGCTTGGTCAATTATTACCTTATGGTTGCCCCGGAGTCCGTCACCAATACCCCTGAGTTGATTCGCTATGTCATTTCCAATTTTGCTCTCTATATTCGGATTTCAGGCCAATTTCATCTGATCATCGGTCTGTTACACCTGTTCGGTTTCAACTTGCCGGAAACACATCACCTGTACTTCATGGCCTCCAGCTTCACGGATTTGTGGCGCCGCATTAATATCTATTGGAAAGACTTTATGTTAAAGGTATTTTATTACCCCACTTACTTCAGAATCCGGAGGTGGGGCGCCAAGAGCAGCCTTATCTTTGCAACCTTCTTTGTATTTTTCCTGACTTGGTTTTTTCATGCGTATCAGTGGTTCTGGCTGCGGGGCACATTCCTTTTCACTGCGCCAGATATGGTGTTCTGGTTTATTCTGGCATGTTTGGTAGTGGTCAATACCCTATATGAGGTCCAGCGTGGTCGAAAACGCACCTTAGGACAGCGATCCATGACCTTTGGAGATATTATTGCTCTGGCACTCCAAACAGCTGGTACCTTCATCGCCATGGCTGTGCTGTGGTCGCTATGGAGCAGCGAGTCACTCCGGGATTGGATTGCTTTGATCTCGGTAGTGGGAATTAGCCCACAAAATATTGCAACATTACTCCTGGTCTTCCTGATGATTACAGTGGTGTTCGGCCTAGTGACCTGGCTAAGAGTTCGCGCTGAAACGAGCGAAGGAGCGAATACAAAGGCCTCTTACTTTTTTAGGACCGCGACCACGACCGGGGGTGCTGTCCTCTTGCTATTCCTCCTCGGAAACCCCGTTGTGTATGGTCAATTCGGCAGCAAGGCTCAGGGGCTGATTAGCGATCTGACAGTGAATCGGCTGAGCGACCGAGAAGCCGCACTTCTCCAGCGCGGCTACTATGAGGATCTTATCGGCGTGAATCGGTTTAACTCTCAGCTCTGGGAGATTTATAACAAGCGGCCTTCCGACTGGGTCGCGATTCGAGATACCCCGGCGATCCGGTTTACGAACGATAACCTTATTCTAGAACTTGCCCCCTCGACGACGATCGACTTCAACGGTACTCAGCTGAGTACCAATCGTTGGGGCATGCGTGACCGGGATTACGAGCAGATCCCTCCACCGGACACATATCGGATCGCCCTGACCGGACCATCGTTCGTAATGGGATATGGTGTTGCCGATGACGAAGGCTTCGACCCCCTGTTAGAAGATCATCTGAATGAGGTAAATGCTGGGAATCCATATGCCAAATATGAAATTCTTAACTTCGCCGTTCCCGGCTATTCCGCCATTCAGGATCTGATGGTTCTAGAACAAAAGGTACTATTGTTTCAACCAAACGCCATATTCTTTATGGCTCATCAGCGTGAAGAGGAGGCAGCAGTGATGTACCTTGCCGACCGAATCTCGGCTGGTGCCGAGCTCCCTTATCCAGAACTTCTGGAGCTCGCACGTCGCGCAGGGGCTGAGCCAGGAGCGTCAAAAGAAGAGATAGCACGGCGTCTTACTCCCTTTGGCTCCGAGATTCTCGCATGGACCTACCGCCGTGTTGTGGATGTTTCTCACGACTATGATATGGTGCCTGTATGGATTTTCATGCCGACCCTGGAGTTCCCACTACAGGAAGATAAAGTGGACGGCTTGGTCCGCCTGGCCGAGGAGTCTGGTTTTGTAGTTCTCGATCTTTCCCATGCCTACGACGGTCAAGACCCGGAGTCGATCGTGGTTGCCTACTGGGACAAGCATCCGAATGCCAAGGGACATATGCTGATTGCGGAGGACCTATATCTTAAACTCCGGGAAAAACAAGCGGAGATTCATCTTTTCCAATAGAGGGCAATAAGATGAACGAACAACATGTAAAACAGAGAGCTTTTGTATCTGTGCTCGGAAACGTTGTTCTAGCCTTAATAGGGCTGACGGTTGCACTCGGATCGGTAGAATTCCTGATGAGGACTTTTCCCAATTGGATCCCACCCGAGATAAGAGTGAATCCGCCAGCACGTCGTGTACATGCCTTCATAGATGAAACCTATGACTTAAGGCATTCTGACGGCGATCTGTTTTATCATATGCGGGGGAGTATTATACCTATTTCGCCCGATCATGATAAGGTGATCGCCCGTATACATATGATCACCGACGCCCACGGTTTTCGCAATTCTCCTCCGGAAAAAGCGACTTATCGCGTTGTTGCACTAGGCGACTCGTTCACCAGAGCTAGTGGCTCCGCGTTCTCCTGGACTCAAAAACTGGCCGAAAGTATGGGGAGTGATGTGCTCAACCTTGCGGACGTGGGTTTTGGACCACAGGATGAGTTAAAAGTATTACAACAGTATGGCGTGAAAAAGCAGCCGCAATGGGTGATCACAGCATATTTTGAGGGAAATGATTTATATGATGCCGCGGCGTATGAACAAGCGACGCCGTTCATCTTGCTCCGGTTTGGAAGATACATAGTAGATCGGAGTCTAGAAGCCTGGCATGAGACGAGCCAGGATGGGACTCAGGCTAAGGCAGCCCCAAACTTCCGCTATCCAATTCCGCTCACAATTAATGACAACGAGCTTGAGATGGCTTTTTTCTCGTACTATATCTCTTGGCTGTCTGCTGACCGGGAAGCAATCAAATTATCAAAAAATTACCACTTAACGACCGAGACAATGTTGCAAATGCAGGAGTTGAGTAAAACATCGAACGCTCATTTTCTGTTGGTCTATGTGCCGTCGAAGGAACATGTTTATCTGCCATATTTGAAGAATGCCGATATTCTAGAACGCGTTTTTACAGACGTGCCTCGGATAGGAATGGACCAAGAAGGTTATCTACAATTCATGAAAGAAAGAGCAACGCCGGAACTCACCCGCCAGCACATGAATGATCAGGCTATGCTACTGGCTGACTTTGCGGTGGAGCATCATTTATTCTTTCTTGACTTGACAAAAGCCTTTCAAGAAAAAGCAGGCGCAGGTGCAGAATTGTATTACCCTTTCGACACCCATTGGAACCAGATCGGGCACAATTTGGCTGCTGAAACAATCTACAAGTACATTCAAACTAAACTCCACGGATATAGAAATGAAAATTTTGTGCCTAATTAATAACGAGGTAAAGCCAGATGACCGGTGGCTGTGGAATTATCTGCCCTCGAATACAGACGAGGTGGATTTTGTGGTCGCCACCGGGGCGATAGATCGGTTTAAAAAATGGGGAAAACTCTTTACCTATTATCCAGCTTTTATGCGGGCAGGGTTCCATGCCTTTCGCAAAACCCGAAAAACCCCGTATGATTTAGTAATAGCCTGGGGAGGTCAAAATGGATTTACGTATGCCTTCCTGAGAAGTATGTTCGGTCAGAAGACCCCGCCGCTGATCATCCTATCCTTCAATCTTCAGGGCGTGCTCAGCCACTTCCTTAGTTTGGCGCGATTTGGAATGCGTTCAGTCTCACGGGTGGTCGTCTTTACGCCTTCTGAAGTCGAGAAATACCGGCGAATGCTATCTCTCCCTCCCGAGGCGATTTCCTACTGTCCTCATGGCTGGTATGACCCGATGCGCTGGTATGTTCCAGGGGAAACGAAGGAAGCAGCCGCCCTAGCCGGGAATGGAAGATTCGTTTTCACTTCTGGCCGTTCCTATAGAGACTACGAGACTCTGGCTCGTGCGGTTGAGGGAACCGAGGCGTGTGTTAAAGTTAGCAGCCGCCCGTTTAATATAGGCGGAGTAAAACTGCCCGGGAACATGGAATCCCTAGGATGGCTCGATTATCGGGTGGCACAGGACTACATGTATGAATCCAGTTTTTATGTGGTCCCCCTTCAGGGTATCGATTTCGCCGGCGGCGACAGCAGTCTTCTCCAGGCGATGAGCTTCGGCAAGGCAGTGGTGGCGACGCGCGCACCCAGTACAGAAACCTATCTTGAACACGGTAAGACCGGGCTGCTTGTGGAACCAGGCGATATAGAAGGAATGCGGCAGGCAATCCTTCATTTGTGGCGAAATCCAGACGAAGCCATAAGGATGGGTAAAGAGGCAAGGCAACATTTTGAAGAGAATCACACGATGGATAAACTGGCACAACGCGTTTACGATGTCGCCCTCGAGGTCTATCGTGCTCAACGTGGTTAGTGCCAAGAACAAGCAGCTGCTGATCTGCATCCTGGTCCTGGCTGTGCTGATCCGCATACCGATTGCCGTCTTGATGGGAGATCAGATCACTGTTTTACCTGGTATTCAGGACCAGGTGTCTTATGATGCCTTGGCACGAAGTTTATTGGATGGACGAGGCTACAGTTTTACAGAAAAGTGGTATCCATTCACGCCGGCTGATACGCCCACAGCTCACTGGTCTTTCCTTTATCCATTGTACCTGGCCGGAGTTTATGCAGTTACAGGACATCATCCCCTGGCTGCCAGGCTCCTCCAAGCGGTTGTGGGCGGCGCATTGCTGTGTTTACTTGTTTACAGAATAGGCCGTCGGGTGGCAAATGAAGAAACCGGGCTGGTTGGCGCTGGTCTGGCTGCAGTCTATGGATACTTTGTTTATTACAATGCAGCCTTAATGACAGAGACATTCTTCATTGTACTGATACTGCTAGCACTTCATCTAAGTTTAGAAATCAAAGAAAGTCCTACACTGCTACGTTGGATCGGGCTTGGCATTTCGTTAGGCTTGGCGGGCTTACTCAGGCAGACAATACTTCTTTTCATTCCGTTTCTGCTGTTTTGGTTGTTTTTGGAGCTAAGAAACCGAGTCACTCACTGGTCACACTTTTCCATCCCGCTTGTCATCACCCTTCTCTTGATTGCCCCGTGGACTCTGCGCAACTATCTGGTATATCGCGAATTTCTTCTCTTGAATTCCAATGCCGGTTATGCTCTCTTTGCTTCCAACAACCCGAACCTCGGAACAGATTGGAATAATGATGTAGTCGTAGTGCCAGTGCCTGGGGAGTTGCAAGGGCAAAATGAAGCGCAGCTCGATCGAGCCCTGACACGACGAGCGGTCGAATTCATCCGTGCAGACCCGGAACGTTATCTGCGGCTGACCCTCGATAAAACCCTTGAGTTTTTCTGGTTTTGGCCTTCTTCTGACTCAAGCCGAATCAGCAATCTGAACCGGGTGCTTTCTTTTGGCTTATACTTGCCGTTCATGCTTTTCGGGCTGTATATATCCCTCTCACGCTGGCGCAGCTTTGTAGTTCTGTATTTATTCATTTTTATACATACCACAATCCACCTGCTCTCCTGGCCTGCAGCAAGATATCGCCTAAGTGTTGACGCCGTGTCAATGGTCTTTGCCGGATTGGCCGTGCTTGAGCTTGCAAAACAATGGAAAAGCTGGCGTCGCGAGCTTCCCTTAACAGATAAACTCAGTTTTTGAAAAACATCGGTATCCAAGCGGACATGTCTTCAATCACCACATCAACCACAGCCAAACCGCCGACCTTGAGCAAACGGTCAGAAAAATTGCTTACGATCATGCTAGCGTTTCTGAGCCCACTGTTGCTCATCGGCTTGCTTGAAAGTGCAGCGTATCTATGGGAGCGAAACCAGGCAAACAGCCTGTATGCCTGGGAGCTGGTTGCTTCACGCCGTATGGTCTGGGTGCAATATCCCGAACCAGGCGCTGGTTACACACTAATGAAGCCCGGCAGCCATTATGAATGGCAGCACATTTCTGTGGACATTAATTCTCGCGGCTTGCGCGGGCCAGAAACAAGCTATGAAAAATCACCATCTACCTTTCGCATTCTCAATTTAGGCGATTCAGTCGTTATGGGTTGGGGAGTTCGAGAAGAAGATACGTACGGCCAGCAACTGGAATCACTCCTGAATGAGACAGGCAGCGATAACATGCGATTCGAGGTTATCAATGCAGGGGTCCCTGGCTGGAGTCTTGACAATGCACTGGCATACCTCCAAGCCGAAGGCCTCAAGTATGAGCCAGACCTCGTAGTGCTGGATGTGACGATTGCCAACGACATCAACGGTAAAAGTGCCTTGCTGGCAGGTAATGAACCCAAGTCACTTCGATGGCTAAGTGACCATACCTACTTCTGGCCTTTCTTACAAAGTCAAATGTCGTGGGCGAAGGCGCGCGCCGAAGGCAGAGACCGGGTCGACACAATTGATCCACCCACCAATCCGGCTAAGTACTTTCCCTTAGATCCGCAATCAGACCGGTGGACCGAACGCTGGAACACAATATTGGAAATCCACCAACTGGCGACAGAGAACAATGCTCGTTTCGTATTGACCCTATTCCCACTGGAATTCCAGGCCTTGGACAAGACTTATTCGACGCTTCCCCAAGAGTTATTTATGGGCAGGGCGGCTGAAGCTGGTATCCCGGCTGTGGATCTGCTGCCCGCCTTTCAACAGGCATGCAAAGAAAAGTCGGGCGGCGCCTGCCAACTGGAAGATCGTTACTTGTTTGCGGACGTCTGGATGCACCCCTCAGCCTACGGGAATCGTCTGACGGCGAATGAGCTCGAGCAAGTAGTTAAGGGATTGTTGCCATAGCTGGCTAAATTTGACAGAGGATCATTAGATGGATTTTTCCTGGACAGAAGAACAACTTAAATATAAACAGGCAGTAATCGAGTTTGCCCAAAATGAATTGAATGAAGGGCTAATCGAACGCGACCGGCAGGGTGAGCTCGCGCGTGAGAATTGGAAGAAGTGCGCCAAAATGGGACTCCTCGGTCTGGCTATCCCGGAGCAGTACGGCGGCAGCGAGTCCGACATCCTAACCACGATGCTGGTTATGGAGGGTTTGGGCTATGGCTGCCGCGACAACGGGCTTATCTTTGCCATGAATGCGCAAATGTGGAGCGTCCAACATCCGATTCTTGCTTTTGGCACAGAAGCTCAGAAACAGAAATATCTCCCCGGCATGTGCAGCGGGGACTTGATCGGTGCACACGGCATGTCTGAACCCGACTCCGGTTCAGATGCCTACAGCTTGCATACACGGGCTAAGCGCACCAATGATGGATATGTCCTCAACGGGACGAAGATGTTTGTGAGCAATGCGCCCTTTGCTGATGTGTCTCTGGTCTTTGCCACGGTAAACCCGGAGAAGGGTATCGGAGGGGTCACTGCCTTTCTAGTGGATAAGGGGACACCGGGTTTTCGAGTTAGCCAGAGTATCGAAAAGATGGGACTGCGCACCTCTCCGATGGGCGAGCTAATTTTGGAGGACTGTTTCGTGCCAATGGAGAGCCGCCTGGGACCGGAAGGCGCGGGGCCCGCCATTTTTAATAGCTCGATGGAGTGGGAACGCAGCTGCATCCTGGGCAGCCACATTGGAGCGATGGAACACCAACTCGAAGAAGCGATTCGGTACGCCCGGCAGCGCTCGCAGTTCGGCCAGAAGATCGGGAAGTTTCAGTCCGTTGCCAATCGCATTGCCGACATGAAACTCAGGCTGGAAACAGCGCGGTTACTTCTCTATAAGGTTGCCTGGCTCAAGCAGATGGGAAAACCAGCAGTTATGGAAGCTGCACTGGCCAAGCTGTATCTAAGCGAGTCTTTTGTCCAATCCAGCCTGGACGCGATCCGAACATACGGCGGGTATGGGTACATGACAGAACTGGAAGTAGAGCGTGACTTGCGAGACGCGGTTGGAGGGCTGCTCTACTCAGGCACATCCGATATCCAGCGCATGATCATTGCACGTTGGTTAGGGTTATAGTATGAGCCGAAACTTCATTTTTTACGCTCTTGTCATCGCCATTTTTGGCTCGCTGTTGTGGTTTGTGTTCGATCAGGGCGCAAAGCTCGATGTCATCCAATCTCCTCCAACAGTCACAGGGGAAACTGGGGAGGCTATGGATGGGCAGAATCCTGATACGATCACAACTTCTCAGCCTAGCGTAATTATCGCGTTCATTAGAGACTTGTTGGCAAACTTGGAGCACCCGCTTAGTCTGCTCTTGAGCCAAATTGTCATTATAGTAATACTTTCGAGGCTTCTTGCCTCCGTTATGGGCAAAATCGGCCAGCCAATGGTGATCGGTGAAATTATCGCTGGGATTTTGCTTGGACCTTCCGTCCTGGGCTACTTCTGGCCAGGGGTGAGTAATTTCATATTTCAGGCCGGGTCCCTGCCAAACTTAAACTTTCTGAGCCAATTGGGACTGATTCTCTTCATGTTTATCATCGGTCTGGAATTGGATATCCATCTGTTAAGACGTAAAGCGCACACAGCTGTCGTTGTCAGCCATGCCAGTATTATTATCCCCTTTACGATGGGTGTGAGCCTGGCTTACTTCCTGTATGTTCGCTTTGCCCCAGAGCATATCTCGTTTCTGGCCTTTGGTTTATTTATGGGCATTGCAATGAGTATCACCGCGTTCCCCGTGCTGGCTCGTATCCTGCATGAGCGCGGCCTGACCAAGACGGCGCTGGGTAGCCTTGCCATCACTTGCGCGGCCGCCGACGACGTCACCGCGTGGTGTATCCTGGCAGCCGTGATCGCTATTGTTCAAGCCGGGAGTTTTGTCAGCGCTGTATTTACAGTTGTCCTCTCCATAGTGTATGTCATCACTATGTTGAAGCTGGTGCGGCCCTGGTTGGAACAACGAGAGACTCAATATGCAAGCACTGAGAGCCTGAACAGGACGTTCGCTGTCATTTCTTTCGTCGTCTTGTTTCTATCCGCTCTCACGACCGAAGTGATCGGCATTCATGCCTTATTTGGCGCATTCCTGGCGGGCGCGAGCATGCCGGCACATGCAGGTTTCAGAAAATTATTGGCGTCGAGGATTGAAGATGTTAGCCTGGTGATCCTGTTGCCACTGTTTTTTGCGTTTACCGGGCTCAAGACTCAAATTGGGTTGTTGCATGACGGACTAACCTGGCTTGTCTGTGGGCTGATTATCGCCGTGGCAGTCGTAGGCAAGTTTGGCGGCAGCTTGCTGGCAGCCAAGTTTACCGGTCAATCGTGGTCTGATTCATTTGCCATCGGGGTGCTAATGAACACGCGCGGGCTCATGGAGCTGATCGTGTTAAACATTGGTTATGACTTGGGCGTGCTCTCGCCGACCGTCTTTACGATGATGGTCCTGATGGCACTCGTCACAACCTTTATGACCGCTCCCGCGTTGTACTGGATTGAACGTTTCCGCTGGAAATCAGAATCGGTGAGTGCAAAGTCGTTGCCGGAAAGACTCTAAAGCATCAATTCGGCTCATCAATAAAATGGAGGTATATATACTATGTACGATGTCATTATTATAGGTGGAGGTCCAGCAGGATCGACGTTGGGATCTTACCTGTCAAAGGCTGGGATCAAGAATCTGATCTTGGATGGACATAACCATCCACGTCCCCATGTGGGCGAGTCGCTGGTGCTTTCCACCATGAGAGTCTTCGGCGAGCTCGGGCTGATCGACAAAATGGATCAGGCAGGATTTCCCAAGAAATTTGGCGCTTCGTGGCGCGATTTCAACGGGAAGGAGCAGGCATTGCACTTCTCGGAATTTCGCCAGGAAGGTATCGAGCGTGATCATACCTATCACGTGGACCGGTCAAAATTTGACCTGATACTGCTCAAGCACGCCGAGAGTTTGGGTTCTGAGGTTCACCAGGGCGTGCAGGTGAAGCGTGTCAACTTTGTTGACGATCAAGCCATCGGGGTCCGGGCAAAGTTCGCCGGACAGGAGATCGACATCCCCGCTAAAATTGTCGTGGATGCCAGCGGCCGGCAAACGCTTCTGGGACGTCAGTTGAATCTGAAACAGAACGACAAGATTTTCAACCAGTACGCGGTCCATGCTTGGTTCGAAAATGTGGCACGCGGCGAAGACCCGAAAACAGCCGACTATATCCATATCTACTTCCTGCCCGTCAAGCGAGGCTGGGCATGGCAGATCCCCATTACAGACACGATCACGTCCGTGGGCGTAGTAGCCGAGCGCGAAGTCTTTCAACAGTTTAAGACTGAGTCGGAGCGCTACTTCAATACCTATGTTCAATCCAACAAGGGCCTCGCACAGGCGATGGCCAATGCGGTGCGCCTCAACGATTTCAAAACGGAAGGTGATTACAGCTATATCTTGGACAAGTTCTGTGGCAACGGTTTCCTGATGGTTGGTGATGCCGCCCGTTTTGTCGACCCAATCTTCTCCTCGGGAGTCAGCGTCGCTATGCACAGCGCTCGGTTTGCCGCGCAAACCATTCAGGCGGCATTGGAGTCGGGCGACCTTAGCGAAGCGGCATTCAAACCTTACGAGACCACGCTGCGATCCGGCGTGAATATCTGGTACGAATTCATCCGCCTTTACTATAAACTGCTCCCCCTCTTTACACTCTTTATCCAGAGTGAATACCGGGTGGAGATCTTGCGCCTGCTACAAGGCGAGGTCTTCAATCGAGAGGATGTACGCGTACTAAACGTGATGCGCCGTTACATCGAGGTGGTCGAGAACAACGAGGGACACGTGTTCCGCGGGCAGCTCAGCGACATTCCAATCGATGACATCTTGAAACAGGTCGAAAACGATTCGAAGGCTGAGCAACAAATCGAAGCTTAAAAAGAATTTTACCAACCTGAGGAGTATCCATGCCGCATGTGATTGTCTTTGACTTGATGGGAACCCTGTTGGACCTCCGGGCTATGGATTCGCACTTCGAGCGTTTCTTCGGAGATGCCGACGTACGAAAAGAGTGGTGGAGTCAAACCTTGCAGTTAGCGATGGCAGCTGTGGTCACGAACGCCTACGAAGACTTTGCAGTCTGTGCAGATACAGGGCTAGAAATCACAGCCCGACGCTACAAGGTCTCCATGCTAGGCGAAGAGAAAAACCTGATCCTGGGCACACTGCAAAAGCTGCGACCCTTTCCCGAGGTCGCTCAGAGTCTCCAGCGCTTGCGTGATGCCGGATTAAGGCTCGCCGTGTTGACGAATTCGACGGCAAAGACAGCCGAAGCGCAGCTGGCTTTCGCTGGGCTGCGTGATCAGTTCGAACAGGTAATCTCGGGCGACGAGATCCAGTGCTTTAAGCCGGCGCCTGAAGTCTATCAATTGGCTGCCAATCAGCTGAATGTGGAGCCGGGACAAATGCGACTGGTTTCCACCCACGATTGGGACCTGACAGGCGCACTACGAGCCGGGTGCGCGGCAGCATTTGTCGCCCGGCCGGGCCAGGTCATGAATCCCTTTGGTCCGCAGCCGGATGTCAGAGGGGCAGATTTAGCCGATGTCGCCGACAAAATTTTGGCAATCGAGCTCGAGCAAAGTTAAGATTATTTGACTATGAAAGATAATGCACTGACAATCCCATCCAACCTACCCCGTACTCGCCGGGAAGCCTCCAAGGGCTGGGCATGGCCCAAATTCCGTGAGTTATGGGAGTATAGAGAACTGCTCTTTTTCTTCGTCTGGCGCGACATCAAAGTACGCTACAAGCAGACCGTACTGGGTGCAGCCTGGGCTATCATCCAGCCTTTTTTCACCATGGTCATCTTCAGCCTGTTTTTTGGTCGACTGGCACAAGTCCCATCAGATGGACTGCCCTATCCGATCTTCAGCTATGCTGCCTTGGTCCCCTGGACGTTCTTCGCCACTGCGCTCACGCAAGCGTCTAACAGCCTGGTGCTTAGTGCAAATATGGTGAAGAAGATCTATTTCCCTCGCCTGACCTTACCTATTGCAACGGTGCTGGCGGGTGTCGTTGACTTTGTGCTGGCATTTGTCGTGCTAATGGGTATGATGCTCTTTTACGGCCTGACGCCCACGATCAATGTGCTCTGGTTGCCCCTTTTCTTGCTGCTGGCTCTTGTCACTTCCTTGGGAGTCTCGCTCTGGCTCTCCGCCATGAACGTCCAGTTCCGCGATGTTCACTATACCATCCCTTTTCTGACCCAGGCATGGTTATTTGTCACGCCGATTGCCTATCCCAGCAGCTTGCTCTCAGAGCCCTGGCGAACCCTGTACGGGCTGAACCCAATGGCCGGTGTCGTCGAAGGGTTTCGCTGGGCGTTGCTGGGCACAGATACCGCGCCAGGGCCTATGACACTCGTCTCCGCTGTGGTTGCGTTGATCTTGTTCGTCGGTGGTGCGTTTTACTTCCGGCGCATGGAACAAAATTTTGCAGATGTACTGTAGGGAAAGTCGATGAGCAATCTAGCGATTGAAGTTGCCAGACTGGGCAAAGAGTACCATATTGGCGGCCCGCAAAAGAGTTACCACCGCCTAACCGATCAACTGGCGGATGTAGTTGCGGCCCCCTTCCGGCGCGCAGGTAAGCTTATGCGCGGCCAGGCAAACGGGGCGGCCGAGCTCAATGAAAGGATATGGGCTATCAAGGATATTTCCTTCCAGATCAAAACAGGTGAGGTAGTGGGTATTATTGGACGCAACGGTGCGGGCAAAAGCACGCTGCTCAAAATTCTGTCTGGCATCACCGATCCCTCGGAAGGCTATGCCGACCTCTATGGCCGGGTTGGCTCCTTATTGGAAGTGGGCACAGGCTTTCACCCGGAACTCACCGGACGCGAAAATATTTTCCTGTACGGAGCCATTCTCGGGATGAAAAAGGCAGAGATCGAGCGCAAGTTGGATGAGATCGTAGCCTTTGCAGAAGTTGATAAATTTCTCGATACACCGGTCAAGCATTACTCGAGTGGCATGTATGTGCGCCTGGCTTTTTCGGTGGCAGCTCACCTCGAACCAGAGATCCTGCTCGTAGATGAGGTACTGGCTGTGGGCGACATGGCGTTCCAGCGTAAATGCCTGGGTAAGATGGACGACGTAGCCCAGGAAGGGCGCACGGTGGTGTTCGTCAGCCATAACATGGGCCTGCTACAACAGTTGTGCGAGCGCGGCATCTTCCTCCAGAAGGGCACCGTTCACACCGATGGATCCATTGCCGAGGCTGTCGATGCTTATCTGCAAACCCTTGAGCAGACGAAAACGCTGGATCTTTCCGAACGCACAGACCGAAAGGGGTTGGGAAACGTCAGGCTCGTCGCCGCAAATGTGACCAATGGCTCGTCAGCAATCTTGAGAACCGGACGCCCGGCGCGCTTTATTTTTCAAGTCGATTCCCTTGCCCCCGGTTTAGCCTGCAATTTCCATGTTTACGATACTATTGGTCAGCCCGTGACGAGCTTCCAGAGTCGGGTACATGGTCCGGAAGACTCAAGCGATTCTGGAAATGGTCTAAGGTTCGTATGCGAGCTGGATGAGTTGCTGCTTCTACCGGGTCGCTATCGTGTGGATGTGGCAATTATCGGCGACAATCGTCTGCAAGATTTCATCGAAGCTGCCACAGTTTTCGAAGTTGCAGAAGGCGACGTTCGTGGCCGCCCGGTCCAGCCGGACGGAAAGTTCAGCGTTAGCATGTCGCATCGCTGGACGCTGCCTACCGATCGCTGAGGCATTCGCGCTGAGCTAGGGTTATGAATAGACTAAGAATACATCGCAAAGAGACATTTTATTTGGGCATCATTCTGATTGCCGTCGGAATTTTGCTGCGCTGGTTGATCGAACGAACACTTGTATCCGATGGTCAAATCGAGTCTTCGCTTTACAGGGACTCAATTTTTGTCTTTCAAATTCTGGTGATCGTGGTTGGGGCATTCTTAGTTCTGCGGCAGCCAGCGATCAGACCTCCCAAAAGGAGTGAGATCGTTCTGGTATTGTTCAGCACACTCATGACGTTCCTTTTGCTAGAGATGATGTCCAGAGTGTGGCTGAACTACCTGGCTACACCAGATCAGTATGATCGCTATGTTTTGTTTACAAGCCTCGACTCCAGCGAATACGCCTGGATGCCTCATCCGTACCTCGGTTATTACCCAAACCCAAATTACAGGAAGGGACAAACGTCTCATAACTCATTAGGCTACCGCAGTGATGAATTTCCTTTGGAAAAACCAGACGGTGTGTATCGTATTGTAGCTCTAGGTGGATCTTCCACTTATGATGTTAGCATCAAGGATAATCAAAAGACGTTCACGGCCCAACTCGAGAAGCTGCTCAAGGATGAATACGGGTATCAGAACGTGCAGGTTATCAACGCTGGAGTCCCGGGCTACAACTCTTGGGAGATCCTGGCAAACCTCGAATTTCGTGTGTTGGATCTTGATCCGGACCTGGTCATCATTTATGAAAATACCAACGATGTTCATGCCCGCCTAGTCCTACCCGCTGCATATCAAAGTGACGATTTGGGCAGGCGCCAGGCGTGGCAAGTCCCCGATGTGGCACTCTGGGAGCACAGCGCGTTGCTGAGGATTTTGAGCAGGTCCTTGAACATCACACGCCAGGTGTCCGTCGATGATTTTGCCAGCGCGCCCACGTATGTAAGCTGGCCATTTGAATCTCGCCTGGAGGAATTCGATCTAGATCCAGCGGAAATCTTAAGGAAAAATCCTCCAGTCTATTTCCGCCGAAATTTGGAAAACATGATCGCGGTCGCCAAAGAACACGATGTAAAGATTCTGTTTTCGACCTGGGCGTATTCACCGTATCTTCATGATTACGCATCCGAGGATTATTACCAGGAAGGGTTTCGGGAGAATAATGATGTCGTTAGGGAGGTGGCCTCGAGCCATGCCATTCCCCTCTTCGATTTTGTAGAGGTGATGCCGAAAGACGCCAAATATTGGGCCGATGGACGCCATGTCAATGAGGCTGGTGCTTTGGTGAAGGCCAGGCTTTTTGCCGAGTTCGTTGACGCCCAAGGATTGATTGAGAAGTAATCCACGCCGGCTTCCTACTCAGTTCACGTCGCATACGTGAACAAGCCAGGGTGTCTTCTCGACCAGACGAATGGTGAGGAGGACTTAACGTATGAAAATCATGCAGGTTAAGACAAGCCGGGTAAAAGTCGGGGCGCTATTCATGATCGTAACGTTGGCAGCAAGCGTTTCATGCCAGCCGACCACAGTCACTGTTACCCAGGAGGTCACCCGCGAAGTGGAAGTGACAGTCTTAGTGACTCAGCCAGCTGGGCAAGAACCCAATCAGAAGACAAAAGAACCATCGGCCTCGGCCGGCGAAACGGTCATGCCCCAAAAAACAAAAGAGGCGCCAATTCAACTAGTCCTGCCAGCAACTGAGCATGTGGGCATTGCACCATACCCTGACGCTCCGCTCTGCCCGGACACGGGAGAAGCGCATGACCACAGCCTGTTTCATACCCTCTGGGATAACACGCGTGGCTGCCACTATGACCATGAACACGGTCAGGATCCTTTTACATCGGAGGTCGCGGCGGCCTTTCCTGGCTTCGATTTGCGGGCGCTGATCGGTGGCGTAGGAGTTGGGCATACCAATCCCTCCTCGCCGATGGAAAATACACACAAGCACGGTGGCTTCAAGTGGGATGTGACACTTTCTCACTCTGTGGGCTGCGTTGGCGGTGAGGGCTATCCGACAGGTGTGGATGCTATGGCAATTCAATACCATGCCTTTGGGGATTACTCCATCGAGTTCGAGTCGCGCACCCATAGTGCAGTCGGACTCTTGCGCCAATGCCAGGCAGGCAATCCCACCGACTTCGGTTATGTGTTCGTCAACCAGTTGCAGGACTATGGCCAACGTGTAGCACCTTATCAGGGCAGTGTCCTCCCCTATCCAGACACACCCAATCCTGCGTATGAAGGCGCCCGCGCGCCTTACTTTAGTGTGACCTGTTTTGGGACCACATCATTCTGTAACAAGTTCCCTTCCTTAGAGGCCTTCTTAAGCCAGGACAACAGCGCCTCTTCGACGTGGGTTTCGGATCCTGGCAAGCTGACCGACTCCGGCTCGCATCTCTTTGCCCTGCTGTTCCGGGTGCGGGACAACTATCAAATCCTGGATGACAGCGATCAGACCTATCCCTTTACCTTTGCCTGGTTATGCTCGGCGGATGGGGGCAAGAGCTATAGCGCGAAGCCCGGCTGCCCTTACAATAATACGACCACGCGTGTGCATGAGGTGATGGGTGAGATTCCTCTCGACTGGGATAACTTGGCCGGGTTCGATACTGATCCTAGACATGGCCGGATCACCGCCGAGGGGTACGTGACTCGCTTTGGCGATCTCAATCAATCTTGCGCCGCACCCGGCACGGACTGCCACCCTATCAAGCTCGTACAGGCATTTACCGGCCAGTATGCTTCCCGATTTTCTCTAGTGCCCGGTGAGAAGGCCAGTTTCTCGGCGGCAAACCTGCCGGAACGAGATATCTACTTCTGCAACGGTGTTCCATGCTCGGAGAGTGACCCAGGTGCGGTGTCCTCGGGCTGGATTGGGCCGAGCAACTAACCTTTGACAGACATCTTTATAGTTGACCTATGACATCATCGCCTCGATTGAATATTGCTCACTTCTATCAGGAATCGAGCATCAAATTTCAGGAGCCTCAGGCTGCGCAAATTCATATTTATCACACCATGCACGGTTTGCAGCGCGCCGGTCATGAGGTGTCACTCCTTGCCTTGCAGGGAAGACAAGTCCTCTGCACGCCGGATCTACAGGTGTTCAAAAACGATGAACGGGACGGCGGACACTACGGTCAGTTGGGATGGAGTGGAACCGCTGGATTTAAGGGGTTTGAGAGCGGAATCCGCCGCCTTCAGTCAGAATTGCATTTCCCTTACCTGGCACTGTTCGATAGTTACCGGATGGCAGAAGCCGGGAAGATTAACCTGAAGGGCTACGACCTTATTCATGAACGATTCAACTTGCTGGCTCTGGGGGGAGCATGGGCAAGCAAAAAGCTTGGTCTTCCGTTTGTCCTTGAGGTCAATGCCGATTTACTGGAACAGCGCAAGTTTAAAGGAATTCCAGAGCGAGGCCTGCGCCGTCTCTTCGCCACCTGGGCGACTCGCGTGTGCTTTAAAACCGCGGCGCAGATTATCTGTATCTCTCCGCGGCTTAAGGAACACTTGCGCGACAAATGGGATGTCGACGAGAGCAAGTTAACCGTCCTGCCCTGCGCCGCCGATGTGGAAGCCTTCAAACCAAACTATAACTCTGAAGACGTCAGGAAACGTTTAGGTTTGTCGACGGAACCGATAGTGATGTGGATAGGAGGGTTCTATCCCTGGCATGATCTGAGCCTTCTATTAGAAAGCTTCGCCCTAACCCTGCAGCGACGCCCGGATGCCAGGCTCGTCCTTGTGGGCGATGGTCAAACCAGATTAGCGGTGGAAAACACAGTCAAAAAAGCCGGGATGCAACACGCCGTGATCATGACGGGGAAAATTGCCCACTCTGAGATGCCAGATATGTTATCCATAGCCGACGTAGCTGTCGTCCCTTCGGCACCACTCACCGCTGGCATTGGAGGCACCGGAACGCCACTCAAGCTATTTGAATATATGGCAGCAGGCAAGGCGATTGTTGCCACGGCGCTCAATGAGGCTGCGGAAGTGATTCAGCATGGTCGTAATGGTATTTTGGTTGAGCCAGGCGATGTCAATGCCTTTGCCGAGGCCACGCTGAAATTGATCAACAATCCAAACGAGCGTCGCTGCCTCAGTCATAACGCCCGTGAGCAAGCGGTCAAACAATTCTCCTGGGAACACTACACCAGGAGACTCGAGGAGATCTATTTCCGTGTAGTGAGAAATACCCCGTCTCGATCTCCAGTGGTAAACATATCGGGTAATGGCGATTAGCTGGAATGGTGGGCAACTCCGATCTGCACAGTTTTGAGACTTGGACCGTCCCGGGTGTAACCTTTTCTTAATAAACCAAGTCTAGATATAACAAGCTCACAATCTTTCTGGCGATCCTAAGCGATGAACAGACCCAATGTAATCCTTCTAACAATAGACACATTACGCGTCGATCGGCTTGGCTGTTATGGCAATAAGGCGCATCTAACCCCCAACATAGACCGACTGGCACGTAATGGCATTCGATTTAACCAGGCGATCTCAGGTGGCTCCTGGACACAGGCTGCCTTTCCGGTCCTTTTAACCTCAAGCTATGCAGCCATGTACGGCGGCTGTCTTGGCCGCCTCGCCCCTGAACGACCATCACCCATTGAAACACTGGCTTCATCTGGCTACACGACGGGTGGCTTCACAACAAATCTCCATCTCAGCCGCGCTACAGGCTATGATCGAGGTTTCCTGCACTTTGTTGAATTGGATCCTGGTGAAGTTGACCCTCCATTACGGCGGATCAAAGGGGGCCAGCGCCTCTTGAAAATGGAGTTGACCCATTCTGTGCTACGTACGTTTGGTGTTCGCACGCGACCAGCGCGCCTGTACAGTCCCGCCACTGAAGTGACGGACAGTGTATGCCAATGGCTCGATCGGGTGGAGACGCCTTTCTTCGCCTGGGCTCATTACATGGACGTACACTGGCCCTACCACATGGAAGAAACGCTGGTCCACCCAAAAGAGATTGCCCGGGCATGGCAAGATATGTTAGATATGCATGGCCGATCGAACTTCGAAGGGCGGTCCGATCGAGATAAGCCTATCACACCCGCAGAGCGAGACCATTTCATCAATTTGTACGAGAACTCTTTGCAATACCTGGATCAGCAAATTGGACGGTTGATCGATCATATCCAGAATTCGAGTTATGCCGACAACACTGTGGTAATTCTGGTAGCTGATCATGGGGAAGAGTTCCTCGACCATGGCCGTTGGGGCCATTGGGAAAGCAACCTGTTTGACGAAATCCTCAGGGTGCCCCTCATCATGTGGACTCCGAATGGGCTGCATGGCCAGGTCATACAGCAACAGGTACGCTTGCTGGATCTCATGCCGACGATTCTAGACCTTTGTGGCTGTCCCACTTCTAGTGGTCCGATGGGTACAAGCATGGCATCGCTTCTGCAACGGGGAAAATCGAAATATCAGGCAGAAGAAATAATCAGTGAGATGCGGCGCGATCCCTGGCACCGCGTCGCCGTACGAACCGAATCGTTCAAATACATCTGGGATAGTAAGCAGCCCGATCAGCCTGAGCTCTACAATCTACAAACCGATCCGCGTGAAAAACAAAATGTGCGTGATCGCTTTCCACGGGAAGTCAGCCATTTCCAGACCAGCGTAGACACGCACCGGCTCCAGGTGGCTGCGACAGAACCAGCAATCGCGGCTCCCAGGCTCAAGTTGGATGAGAACGTCGCCAAGCGGTTGCGTGATTTGGGTTATTTATGAGAATCCGTTCGCAAGGTATGCTGAAAAATGTTTTTACAGCGACGGTACTCTCGCAAGCGAGATTTCTGAGAATAATTAGGGTTTTACTGTGAATAAACAGCAAATCGTCACTGCCTTATTGGCAATAGTACTGCTGTCCATTTTTTTAATCACACCAGCAAAGGCTCAGGACAGCGGTTGGTCTGAACCCTATCGCCTATCAAGTCCAGCTGGAATGGCTAGTGAGGGCTACCTGGTTGCTGACCAATATGGCTATGTACATTGCTTCTGGAAAGAGACACTTTTTGAAGACCAACGAACTATTATCAAATATGCGCGCTTCGACGGTGCAACATGGACCCAGCCAAATGATGTTTATGTTACGGACCTGGAAGTCCGAAACATATCAACTGTTGTGGATCAGCAGGGAATGTTGTATATCGCTTGGGCTGAGGGGCAAGGTAGTGCTGCCTATTACACCTATAAATACACTTATGCGCCGGCTAATAACGCATTAGCAGCCCGGAGCTGGGCACCTCCCCTCCAAACCAGGCTACCCGCTAGAACTGTCTATTTGCGAGTGGATTCCAAAGGAGTTTTCCATATCCTATATATTAATCAAACAGAGGAATCTGGTGTTTACTATATACGCTCTGATGACAAGGGGATGACTTGGTCAGAGCCAGAATGGCTGGATCCAGATATTCTGCCAGATCATATGCCCGATGGCCTAAATTTCGAGATTGATGAGAATGATGGACTACATGCAGCCTGGTGGTACGGCGGACTCGACCGATCCAGGCCCGACTGGGTTCGCTATGCCCATTCTCTCGACGGCGGACAAACCTGGTCATCACCGTTAACCCTTGATCGATATATCGAGGAAAGTGAACACAACCTGACGTCTGCCAGTCCTGTGATGATTGTTCAGGGGCAAACTGTGCATCTCATTTGGGCTGCCGGTAGTTTACCTTACCGCTACTATAGTTATTCAACCGATTCCGGGCAGACGTGGAGTGCACCAGTACAGATATTTGGAGAGTTGCACGGGCAAGCATTCGATGGTTTAGCCGTCGATCGGGCCGGCCGGGTGCATTTCTTTGGTCAGATCCGCTATCCACTTGCGATCTACCATAGTTATTTGGATCATGACCGCTGGAGCACACCCTCAATGGTCTACTTTGTTGATGAAGACGGTTCAGATGAGACGTTCGGAGGTCGAGTTCATGCTCACTTCACTCTGCCTGTGGTACGGGCCGGTAACCAACTCGTCCTCACCTTCACCGACCCGCCATCGGATCCTAATCGCCGGCTTTTTGCTATGTATCGCACTCTGGATGACATTCCGCCTCTTCAGAATGTACCAACGCCAGTTCCTACTGCGACACCCGTTCTCCTATCCAGCCCCACACCTGAGCAACCTACATCAATGCCAAGTCATACAGCAACAGTTCCACCGCTAGACCTGTCAGAAGACGAACCGCTAGAACGTACTCCTGCACCAGATCTTGCGATTCGAGTGGCATTATTCCCAACTCTGGTCATACTCGGCGTTACATTTTTTTTCCAGCTATACAGACGCAGAGCTTAAGAGCTTATATACTTTCGCCTTGAAAGCAGGAGTTTTCTGTTGCGTCAAATCATTCCATTCCGGCAAGCTGCATTCATCATCGTTATTTTAGCGATAGTGCAGTTCATCCTCCAGATGAGTCTCCTTGCGAAAGGCGAGGAGTATGCCGCAGTCTCGATGATCATCGATGATACCTATTACTATTTGCAGACTGCTTGGAATGCCAAAGTATTAGGCTTTGTTACGTTTGATGGACTTCATGCGACAAACGGCGTGCAGTTGTTGTGGTTTGCCGTCATCTTCTTGCTCGCGATGCTGGTCAAAACGAAAGCCATTCTCTTATTTACAACCCTCGCTGTGAGCTTTTTGCTAAATGGGTTTGGCTACTTGGTTATCTTAAAAATAGGAGCAGTTCTGAAGCAGCCAGTTCTGGCGCTGTTTATGGCCAGCTTATGGGCGTTGCAAAGTCTTCCTTTTAGAATATATTCAATAGGCATGGAAAATTCATTACATGCTCTGGTATTCTGGTGTGTTATATGGCAAAGTGTAGAATTTCTTATTCGTGTTCAGAATAAGAATAAACCGAATTTCTGGGGTTTGACAATCGTTCTCGTTCTTAACGCATGGACACGCCTCGATTCGGCACTTCTCTCGACCATCTTGTTTGTCTTTTGTACAGGAATGCTTGTATATACGTATCGACAAGATATGCGGTTATTTTTTCAGAGGCATGGGAAAGCCATAGCTGGATCGAGTATCTTGGCGGGTCTGGGCCTGATTGCTCAATTAACTGCTTTTCGGCTTATGGGGGATTCTTTTCTGCCAGTGTCCGCGTTGATCAAGACAAGCGCTGTAGCTGGAGGATCAGAAGTCGAATCGATAGATAAGGCAGTCGAAGTCTTTCTATTGGGTATGCCTTCGATTCTTCAGGGTCGTTTTTCCCCTTTCCCACTCGTTTTGGTTGGAATTTCTGGCATTCTGCTTGTCATCCTCACAAGAGTGATCATAAGGGATTACTCAGATGAGATACGGGCCTTTTTGAACCTTTGGTCATGCCTGTTGGTTGGCGAGATCGTCTATTATGTTTATGTTGCACTTTCCGGAGCGGAATATAGGCCTTATTTTGTCTGGTACCGTTCCCCTTCGTTTATTTTCTGGATTATTACGGGCTCTCTGTTGGCGCTATTCACCTTTACGCATAATAGGCTGGTTAAAAATCACACTCATCGTCTTAAATGGTTGCAAGTGGGCTTTAGCTTAGCCATCTTCACTGTCGCTACATATATGTTTGCGAGGGGCATAAACTTTACATCCAGATTATATGTTGCAAGATATGAGGCCGCCCTTTGGATTGCAGAGAATTTCCCGCCTGACGCTGTCTTTGCCGCATGGAATGCCGGTCAGCTTAGTTTTTTCTCGGATCGAACCTTTATCAACCTGGATGGGTTAATCAACGATGTTGATTACTATGAGCGTGTCCTGCGCGGCTCAGTTCCACTAGCTGATTACCTCGCCCAAAATAAAGTTGACTATATCGTTGACTATTCGATCTATGATACAGTCCCTAATTATCCCGTTATAAAAACGTTTCCACTTTACGATGAAACGGGGCGATCCATTCATATCTGGCAGGTCTCGTCACCTCTTTCTTCGGCTCCATGATCAAGGTTTTGCTGAAAGCATCTCATGGATGTCTTTAGTCCGTCATCGTAGTTGCCTTGCGACGCATTTGCGTCGCCGCATTTTAGAACTCATAGAGGAGAACAAACAATGAAGAATCGTGGACTGTTCAAGCTTCGCCTGATCTTTGGAGTCTTATTGCTAGTGATGACTCTTTCCACCGGCTGGTACAGCTCTGTGGAAGCGAGTCCCGGTGCCGTCCCGCCTGTCGCACCGAAGCATCAGACCAACACGGATGGCTTGCCGACTAACCAGATCATTATCAAGTATCGAGCGGACGCGAATGCGACCGACGGCAATGGGCAGATTAAGACAGATAAGATGAATGCCCTCAAAACGGCGGGAGGCGTAACGCTGACTTACAAACGAGGCATGTCTGGTGATGCACATGTAGTGAAATTGTCAACTCGTATGTCGCCAGCCTCAGTCGCAGCTATCGCCAGGAAACTCGCAGCACTGCCAGATGTTGAATATGCCGAGCCCGATTACATGATGCGCCCCATGCTGGTTCCGAACGACCCTTCTTATACTGCGCAGTGGCATTACTATGGACCACAGGGGATCAATGCGCCGGCCGCCTGGGATATTACAACTGGCTCGGCAGCTGTCCGGGTGGCTGTTATTGATACTGGGATTACTGACCATCCTGATCTCGCCGGACGTTGGGTAGGCGGCTATGACTTCATCGCGGATGTGCCCACCGCTAATGATGGGAATGGACGCGATAGTGACCCGCACGATCCGGGTGATTGGGTTACAGCGAATATGTGTGGCTTGGGCGAGCCAGCTGAAAGCAGTAGTTGGCATGGTACGCATGTGGCTGGGACCATCGGTGCCGCCAGTAATAATGGGTTGGGCGTGGCTGGCATTAACTGGGTCTCGCCGATTGTGCCTGTGCGTGTACTGGGCCGTTGCGGTGGCTTCACTTCCGACATTGTGGATGGAATGCGCTGGGCTGCTGGGTTATCCGTGTCCGGAGTTCCAATAAATACCAATCCAGCTAAAGTGCTCAACCTGAGTCTGGGTGGCGGAGGCTCGTGCAGCGCTACATACCAAAACGCTATCAACGCTATTAATGCTGCTGGGGCGATCATCGTTGTCTCGGCCGGCAACAGCAACGCCAACGCAGCCAACTTCACACCTGCCAGTTGCAACGGTGTAGTGACAGTTGCATCCACAGATCGGGACGGCAACCGGGCGTTTTACAGCAACTTTGGTACTGCCGTGGAAATCAGCGCACCGGGAGGTGAAACCAACACAAACTCTCCCAGTCCCGCCCCGCAGAATGGCGTCTTATCTACCTTGAATAGTGGGCTGACAACGCCTGGCGCTGCGTCATACGCTTATTACCAGGGCACGAGTATGGCGGCGCCACACATTACCGGTGTCTTGTCCCTGATGGTGTCGCTTGACCCGACACTCAACTTCACGCAAAGCCTTCAGATTCTCCAAAGCTCCGCGCGCGCTTTTCCAGTTGGCAGCAATTGCACCACCTCTACATGTGGCAGTGGAATCGTGGATGCAGCCGCCGCTCTGAATGCGGTGCTCAATCCTCCTCCAACTTCGACCGCTGGCCCTTCATCGACCGCCACTCGCACCAACACACCGGGCAGCGGGAAAGCTACACGCACCCCAACGCCCACTCGCACGCCCACCCCTACTCGGACACCAACAGCAACAGGGACAAATACTGCAACGGCTACAGCCACTGCCACCTTCACCGAGATCGGGCCGTCCCCCACGCACACTTTCACCGCAACAGCAACCCTGACGTTCACTCCAACACACACATTGACTTCCAGCAACACACCCGGTATCGACGATCTCATCTTTGCCGATGGGTTTGAGAGCGGCGATCTGGTGGCATGGACATCCAATATGGCGGACGGCGGCGACTTAAGTGTCAGCCCCAGCGCTGCACTTGTCGGAGGCCAGGGTCTGCAAGCTGTCATCGACGACAACAATACTATTGTCGTTATCGATGACAGCCCGACTGCCGAAACACGATATCGAGCGCGCTTCTACTTCGATCCCAACTCAATCCCCATGGGGAATAACAATGCACACTTGATCTTTCAAGGATTCTCCGGAAGTGGAAACACCCAGGTGCTCCAATTGGAGTTGCGCTTCCAGGCAGGAGGGTATCAGCTACGCGCGCTACTGGTAAATGATGCCAAAGGATGGACTTCAACAAACTGGATTCCCATAGGCGATGCTCCACACGCAATTGAGCTGGATTGGCGGGCAGCTACTGCTGCCGGGGCAAACAACGGCGGTCTAACGTTTTGGATTGACGGAGTCCAGCAAGCCGACTTGACCGGTGTGGACAATGATACACGTCGTATCGACCGGGTTTACCTGGGCGCGGCCAGCGGAATCGACAATGGCACACGTGGCGCCTACTACTTTGACGCTTTTGAGTCACGTCGCTTAACCTTTATTGGCCCGTAGGGCTGATCGTCTCTCATATCACAATTTCCCGATTCTGAGCGCGCTACGAAGGGGCGCTCAGAATCGGGAATGTAAGTGCAGCGGAGCAACACGTTAAATGCGGATTCTCTTTCTCTCGAACTTCTTTCCCCCAGCCCGTCCAGGCGGTTACACCCAATGGTGTCAGGAGGTAGCTGAACGCTTGGCTGGGCAGGGTCATACGATTGGAGTTCTGACCAGCCGCTATGAATTGGAGAAGGCGCCGGCGAGCGAGCAGAACATATTTCGTCTTCTCCACCTCGAAGGAGATCTTGCTTATTACCAACCGTTCCATTTTTTCACCAGATGGAAGGAACAGCATAGCGAAAACCTGGCATTTCTGGAACAGGCCGTTACGGACTTCGCCCCAGATTTAATCTTTGTCTGGGGGATGTGGGCTCTTTCTAAAACACTACCAGCCTTGGCTGAAAAGCTATTACCCGGTCGCGTGGTTTATTACCTATCTGACTACTGGCCATCAGCTTTAGATATGCACACTGCGTACTGGCAATCACCAACTCGACATGGTCCTATGCGAGTACCAAAACGAATTCTAGGCAAGGCTGCAATGTCAATGCTCGCTAAAGAAGGCCAACCTGACCTGAAATTCGAGCACGTAATTTGCGTGAGTGCCAGGGTGCGCGAACTCCTCGTTGAGGCGGGTTTGCCTGTCCAGCATGCTCGTATCATCCATGGTGGTACAGCTATAGGACGATTCTTGGACGTTCGCAAGCGAGAGTATTCATCCGGCTGTTTAAAGTTACTCTACGCTGGCCAATTGGTCCGTCATAAAGGCGTTCACACGGCTGTTGAGGCGATGGCGCGGTTGGTGAATCGGCGGAAAATCCACCAGGTCACCTTGACGCTTGTTGGGTCAGGTCATCCTGAGTACGAGTCCTATTTGCGGCAACTGGTTGAGAAAGAGCATTTGCAGGACTATGTGATATTCCACAAATCGGTTTCGAAAGACCAAATGCCAGCCATCTTACAGCAGTATGATGTTCTTATTTTTCCATCCATATACGAGGAACCTCTTGCCCGTATGACACAGGAGGCAATGGCTTCAGGTTTAGTGGTGGTTGGGACGACCACCGGTGGTACAACGGAAATATTGAAGGATGGCGAGACAGGGTTGACGTTTGCACCAGAAGATGCGGATGGTTTGACTGAACAAGTTACCCGGCTCTTCAACGATTCAGGCTTGTGTTGCCGCCTTGCCCAAGCGGGTCGCCAGACCGTGTTGGAGAATTTTACGTTAGACAAAATGGTAAAAGAAATCGAAGATTTTCTTTTAGAGTGTTTCACCAGAAGTTCAAAGGTCCAGGGATTCGATCTCGAGAGATAAAGAATGCGGATTCTATTTCTTACCAACTTTTATCTGGTTCAAGAAACGGGAGGGGAAGATCAATCGTGCCAGCAAGTCGTCCAGGGCCTGATAGAGCGAGGGCATACGACGCTTGTTTTGACAAGCATGCATGGAACTGGCAATGTACCCGTGGAAACAGATGGAGTTTACCGATCCTTATACCTGGAGATGGACTTGGTCCCCTGGCGGCATAGTTTAACATTCTTTACTCGGCGAAAGGCAAGAGAGCAACATAATTTACGGTACCTGGAGCGAGTTCTAGAGGAGTTTTCCCCGGACATCGTCTTCATCTGGGGTATGTGGAACCTGCCCTGGTCGCTGGCTGCGTTAGCTGAGTCCAAATATCCCGATAAAGTCGTCTACCGATTTGCCACATACTGGCCCACTTTACCCAGCCAGCACGAATTATATTGGCGCGCGCCGGGACGTAGTTGGTATAGCAAATTAACCAAAAGGATATTGGGCAAAGTAGCGTTGGCACTCCTGGTCAGAGAGAATCAGCGTCCCCGGTTGAACTTTAAGCATGCGATGTGTGTCAGTGCTACGACTCGAAAACGGCTGGTCGAAGCCGGAATCCCAGTGGCAAACGCGCGGGTCATCTATACGGGCATTGACCCTCAACGATATTTGAGCAAATCAGATAACCACAAACTCAGCGGCGACAATCCGGTTTTTAATTTACTGTACGCGGGTCGGTTGGTGGCTGAGAAGGGTGTAGGCACAGTCATCCAGGCACTGGGAAAACTCATATTGGATCAGGGTATGCGAAATGTAAGATTGAGTTTAGCCGGATCTGGATCTACGGACTACCAAAGCTATTTACAACGTCTCGCGACTCAAGCCGGGCTGGATGAGTATGTGTCTTTTTTAGGACATGTGCAACCAGAAGAAATGCCCCGGTTACTACAGCAATGTGACGTGCTCTTGCTGCCCTCCACCTGGGAGGAGCCCTTCTCCAGGATGGTGTTAGAGGGGATGATCTCAGGCCTGGTCGTAATAGCAACTCCAACCGGCGGAACGATTGAGATTCTGGAAGATGGTGAAAATGGATTGCTATTCACGCCTAATGATCCTGAAGATTTGGCAAGGAAGATTGTCAGACTCGTCGAGGATCCTATATTGCGTAAAAAGCTGGCTAACGCCGGCCGGCAAACCGTCATGGAGAGATTTACCATAACTAAAATGATGAATGAAATTGAAAATTACCTTCAGGAGGTTGCTCATCCGTCATCCGCCAAGATTGAGAGTCGGCCTGACGTTATGGAATTCATGCAAGCACCACCTACAGTTAGTGTTGTTATTCCCACCTACAACCACAAAGGAGCGCTCCGGGGAACACTGCAGTGGCTCGCCAAGCAAACCTACCCAAGCAATCGCTTCGAGGTAATCATTGTGGATGATGGCTCCACGGACGGGACGGAGGAGATTACGGCGGAATCATTTCCCTTCGCTCTACGCTATATTCAGCAGAGCAATCAAGGTGACGCAGCAGCGCGTAACTTTGGTGTCCAACAGAGTCAGGCAGACATACTGGTTTTCCTGGATGATGATATTTTGGTGGAGCCTGATTACTTAACCTACCTCATCCAGGCTCAAGCCATGGAGGAAGATCGGGTTGTGGTTGGGACCTGGGATCTCTGGCCGACGAAAACATCTGGCACATCTTACTCCTCACAGGCTCTGTTGGATTCGGGCACTTACTACACCCGTTCTGGACTTTCTGAGAACTCGAGTAATGGCTCAGACCATACTAATCAGGTAGTCGAACTGCCATTCCGAGACATCCACAGCAACAATATGGCTCTCAGGCGCGAAGCCTATTTTGAGATTGGAATGATGCAGCCTCTGGAATTTTCGGGTTCCAGTATGTGGTGTGATCTCGAGTTTACTTATCGCGCTCATCGTCAAGGTTATAAATTTTTTCGAAGCACCAGGGCTGTTTGTTGGCACCGAGATCGTTCGGCCGACACTCTGGATGGGTTTAAGAAACGCATGAGAGTTGCTGCCTATCGCTCCGTAACGCTTTTCCAAAAACATCCTGAATTACTCGTTCATGTTCCTATGTTTTATGACAAAACGCCGATTAACTGGCAGCAGGATCCACCGCGCCTCATCGCCCGTAAATTGGTCCGCGCTCTCGTCTCTTCTCGACCGGCGCTGTGGAGCATGGAACGAATCGTAAGTACCCTGGAGAAGCACTACCCAGACTCTGGTATGCTTCCCATTCTCTACCGATATGTCATTGGCGGCTCTATCTTTCAGGGCTATCGGGAGGGACTGGGCGAATTCGGACAGGTACCTAATAACGATAAATCTGTTCTGCTAGCTTAGATGACTGTCTATCCTTGCTGAGGCATGTGTAGTGTGTCATGCCAGTTGTGGCTTCGCAATACTATTGGACCCTAATATCATGATACTTTCCATTATCATTGTCAGTTGGAACACGCGCCAGGATCTGCTGCGCTGCCTTGCCTCGATCTGGGAAAATTCCCCGTCCTGTTCGTTCGAAGTAATCGTATTCGACAACGCTTCAAAAGACGGTACCCCGGAGGTAGTTTCTGCCGAGTATCCGCAAGTCCGCCTGACGGTTAGCCCTGAGAATTTGGGCTTTGCCCGGGCAAACAATCAGGCAGTCTCCCTCGCGCAAGGTCAGTTCTGGTTGTTGCTCAACCCGGATACCATCGTGCACCCTGGCGCACTCGATGCGCTTATGCGCTACTTGGCCGGGCATCCTCGTGTGGCAGGGGTTGGGCCTCGTCTGGTTAACCCAGATGGCTCCCTGCAAACATCTATTGAGCGCCTGCCCTCTCTCTTCCGCGAATGGTGGCGACTATTCCATCTTGATCGCCTCCATCCGGT
Source organism: Anaerolineales bacterium (assembly GCA_035699125.1). GTDB lineage: Bacteria > Chloroflexota > Anaerolineae > Anaerolineales > Villigracilaceae > Defluviilinea. The sequence goes on from DASSBC010000078.1 coordinate 67,934, forward strand.
TAGCCAGTACCCGCCGGCGGTCTTAGCATCGCAGGCGCCACAACAGGTGGAGGTCCTCAATGGTGCCTGTCTCCTGTTGCGCGCCGACGTTGTGCGACCAATGGGATTGTTTGACGACGATTACTTTGTCTATTCCGAAGAGATTGATTTGTGCGACCGCCTGCGCCAGGTGGGCTGGGAGCTTCACTGGCTGCCAGAGGCAGTCGTCACTCATGCCGTGGGCCGCAGTACCAGCCAGGTGGCTGACTCAATGTTCATCGAACTCTACCGAAACAAGATCAAGTTCTTCCGCAAGCGGCGCAGCGCTTTAGCCGGAATACTTTACAAATTTATTCTGTTTCAAGCCTCATTAGCGCGTTTTGCACTGGGTCACATAACCCGCGCCCTGCCAGCTTCTCGTCGGCGGGCCTGGGTTGAGGTCGCCCGGCAATATGGTCTCCTATTAAATACTTTGTCGAGCCTATAGCAGTTGTGAAAATTCTTTTTCTGACCCAAGTTTTGCCTTATCCGTTGGATGCAGGACCTAAAGTCCGTGCCTATTACACCCTGCGCCACCTTGCCAACAGAGGACACGACATAACTTTAGTTTCGTTCGTGCGGAGTAACGATGAACCAGAGGCAATCGAGCATTTACGAAGCTATTGCAACCGTGTGGTTACCGTTCCGCTTCAACGAACACGCTGGCAGGATGGCCTGGCGCTCGGGCGCAGCCTCCTAACGGGAGAGCCCTTACTCATTGCACGCGATCACAGCGCGTTCATGTATCGGCAGATGCAGTCGCTCGTAGATGCACATCACTTTGATGCGATTCACGCGGATCAACTCTGGATGGCACCTTACGCCATGGCAGCACGGACAAGAGCTGAACGTCGGGGTGAGCAGCCGCGCCTGATCCTCGATCAACATAATGCCGTATTCCTGATCCCGCGCCGGCTGGCAGCCCAGGCGCGCAACCCGATTGCACGATTAGGCTATCATCGCGAAAGCGCTCGGATGGCCGCCTACGAGGCTCATACCTGCCTTGCATTCGACCGGGTTGTGACCGTGACTGATGAGGATCAGCGTTACCTGCTGCAACTGTACCGGAATGGCCACAAGCCGAATTTTGCAGGCGTCATCCCCATTTGTTTGGATCTTGAGTCGATTGCGGTTGTGCGCCCCTCGCCTACATTGGGCGAGATTTTGTTCATCGGTGGGATGCACTGGCCCCCTAACGCTGACGGTGTGGAATGGTTTACGCACCAGGTGCTGCCTTTGATACGAGCACGCGTTCCGGGGGCTCACTTCACAGCTGTGGGAAAACAGCCGCCCCACTCTCTACAGACCGAGGTGCTGGATGGCAGCATCCACTTGCCTGGCTATGTGGCTGATCTTCAACCCTATTGGAGTCGCAGCAGTGTCTTTGTCGTTCCACTACGAGCAGGTGGGGGCATGCGGGTGAAAATTCTGGACGCCTGGGCGTCAGGTGTGCCAGTCGTTTCCACGATTGTGGGAGCCGAGGGGCTGGCTTGTTCTCCGGGAGATAATATTCTTTTGGCTGATTCAGCGGAAGAATTCGCCCAGGCTGTCCTCCAATTACTGACGGACCAAACACTAGCTGAGCGCCTTACTCAAGCCGGCCGCGCAACTTTCGAGCAGTATTACAACTGGCGAACAGTCTACACTGCCTGGGACGAAGTCTATAGTGGGTAGAGAAACAAGGATCAAGCCAGCAAACAGGTTTTTGGGGGTTTTCTGAGATGCACGGAAGCTAAATCCGCCCCGAAGTATCGGGAATTGACTTTGTTAAACTTTCTAATTTTCTGTTACAAAATTGAGATTGTTGCGTCATGACTATAATCCATTGGCTCGACAGCACAGGAGAACAGGAGATGTGCAGCCCATTGAAAGTGGGTGTTTTACCGGTTCGTCTCATGTGTGGACTATCATGTATCAACAAGATTGAAGAAGTTTACAACAACTATTATTAGCTGATGCAGAGAAACTTATGGAACTGAACAAATATACCTTTCCATTGCGCAAATGGTGGTGGTTAGTGGTTGCCTCCACTTTGATAGCTGCTATTTTCAGCTCTCTGAGTGTTATGCGCCAGCCTGCGGTTTACCAGGCCCGCACGACGCTCATGATCGGCGCGACAATCAATAATCCTAACCCATCCAGCAATGACATACTTCTGGGCCAACAATTGGCCGCAGCTTACGCCGATCTTGGTAATCGAGAATTGGTTCGCAACGCAACGAGGAATGCCCTCGGGCTGAGTCAATTGCCAGAGTACATCGCTCAGGCATTACCCAATACCCAATTGATTGTGATCACCGTCAATGACATTGATCCGCTACGCGCTCAAACAGTTGCCAACGAATTAGCCGCTCAACTGATCCTTCTAAGCCCTGTCAGCAGCCAGTCTGAGGAACGAGGGCGGCAAGATTTCATTCACCAGCGCTTGAACAATCTCGAGGCACAGATTGAAGAAACCGAAGCTGAAATCGAAAAACTGCAGGAAGAACTGGCTGAAACGTTCAGCGCTCAGCAAATTAATGACAAAGAAAACCAGATTTCCTCCTTACAATCAAAGCTGAGCGGTATGGAAAATAATTATGGTTTACTACTCTCTAATACACAACAAGGGGCGGTGAATACGCTAACGATCATTGCATCTGCTGAATTACCATCCGATCCCATCGGGTCCATGAAAGGATTGACCATTCTGCTGGCGACAGTCGCTGGATTTGTTTTGGCAGCCGGTACAGCCTATCTGCTCGAGTATCTAGATGACACCTTGAAGTCCCCCAGCGATGTGATGCGCCTATTTTCAGCTCCTATTCTCGGTCGTATTTTTGAGCAGGAGGATAGGATGTATGAAAACCGACTCTATGATGGGGATAATTCAAACCATCCGCTAACCGAACCATTCCGTGCCTTAAGGACGGAACTTGATTTAGCAGAAATGGGACAACGCCTGAAGACAATTCTTATCACGAGCCCGGATAGCGGGGATGGAAAAACCTCGGTGGCTGTAAACCTGGCATTGTCCATGGCGCAAAGAGGAAAAAAGGTGTTCCTGCTCGACGCTGACTTGCGCAAGCCAAAAATCCATAAACTTTTCAACTTGCCTAACGATGAGGGTCTGGCTGACGTGGTGTTTGCCCGCGCTGTCTTCGATTGGAGGGCTGGAATTAAGGAAGTCAGGCAAATAGCGGTGCTTACTGCCGGTAACACGCCTCCTGACCCCGCTGAGCTCTTGAGCTCGGAGAAAATGGAGCTATTCCTGTCTGAGTTGGAAGAACTCGCCGATGTTGTTATCATTGATGGGCCACCCTTGTTCGTCCCTGATGCGATGATCCTTGCCTCCAAGGTGGATGGGGTTCTACTGGTGGTCAGACCTGCTCATACGCGCCAGTCTTTAGCGAAAGCCTCTATGGAGCATATCAAGATGGTGGGAGCCAAGGTGGTTGGAGTAGTTCTTAATCGCATCCCTCTCCGCGGCGCAGATTTTTACGCTGGCAAGAGCTATCTCTATACTTACAGCAGCAGCTATGGGAATGAGCACGCAGGTAATGAAAAAAAGTTCTCAGGATCTATTTTCTTTGTAGATTTAGAGAAATTTATGGAAACCCTCTCACCTCATGCCAATAGAGTCACCAACTTTATTAAGCATCTTCGAAGTCGTTTTCAAACGTAGCCCTCGTGGCGCTTTCACTGATTTGATTTTTACCTAGGCAAGGACTATTAACCTTGCCTGGTTTTTTAATGAATCTCCGCGCTCAAATATTTCCATTCAAGATAGAGCAGACGGGCACTTAGGCTGTAACATTACCGCCAGAGGATTTCATCTTTGGATTACAGAGACAATTGTTATCGATTGGCAAGCTCAATACTTAATCGGATTGCACCTTGCCAGATAACGTGTGAGTGTCGGGATCGTAGCGCCCGCGCATTTCGTCGCTGAGGGTGCCTTCCCAGAGAGGCACACCGGAGAGATACGCTGCTCTGGCGATCATATGCGCTGATACAGGCGTCGTAGAAAACGTGAAGATTACAATTGCGAGCGCGCGTACCCCGATGTCAAAGTCGCTGAAGGCAAGGGCGACCCCCAGCATAATCAGACCGACGCCCAGCGTCGCCGATTTCGTGCTACTATGCATCCGCGTGAGTACATCCGGCATGCGTACCATCCCGATGGCTGCCAGCAGCATGAAAACAGCACCCAACAGGAGCAGGATTAGACTTATGCCTTCGGCCATGGTAATTCTCCTTTTTCAACATAGTAGGCAAACGCGACTGTGCCGAGAAACCCGATGAGCGCCAGGACGATTGCCACGTCGAGGAAAATGGGCTGCTGTGTGGCAACCGCATAGACGGCAATGATCCCGACAGACAGGGATCCCATCATATCCAACGCCACCACGCGCGCGGGCAGGCTCGGACCGCGTACCAGCCGCACGAAAGTCAAAAACATGGCGAGAATCAATATGCCCAGAGTGATTTCAATCAGAATGTTCATCTCAACCTTTCTTGATCTTAGTTCCGCGCAGCAGCCTCAGGATGCGGCGCTCCCCACCCTGTTTGATCTCCCGCCTCATCGCATCGGCATCCGGCGCATACATGACATGGACGAACATCACGCTCCGGTCACTGGAAATATCCAGAACGACAGAGCCTGGCGTGAGATTAATAAAATAGGTAAGCGCCATAATCTCCGCATCGGTTCGCGCTGCGAGGGGAATACCAATCACCCGCGGCTGCATATGAAAGCCGGGGGTCAACACATCATACGCTACACGCAGATTGGCCAGGAGAAGTTCCCACAGGAAAAAGAGCACAAAGCGGATCACCTGCCAAACCTTCACAAAGTAATCAGAGGGTTCCAGGGCACGCCGTATCACGAACAGCGCTCCATACCCCAGGACAAACCCAGTCAATAAATTCGACGGCTGGAAATTCCCCGTGAGCGCCCCCCAGGACAGCGCAAGCACGATGTTCAGGAAGAAGGGACTCACGGACCGCCTCCCATCACCGCCTGGATGTAGATCGATGGATTCATCAACTGCTCGCCAGCCTGCAGAGCGAACCTGAACAGGGGTCCTGCTCCGAGCCCGATCAGCACTGTGAGCCCGGCGAGGAAAGCAATCGGATACAACCAGGCGCGGACATTCAGCCCGAACGGTAGCGTGTCCACCTCGGACAGCATCCCCGGTTTCCAGAATGCCTCCGCCCACAGCTTGAGCATCGAAAAAAGCGTAAGAATGCTCACGCCCAGCGCGATTGCCACTAACACGTATTGTTGAGTCTCTAGTCCGGCGCGCACCAGACTCAACTTGGCAAAGAAGCCGGAGAGTGGCGGAATGCCGACCAGCGACATTGACGGGACGAGGAATAACAACGCCAGAATCGGGTGCGCACGGTATAAACCGCCGAGTTTCTTCAATTCCGGCGTCCCTCCCAGTCGCTCCACCACACCGCTCACCAAGAAGAGGTTAGTCTTCGCGATGATGTGGTGGGCGGTGTAGAACACCGCACCCGCTAGAGCGAGCGGTGTGAACAAGCCAAGCCCCATGATCATATAGCCAATATGGCTGATGATCAGAAAGGACAAGACACGTCGGAACTCGTTCTGCGCTGCCGCGCCTACCACCCCACTGACCATCGTCAGAGCCGCGACAGCCAGGAGCAGGCTGTGGGTGTATCCGGTATCCTGTAGAAAGATCAGCGTAAAGACTCGGATCAACGCATAGACGCCCACCTTGGTCAGCAACCCGGCAAAGAGCGCCGAGACCGCGGCTGGCGGTGTGTGATAGGAAGCAGGCAGCCAGAAGAACAGGGGGAAGACCGCGGCTTTGATCCCAAAGGCAACCATGAATAGCATAGCCACTGCGGTCACCAGGCCGGGCGACTGTGATGGGGGATTCACAGAAAACTTTTGCGCCAAGTCTGCCATATTGAGCGTGCCAGCCATCCCATACAACAGACCCAGCGCGGAGAGGAACATCGCCGAGGACACCAGGTTGAGTGCCACATACTTGATCGCGCCTTCCATCTGACCACGGTCGCCTCCCAGCGCCATCAACACGAAGGAAGCCATCAGCATGACTTCAAACCACACATAGAGGTTGAACAGGTCACCTGTCAGAAAAGCGCCACAAACACCCATCAACAGGAAGTGATACAGAGGATGATAGCCAAATTGCTCGCGCTGCCTGTCGATACTGACCAGCGCGTAGGCTGCGACAGCCATCCCGACGATGCCAGCGAGCAAAACCATCACAGCACCAAACAGGTCCGCCACTAGCGGGATGCCATAAGGTGCCGGCCAGCCGCCCATTTGCGCTGCCTGGATCCCGTTCCGCCGAACATCGAAAACGAGGGCAATGGAGGCAACAAGCAATGCGACTGTCCCCATCAGGCTCACTAGACGTTGTGTGTGCAGGGCATATCGAAAAAATAATGTTAGGATGCCCGTAAGCATGGGGATGATGATCGGTAAGAGGAGCAGTACATTCATAGCGGTCTAGATCTCAGGAAATTTTCGAAAAGCATCTAAGCATCCGTAGTTTGCATTTGATCGAGGTCGTCGGTGCCTACGCTGCGATATGCCCGAAACGCCAGCGCCAGCGCAAAAGCGGTGACCCCAAAGCTGATCACGATGGCGGTGAGGATGAGTGCCTGCGGTATTGGATCGGCAAATGGCGGCTCGAGCACAGACTCATTCATACTGATCACGGGCGCCCTCCCCCGTGTCAGCCTGGCGACAGTAAAGATCAGCAGATTCGTCCCATGGCTCATCAGGGATAGACCGATAAGCAACTTCAACAGGCTGCGCCGAAGCAGCATGTAGATCCCTGCGGCAAATAGCCCCCCAATCACAAATGCCAATATGATTTCCATGATTTATTCGGTCTCCTCCAGAGCAAAAATAATGGATAATGTCACGCCGATCACAACTAGATACACGCCCAAATCAAAAAGCACTGGAGTGCCCACATCGACAGCGGGAAAGCCCGGCAACCTGAGAGACCCCCACCTACTGGTAAGGAATGGATCGCCGGCGAATAGACTCAGTACGCCGCTAACAAGAGCGGTCAGCAAGCCTGTGGCGATCAGCACATGAGTTTCCACGTGCAGTATCCGGCGGGCTTCTGCTGCACCAAACGCGATCGAGAAGAGAGCGAAGGGAACTGCCGCCACCAGGCCGCCTGCAAACCCGCCACCGGGTTGGTTATGTCCACGCCAGAACAGGAAGACAGAGAAGAGCAGTAGCAGCGGCGTCAGGTAGCGGGCTGTCGTTCGCAGGATAAGGGAGGTCATTCGGCATCTCCTGTTTTGTCACTCTTGGAGGCCGCAGACAGCTTCAACAATACATACACTCCAATCGCAGCAATACCCAGCACTGTGATCTCACCCATCGTATCGAACGCTCGGAAATCCACAAGGATCACATTGACGATGTTGCGCCCATGTCCCAACGGCAGGGCATTCTCAACAAAATAATCCGATATGCTCGGGTAGAACAAAACCCCCGTCGCCGAGAGCACCAGAGCAGTCATTAGACCCCCAGCCAGCAACGCGATCCCTATATCCCGAACTCTAGAGCGTCTGGAACTCAGTTGTGTAAACTGCGGCAGGTGGTAAAAAGCCAGGACGAACAAGATGACCGTGAGCGATTCAATCAGGAATTGAGTCATCGCCAGATCGGGCGCGCCGTACAGGATGTAGATCAAGGACACACCATACCCAACCACCCCCAGCGATGCAACTGCAGCGAGTCGGGACTGGACAATGGTCGCTACGAGCGCTGCCGCCAGGATCAGGGCGCCAAGGGCTACTTCATAAAAACGGATGTCGGTCACGCCTCGCGGAAAATCCCATCCATCACGAGTGAACAGGGTAAAGCCGACCAGCCCTGTAGCAACGACCATGAGTGTCATAATGTAATAGCGCAGGTATCCACTCTGGAACAGGCGCGTGAGCTCGCGAGCCAGCACATTGAATGCGCCCAGTGCCCGATCGTACAGGAAGGAGGGCCCCCAGGGCCAGACAAGGCGTAAAAGTCCAGAACGGAGTGGTTGACGCGCCGCGAACAATCCGGTGCCAACTGCCACCGTCGCAATACTAAGAAGGAAGGCTGGATTCACTCCATGCCACAACGCCAGCGTAAGGTCGGTCGGCTCGCCGATGGCTGCGGAAGCCGCGGGGCTGATCAGAGGCGCACTGATAATCGCGGGAAAGATACCGAAAAGCAGACTTAGCGTTGCCAAGATCAGAATGCCGGCCCACATGCTGGGGGGCGTCTCATGCGGAGACCTTGTGGTTTGTTTCCGTTCTCCCCAGAAGGGTCCCATGCCCGTGACTCCGGCGACGAAGACAAACGATAGCCCCGCAAAGATGACAGCGCCAGTGATCCATGGACCAAATTCGAGCGCGACCTCGTATGACATTTCCTTAGAGATGAAACCAAACAAAGGAGGCAAGCCTGCCATCGAGAGCGCCGCGAGCCCTGCGCCAATGGCTGTGAGTTTCATCACCGGGAATAATCCGCCCAGCTGCATGATGTCGCGCGTGCCCGTCTCATGATCTAATGCCCCGGCCACGAGGAAGAGCGCGCCTTTGTATAGGCCGTGTGCCAGCAGCAGCACAACCGCCGCCTGGAGTGCATGCGGCGAGCCGAGACCGATCAAAAGTGTCAGCATTCCCAGTGCGCTCACTGTGGAATAGGCGAGCAATCGTTTTAGATCCGTCTGCTGCAGCGCGAGATAGCCGCCGAGCAGCATCGTCGCCGCCCCGATTCCCCCAACCCCATAGAGCCACAGATCTGTCCCATTGAGCGCGGGCCCCAGGCGAGCCAGCAGGTACACACCGGCTTTCACCATCGTTGCCGAATGCAAATAGGTACTGACAGGTGTCGGCGCTTCCATAGCGTTCGGCAGCCAGAAGTGGAACGGGAACTGCGCAGATTTGGTAAACGCGGCCAGTAAAATCAATACGACAGCGGGCAGATAAAAAGGACTGGCACGTATCACATCGTCCTGCTTCAATAGTGTAGAAAATTCCAACGTTCCCCCGGCCTGCCCGAGAAGCAGAAGACCTGCCAGCAACACCAGCCCACCGCCAGCAGTGATGAGGAATGCCTGCTGCGCGGCAGCCCGGGCGGTTTCGCGTTCATGCTCAAAACCAATGAGCATGTAAGAACTGATGCTGGTCAGCTCCCAAAACATAAATAACAGGAGCATGTTCTCCGCCAGGGCGAGTCCAAGCATAGACCCCATAAAGACTAAGAGCCAGGCATAGAACTTCTCCAGATCGGGGTTTCCCCTTAGATAGCCTCCTGCATAGATCACGACCAGTGTCCCTACCCCGCTGATCAGGAGGGCGAAAAGCAGTCCCAGACCATCCGCACGAAATGAGAAAAACAGCCCGAGCTCCGGCGACCAGGGAATAGAAAATGCCGCCGGCTGCCCCTCAGCAGCAAGTGGCAAAAGACTGATCAAATACAGCGTCACCGCTGCTGGCAAGATCGCCAAAATCCAACCCGCCCCATTGCCTGCGCGCCGTACCAGCCAGGGCGCAGCAAAGGCAAGCCCAAGAACGGAGACAACTGCGAGAGCCAGGATCATGCTTTCCCCCTCGCCAGGAGCCGGGTTGAACCCACCAAACATAGGAACCGTCTCTCTGCTCTTACAACAAAGAATGGCATGCCTTTTCCTCTAAGAAAAGATCAGCTTTCAGAACACACCATGCACTGGGCGGCTGCATAGAACGAACTGGTTAATCCGAAAAGGAATGAGAACAAAACATTCATGCTCTTAACGGTCTCAGAATTGATGGCAACGGATGATCGGTAACCCAAGCACTTACCATTTGAGCGAATACATCTGGAAACTGCAATGCCCAAACATGACCGCCGTTTGGCATAGCTACGCCACGAGCCGAGGGATACTTCTGAAGTGGTATTAGGGAAATCTGCCCATATAACTTTGCAGCTCCGGTTTCTTTCTCACCCACACAGACCAACAACGGACAGGAGATTTTCTCGGGCATTTCTAGTTTCGTCAACTCTGTATAGATCGTCGTTAGAAATTTGGAAGTGCTGCTGAGTAGAACATCTTCATAAAGATCAACATAATACTTTTCAGGTATATCTTGTTGTTTCAGAGTGCTTCGAACCAGTATTTCTGCTTTCATGAACCGCAACATCTCAAAGAAAGGAAGGCTCATTTGAACCAGCCATTTTGGTAATCGACCTGAACTGCCCGTTAGAATAACATGATCAGCAACCCCTGGATATAGCCGCAGCAATGTCAAAATCACAGCCCCACCCAAAGAAAGACCAACAAGATGGGCTTTTCCGTTGGGGGCCTTTTGCGTGATAAGGTCTGCCACCTCTGCCGCCGAGCCTTCGAGGCTGAATGGGATATTTTGACTCTGTCCATGACCCGGCAAATCAGGCATCAAGCAAAAGAAATCTGTCAGGTACTCCACAACGGGTTTCCAAGATTTGTGACTCAGTCCACCTCCTTGCAGAAAGACGATCGGTAGATTAGAAGAATTTCCTTGTTCATAACTATAGGCCATAATTCTAGCATCTCGATAAAGCTGCCCGACGCACCGTATTTCTCAAAACAACATCACCAGCAAAGTCATTATACCTGTACGGCATAGGCATCACAATCATCGATCATCGCGCGCTTCAGCGAATTCTCCGCTTGTTACTCATCGCTCACAGATTACCGGTCTGGATGCGTTCTGCCTCAAACTGTACTCCAAATGATTTCTCTGCGCGTGTACACTCGCCCTCCTTATTTCGATGTAGCAACGACGATATAACTTTTTGCCTTAATTATAGCGAAGCAGTCTATTCCCGTACCCTGCTGCTAAGAGTTTTGATTCAACCGCGCGATAATTGCCACGCCGATTTCAGAGCACCCTCCGCCGGCTCCACCACATCCTGCACGCTTGTAAATTCCAATTTGTACCTTTCACAGGCTTGCTGAAAAGCCTTCCTGAGATATCTTCCACGCAGAATCGTTCCACCGCTCAGAATCAGCGGAACCGTTGATGCCCCGAGTTTTGGATAGACCGCAGCAAGAGTTCGTACAAGCTCTCGGGAAGATTCTTCTAGAATCGCGATCGCGACGGGATCCCCGGACCCCGCTGCCTGTTCCACCAAATCCGTCAGGGATGCTATGATGGAGAGTGACGAGGCTGCGTAGATGCTGCGCACAAGATCCGCCGGTGCGGATACGCCATAACGTTTCAGCACAAGTTCTGATAACAATGTTTCTGCTCCGCGCCCGTCGTATGCCTGCATCACGGCTCGCAATGCTGCAATGCCTATGGCATACCCGCTGCCCTCATCCCCAAGCAGATAACCCCAGCCGCCCGCGCGAATCAACTCTCCGGTTACGGTCCGCCCGTAGACAATCGAACCCGTTCCACAAATTAACGCTAGTACCGGTCCCACTGGCGCACCTGCCACCAGCAAAATCTCAGCGTCGCTGACAACCTTCAGCAGCGTTTTCGGAAATTTATGGGCTGCCCAATTCTGGAATTGTTCAATCTCCTCATTTCGCCCCGCACCCGCCAACCCTAAACACATCGCGGAGATTTCCCCTGGATGATCCGCACGCGCCTTGTGGATGGCGTTTTCTAATGCCAGGCAAGCCGCTTCGAATCCTACCGCATTGGTGTTGGATGATCCGCTAAATCCACGCGCAATGACATTACCCTCTAAATCCCCCAGCATCGCCACAGTTTTTGTCCCACCGCCATCCACGCCAAGGATGTATTTCGTTTGGACTCCATGATCTTGGGAGCTCACCCCTGCCCATTCGCCAATCGCTTTTCGCGCATACCCACCTGTTTCGTGCAATCGGTCCCGCGCGATTTCGGGTGAGACTCCTGCAAGGATCGTCACAATCGCCGTCTTGACTTCGCCATCACATGCCGACAAAACCCTGCTAGCCTGCTGCAATTCCAAGCCTGTGGCTTCTGCCACGATCCGCCGCGCGCGCTGCCGGAGTTTGGCATTCGTCGGCTGGACGTCCACCATCAGGTTGGAATAGGTCTTCCCCAGGCGAATCATCACCGCCGTGGAGATCATGTTCAATACCATCTTTTGTGCTGTCCCTGCTTTCAGGCGCGTCGAGCCAGAGATCACCTCGGGTCCGACGACAGGCGTAATGCTGATCCCTGCCCATCCCTCCAGGGAGGACGGACGATTGCAGGCAATGCTAACGGTCAGTGCGCCGCGTGCTTTAGCTTCCTGCAGGCCGCCGATGACGTATGGTGTTCGTCCACTGGCAGCAATACCGATGACGCAGTCCTTTTCGTTAACATCTAACTTTGCGATCCCCATCGCACCGCCTGCTCGGTTATCCTCCGCACCCTCCACAGCTTCTGTCAATGCCGCGGGTCCCCCCGCGATGAGTCCTACTACAAGTTCAGGCGGCGTACCAAACGTGGGCGGACACTCCGATGCATCGAGCACACCCAGTCGTCCAGAAGTGCCTGCCCCGATGTAGATCAGCCGTCCCCCTCGCTGCATCCGAAGAGTGATGGTATCCACTGCAACGGCAATATTTGGAAGTTGGTCACGCACGATTAGGGCCACTTTTTGATCTTCCGCGTTCATCAGGGTCAACATGTCGAGCGTGGGCAGAGTGTCGATGTCTCTTGTGTGAGGGTTGCGCTCTTCAGTCAGGGTCAACTCCATAAAGGCTCCAGTTGTTCGTTCATTAAAATGATAACTAGTTCTCCGGCACTGCTTTTTAGTATGTGATGTTCCCTAATACAACGGCAGTGGACGCGCCCGTCGCTGCAGGAATATTGCCGGGTCGTCTGTGCCAGGTCTCGTATGCCAGCACGGCAAAGGCGACGGCTTCTTTTGCATCCATCGCCAATCCATATTCCTCGGAGGTGGTCACGCGCGCCGGGGAAAGCCGTTCAGCGAGCATAGTCATCAGAGTATGGTTACGCCCGCCACCACCACTGACAATCACTTCGTCCGGCAAGGCAGGGAAAAATGTTCGATAAGAGTGTTCTATCGAGCAGACAGTCAATGCTGTCAGCGTGGCGATGATATCGTTTGGCTTAAGCCCGCGTCGGACGGCTTGTGACCAGTATTCCGTTGCGCGCTGTACACCGAACAGCTCACGTCCCGTACTGCGCGGCGGCTGTTGCTGAAAAAACG